>CALVEG010000005.1 GCA_944326525.1 Candidatus Gastranaerophilales bacterium
CAGCGGTAAACGCCCGGTAGCTGTGTTCCAAGCGGATAAGTGCTGAAAGCATATAAGTACGAAGCCCACCGTAAGATAAGATCTCTCATAGCACAAGCTAGTAAGTCCCCTGGCAGATTACCAGGTTGATAGGTCAGAGATGTAAGTATGGCAACATATTCAGTCGACTGATACTAATCGGACGAGGGCTTTTCCTAATCTGGCATTCAGTATATAGAATGTCTGAAGGATATGATGATTGCGATTGCTTATAATCATTATGCAACTTTCAGCGTGCAAGCCGCGCAAGTCACAAGTTTCTTGGTGACAAAGAGTGAGGAAACCACCCGTTCCCATCCCGAACACGGTCGTAAAGACTCACATCGGCGAAGATACTTGGCGGGCCACCGCCTGGGAAAATAGCTCGTTGCCAAGTCCTATTTTTTAAAAGGAAATTTGATTCTAGGTTAATCGAATTTCCTTTTTTATTGCTTAGTTATTTTAGTATTTTGTGGGATCTATCTAGTGCGGGGTGCAGTTTAATGATTTTTATATATTGTTTTTAATACGTAAATATCATTTTCACTAGGAATTTGTATATTTTTTTTGTGTGGAACGTACATTATATCATCAATTTCAATTCCATGTCCTAGGCCTAATGCGTGGCCAAATTCGTGCATTATTGCACAGTAAATACTTAAATCGCTTGTGTCTTTTCCTGAATATTCATTTGGTAAGCCTATATCTATTGCGATTTTATTTATTGTTTGATTAACTACACTTAGGTATTTACACATACCTTCGTAAACTCGTCCGACTTTTACCCAGTGTATTACTATGTCTGCATTTTGCGGATTTAAAGTTTCTTGAAAAAACACGTATATATTTTCTGATTTTAGAATTTTATTCCATTCAAGCATTGATTTTTTAACTTGTGAATAAAAAAATTCTTTGTTATTAATTTGCGCTGTAATAGGGGTAATGTAAACGGTGACAATATTTTTATCCCAGCGGCAAAGTTTCCCGCGGATTAGTGAATTTTTTATATACATATCAATATTGGGTGATACTGTCATAGACTGATTTTATCAAGTTATAAAATTAAGACATCATTTTTACGAAGTATTACCTTGACTTATAAACAAAATTAATTATATAAAAGGTATGATTTTACTGGAGTTATTTAAGAAAAATAGAATATGTACTCATGACAGAGTTAGGATTGATAGTGATTTTTCGTATTGTCCTGATTGTGGCGAGTTAATTGAGAATAAGTGGTTTATAACAAGATGCGCTTGTTGTGGAGTAAAGTTGAAGGCTACTATAAAAAATGGTGAGGTTGTCCCTGAAAACCATTATTGTAAAAATTGTGGCAGTCAAGAGTTTAAAGTTGAGAGAATTGATAAAATTAATTTTATCAATATTGATTATGCAGTTCTTGTAAAAGATATAGTTAAACCTACGGTGTCGTCAAAAATCCAGACTTGGGTTGATATTAAAACATCCAATTACACACCAGAATTGCTGACACAATTCCTATAAGATCCGCAATTAGACCAACGGCAAGGGCATAACGGATTTTCGAAATACCAACAGCTCCAAAGTAAACTGCAAGTACATAAAATGTTGTTTCACTAGAGCCAACCATTATTGCTGCAAGTTTTGTTGTAAAAGCATCTGGGCCTGCATTATGTGCAATATCCGAAAATATTCCAAGAGCCGCAGAGCCTGAAAGCGGTCGAACTATCATAAGAGGAATTACGTCTGCAGAAATGTTAAAGTGTGATAAAATCGGTGACATCAGTGTGCCTATACCTTCAATAATTCCGGAAGCTCGAAGCATTGAAATTCCTACCATAATTGCAACAAGATATGGTATTATGTTTACTGAAACTTTGAATCCTTCTTTTGCGCCTGTTGTGAAGACTTCATATAACGGAACTTTACGTATAAGCCCGAATGTTAAGATTAAAATTATGATTGCTGGTAGTGCCCATACGGAAATTATGTTCATTACGGATTGTAGCATTATAACTCACCTCCGTTAATGTTTTTTCTTGAAATTTGTGTTTTCTCTATTTGGGGTTTCCAAAATTTTTCAAATAATTTAGCTATAAAAATTGCGCTCAAAAATGCAATTGTTGTTACAAGAAGTGTTGGAGCTATAATTTCAGTCGGATTTTTGTAGCCGATTCCGATTAGAACCGCTATTACAGTTGCCGGTATAAGCTGAAATCCTGCTGTATTCATAGCAAGAAACATACACATAGCATTAGAGGCTGATTTTTTGTCGGTGTTATGTTTTTGCAGTTCTTCCATTGCTTTTATGCCGATTGGCGTTGCGGCATTTGTTAGTCCAAAAGCATTCGCGGTAAAGCTCATTGCAATGTCTCCAACAGCTGGTGAATTCTCTGGAATTTCATTAAAAAGCTTTTTGGTAATTGGCTTTATAATTTTTGCAATAATCTCGATAAGTCCGGATTTTTTTGCAATTTCCATCATTCCAAGCCAAAATGCCATAATCCCAATTAATGAAAAGGCTACCTTAACACTAAGTTCAGCTCCTGTCAGAATTGAATTAACAACTTCCGTCAGTCTGCCGTTTACTGCTCCTGCTATAATTGAAATTACAATAAGAAAATAAAAAATGTAATTCATAAATGTATTAAAGCATTAATAAGCTGTTAGGTCAATTAATATAAGTTGTGGCGTCTAATTAATGAGCCGAATTGTTTCAATTCGGCTCTAAGTTAAATATTTTTATAAATTATTTTTACCAATGTCTGTGATATTCGTTATATTTATGATTGTGCGGCGGTGCTGGTCTATGATGATGTGGCGGTGGCGGTCCGTATGGTCTATGATAATGCGGACGCGGATAGTAATAATATGGAAGTGGGGGAAGTGTATAATAAGGTATTGTTAGAACTCTCATAAGATCAACAAATTTGTCTACATTTTTGTTATTCATATAAGTGTTCATTACATTTTTAAATTCTCGGTAGTTCATTGTGTTTGGATCAGAACCATCCTCATTATACATTTTTGAAAGCGCATTAAATTCTGCTGCATCCTCGCTCATCTGTTCATCTGTATATGGGTATAATTGAGTTTCGTTCCAATTTTTTCTTTCTGTTCGCATTACTTCTTTTGCAGAGATAACTCCGTTTTCATTACCATTTTCGTCTATTTCATCAAAAACTTGTCGCATAGATTTATCATTTTCATCAGGATCGGATTTTGTAATGTCGCCAACAACAAAACAATTAGGAACGGATGTTACTGTTTTTGTAGGCACATAGCTATAATATTGCGGAGTTACTGGAACATAATAAAATTGTGCATCAGCTTCTGCCATAGGTGCCGCCGCAGCAATAGCTATTGCTGCAGCCCCTGCTGCATTTTTCAGCCTGTTTTTGCTACCTTCTCCTTTAAAGCTATGCGGATTTGTTTGGTAATTTATTGCTGAAACTTTCATATATTAACCCCCATTTTTGACCACATGTCTATATTAAGTTGCTGAATATTTTTTTTGATAGATTGTAAAAAAATGTTACAAAAATAGCAGGTTTTGTGAAAAATTATGTAAAGTTTTGTTGCTAATTAGAAAAACAATGAAAATGACGAATATATATATACTTTATATATATAATGAAGTATAAAGAGGAGCTTTCGCCATGGGCGGTTTTAGTATAGATGGATACAATCCCGATCAAAAAGTTGGCAGATATACGAGAGGCGAACTTGATGCTTTAAAACAACAATCGCTTCAGATTATACGTGATAATGCTTATATGTCTATGCAACAATCCATTATGCAGGCAAGGCTTCAGCAAATGCAACAACAAAATGCTAATGGGCAAAGCAAGGGTAACAGTATTGAAGATGTTGTAAAAAATACTGTTACTACAGGGGTTGATTTGTATAAAAATATAAAATCCCTAAAAACATCATCAAATTCTCAAACACAACAAGCCGGAAATACACCTAAATCAACTTCGACAGGAGGAACAACTCAAGTAACCGGAAACGGTAATACTCCGACTGGTAAAGCTACCGGTGTTGATACAAGTGGTTCATCTGCAGTTTATGATACAACTTCTTTGGATAATATTTCAACAAAACTTGCCAATCCCGATATCTCAGCAGAAGATTTATCAGCACTAAAAACAGAAATAGGAACATCTAAAGCAGATGTCACAGCTAAACTTTCTGCTGCACAAGCTGACTTAAGTAATATTCAAAGTCAGCAGGAAGTTGCAAAATCTAATGTTACCAAACTTGAAGGTGAAGTTGATACTGCCGAAACTACCAAAAATGATGCTAAAAAGACTTTGGACGATAACACCAGCAAATTAAACCAATCGGTAAAAGCAAGAGATCAGCTTGATGATATGTTAGGCTCTGTCAATGAAGAATATAAAGGTAAATGTGATGCTGTAAAAAATTGTGAAAAAGAAAAATCTTCCGCACAAACCGAGGTTTCTAATGCTAAAACATCTGTAGCACAGGCAGAATCTGGTGTTGCAATGGCTCAGCAACAGTTAAGTTCTGCTCAAGCAACACTTCAAAGTACACCTCCAACACTTCCTGATGGAAAACCAAATCCTCAGTATGCGACAGCTCAAGCCGCAGTGAAAGCTGCTGAACAACAAAAAACTCAGGCTGATAAAGCTTTGGCAGATGCAAAAAATGCTCTTAATGATGCTGAAGGTAAGCTAAATACGGCTGAACAAAATTTACAGAGTGCTCAAGATGCCAAAAATCAAACTTTACAAAAGCTTCAGGAAACAGATTCTAAATATAAAGAAACAGCAAAAAGATGTGACCAAATGCAAAAAAATGTTCAACAAAATCAAAAAACATACGATTCTTCACTGGAAACATTCGATAATGCAAGCGCAAATTATGAAAAGTTGAATACAGAACTTCAGTCACAAGAAGGTATTATAAATCAACTTAAAGTTTATGAAGAAAAAGTTGCAAATCTTCAGAACGCAGCCGCAAAAGTTGATCAACTTGAAGCTTCAATAAATCAAAAAATGCAAGGAACAGAGCAAAAATCTGATAAAAAACCAGATGTGTAAGCTTAAAAATTAACAATTAAAAAAATAAAAAAATAGACATCTCTTAAAAATTTAAGAGATGTCTGTTTTGTATTTTTGAAGTTATTTATACCTCTTTATTTACCGCAAGAGCAAGTTACAGATCCGCAACCGCATTTGCAGCCAAGAGCTTCTTTTGCTTCTTCCATTCTAACTTTGATACGTCCGTCAACCGCAATTCCTTCACCTGTTGTTTCAGATATAAGAAGTGGGTTGATATCAAGTTCATCAATGAATTTGAAGTCGCTTACAAGTTGTGACAATCTGAGTAATGTTTCTTGAATTTGGTCGATTTGAGCCGGTTTTGTACCTCTTGCGCCTTCAAGAAGTTTGTATGCTTTTACGGATTTAATCATTTCTGCAGCGTCAACATCTGTTAATGGCGCAATTCTGAAGGTTACGTCTTTCATAACTTCAACAAATACACCGCCTAAACCAAACATCATCATCGGTCCGTATTGTGGATCTGTTGCAATACCGCAAACCATTTCACGGTTACCTTTTACCATTTCCTGAATGATTACACCTTCAAGACCTTCAAGCAATCCTTTTGCTTCAAGTCTTTCTAATAGGCCTTTGTATTCTTTTCTCAATTGTTCTTCAGACTTGATGTTTACAACAACACCGCCAACGTCTGTCTTGTGTGATGTTGTTTTTGAAGTCATCTTCATTACAACTGGATATCCGATTGAATTTCCTAGTTCTACAACTTCTTCTTCGTTAGTCGCAAGACCGTATTTGCAAGCACGGATTCCGTATGCCTGAAGTACGTCGATTGATTCTAATGTTGTAAGTTGTGCACGATCTTCAGCTAGTGCGTTTTTGATTATGCTTTCAACTTTAGCTCTGTCAACGTCGTAGCATGGAATTTTACCTTCCGGTCTTTCCATCCAGAGTCTTTGTTGATTTAATCTGTTCAAACCGTCTGCTGCTTGTTCTGCGTACATAAAGAACGGCATATTAACGTTCATATCTGAAAGTTTTGTGAAGAATTCGTTCTTTGTCATAAATACACCGATAACAGGTTTTTGCGGATTTTTAGCTTTAATTTCCATCAAAGCTTCTGCAACATCAATATCCTTCAAGCCAAGGAACGGAAGATAGATTGTTATAATCATATCTACATTTTCATCGGCAATAACTGTTTCTAATGTTTGTTTGTAGTGTTCGATAGGAGCTGAAGCTATCATATCTATCGGGTTTTTAACTGATGCTGCTGCTGGTAAGAAACTTCTTAATTTTTCTTTTGTTTCTTCTGAAATTTTAGCCATTTGCATACCGTATTCGCAAACTGCATCTGTTGCCATAATTCCAGGACCGCCTGAGTTTGTGATAATTGCTACTCTGTCGCCTTTCGGAATAGGGCAGTTTGCAAAAACTTTTGCTGTTTCAAACAGGTTTTGTAGTGAAAATTCTCTTATGACACCTGATTGATTAAGTAATGCTGCTGCAGCTTTGTCTGCTCCAGCTAATGAACCTGTGTGTGATGATGCTGCTGATGCACCTGCTGCTGAACGTCCTGATTTTAAAGCTAAAATAGGTTTCTTTTTAGAAACTCTAGATGCTAATTTTCTGAAGTTTGCAGGGTTTTGAATTGATTCCATATAAAGTAGAATCTGTTTAACATCGTCATCATTTTCCCAGTATTCAATTGCTGTTTCAGCATTTACATCAGCTTGGTTACCGATTGAAATGAATTGTGCAAAACCAAGGTTAAGGTCTTTTAAGATGTTTAAAATACCGCCGCCTAAAGCTCCTGATTGAGATACGAAACCGATATTTCCTCTTTCTGGAAGACTTTCTGCAAAACATCCGTCCATTCTTACGTCAGGATTTGTGTTTACAACGCCCAAGCAGTTTGGACCTACGCATCTCATACCGTATTCTTTAATTTTTTCAACTAATTGTTTTTCAAGTTCAGCACCTTCTTTACCTGTTTCTTTGAAGCCTGCTGTAATTATGCATAAACCTTTGATTCCCTTTTCGTGGCATTGGTCAATTGTTGCAAGTACAAATTTTGAGTTTACAACGATTAATGCAAGGTCAACTTCTCCTGGGACATCTAAAATGCTTGGATATGCTTGAAGACCTTCTATTATTCCACCTTTCGGGTTTACAGGGTATATTTTTCCGTTAAATTTGTATTCCTGCAATCTTTTCATAATATCTGATCCGATTGTGTGTTCTTTTGTTGACGCACCGATAACCGCAATTGATTTCGGTTTCATGATTTTGTCTAAAATGCTCATCTTTTTACGTCCTTTCTTCGTAAGTTTTAAGTTCTATTGTGTTTATTTAATTACTCTTCTATTTCAAATGCTTTTAAAAATTTGTGCCAAACTACATTTAAACCAGCTTTGAGTTTCTGGCTTAATGGTTTCGGTTGGTTTTTAATTTTTTGGTCATGCACATTTACCAAGTGATTAGCCAGTTCCTCATACATATCCATATTTGAAGAAACAATTCCTTCTGTTCTGAGTCCTTTGTTTTTTATGAATTGATCTTCTGTTTGAACTATAAGAGATACATTGTTTTGTTTATGATTTTGTCTGATATATAGGTTGTATGGTTTGTCTTTAATCAGATTTTCCATAGCATTGTAGGCTTTTCTAACATATTTTGCCGGTTCGTAACTTAAATCTCCGGGGATTATGTCAATTCGACCTTGGAAGTTTTGTGAATTATATTGTGAATTTTTGATATTTTGTACCTGCATATTTTTTCCTTTCAATTACTAATATCCGTTTACAATCCACTCTCTCACTCTAAATTTTGCACCAAGATCTGTTGCAATTTGTTCGCATTTTTCAAGATCAAGGTGGCGGCCTTTGTAGCCTTCAACCACACTTGCGACAACCGAAATGTTTTCATCGGCGCATGCTTTTATGAATTTCTTAACTTCTTCATAAGCTTCTTCAAATTTTGGTTGTGAAAGCTCGTTATATTCTTCTTTTGTCGCTCCGTTAAGGCTTACCGAAAACTCATCCACAAGCCCTTTAAGTTCTGGAACAACATTCTTTTTATATACAAAATTGGCGTGTCCGTTTGTGTTTACTCTTATTTTAGAGTTTGGAAGTTTGGCTTTAAGGTATTTAGCAACTTCTTTTAATTCTTCAAACTTCAACATCGGCTCGCCATAACCGCAAAAGATAATTTCTTCTGATGGAGTTGTCGGGTAAATTTTTTCAAATTGTTCTATTACATCCGAGGCTGTTGAATTTTCGTCATCTAACCATAATTCTTGTCCCTTTACATCGCTTTTGTCTTTTCTTAAACAAAAAATACATTCATTTGTACAGCGATTGGTTAGATTTATATAAATTTTTCCGTCTAATGTATAAACTAAAACGTTTGACATTTCTTGCCTTTCCAACAAAATTATCGCATGCTCAAAGTTTATTTACAAGAGCATAGTCGGAAAATTTCCTTGTTATTTTAAGCTTTTGTTTGTTGTTGGTTTTTATTTTGGGAATAATCTGTTGTACCTGGAAATGCGTTTTCTCCAGTTATTTTTTTAGTTACCCAGTATTGAATTTTAGGAATAAATGTTGACAAGAATGCTGCTGAAATTACAAAACCAGTGCCCCAGTTTATTGAGTTTTTAATAAAGTTCATACGGCTGGCATTTTTAAGAACATCTTCTGTTATCATGCCGCCTTTTGCGCGTTTGATAATATCATTGATGTAGGCAACAGCATCATCTTTGATTCCGTCAAGTTCAGCCTGTGCAATAAATTTGAGTGGATTTTTTCTGTTTGACTGGGCGGTTTTAGCAAACGGAATATCCTCTCTGGTTGCAATTTCAAGTAAGTTATCGAGAAATTCAGGTGAGTTAAATTTGCCGCCTTTGAGGATACTTTCAACTTGACTCTTAGAAAGATATCCGATTCCTTCGATTTCAGGCTGAAGTTTGGACATTTCTTTTGCCACATTTGATAATCTTGTGTAATCATCATTTGTGGTGTTGTTTTTAAGTATGGATAGAAAATCGTCCAATTTAATTGCATCTTTGTCTTTACCGAAGAATTTTCCTTTAAGTTCTGCGTTGTTAAGGAAATCAGTGCTGCCAGTTCCGAATACCTGCTTTTTAAATTCTTCTACACTCATTTTGCCGTTGTTAGCTTTCAGAAGTTTGGACATTTCATCCGTTGCATATTTTGCTGATACCGGATCAAGTCTTGTTTTTCTGCCGTCTTCTATCATGTTTAACCATCTGTTTATGTTTGGCATATTAAACATATAGAAATAAATCGACGATAAATCGCGAATAAGAATTTCTCTTCTTTCATTATTATTTCTTGCCATTATTGTTCTACCGCCAGCAATTCCGACATCGGTCGATAGAAGTTGGTATTTTGCATCGTTTTCAAAATGGTTAGCAAGTGTAAGCAGTGTTTGTGTGCCATTCAAGCCATTAAATGCCGCCATTTTCTTTTCTTGTTGTTTATTTGTTTTATTTAGAAATTCACTCATTTGTGGACGAGTGTAATTTGTTTGGATTGTTGGAATGTTATTTTGTGGCTGTTCGGCTTGCTGGTTTTTCCTGTTACGTCTAAAGTAGTTGGTTATTGATTGGTTTAATTTAGGAACGAGGAAGCCTACCAGACAGTTTGCTAAAATTATGCTGCTTGCAACTTTGGCAAACTTAAAGTTCGCAATTTTCTTTTCTGAAATGTTGTATTTTTTAAGGTAATTTTTTAAAGGATTATGTATTGAATCTTTTCCGACATCAAAGTTTGTGTCAGGTAGTTTTAACATCTTTTTGCCGACAAAGTGGTCGATAAGTTTGTTGAAACTTTTAACCCCGCTAAACCAGAATAATGCTCCGATCATTTCTTCAGTAATACGTTCTCTGCCTTCGTCAAAACCTCCTCTTTTGTAGGCTTGGTAGGTTCTACCAATTTCAACGCAGGCTTCAAGTAATATTAGCGGTGCAAGTCCTCGACTTGCCATACTTTTTACAAAATGTCGCGGTGTATATTGAGTTTTTATTGGGTTTGGGGTTATTGTTGTAACCATATTTAATAGTTTCCTGTCAAATTTTATAATATTCCTGAAATTTTTTTTTTGCCAGATTAATTATCTTATTTAATACTTTGTTACACTATTGATTTAAAGTTTTGTTAATTTTTATAATATAACTGGCAAGAAAATTTTTTTACAGATTTTCTAAAAAGCGTAAGAAGGTGGTTTATAATGCCCGTTAGTCAAATTTTAAATATAAATACGGAATCTAAATACAATAATTTTGATGCCTCTTTTACTTCTAAAAAAAGTAAAAATAACGATTATTCAAGACGTGAGCAACCGCTTAACAAAACTGGTGTTTTGCTTTCGTCAATGGCAGGTGTTGGTGTAATGTCTGCTGTAGTCGCTAAAAAACAGGGATTTTCTTTAAATCCTAAAGTTATTTTTTCGCAAAGTCCGAAAGATTGGGCTATGTTAAAAATATTTAGCAAAAAACAACCGAATGCTAAATTGATGGAAATTGAAGCTCCTCAAATTTTGATGCTTGCATCAGGTTCTGCTGCCGGAGGGCTTGTCGGTGGGGCAGTGTTTGATGATAAAAAACATTTCAAAAGTAAAGTTAGAGAAACTGTAAACCAAATTTTGGGAAATGTGCTTGTCCCTGTTATTTGTGTAGGTGGCGCTTCAATGTTATATAAAAAGTATCAATCTCAAATTTTGAGTAAAGTTCCACAGATTGCAAATGCAACGGCTAAACCGGCTAAAGTGTTTAATAAGTTTTTGAAAGTTATTCCATCTGCGGCTATTACTGCGGCAGCTTTGGTTGCGGGTATCGTTGGTGGTAACAGGCTTTCTAATTTTATTAACGAAAAAGTTTATCATAAACATGTTGATAGGAAAATTAAGAAAACTGATTTTGCTCCGCACGTTGATGATTTGAGTATGGCTATTACTTTAATGGCTAAAAAATCTCCATTGTCGACTGCAATTACCAGAACGGTGCCGGCATTCTTATGTGTCCCGGGCTATCAAATCGGTACACATAGAGATTAATTATTGGTTTAGTAAGTTTTTCGAAATTAATTAGGGGCGAATGTTACAAAACATTCGCCCCTCGTATTTTATTTATAACTTTTATTATTCTTTTTCTTTTAAAATATCTGCATAGTGTTGTAGCTTGTCAAGCAGATATCCGTATTGATTGTAAAGCTCTTCGCGCTTTTGCTTGATTTTTTGATCTTTATCAGCATCATTTTTTACTGAATCCATATATGCGACAAGCTTGCCGTCTATTGATGCTTGTACTGCTGTTTTTAATATTTCAGGCATGTTCAATGCTGTTGGATTATCACTGGATAGATTTTCATAATATTTGTCAAGAAAATCAGGTGCTATTCTTTCTCGCCAGTTAATCTTGTTTGCGCTTCCGCCGATGTTGTATGAAAGTCCTGTTTCTGTTAAGCCTAAAATATCTGCAAATGATATTTGAATTTTTTCTTTCGTCATTAATTCTGCAAATTTTGCATCTACGATTGCTTTATCGGCTTTTTCCAGCTCATCACCTGTTTTGGGTTTGCCATCTTTTATGTCAGATATCTTGTTGCAAAATTCTGAACTTTCTTTAACCCTTTGGGGATCTTGATTTAAGTAGCCTGCTAAATACAATGCATTCCATGCTTTATGATTTCTTAAATTGTCTCCGTTATCTTTCAACAAGCTTAGTATAGGAATTGAGTCGTGTGAGCCTAGCAGATACCAATTGCTGTCGTTGCCAATGAAGTCTTTGGCTCTTGCATAATCAAGCATAATTAGCTGTGGCAAGTGGTGTTTTCCATAATAAATATCTTTGAATAATGCGGGTTCACAACATATATGTTCCCAAACAGGGTCGTTTTGTTCTAGTCCGCGTTCTTCTTTTAATGTTGGAAATACAATTCTTTCTAATATTCTTGGATAATCGAAATGTGTATCCATTGGAGCGCCGTTTTCGTCAAATAG
Source organism: Candidatus Gastranaerophilales bacterium (assembly GCA_944326525.1). Taxonomy (GTDB): domain Bacteria; phylum Cyanobacteriota; class Vampirovibrionia; order Gastranaerophilales; family Gastranaerophilaceae; genus Scatenecus. Next base: position 12,051 of record CALVEG010000005.1, read on the forward strand.
TCGCGACATGAATCTGCCGTATAATTTGTCTTTAATCTGTTTGCCGTTTTCGTCATATTCTACTGAATCTCCACGATACACAAATGGCTCAATTAATCCCATAGCATGGTCTATTCGAGTGTTTTCACAGTTCTCTAATGCGTGTTTTATTTTTTCTTTTAAAAATTGTCCGCCGATATTTAATTCGTTTTCTCCGATATATAGCATTCGCGGATTTAATACGTTAACACCCCAAGTTTGGTGTGCTCTGTTTGGATCCCATTCCGGGGCGCCCATATAATAGCCTTTTAAAAACGCTTCCTTATAACGCCAGTAATCCATTTTAGAGTTTCCGACCAATAAGTCAGAATTGTATTTGAATCCTATTTTATCTCTGAATTCTTTATTCTCTTTTATTTGTTTTGTTACAATAAACTGTTCAAATTGATATTGTTCAATTGCGTTTTTAAATCTTTTTTTCAAAGATGCATAATGTTTTATTGCAGAAGGATTTTCTTTTCGTAGATTTACCATAAGGTCAGAATCTTGTTTTTCCCAATTGTCGCAATCTTCGTCGCCATATAATGTCGATAATACTCGATAAATTCCTTCTTCTTCTGTTTGTTTGCCTTTTTTAGCCAAAAAAGCTTCAAATTCTTTGTTTAATTGGATTGCTTCAGGCTGACCTTTTGCAAGGTTTGATTTAAATGTTTTGTAGCTTTCTGTTAGTGCGCGATAATATACAATTTTTGCTTCAGAAAAGTCTGTAAATCTATAATCTTTGTCATTTGCTTCTGCTGGAATTGTTAAATTTTTATAGCTTTCTTCCGATAAAATTTTTCCGTACTTCTCGGTTGTTAGTGGTTTAAGGTCTATGAATAAAATGTTTTCGTTAAGGGCTGAAGCATTGTATGGTGAATAATTTTTGTCATCATACAAAATCATGCCTGTCGGACCTAATTGGTTTCCGTTAAAACCGTATAATTTTAAAAATTTTATCCATTCTGCGGCTCCTTCACCGTAAGGAGAGCCGATAAAAGAATCTCTGCCAACAGCAGGAAATACTGATCCGTGTGTGATTGCTAAGCGCTCTTTAACTCCGGCAGCTTTAAATCCTTCTTCCATTGTTTTTTGAAGGTCTGCCTCTTCGTCTTTTCTCGGACGTCTGCCAAAGGTTGTTGATTGGCTGTGTATTTGACTGTTTATTCCTGTTACGCGCATACTCTTCTAAAATCCGTCAATATTTTTTTTTGCTAGTGTATAAAAAAATATTAAATATTCGCAACAATTTCTATCCCAAAATTGCATCCGATTTCTTCACGGGTAAGTACAACTATATTATTTAGATAGTTCGATAAAAGCGTGAAAAATAAATGTCTTAATTCCATCGGTACAAGGATTTTTATCTCTTCTAACCCTAATTGAGATGCTTTTTTAGCTATTTTATTTGCTAATTTTTCCGCATAATCACCGTCAATTTTGATTATAAAATCATCATCTTCCTCAAATCCCGGCATGAATGCATCAAGAGTTTTGTCTGAAATTTCTATTAAACTTATTATTCCGTTTTCGTTTGCATAGTTTGCGCAAATCCTTCTGGATAGCGATAGGCGAACTTTCTTTAATAAATCTGATTTTGCTCCCTGCTCTGCGTAATCGTTCATTTTTTCAAACAGATAATTGATATCTTTTATTGAAACTCGCTCTTTTATTAGGCTTGTTAGTATAAATTTCAAATCCGAAAGGGTCATAAAATCTGGAATTAAATTCGCTACCAAAAACTCATTGTGTCTGCTTACAACATCAATGTATTTTTCAATGTCAGAATAATCAAGAAGTTCATCTACATATTTTACAGCAACATATTCCAGCGCTCTTGCTATGTATTCAGCTCCGTTAATCCCTTTTTCCCAAAAGTCTTTTGTCTTACTTTTTTCTATCCATACTGTCTTTTTGCCTGTTATTAAATCCGTGTCATATATTGAATTTTTAATCTTGTTTTCCAAATGCAAGTCGTCTGCAAAATACATCGTATAATTCGGATAAACACATGCTCTATATACTTCCATTCCTCGAATTTTTATTGCAAATTCATAAGGATTTAAATTTTCATCATCTTGAAAAACTACTTTTGGAATTATATAACCAAGTTCTTCTGTTAAATTTAGTCTTACTTTTACAGTTTCAGCCAGAAGTGTTTCTTGCGTGTTTTCAGATTCGTTTTCTACATATTCAATAAGTTCTTCACTTAAATAAATCGCAAGTTTTTCTTCCGTAAGTTTTTCAAACATTACATCAGGTGAAGTCGTTTTGGCAAGTTTTATTTTTAAGTCATCCAACTCTTTCAGATTTGCCGAAATTTTATCATTTAATTTTTTGCGGTTCACTGATGCCGGAGCTTCTTTTTCTAATTCTGTTTTAATTTTAGAAATTTTATTCTGCTGGCTTTTAATCTTTGACTGAATATCAAGGCAGGCTTCGTATGGCGAAAGCTTTGGAGACAGCATTTTTTCCATCTGGCTTTTGAAGGTCGAAATGTTTATGACATCTGAAGTTACATTATCTTCTTCCTGAGTTGATTCGCTCATAAAAATGCAGTTGAACTTTATACCTTCATCGGTTTCTGTTTCATTCATGCTGTAAAGTTCCCAACCATTCATTGACATTTCATTTAAAAGATTTTGAAGCTCTTGCATGTTGTCACCCGAACAGGTTTTTATTATGTACTGCATCTTTTTGTTAAACATATCTTACTCCTGATTTTTGTCTTTTTTGATTAAAATTCTTAAAGCTTCGATTGCTGTTTTTATTGCTTTGTCTGTGTCATGAAAAACAGGATTTTCTAAACCCGCTTTTTCTCTTTCTTGATTTGCTACGGTCAAAAATACAGAGCCTACCTTGACTTTCAATGCGCTTGCAACAACAAAAAGTGCGGCTGACTCCATCTCGGAGGCTTTGCAGCCTAGTCGTTTCCAAGCTTCCCATTTGTTAATAAGTTCGTAACTTACGGGCGACTTCTCCGGACTGTGCTGTCCATAGAATGAATCTTTGCACTGTACGATTCCGGCATGGTAATCATTGTTTAATTTTTTGCAAGCTTCTACAAGTGCATTTGTAATATCAAGATCTGCTACAGCAGGAAATTCTATCGGTGCATACTCTTTTGAAGTCCCTTCCATTCGAACGGCTCCCGTTGCAACTACTATATCGCCGCCTTTGACATCAATATCTATCCCGCCACAGGTTCCGACTCTGATAAATTTCTCTGCTCCAACTTTTACAAGTTCTTCTAATGCAATTGATGCTGAAGGACCGCCTATACCGGTTGAAGTTACCGTTACTTTTTCACCGTCAAGATAGCCGGTATATGTAGTGTATTCTCTTCTGTCAGCTATTAATTTCGCATCATCGAAATATTCGGCAATCTTTTGGCATCTTTTCGGATCTCCAGGTAAGATTACATATTTCCCTGCATCGCCTTCTTTTAAGCCAATATGATATTGTTCGCCATTCTGTGAATATTTCATTTTTTATCCTTTCAATATTTTACCTCTTAAGGCATTGTTTTTAGTTTTTGTATAACTTGATCTGTTATATCAACTCCACCAATAAATACTGCATTGTAATCAAGTATTGCATCAAGTTTTTGTTCTACAAGTACTTGTTTTGCTGCTGCTTGAATTTTGTTGTAAACCTGCTCGCCTTTTTGTGCTTGAAGTTTCATTAAGGCTTCTTGTTTTGCATTAAATTCTCTTGCTGTTGCATCTTCAAAATTCTGTTTTTTTAGTGGTGTATCTAATGCTTTGTATTGTTTTTCTTTGTCTACCATATACTGTTGAAGTTCTAGACGTTTTGCATCAAGTTCTTTTACAGCAGATTGTGCAAACGCATAATTTTCTTGAACTTTTGTATAATTAATATAACCAACTCCGCCCGCAATTGCTTTGCTGCTTAAACCGCACATCATTAAAACCAATGCTGCTAATGCAAGATTTTTTTTCATATTACCTCCTTATGTCGTCCTTTCTAATATATTAAATCACCTACACCAAAAGTAAAGTATCCGTTCGGATTTCCGTTTGATCCAGGATTGGTGAACGGAATACCGTAGTCAATTGATAATGGTCCCATTCCAGGTATGTACAATTTCAAACCTACACCGGCTGATATTGCTTCAAGAGGTCTGTCGTATAGTGTGTTTGTAATTGTTGGGTTAAATATTTTACCTGCATCAGCCCATACTGTAAATCTGATATTGTTTAAGAAATTAACTTTTCTTGCAAGTCTTGTTCTGTCCAAAAATGGAATTGGTGTTGCAAATTCTGCTGAACCCATAATGAACGATTCACCAGTACCAACTCCGCTCATCTTGAAGCCTCTGATTGTGTATGGACCACCTAATCTGTACATCATTACCTCTGGCATATCATCTCCGTGAATTCTACCGCCACCTTTAACTGTGAATGATAATGATGATTTTTTACCCATCGGTATGTAATGCTTGAATGATCCGGTTAACTTTCCGTGGGTTTTGCCAAAATCTATAAGTCCTATTTCTTCATCAAATCTTAAGCTTGCGATAGTACCTTTTCTTGTAACTGTTCCGCCTTCTCTTGTGTCAAAGATAAGGGCAGGACTTAATGACATAAATAATCCGCCGTCAAGTTGCTTTGCACGTTCTTCGATTGGAATATTATATTTTTGGTACAAACTTGCAATTTTATTGAAATCACCTTCGCTTACGTCAATATTTTCGACGCCAAGTGAGAATGTTGATGTAAGATGTCTGTTGCGTTTTACCCTGTGTGCAACCGTAATCTCGCCCCCAACTCTGCGTTCAATTGCAAGCGGAACCTGATAGCTGCCGAAATCTCTGTAAAATAATTTGCTCATCAATGATGTATCGGCATTAAAGAAATATGGTTCAAAGAAACTTAACTCAACTTGAAGGTTCATTCTTCGCATTATTGATGCATCGTTTAAGATTACACCTGAACCTACAAGTCCGTTTAACGAAACTCTTTGGTTGCGGCCTCTGAAGTTGTTGTCAGCTATACCAAGTGATCCGAATACACCTGTTACTGTATCAAGACCACCACCTATTGATATATTTGCGGTTCTCTGTTCTTGAACATTAATTGTAATATCATAGGTGTCTGGCATGTCTTCACAAGGTGTTATTTCTCTTGTTACATCTTTGAAGGCTTGTGATGCATAAAGTCTTACAATATCTTCTTTCAAAATGTTCTCATTATAAACCATGCCAGGTTCTGAAAGCACGTTTCTTTCAATTACAAAATCTTTAGTCTTTTCGTTTCCGGCTATTAAAATTCGGTTTATTGTACCTTCTTTTATGCTTATGTTTATTGTTCCGTCCGGATCATCAGTTACAGAATCTATACGCGCAAGTATGTAACCTTTTGATGCATAACACATTTGAATCTTTTCTATTGCTTCATTAAGTTTTGCAATATTTTGAGGTTTCCCTTTCATATCTATCAGGTATGAAAGAATTTCTTCATTTGATACAACTGTGTTACCTTCTATCGTAAAATCGGTTACAGGTGCATTCTCTTCCAAAATGATTTTAAGAGTAATCGTTCCGTCCGGGTTGTTTACAGGTATGGCTCTCATCTTTTCACTGAAATAACCCATTTGATAGATGTTTCTTAAATCTTCCTGAACTGTTTCTCTGCTGTATATCTGGCCTTTTTTCTGTTTTACCTGCTGTAAGATAAGTTCTGGAGATATTACATTCGCTCCGTGAATTTCAATATCTTTAATATATTTGTCACTGCGTGTTGTGCCCCTTGATACAGCTGGTGTTTCATTGTCCTCGTACTGGCTGAAACCGTAATTTAAATTAGGCTCTTTTTCATTATCTGAATATTCTTTGCTTGTATCTGTTGTATCGGATGTTGGAACAGTTTGAAGTTCAATTTCTTCTTCAGATTGAAGTTCATTGTTCTTTTTGTTTCTGTGAAAAATATTTGTAAACCAATTCCCTTGTTTTTCGGATGTTTCAAAAGTTGGGGCAGCTTCGTTGATAGCTTGATTTTCTTCTGTCGTTAAGACTGAATCTTTTGCTTGTTTTTCTTTTTTTAGTCTATTTTTTCTTTCTCGTCGGGTTTCTTTATGGGTTGTTTTTTCTGTAGCAGAAAGTTCCGGCTGTTGCTCGTATACATATCTTTCAGCCATCTCACTTCCCGTTGTGTCCATGGAGTTGTAATCCCATAGACTGTCAGCCCCAACACTTGTTAACGGATATAATGTCATTAATGATAATGATATTATTATTGGATATATGATATTCTTTGATTTCAAAAAATCAGAGTCCTCAAATCTTCTCTTATAATAATTACATTATAGCATAAACTTCTAAAAGTGCTAATTTTATTATTAAGTTCCGAAACATTTGTTTATATGTCTAAAACCCTTTTGTAGATTTCGTTTTTGCCTGCTCCGTATAATTCGGAAAGAATTATTGAAATATCTTTTGCACTAAAATTTTTATTTTTTAATTTTTTTATTTTTTCATCAAAAATTTCTATATCATGTTTTTGTTTTTTTGCAAAAACCATGCCGACAATTTCACCTTTTAGCGGATTTGTTTTGAAATGATTTATAACTTCTTCTGCACTGCCTGCGGTTATTTCTTCAAATATTTTTGTGAGTTCGCGACCGATTGAAACTTGTGGATTGTTTCTTGCTTTTTTTATTACTTCAAGGGTGTTATTTAATCGGTTCGGGCTTTCGTAAAATACAAGGTTTGTTTCTTTGTATTTTTGCAAAATATTTTCAATTTGTGTGTCTGATTTCGGTAAAAATCCCGCAAAATAAAAATCTTCTCCTTCTCGTGCATTTTGAGATAGAAATGTTGCAACGGCATTCGCTCCTGCAAGTGAAGTTATTGTATAATTTTCTTTCCTTAATTCTTCTACCAAAACGGCTCCGGGATCACAAAATAAAGGGGTTCCGGCATCTGATACAAGTGCAATTTTTTTACCTTGAGTTAATTGTTCTTTGAAAAAATTTAGTCGCTCTTTTTCATTAAATTTGTGATATGAAACACATTTGGTTTTTATTTCATAGTGATTTAGAAGCTTTTGAGTTACACGCATATCTTCGCAAGCTATTATGTCAACAGCTTTCAATACTTCGATTGCTCTTAAGGTTATGTCACCAAGATTCCCGATTGGCGTCGGCACTATGTATAAATCATATTCTTTCATAATCTGATTTTAACATGAATTAAAGTTTTTCGTTAAAATTTTTCTCTAATTTTTGTTTCGTTCTATCAAGAATTTCGTTATAATTTCTGTTTACGGGTGTCGGTTTTGAGGTGTTTATAACTTGAAGAAAAACTTTTGCATTTTCCGGCTTTTTTCCGTCTAAAAAGCTTGGCGAATTTGCTGAGGATTTTCTTGCTGGAACTATTAAACCGCTTTGAGAAAATTTTTCAAGACTTTCTTTTGAAGAAAGAAATTTAATTAATTTTGCGGCTTCTGTTTTGTGCTTTGAATCCTTTGAAATTGCCCAGCCTGAAGCATCAAGAGGAACTATACTTCCTTTAGTTCCCTTTGGAAACTGTGCTATATCCCAGTCAAATTCTGCACTTTCTCTATATTTTGGCACAAGCCATCTTCCGGTTAAGTGCATTGCAAGTTTGCCTTGCAAAAACATTTGAGCCATTGTCAGGCTTGCACTTTCACTTTTTTTAGGTGCTACGTGGTATTTGTTTCTTAAATCGGAGTAAAAGCTTATTGCACTTTGGCTAGGTGTTGTTTCAAGAATTTCTGTTTGTCCGTCATCAGCTAAAAGTCCCCCGCCTTCACTCATTAGATAGGGAAGATAGAACAGTGGATCTTCTTCAAAACTTATTCCATAAATACCATTTGCTTTATCTGTTGTTTTTTGGGCAAGCTCCAAAAATTCGGCAATTGTTGTATTGGCATTTGGGTAGGGTAGGTGGTTTTTGTCAAAAATTTCTTTGTTATAAAAGATTACAAGATTAGATACGTCCCTTGGTATCCCGTAAATTTTTCCGTTACGGCTTAAAGCTTCCGTTGCTTTCGGGTAAAAATCATCATCTGTAAGGTTGTAATCTGTTAGATCTTCAAGTTTTCCTGCATCTGCATATATCGGCAAGTAAAGATTGTTTATAAAAATTACATCAGGTGCTGTGTTTGAGGCAAATAACAGGTGAAGTTTTTGAAAATAATTTTGAGGAATATGCATAAAATCAATTTTTATTTCAGGATTTTCTTTTTCAAATTCCTCAAGAATCGGTTCCAAAATCTCAATTTCTGATTTTGACCCCCAGCTGGAAAATTGCAAATGTGTTCTTGTATCTTTTGGGGTGCAGCCGCTTAGTAATATAATTAAAAGCGCTCCTGTAAATAATGCTCTAATCGCTTTTCTCATTAGTTTTCCTGTTTAAAATTTAAAAAAGCGGGTTTTATTTTGCACCCGCTTTTTATTTCTCTATAATTCTATTAAAACACCCATATTGTTTTGTCCGACTTCTACCAGAGATTTGAAGTTGTCTGCTTTAACCATATAAACATTCGGGTTGTCCATTCTTACCTGAAGCGGTTTGTCTATGTTTCTGTCAAATTTTTTCAAGACAAAAACTTCTTCTCCTATTCTGCCTACAACTGCAGATTTGCCGTCAAGTGACACAAGATAAAATCCTCGATTTGCATCAATGTTGAAACCTGATTTTACTATTAAACCGCTTAGATAATCTGCTTTTGTTTCGTTTTGGTTTTTTGTAATCGGATTTGTAATATTTGATGTTTTTGTATTTTGTGTATGTGATGGTTTTATGCTTGCAAGACTGTTTGCTACGACATCTGATAATGAGCTTGTAACTTTTGATTTGTCATTATCCATAATGTTAAAATATTCATCAACGGAAATTACTTCGTAGTCGTTTTTGTCTTCTTTGAATTCCGGTTTGTTTAAAAATTTGTTGTTTGTTGCAATTAAATCTGAAACGCTGAGGTTGGCATTTTTAAACATTCTATGATTTGTGTGAAGTTCTGAATCTCCAAGATTTATGTGAGGTCCTTCTTGGGGAAGTTCAATTTGAATACGTCTGTGTTTAATTCGTTTGTTTCTGCGTGTTTCTTCAAGGGTATCTTTCTCCGCAAATGCTTTTAATTTTATTGGTTTTATACTTTCGTTTATTGCATTATCTTCCGAAACTGTCGGTTGTACGAGTTGAATATTGTTATCATTTTCAATTGAAAGTGGTATATTTTCTGTTTCAATTATGTCATTTTCAATTTGAGTTTTTTCTTTATTCGGAGATATGTGAAGCAGTCTTTCTAATTTTTCAAGACGTGAATTTGTAACAAATTTAGACTGAGCTGCTTTTGGTTCCGGTTTTGTTGGTTTTGATGCTGCAACTTTTGGCTGCATATTTGATTGCGATTCTGGCTGCTGAATTGTTTGGTAAGTTCCCTGATTTTGTTGTACTTCTTCTATTGCATCTGGCTTTGTAATAAAAGTATATTTTTCGTTTTGAGCTTCTTGGGCTTTGTTCATTGCTTCTATTCTTTCTCCGGAAACATCCATATATTGCTGATATTTTTCTTGCCAGCTTAAGTTTTCATTGTTAATTATGTTATCATAATTTTGAATTGGTTTTCTTCTTTTGGCAATATTGTTAAGAAATGATGCTTTTAGTGCCTGAGATCGAATTAATGAATTTCTTATAAGGTTGAACAAAGATATTAGGCAGAATAACGGTACTAAAACTAAAACCAAAGTAACAGGCAAATTTTGCGGCATTTTGTGAATTAATTTTGAGATAAAAATACCTGCTGATTGACCGATATTTGAAGAAGTTTCAGTGGTTTCCGCTTGTGGTGACGGTATTTGTATTGCAACATCTAGTGATTTTCCAATATTTTCTGCGGTTGAACTTAATATCTTTTGGTTATTTTCAGAAATTTTGGTTTTTGGGGCGTCTGTATTTTTATTTAATGTTTGTTCTGTATTTGTTGTTGGTTTTTGTTCCGCTTTTTGTTTTACGGGTTCTGTTTTTGTGGTAGAAACTTTCTTTATATTTGAATCCTGAGAATTTGCGGAAGACGCGATTTTAGATACTGCGGGTTTAGTTACGGTTTTAGCAGTATTTTCGGCTGTCTTTTTAGTAGTTTTGGATGCTGCTATATCTTGAGCTGTTTTAGTAGGCTGAATTTCCGGTAATTTAAATCCTGCAGATTTCTGTTGAGTTGTATTAGGTGCCGGAGTTTGCACAGAAGTTTTTTTCTGTGCAATAAGAGCACGATATTCTTTTTGTTCTTGAGTTACGGGGGATGTATTTGCGGTATTTGTTTTTATATTAACGGGACGGTTTGTAATGACCGTTACTTTTGTGTATCCGCCTGCGCCATCGTTAATTGCCCTGACGTCAACATCTGTTACTACATCTTTTGCATAACCGAAATCAGGTTTTGCGGTTGATGCGTTGTTTACATTTGGCATCAATATTACGTATTTGTTGTCTGATTTTTTGGTAACAACAACATTATCAGCATAAGGGCTTGAGGTATACAAAGTGAATTCAAGTCCATCTGTTGAATTTTTTCTGATGTCTACTTGATTAAGTGTATTATCTGCTAATGCGGGCCCGCTTGATATATTAGTTAAGCTAAGGCACAATAATAAAATAAGACCGAGTTTTTCGGAGTTTTTAATCATATTTTTCCCGTTACATTACCTACCACTATATATTTATATAATACATTGACATAAAAAAAATTGCTAGTATATTAAAAAATTGATACTTTTGTGTTAAGATTGTAAACATGAAAAGCGGATTTACAGCAATAATAGGACGCCCAAATGTCGGCAAGTCTACCCTTTTAAATTGTATTTTAGGGCAGAAAATTGTAATTACTACAGATAAGGCACAGACTACAAGAAAAAGAATAAAAGGTATTTACACAACAGAAAAAGGTCAAATTGTTTTTGTGGATACTCCAGGCGTTCACAAACCTTTGAATAAATTGGGCGAATTTCTTCTTGACGAAGCAAAAGTTGCTGTTCCGGATGCGGATGTGATTTTGTTTCTGGTAGACGGTTCAGAACCCGCCGGAAAAGGCGACAGGTGGATTGCACAGAATATTCTGGAAACAGAAACTCCCGTAATTATCGTGATGAACAAAGTCGACAAATTAAAAAAGCCCGAAAAGGTTGAAGAAAATCTGCTTTCCTATAAGACTCTATTCAACAAAAATTTGCCTGTTGTAAGGGTTTCGGCTAAAACAGGACGTAATATTGATACTTTGATAAGCGAAATTTACAAAAAACTTCCTCAAGGTGAACTTTTGTATCCGGAGGACGTTGTGACGGAAGAAACTATGCGCTCTGTGACGGAAGAAATTGTCAGAGAAAAAATTCTTCTGAACACTTCTGACGAAATTCCGCATTCTGTGGCTGTGAAAGTCGAACAATATCAGGAAGAAGATGAAATCGACCGTATTAGAGCAACAATTTTTTGTGAAACCAAAAGCCAGAAGGGGATTTTAATCGGTAAAAACGGTTCCATGCTCAAAAAAATAGGGATGGAAGCACGTCAGGATTTGGAAAAAATTGTTGAGAAAAAAGTTTTTCTGGGACTTGAAGTTAAAGTTGAAAAGGACTGGCGTAAAAAAGAATCTTCGCTTAAAAACTTTGGATACGAACAAGAAAAGTAGCAAAAAATATTTTTTACAGATTTTATCTTGTTTGTGTAGTTTTAGAAAGGAGAAAATATGAGTATAGAATTAAATCTACATACAGGAAGAACCGGCTTGAAAAGAGTTGGAAAGTTAGTAAAACAACAAAGAATGAGAATGACATATAATAAAACTTTAGAAGGTTTATTCGGTCAATCTGATAAGGATTATATATGTTTAAATAAAAAGTTTTCAAATGTTGCAGAGCCGCAAAATAACGTATTTAAATCATTTGCAGAAGGTTTACAAAGCTTTTTTGAAAAAGGTTGCATGTTTTAAATAGTATTTCGTTATAAGATTTTAAAATGATAAAAAGCCCGTATTATACGGGCTTTTTAATGAAAAAAATAAGATGAAATTATTCTTCGATGTTTAGCTTATAACCGCCGCCGTAAATAGTTTCGATGTACTTTTTACCGTTTGAAATTTTGTCAAGTTTTGAGCGAAGGTGGCGAATATGAACTCTAATAGTTTCAACATCATCGTCCGGAGCGTAACCCCAAATTTCTTTCAAAAGTTTAGAGGATGAAACCATATTCCCTTGATTTTGAAAAAGAAGATTGAAAATATCAAATTCAATTGGGGTTAATTTTGCAATTTTATCGTTAATTTTGACGCTGTAAGTTTCCGGAAGAAGTGTTATTTCACCCAAAGTAAGAAGTTCTCTTGTTGCAATACTTTCAGGGATTTGATCTGTGCGTTTTAAAAGTGCGCGCACTCTAACCTGAAGTTCTTCCATTTCAAAAGGTTTTACAAGGTAATCATCAACTCCGATATTAAAACCTTTCACTTTATCGTTAATTTGCGAAAGTGCTGTAAGCATTAATATTGGAATATTTTTGGTGTCTTCATTCTTTCTTATTCTTTGCGCAACCGTGAATCCGTCCACTTCCGGCATCATAACGTCTAAAACCACCAAACTCGGTTTTTCTTGTTTGCAAAGTGCAAAGCCTTTTGTGCCATCGAATGCCTGCACAACTTTGTATCCGCAAAGCTCTAAATTTACCTTTATCAACTCATTGATTGCACTATCGTCATCTATTACTAAAATTTTATTATTCATAAGCTAATTCTATAATAAAAATATCCTAAATGTATGATTAATAAAACTTAATAAATGTTCTCCAAAAAGATAATTAATATCAGTGCATTTGAGGGGTTGATAATTTGAAGTTTTGTAAAAAAATAAATTTAAAGTGTAAAAAATACAAATTTTTAATTTTTTGTAGTAATATGTTGATTGCAAATTTGCATTGGGCAAATTGCAGTGTGGTAGTAAATATACATTTATACAAAGGAGGCACATGAATTGGCAATAACATCACCATTTACAGCGTTTAAGGAAAACGGCAAAAAAGAAATCCACTTAGGACAACACGTTTTAGCAGAATTTTTCGAATGTGATCCAAACACATTAAACAGTATTGATAAAGTAGAAAAATATATGGTGGATGCCGCCCTTGAATGTGGTGCTACTATTGTCCAAAAATGTTTCCATATGTTTACCCCATACGGAGTGTCAGGTGTCGTAATTATTTCAGAAAGCCACCTTGCAATCCACACTTGGCCGGAACTTGGTTATGCGGCAGTTGATCTTTTCACTTGCGGTGACAAGTGTGATCCTAAAATTTCTTATGAATTTTTAAAAGAAAAATTCAATTCTAAAAAAGCTTCTTTCACAGAACTTAAGCGTGGTATTATCGACGAAGAAACTATGAAAGTTGCTGAAAAACCATTTGAAATAATGGAACAGATGGTTAACTAGAATTAAATAAAACAATAATTAAAAGGGTGAACAAGTGTTTGTTTACCCTTTTTTAATTTATGTAAAAAATTTGACAAAATGTATTAAAAATAGAATATGTTTATTTTATTATTCGCTTAAGAGGAAGTATCGCATATCGGTGCTGGTTGTAGAATATTCGGGGGATTAAATGATCGAAGAAATTCTAGATAAAAAATCTAATTTTGATTTAACTTCAAAAAGTGCGTTTTCAAAAGAGGACGATTCTTTTACATCACGTTCTTATGCAGCGTTGCTTGCGAAGAATGCAATTCCATATTCGCACAGAAAAGTCGCGGATAATTACACTATTGTAAAGCGTATTTTTAAATTTCAAGCGGTTAATAGCCGTATCTCAAATGCGGATAAAGCTTTGCTTGCTAAATATGATTTTAATATTCTTGAATATACAACCGTAAAACAAATGTACGAAGAACTTACTCTTCTTCAAAAGTGGTCAGCTTCTCAGGATGTAAAGCTAAAGAATGATGCTGATTCTATACTTGAAATAAGAGCGAAAGAACTTAAATATATAGATTCAAATCGTTATGCTAATGTTTCAAATGAAATTTATAAAGGATATGTTGCTTTGGAACATTATTTTGAAGAAATAAGTAAATATAAAGAAGTTTAGATAAAGTTATAAGCAAGAAAAAGACGGTTTAAAGCCGTCTTTTTTCGTGTGTTAGTGAAACGAAGTTAAGTTGTTTAAGCGAAAATAATCGACATTAAAAGATGTACTGTAAAAATGTTTGGTGGATTTTTAATACAAAAAGGACTTGATCAAAACTAATCAAGTCCTTTTGTCTTGTTAAAAATTTATTAAAGCAATTAAGCTTCAGCAGGAGCTTCAGCTGCAGCAGCAGCGGCTGCTTTAGCTTCTTCTTCAGCTTTTGCTTTAGCTTCGGCTTCTGCTTGAGCTTTAGCCTGTGCTTTTTTAGAAAGTTTTACAACTTCTTTTTTCTGATAATTTAAAGTGCCGTCATCGTTGCAGTTTTTAATTAAATAAGCAACGGTTTCAGTCGGTTGAGCGCCTTTTTTAACCCAATCAAGAGCAGCAACTTTGTCCAATTTCATAACTTTAGTTTTTGGATTGTAGTAGCCAAGTTCTTGAACCGGTCTGCCTTCACGTTTTGTTGTTGAATTGATTACGATAACTCTGTATGAAGGGTTTTTCTTAGCACCCATTCTTTTTAATCTAATTTTTAACATTTTGTTTTTCCTTCTTAATTTTCGAGTAACTTTGATTTCCTAATGTTGGAAATCTTTTAACCGACGGATGTGTCAAACACTGCAGCCGCGCCGTATTTGGCAATCCTTGAACAAGGCTTAAGAGGAATTGCCCGTTCCGATTTAATTATAATCACAAAATTTACCGATAATCAAGGCTTTAGTTAACAAAATTAAATAAACAGAGCAAGAAAAATGGATAAATTTTTATATTTATAAAAGCCTTTGGCAAGTCTTGCGCAGATAGCGAAAAAGTAATCTATTTTTAAAGTCCTTCGGACGGGGGCACTTTTTATGGAAAAAGTGCCTCAAAACCATCGACACGCTTCGTTCGCTAATAATAAGCAAAGCTCAAGTTAAAAGCCGTCAAACTCGCTACGCTCAAACAAAGACGGCTTTGTCGTTCTTTCGCTTGCCATTATTGCTCACTCCGCTATCGTCGCATTTTTATTTTAACCGCCCTTTACGTAGAGAGCAAGAATTGTTTTGTTTCACAACTTTAGAAGCGAGTTTGCTTGTTTTAGGTGAAACAATTACAAATGATTAGCGAACGAAGTTCAGGGCGTGGTTTGCGTTGCTTTTCCACAAAAACGACCGACCTTCTAGCGTAAGACTCACCGAAGGCTATAAATTTAATGCGTCAGACGATGCGCTCTACTAATTAAGCAAAATTAAATAAACCGAGAGAGATTTACTCAATCGGTTTGAGGGAAAATTGAAGAAATTTTTAATCGGGAATTTCTTCTAAAATATCCTTAACGCTGCAATTAAAGAACTTCGCAATTTTTTCAAGCGTACTTAGCTTGAGATCAACATGCTCACCTTTTAAAAGTTTTGTGATTGTTGATGGGCTTATTCCTGTAAGCTCTGCAATTTCTTTTCTTGTGTAGCGTTTATTCCACTTAACTCTAAATAAATTTACGATAACCATAATTACAGTATATTTATCGGTGGTTGTAATCAACAAAAAAAGTGTTGACATTATCTTAAAAGGATAGTATAATATCTTTATAGAAATATTACTTAATATTAAAAACAGGCTTATGGATTCAGACAATCAACAATTCGGTTATTCCGAAGATTTAATAGCGGAACTAGAATATAAACTTGGAGATTTGTTATCTCACATTAAACTATTATCCAATGCGACCGTCGGATTGGGAGCAGATTTTTCATTCGATATTAAAGATATCAATTCGATTAGTCAAACACTTCATGATAAGGCGGTCAATTCTCTTTTTGTGGTTGAAAAATTAAAAGCTTCTTTAGGGCATTTAAGTGTTTAAATTTCAATATCTTTCATCATATCGACAAGTGTGTTTATGGTTGTATCCATACTTACGATATCGGAAGTTCTCTGTTGCAGGAACGCATTAATTTTCGGCATCAATTCGATTGCAATATCAAGTCTGGGGTTTGTTCCTGGTTGGTACATACCGACGTCAATAAGGTCTTTGTTTTCTCTGTAAAGTGCCATAATCGTACGCATTTTGCCCGCAGCAGCCTTATGTTCAGGTGTAACAATCGAGGACATAAGCCTTGAGATACTTCCAAGAACGTCAATTGCCGGATAGTGGTTCATTTCGGCAACCTTACGTGAGAGGAAAATGTGTCCGTCAACAATACCTCTTACGATGTCGACTATAGGGTCAGAGATGTCGTCACCTTCCATTAAAACTGTATAAAGAGCTGTGATTGAACCTTTCGGACTGTTTCCGGCTCGTTCGAGAACTTTTTGAAGCCAAGAAAATATTGATGGCGGATAACCTTTCATAGTCGGAGGTTCGCCGATAGAAAGCCCTACTTCTCTGCCTGCCATAGCGCAACGGGTTACGGTGTCGGTCATAAGAAAAACTTTTTTCCCTTGATCTCTGAAATATTCGCAAACAGCAGTTGCGGCTTGAAGTGCTTTTTGACGGATTAATGGCGGCTGATCGCCTGTTGAGCAGACAAGAACAGACTTTTTCATACCTTCTTCGCCAAGGGCATCTTCGACAAATTCTTTAACTTCTCTTCCACGTTCTCCGATGAGGGCAACGACGTTAACATCAGCATCCGAGTTCCTTGCAATCATACCGAGAAGCGTACTTTTTCCGACACCTGAGCCTGCAAATAACCCCAAACGCTGTCCGCAACCCATTGTCATACAACTGTCGATTGCTCTTACGCCTGTTGAGAAAACTTCTGTGATAATCGGTCTTTCAAAAGGTCCCGGAGGCGGGCCTTCAATAGGACGCCAGGTGGCTCCTGTTGTGTCAAGCGGTTTTCCGTCTATCGGTTCTCCCATAGGGTTTATTAGTCTTCCAAGAAGAAAATCTCCGACCGGAATGATAATCGGTTTTCCCATTGATGTTACAAGACTTCCTTGTCCTATCCCGTTTCCGTCAAGAAGAAGCAGCAGTTGAGCAGCTTCACCTTTAAAGGCAACAACTTCGGCAGGTTTCTTTTCGCCTGATTCTGTTTCAATATAGCATAAATCCCCGATTTTAAGTCCCGGAAGCTTTACCTCTACTGTTAAGCCCAAAAGTTTTGATACTGTTCCTTTGAACTTGAAAAGGGTTGTTTCATTAAGTTTTGATTTAACCCGTTGTTTTAATTCTGTAAGTCTGCTGTCATCAATATTCTGCATATTAAGATTATAATTAGAATTTATTTAAAAAACAATTTGTTTACATTTGATTTTGTGGTAGAATTTTTGAGGAGTAAGAATTATGACATTACCGCAGAATTTTGGAATAGCAATGTTGATGACGCTTTTTGCCGGTTTGACGACGGCAATTGGCGGGGCTATTGCTTTTATGGTTAAAAAAGATAATCTAAGAGCTTTGTCTGTGGGGCTTGGGTTTTCTGCGGGAGTTATGATTTTTCTTTCGTTTAACGATATAATTCCAGAGGCTGGCGAGCTTTTGGCTGTGAATTATCCGAATGCTTATGAATGGATGGTTTTGTTCGGATTTGTTGCAGGGATTGTTGTTGCAATATTGATAGATTATTTTCTTCCTGATCACGTTGATCCTGAGGAACTTGAAAATCCTGAAGGTCCTTGTAATAAGCGTCATAAAATAAAAAGAGCAGGACTTTTAACTGCTATTGCTATTTGTGTGCACAACTTTCCTGAAGGAATGGCTACTTTTTTAACTACAACGCAGAATTTAACTTTAGGTATTTCTGTTGGGTTAGCGATTGCAATTCATAATATTCCGGAAGGAATTGCTGTTGCGCTTCCTATATATCATGTGACAGGCAAAAAGCGTTATGCAATGCTATATGCGGCATTGTCGGGTATTACTGAACCAATCGGGGCGGTTATCGGAATGTTTTTATTCAGCTTGTTTTTGCCTCAAGTGCTTGTGGGAATTTTGCTTGCAGCTGTTGCCGGAATTATGATTTATCTTTCATTTGATACGTTGTTGCCGTTATCAAGAGAATACGGAAGTTGGCACCTTTCCATGATTGGAATTGTGACAGGAATTTTGTTTATTTGGACAGGTTTGATTATTTTGGGGCATATTTAATATACCGCTAAAGGCTTTTAAATTCTTAGATTTAGCGTTTTGTGCTGTCCGTAAAAATACGTACGTATTTTTACTTAAGTAGAATTGCGGACTTTTTTTATTTGAAAAAAATATTATAATCAAAATATAAAAGACATAACCGGAATAAATTCAGAAGGGAAGAAGCTTTTAATCCGGGGCAGGAGAAAAAACGGGATATTAAAACTGTTAAAGTCAAAATGCTTTTAAACAGTTTGATTAGTCGTGGCTTTCCAAAAAATGCACATTGAAAATCCTTTGCTTAATAAGGCTTAATTTATAAGTTTTAGCTATATGAAATCCATCTCTTAACACCCTAAACCCGCAGTTGTGCGGAGGTATTATTAATTTATCTTACTCTATCGGGAGGATTTTTCCTCCCTTTTTGTTAGACTGAAATATTATTAATTTAAAGGGGTGTGGTTAAGATAATATGAAAAAAACTAAAAATTTTAAGGAATTAAGTAATGATTATATCACCAAAGGAACTAAATGTTTTGACTTTGGTTGCGCAGGGTTATTCAGATAAGGAAATTGGGGCTAAATTAAAGATTTCCGAACGTACTGTTCAAACGCATATAACGCGAATAATATTAAAGTTAAATGCAAAAAACCGAGTCAATGCGGCAGTTTTGTTTTTTGTAAAAAATACAAAACTTTTTAAAAAGCACTAGTAATAAAGGACAATAGTTATGAAAAGAATTATACTTCACTGGACGGGCGGAGGGTATTATCCTACGGCTGTTGAGAAAGAATATTACCATTTTTTGGTAGATGCAGAAGGTAGAGTTTATAAGGGGAAATTTCGACCGGAGGACAATCTTGTTTGCAAGCCTCATAGTTATGCTGCGCATACGGGCGGTGGTAATACAGGTTCAATTGGTATTGCGTTGTGCGGAATGCAGGGGTATAAGGATTGTCGGGTTGTTGGCAAGTACCCAATCACTCTTGCACAATTTGAGAAGGCTATGAAATTAGCTGCATATATTGCTTGTAAATATAAGCTGGTTGTTGATAGAACAACGGTTATGACACATTACGAATTTGGAATAAAGCATCCTGCTACTTCAAGTTATGGCAAGCCGGATATAACTTTTATTCCAGCATACCCTTGGGTAAGTAAAAATGAAGTCGGAGATTTTATCCGCTCAAAAATAAGGTGGTACAAAACAAAAATGAAAGAGGTTTAGTTATGGAAACAGATTATTACAATTTATCAGGCGGAATTAATCTTGCGCTAACTAAAACAGAACTCGGAATTGACACAAAAAAAATGTACTGGTCAGACAGCAAAAATGTTGAAATATACAAAAACCGAGGAGTTTCAAAACAATTGGGAAATACCCAGATTTGTGCAGTTCCGAATAATGAAGCCATAACAGGACTTCATGAAATGTTTTATAGGGATGATTCTAAGCTTGTTATAACAACAGAATCCGGAAAAATTTATGTTTTTAACCCGATAAATAATGCTATGACATTGTTAAGTTCAAAAACATTAAAAGGTAAAAAACCGCGATTTGCATCATTTTTAAACGGTGTACTTTGCATAACAGAAAGTGATGGTTTGTTTTATATAAAAAATGATTCAACGTATAGTGTTGTAGATTGTAACTTAAAAAATTCATCAGGCTTAACAGTAACAGGAGATGTTTTAACCGTTTACAAAAGCCGAGTGTGGGTTGCAAGTCAGTCAACAATATATTATTCAGCGCTTGGAACTTATAATGATTTTACAAGTGATGATGATGCCGGTTATATAAGTGATTTTCATACAGATACTGCGGAAATTACGGCATTAAAGTCTTATAAGGATTATTTAGCGATTTACAAAAAAGATAAAGTATATCTTTTGACAGGAACGAGTCCTTCAGATTTTGCAATTGTTCCTTTTGCAGATAGAGGAACTGTAGCACCGAGATGTGTTGCAAATGTAGATAACAAACAGTATTTTTTATCTTCAGGTATTTTTGCTCTTGAGCAGGTTGGCGAGCTTAACCAAATTCAATTAGGCTCTGAAATTTCACTGAAAATCAGACCGGAATTTGACAGTTTTGATAAAAGTAAGTTGTCGGAATCTATTTGTGTTCATTATGAAAATAAAAATCAAATGTGGTTTTTTATACCGTATGCTACACAAGATTATTATCAAACAATTTGGATTAATGATTATGTAAATAAAGCTTGGTACAAGCGAGTTGTACCTCAAAATATTACAACGGCTGGAATTTTTGAAGATTATGTAATTACGGGAGATGCCAGCGGTAAAATTTACAGAGAAAATTACGGTTCGACATTTAACGGAAAAGCGATAGATTTTATGTGGAAATCTCCGTTTTTATCAATAGGTTCTCCTCACCACAGAAAAGTAATAGATGAATTTTACTTTATTCTTGATGATGCATATGATAATAATTTTAACTTTTCGGTATACAAGGATTATGACAGCCAACTTAGTGATGATCCGGAAAAAATTTATTCGGTTCATTATGATCAATTAATCTGGGCAGATGACAATACTTCTGATAATCTTCCTTGTCATTGGACTCCGGACGATGCTGATGTGCCAGTTTGGCCGGCAAACAAGGATGTGCTTGAAAAGGCAGAAATTTCCGAATCAAATTATGCAATTCAATTATGTGTAGAAGGTTCAGAAGAAAATGAGAATGTTGCAATAATCGGTTTGCAATTTAGAGAAATTTATAACGATGATTAGCTCCGTTCATTTTTTATAACAGTATTTACACTATTAAGCCAAGAAAGGGAAATGAAATTATGGCAGAAACAAATTCTTATTCAGTTTTTATTCCGGAAATATGGAGTGCAAAATTGAACAACATGCTTGAAAAAGAGTGTGTAATGCTACAGTGTGTTAACAGAAATTACGAAGGTGAAATTAAAAATCAGGGCGACAAAGTGAAAATTATAACTCCGGCTCCTGTGACAATTTCTACACTCACAACAAGTTCAATTACATACAATGAATTAGAACCGACATCAACAGATTTAGTAATTGATCAGAAGAAGTTTTTTGCATTCAAAATCAATGATGTAGCACAGGTTCAGTCAAATTCAGACATTATGGAAGCTCATTTACAGAATGCCAAAAATGCTATAGAAGAAGTTCAAGATGCTTATCTTTTATCAATGCACGCAAATGTTGATGAAAACAATATAGTTGGTTCAGAATCAGTTCCTGTAACACTTGACAAGACTACAATTTATGAAAACTTTGTAAATCTTGCAATGAAACTAAAAGACTCAAATGCGGTAAAAGCAGGAAAGCGTCCTTGGGTTGTAATTAACCCGCTAGTTGAATCTTATCTTCTTCAAAGTACAGAATTTATCGGAGCAAACAATGTTGCGGATGAAACATTAAGAGAAGGTGCGATTGGACGAATTGCCGGCATGGATGTTCTTGTAAGTACAAATCTTACACCTGTATCAAACAATTACTATATTATGGCAGGAACAAACGATGCAATAACATTTGCCTCACAGCTTGCAAGAATTGAAAGTTTGCGAGATAAAGACAGTTTTTCAGATTTAGTCAGAGGTCTGTACTTATACGGTGCAAAAACTGTACAGCCAAAAGCTTTGGCAAAAATGGTAGTAAAAGATCCGAATGCTGAAGAATAAGAATAGAGCAAAAGTTTAAAACTCAAAAGTATTTAGAGGTTTAAGCTTTGTATGTAAATCCAGAACAAATAGGAGAAAATTAGATGTTAAACAACAATGCAGCAAATCAAATTTCATCGACTGCCGCAGTCCAACAGCAAGGTTTGATGAATAATAATCCGATGCAAGGTCAGATTTCGGGTGCAATGTCTGCAATGCCTAACAATACAACGGGTAGTCCTAA
Organism: Candidatus Gastranaerophilales bacterium; assembly: GCA_944326525.1. Classification (GTDB taxonomy): domain Bacteria; phylum Cyanobacteriota; class Vampirovibrionia; order Gastranaerophilales; family Gastranaerophilaceae; genus Scatenecus. The sequence goes on from CALVEG010000005.1 coordinate 34,170, forward strand.
TGCAATAAGACAAGCATTGATGCGTGATATGAGTATCATAAACAGTCTTATGCAATCAGGTGTAATAAACTCGGTACAAGGACAACATTTGATGAACTTCATCATAAACAAGGCGCAATTAGAGTCAACAAGGCAGCCGCAGACACAAACTTTCACCCAGTTGTCGCAAAATCCTCAAACGACAATTCCGCAAGGAGGAATTGTTTACGGGATAGAAGCGTTCTTAAAAGAAAATCCAGACTTTTTTAACAAGAATGGCAGAAGCCGCGTGTTGGAATATTTAAAGAAATCGAACTCTGTTGTAGACAAAGATGAAATAATGCAGATAGCCGAACTGGTCGAAGCCCTAGAGCAAAGTGCCGTAGACGGATATTTGCAAACACAGGCGCACGAGAAATCAATAAATGACGAAAACAAGGCCGCCAAAGCGAAGTTGAGAGCGAATGCACAAAATTCAAATACGGCAGATGCAAATGCGAAGGTATTTACTCGTGAGCAAATCGGCAGAATGAGCGGAGCAGAATTTGCCAAAAACGAAAAAGCAATAATGGAACAGTTAAGAAACGGCTTAATCCGATAATAACGGCAAATTTAGAAAATCTTACGGGCGGGTTAAGCCCGTCCGCAAGATTTATTAAAAGACTCGAGGAGAAAAATATGAATTATTTTGATTTGGTTAACAAATGTTTGGTTGAACTTAATTACAAACAAGTCAATGCATTTTCCGAATTAACTAAAAATGATCATAAAAAAATAAAAAACATAATAAATTTGGTAAATACGGAAGTATGTAATTATGACAATTGGGATTTCAAATTAAGGAAAATGACGATTAATCTTCCGCCCAAAACATCAGAGTTGGACAATCCTATAGACGGAAGAATAGCATCATTGGTAATAGACGGGCATGTGTACAAATATTTTGACAAACCCGAAGTATATATAAATGGGGATGCTCCTTCTAAAACGTGGGGAAGATTTAATGACAAGCTTTTGCTTCCTGAATTTGAAGAAGAAAAAAGTATAAATATAGTTTACTACACGGCAAATTCAGCGGTAGACACGGAAGGGAATGAAAAGAAATATTTGGAAAACGAAACCGACAAATCGCTAATTCCGGAAATATTTGCAGAATCAATTTTGGTTTACGGTACTTGTATGCGCTTAAAGGCAAATCCGCAGCATGTAAAATTCGGATATTGGATGAGCATGTTCAATAGTGCCTTGGCGACCATGCGTGCAAAAATTAAAATTGATGCTGAGGCGGCACCCTATGTAAATATGCACAGATACTAGGTTTTAGAAAAATTGCATAAAAAAAACAGGAAGTTTTCATTCCCCCCTGTTAAGATTTACACTAGCCGAAATATAAATAGCAATATTATTATACAATTTTTTTTCAAAAAGTACAAACTTTACTAAGAAATGTAAATTATGGACAGATTAACACAACAACAAAAACGATTTGTAATCGAATATATAAAATCGCTGGATGGTGAACTATCGGCGCAAAAGGCGGGATATAAATCTAAAGATTTGAAATTAATTTCGAATACACTTCTTTCTAACAAGCTTGTAATAAATGAAATAAAAGAGCAGTTAAAGAATCAAATATCGTCATTGAGAGTAAACAAAGGTTACGTAATTCAGAAACTTTTGCAGATAGCGGAGTTTTCGCTCGAGGAGGAGGAAGTTCTGGATAAAGAGGGAAACTTGACCGGAAAGAAAAAATTACGTGATACATCCGCTGGTTTAAAGGCGTTAGAAAGTCTTTGCAAATATCTTGGATTTAATTCAGATAACGAAGAAACCGAATATAGGCAGGCGAAAATTATTACGATTTCAAATCTGGACGATGACAAAATTTAATAAAGGAGTAGAAGAGAAATGAAAAATAAAGACGAAGATATTGAAGAAATGCTTTTAGGATCTGCTTCTCTGGATGATTTGATACGAATGAAGATAGAGTCTGAATTCCAAGATGAGATGAAGAAGGCTCAGGAAAATAAGCTAAACAGAGAAAAAAAGATTTACACAAAAATTTCTGAAGTTCCGAAGGGTTATATTTTTTCAAAACATGCTGTTTTCAAGTATTACAACAGGCATAACAAATTGGAAACCTACATAAACGGAATTCAAGCGGATGCACTTTTAGGACTTCAAAATAATATCAGAGGAAAAATTTTAAATGGAGAAATGAGTACATTTTCGACAGATGAAGCTTATGTAAAGTTTGAAAAAGTATGTGTAAATTCTTAAGTTTAGTAATAGATAGAGCGCATTCAAGGTTTGAGAATACGGAATATTTATCAAATGTAGTTTTTTTATATTTGCGATATTCGAAATTTTTAAACGATGACTATGCGCCGGAGGCAAATTATTCAAATATATTATCGAAAATAGAGAGCTGCGGAGGTTTGTTTTATATAGTTCTAAATTCATCGGGCAGTGATTTTGCGGGATTTATTTATATAGATAATTTGATAGGAAATGCAGACGAAATTCATGGCGGTGAAATTACGGCTTGTTTTGAGAAGAAATACTGGGGAAAATTTACAAAAACCGTAGCGGACCAATTTTTTGATTATTGTTTTAACACTTTGAAGTTTAAAAAAATAAAAGCACAAATTTATCCGTTTAATTCACGAGTCAGAGCGATATTAAAGTATTCAGGCTTTAAAAAAGACGGGGTTTTGCGCGGGGAAACGATGAAAAACGGCAGATTATCGGATGTAGAAGTTTACTCGCTGTTAGCAGAAGATAGAAAATTTGTACGCTTAACAGGATGAAAGGTAAAGGTATGAAAATAGAAACCGAAGATTTAACAGCACAAATAATGCCGGAAGAAGAAAATTATTTAACGGCAGAAATAACAAAAAAATATGACAAGTATGATGATTTACGGAGTTCGCAGATAGCGGATAACAGGATAATGCGAGATGCCATTTATAACAATGACATTCCTCGATTAAACGGCTGGGATGATAAAGTTACGCTGCCTGATATTTATGAATTAGCGCAAACTTTAAAGGCTCATATAAGTGAAAATTTATATTCACATCCGGAGGCGATGTTTGATGTAACCGGTGCGACTCCTGAAAGTCAAAAGTTTGCAAATAAACAGAAATCAATGCTTGTGAACACTTTTGAAAACATGAAACTTGAAGATGAAATCGAAAAAATCATTAACGGGATAGTAGAAACAGGTGAATGCACGCTTTTTGTAGGTTGGGAAACAAAAATTAAGCGTATCAGAAGGGTTTTAAGCTTGCAGGAACAGTTGGAAGATCCTCTTAACAGACCGTTTACGATAGAAGAAAAAATTGTTTATGACAATGCGAAAGTGAAATATATAAAGCCGGAAGATTTTGTCTTTGACACAACTGACCGTGACAATTGGGACAGATGCGCAAAGATTTATAGAACATATTCTACGTTTGACGAAATTTGTTCAGACAAATCGAATAATATGCTGACGGAAGAAAAATTAGAGAAGTTGAAAGGAGTGGTGGCAGGTAAAAAATCAAGAACTTATGATAAATCGGTATCCGAAAACAAATTGGAAATACTGGAGTATTGGGGCGATATAGAACTTTCAAATGGTAAATTGCTGAAAAATTGGCTTGTAACGGTAGCGGCAAGACAAGAAATAATAAGATTTGAACCAAATCCGTTTGTAATTAATCCTTTTATTTATGCGAACATAATCGAATCTCCGTCGACAGGTAGAGGAATTTCGCCTTTGAGGGTAGCACTGATTTTGAACAATATATCATCGACGATTTTAAACAAGCAGATAGATGCACTTGCTTTAACCATGAATCCTCCGTATTTGGCTCCAAAAGGTTCATTTAGCGGGGAACAAGTTGTTAAACCAGGTAAAATTATCGAATATGATTCAGCCTTAATGCCGAACCAGCCGATACCTTTGAATTTTGACAAAGCTATGGTCGGATGGGATTTCTTAAATTACTTTAAATCAACTATAGAAAGTGCGACGGGAATTTTCAAAAATATGGCCGGCAACACTCAATCGACGGCAAGAACTGCGACAGAGCTTAATTATTCTGCAAATGGTCAGGAAGCGAGATTGAATATGCTGCTAGATGCGATAAACAGAAAAGTAATAGTTCCGATGGTAGAAAAAACAGCCGACATAATAGCTAACTTTAAACTCGGAACAGAGCTTATCGGGATTTATGATAAAGGTGAAGTTTCGTTTTTAGAAATTGATGATAAAATCCGAAATGGCAGCTACATTTACCGATATGGTGACAGGAAGGCATCATTTGAGAGAAAAATGCGCTTAAAAGAGCTTTTTGAAGTTGTTAAATCATTTGCGGAAGTTCAAGAAGTTTCGCAAAAGGTAGATTGGTTAGAGTGTTTCAAATTCGCGCTGGAACAATACGGAATAGAAAATGCAAATAATTTTTTGAAAAGTGAAGAAGTTTCAGCGGATAAACAATAGAGTTTTGTGTAAAAAAGATCCTCATGTGTTTATTAGTTATTGACATCATTATGACTCTCTTAGCGGGTGCCGTTTAAAATTCTTGCACTTAAAACACTTGTTGCGGCACCCTTTTCCTTAAATGGGAGCGTTTCTTCATTTGCTGAAAAGGAAAGGAAAATGAAATACAAATTATTAAAAGCGCAGCGGGAATTTTTGGAAATCCCGCATAATTATACATTGGATGTGGCTGTTTACCAAGGCGGATATGGTTCTGGAAAAACTTTTGCGGGATCACTTCTTGGAATTTTGCTTTGTTTAAAATTCCCCGGAATAAGAGGGCTTGTTGGGGCGCAGACTTATACTCTTGTGAGGGACACAACACTTCAGACATATTTTGAACATTTTGAGAATATGAATTTTCAGGAAGGTATAGATTTTGAATGGTCGTCCTCATTGCAGAAACTTACGTTTCATAATGGCAGCGAAATCCTTTTTAGACATTTTGATGAGCCTAATAAGTTGAAATCCTTGAACTTAGGTTTTGTAGAAATAGAGGAAATGTCGGATATTCCTTATGACACATTTAAAATGCTATTAAGCAGAATGCGCCAGCAAAAAAAGCCTGAATGGAAGAATTTTACATATCGAATTTTTGCCCACACAAACCCTGAAATGCAAAGAGGATGGGTGTATAAGACATTCGTAGAGAATCCTTCTCCAAATTACAGACTGATAACAGCACCGACGACACAGAATATATATCTTCCAGACGGCTTTTGCGAGGAGTTGAAAAAACTTTATGATGAAGAATATTACAACATTTTTGTTTTAGCCCAAAACGGGGAATATAATAAAGGACTTGTCGTAAAGGATTTTACGGACGAAAATTTACGTGATATTCAATACTGTCCAGATATGGATCTTCACATAAGCTGTGATTTTAACGTGGATCCGATGGCTTGGGTTTTGGCTCACAAAACCGAGGATAAAGTTTTTTATTTTGATGAAATTGTAATGGAAAACACGACAACATCTCATGCGTGTGACGAGTTTTGCAGACGCTACCCGAACCATAAAGGAAAAATCATAATAAACGGCGACGCTTCAGGTGATAACCGTTCTTGTACAAGCGAATACACCAATTACGTAATAATAAAGAAAAAACTTTTACGAGCAGGATATGACGTAGAAATTAAGATAAAAGCCTTCAATCCTCCGATAAAAAACAGAATAGCGGCATTCAATGCGAAAGTTCGGACAGCAGACGGGGAAGTTTGCCTTTTTGTGGATAAGAAGTGCGAAAAGCTCCTCTACAATATTTACAATCTCAAATACAGAGAAGGTTCTTCAAAAATAGATATTCCGACATATCAGCAGATAAAACAGACCAAAGAATTAAAATTTTTATCGCATCCGATGGATGCAGCATCATACCTGGTGGATTATTACTGGCCGATAAGACTCTAAAACGTGTAAGAAAAAGCTTTGCAGAAAGGAATTAAAAATGGTGAATTCAATTGATATAGAGAAATTACATAAAAAAGCCGAAATAATAAAAAGACTTTGTCTTAAAGCAGGCGAGGCATTAGAAAAGGAAGATAATACAGAGATAATGGATGGCTGGAAAAAGCTTGACGGATTTCACGAGCCGAAAACAAATTTTAAAGGTGTTTTGTATTCGGACGGACAGGAATACGTAATTTGTTATTTGGGAACAGATTGCAAAAGTGTAAAAGATCATATTGAAAATATAATAATGGGAATTTTTGGAAAGACCCTTCAAATGCGAATAGCAAATTACTATTACACAAAATGCAAGGAAAAATTTGGGATATATAATGACAAATTGACGTTGGCCGGTCATAGTGAAGGCGGAACGGAAGCAACTTACACGGGGATAAAAAACAGGGTAAAAGTTATAACTTATAATGTTTATGGTTTAAGCCGCAGACTTTATGACGTTAAAGCAGACTATTCAAATCTTGTAACCAATTATCGAGAGGCCTCAGATCTTGTTTCAAAGATGAAAGAGAACCCTGGTCGAACATATATTATTCCAACAGTAGTAAAGCAATGTTTTATAAAGCGGATTTTCGGCTCAATAAAATCGCACAGATTAGAAAATTTAGGAGATTGTCAAAATGCAATTCCACTGGAAGAATATATGTTAACTCATCCTCGTTTTATAAATTCTTATAAATTATTAAAAAAATTATAAAGCGTATTATCGAGTTGTGGCAGGTGAAGAAGCAAAGGAAAATAAAATGGAATGTTTGTTAAATTATGCACCGATTTTAGTTGCAGTGATGATATTTTTAATTCAACAACGAATAGTAATAACGCCGGAACAGTTGGAGAAAAAACACCGTGAAATTATAGAAGATATAGAAGAAAAGTTTGTTACGATTCACAGTTTTAATGATTTAAAAGAACATTTTGGTGAAATGAAAGAAAAAATAGATAAGATTTATGATTTTATAATAACGGTGAAGTAAAAGAAATAAACGAAAAAAGTTAAATGTAAAGAAATGTAAAAAATGCTATAAAAAAGCCGTTATAATTTAAAGTTTACCAAAAGAAATACCGAAACACATGGCAAAGAAATGTTACTAGACATGTGAAAGGAAAGCATACTCAATGGGATTGGCAGCAACACAAGCGAGATTTTTAGGCATAACAGCCAGAAAAGCTAACTGTGAATTTCAATCAATGCAGATAGCTCAGCAAAAGCTGTCACTTACTCGTGAGTTGGAAAAAGCAACTCAAGAATATCAGAGTGCTTTGAATGCATCAAAACTTATTTGGGATCCGGATGGAAGTGGCGAAAATGTTTATGATTTAAGTTACAATATAATGATGACTCCGTCAGCTGTAAACAACTTTACTCCATATATGATATCAGCTCGTGATGGAAAAATTGTTTTAAATAGTAAAATGGCAGCAGCAGCGGAAGCCGCAGGTATTCCAAAAGAAGGCTGTGATCCGAATGCAGATCCTGATATGTACACTAAATTCTTAAATTATATGGTAAAATTTGGCGGAATGAGTCAATCTCACGCTGATTCTTGTAAAGCTGCAGGTTTGTTGGAAGATGTTGGTCTTGGTGCTCCATTACTCGATAAAACAACAGCTTCCGAAATGGGTATTAATGATTTACTTGCATATTTGGATATAATGATTTCAAACGAAAATACATTAAGCGGAGAAGATAAGGCTCTTGTTGATGCTTTGAAATTTAATTTTGGTGTTGGATCTGATGGAAATCCGATTCCGGATTTGAATTTGCAAACAGCGTTGGATGATAAGGGTGATGCAAATCAAAACTACTTTGTAGTAAACGGAAATAGAACCTCAGAAACTGAATTTGATTTAACAGATTTGTTGACTAATGATATTACATTTGCACAAACCGGTGATAAAAACAAGAACGGTTTTTGGAAGAAGATAGTTGCCGGAGTCGCAGCTGCATTTACCGGAGGATTTGCATTCTGGACGTATAACGGCATTTTAGATATGTTAAATTACTCAATGGGAGAAATTCCAGAGGGTGGTACTCCTGCTGATATGGCTTTATTATCATTTTTAGATGAAATGTTTATGGGTTATGCAGAGTTATTGGATATTGAAAATGCAGATAAGACAACACAAAACTCTTTCCAATATGCAATTCAAGAAACCTTAGCTTTATTAAGTGGTAGCAATGATCTTGGAAATAGAAACCATTCTATAGATGCATTTAATGATGCCGTAAAAGGTGCAAATGATTATAACGGATGGGTTACCAAAGGTGCAAATAAAAATAAAAACTATGGTACAAGAGCAATAAGTTTATCAAACTTAGCAGAATCCTTTATGACATTATATGCACAGGCAGAAAACGGTTTTGATCAGTCATATTATATAAATAAAAGAGCAGATCAATCAAGTTATGTAACAGATGATCCATATTATATGTGGGTAATCGGAGATCCTGATGCAGAAACAACAATGGATATGTACGTTGCAGAATTTTACAGTGCATTATTCAATAATATCTGTCAAAACGGATGGGTAGAAAATGAACGAATAGATGATAAAGAATACTTAAGTAACAGCTTATTGAATGCACAATACTTTATAACATCAATGAGCAGCGACAATTATTACTACCAAGACAGATATACAGAGAACGGTTATGTAGCAGAAGTTACTGATGATGATGCTATAACTCAGGCAGAACTTGCATATACTCTTAAAAAGAACAAGTTGAACAGTAAAGAAGAAGAACTTGATTTAGATATGCAAAAGCTTGATTTAGAAATATCCGCATTGTCAACTGAATATGAAACAGTTAAACAGATGATCAATAATAACGTAGAAAAAACATTTACAATGTTCAATTCATAGAAAAAGTCAGATAATATCTGACTTTTTGTAGCAATTAAATTTTTAATACGTTTACAAGAAATAATGTTTTATGATATAAAACATTATTTTTTTATTAAGGAGTGTGAAAATCCCTTTGTCTATGATAAAATCTAAACATCAAGACTAGGAGAGGAAAATTTTATAATGATAAGCTTATTATTAAAACTTTTAGGTGACCCAAACGAAAGAAAAGTAAAGAGTATACAGGGAATAATAGACCATATAAATTCATTAGAGCCGCAGTTTGAAAAAATGACAGATGAGGAACTTCGTGCCAAAACAGATGAATTTAAAGAAATTTTGTCCAAACGTCCAAAGAGTGAAGATTTTAATACAGATAGAAAGCTAGAAAAAGAAGCGTTAGACAAACTTTTGCCTGAAGCCTTTGCAACGGTGCGTGAGGCTGGTAAGAGAGTATTAAATATGCGTCATTTTGACGTTCAGTTAATTGGCGGATATTTTCTTCATAATGGACACATTGCAGAGATGAGAACCGGTGAAGGTAAAACTCTAGTTGCAACCTTGCCTGCTTATTTAAATGCTTTAACAGGTAAAGGAGTTCACGTAATTACTGTAAACGATTACTTAGCAAAGCGTGACAGTGAATGGATGGGAAAAATTTATAAGTTTTTGGGCTTATCTGTTGGTGTAATTCTTTCAGGAGGGCGTACTGCAGACGATTTTGCCGCAAAAAAAGCTGCTTATGATTGTGATATTACATACGGAACAAATAATGAATTCGGGTTTGATTATTTGCGTGACAATATGGCTGGCAGTCTTGAAATGCAAGTTCAAAGACCATATAATTACGCAATTATCGATGAAGTTGATTCAATCTTGATTGACGAGGCAAGAACTCCGTTGATTATAAGCGGAAGACTTGAAAAATCTGCAGAGCTTTACCAACTGATGGCAAAAATTGCTCCTCAGATGATTAAAGATAAAGACTACGAAGTTGATGAAAAAAATAAAAACATAATCCTGACAGAAGAAGGTATTGACCACGCTCAGGAACTTTTAAATATAAAAGATTTATTTGATATTAATACTCAATATGCTCACCATCTTTTACAAGCTCTAAAGGCAAAAGAGCTATTTGTAAAAGATACGGATTATGTCGTTAAAAACGGTGAAGTAATGATAGTAGATGAATTCACCGGCCGTTTAATGGAAGGCCGTCGCTGGTCAGACGGGCTTCATCAAGCAGTAGAAGCTAAAGAAGGGGTAAAAATTCAGGATGAAACCCAAACTTTAGCAAGTATTACATTCCAGAATTTATTTAGGCTTTACCCGAAACTTTCAGGTATGACAGGTACAGCAATGACAGAAGAAGCTGAATTTGGCAAGATTTATAACCTTGAAGTTACGACAATTCCGACAAACAAGCCTGATATCAGAATAAATTATCCTGATATAATTTATAAAACAGAGCGCGCAAAATATAATGCAGTCGTAAATGATATAATTGAAATGCACAAAATCGGAAGACCTGTTCTTGTCGGGACGATAAGTATTGAAAAATCCGAATATGTTTCTGCATTATTGAAACAAAAAGGCATAAAGCATAATGTTTTGAATGCAAAGCATCACGAGAAAGAAGCTTACATAATCGCACAGGCAGGCCGAGTTGGAGCAGTTACGATTGCAACCAACATGGCAGGTCGAGGAACCGATATTTTGTTAGGTGGTAATGCGGAATATTTGGCAAAAGAAAAACTTGAAACAATGGGGATTACACCAGAATCTCCTGATTACGAAAGGATTAAAGATGAAGTTTTAGCTGAAGCCAGAAAAGTAACAGAAGAAGAGCACAAAAAAGTTGTAGAAGCCGGCGGACTTCACGTAATCGGAACGGAACGACACGAATCAAGACGTATTGATAATCAGTTAAGAGGTCGTGCTGCACGTCAGGGCGATCCTGGTTCTACAAGATTTTTCCTTTCTTTGGAAGATAATTTGATGAGAATATTCGGTGGAGACAAAATTACCGCATTGATGAATATGCTTAATGTTGAAGAAGATTTGGCGATAGAAAATGCGCTTATTACAAAGCAAATTCAATCTGCGCAAAAGAAAGTCGAAACTTACCACTTTGATATAAGAAAATCAGTTCTTGAATATGACGATGTTATGAATATCCAAAGAGAAAAATTTTATGCACAGCGTCGTAAAGTGCTTGCAGGTAAAAACTTGTCTGAAGATATTTATTACATGATAGAAAAAGAAATTGAAAGACTTATAAAAAGCTATATTTCGCCGGAACAACATCCAGAAGAATACATTTATGAAGATTTGGAACGAATGATAAAAGAACTTCATTCAATTGTTCCACAGTTGTCATATTTTACAGTAAATGACGTGCAGAATTTAAGATTTGATGCAATTTATGCAAAAATGAAAGATTTTGCGATTAAAGCGTATTCAGATCACGAGCAGGAAGTAATAGATTTTTATAATGAAGTAGTAGCAAAATATGATCCTGATTTTATGCCGCAGATAGCATTTTCACAGGATAATGTAATAAGAAATCTTGAAAAAGATATTTTGTTAAGAGTTGTAGATAACAAATGGATAGACCATCTTCACAATATAGATATGCTTCGCGACAGTATTGGTTTAAGGGCTTACGGTCAAAAGGATCCTTTAATTGAATACAAACGAGAAGCTTATGATTTATTTAACAAAATGATGTACGAAATTCAGGAAGATACAGTTCGCCACCTGTTCAGAACAAAGTTTGGAATTCAAGTAATGGGCGGTCCGACTGAACAAATGGATTAGTAATATTTTGTTTGGTATAGAATAAAGATAAGATAAAAAGAAAGATTAAGGAATATAAATATGCTGAGAACAGGGATTGTAGGATTACCGAATGTAGGAAAGTCAACTTTATTTAACGCTTTGACAAGTGCAAAAAATGCGCAGAGCGCTAATTATCCGTTTTGTACTATAGAACCGAATGTCGGAGTTGTTAATGTGCCTGATGAAAGGTTAGAAATACTTGCAAAGCTTTGCAAAACTCAGGAGATTATTCCGACAGCAATAGAATTTGTTGATATTGCAGGGCTTGTCAAAGGTGCAAGTAAAGGTGAAGGTTTAGGAAACCAATTTTTGCACAATATAAGAGAAGTTGATGCAATAATTCAAGTTGTAAGATGCTTTGATGATCCGAATACAATTCACGTAGCAGGCAGGGTTAATCCTTTGGATGATATTGATACGATTAATACGGAACTTGCGCTTGCGGATTTAGCTTCAGTTGAACGTCGTCAGGCAAGAATTTCTAAACAAGCCAAAGGTGGAGATAAAGAAGCTGTATTAGAAGATAAAGTTTTGAAAAAATTAACCGAACTTCTTTCCGAAGGTACTTTTATAAATATAAATGAACACTTTGATGAGGACGAAATTCCTGTTGTAAAACAGCTTAATTTAATGTCTACAAAGCCTGTAATTTATGCAGCAAATGTTTCTGAGTATGATTTAAAAGACGGAAATGCTTATACAAAACAAGTTGAAGAATACGCTTCAAAGCACAGTGCAGAAGTTGTTTTGATTTCAGCTAAAATCGAGGAAGAACTTGCAGAGCTTGGTGAAGATGAAGCTAAAGAATATTTGAAGGAATTAGGCATTGAAGACAGCGGCATTAATCGTATGATTAAATCTGTTTATAAGCTTTTGAATTTAAGAACCTTTATAACCGCGGGAGAAAAGGAAGTTCACGCTTGGACAATACCTGCAGGCGCTAAGGCTCCTCAAGCTGCCGGAGTAATTCACACGGATTTTGAAAAAGGCTTTATAAGAGCAGAAATTACACCATACAAAGAATTTGTTGCTTGTGGCTCTTATGCTGCTTGCAAGGATAAAGGTGTAACTCGTCTTGAAGGTAAAGATTATGTTGTTCAAGACGGAGATCTTGTGCATTTTAGATTTTCTGTATAACAAATTACAATAAAATATTACAAAAAAAAATGCGAAAAGATTTTCGCATTTTTTTTGTATTAATTTTATAAATTTATTAAACTAAAACAAGAAGGTTATTAGTATTAATTTTTTTCGGATCAATTTTTGGGTAAGTTACAGGTCCGATAATTTTGGGAGGTTTTGAATATAATGTAAGTGTCGGATCTGAGAAGTTTATAGATTCATCAGCATAGTTTCCATTTCCTTTGTAAACCAATTTTTTGATGAAAAATCTTCCGTTAAATTCTCTTACTACATAACGATCTTGTTTATCTTTAGCATTATAAAGAATTGTTCCCGGAGTTAAACCTTTTGTCATTTTGCGCGGATCGTCATTGTTTATGCTGTTCAAATTAATACTGTCAAGAGTTACATTATGCGGGTTGTAATCACCATCAAATGTATGATTTATTCCTGAAGTGTTAATTAAAGAAATTACAACAGAATTATCTGTTCCTTGTCGCAAAATAGCGGATAAATCAATATTTCTTCCATCGCACTGACCGTTTTGAATGTCTAAAAGGAACGGTGCACCGTCATTAAGAGCGTGAAGCTCAGGACGGTTACGCATTGTAAGAGTTTTGTTTAACTTATCGTAATGCTGTTGGATAAATTTAAAATCAGTATTCCTTTCATCAAGCCATTCATTGTGGATGTAACCTCTGTTTCTAAGGTATAAGTTTTTAGTTTCAGATTCATACCCAGTTGCACCGATATCGTCACCTGCATATAATGTTGGCATACCAGGTAAAACTGTAAGAACTTCCATCATAGCTTGAAGTTTTTTAAGTGCCGGAGCCAAAGCTTTTTCTACGGTTATGTTCTTAAGATCTGTAATTTCAGAATCAGAAAGTTTGATTTTGTTCATATATTGAACTTCATCTATTACAAGATCAATTGCAACATCAACAGGGTTTACGCCAAATCCGTCAGCTTCAAAATTGTTACCTTTATAAGAACCTTTAGCAAGATTTGCCAGAGCTTTATTAATAGCATCTTCAAGTTGCTTAGCTCTTTCCGGATAATTTGCATATTTTTCGCTAATCATTTTATGGAATGCTGCGTGTAATGCTTCAGCCATAGCAAGTGCTTTTCCGCTTGCATTTTCAAGACTGTGAGAATTGTTAAATAAGTCTATTCTTTCTTTAAAGTCTTGGTCACTTTCGTTGTAAGCTTTATTTACCAAATCTCTGTCATAAGTTCCGGTAAGAATACGATATGCTCTGTTTCTGTAATCTTTGTTTTGAATATCACCAAGTTTTGTTCTATACCATCCTGAATCTACCACAAGTCCGTGTAAAACTCTTGGTTTATCGTGGTTGCCGATAAAGTTGTAAGAGTTCAAGATAGCTTCATAAGGCATATTATTGAAAAATCCTGCAGATTTATCGTGCATTCTGTGGCTTAGATCAGGATTGAATCCGTCAGAGCCTTGTTTGTCATTGTTATCAAAGTGGTTTGCAAACAGGTTAAGAATAGATGAGAAATATGATGAGTAATTGGCTGTAGATTTTATACCTGATTCTCGAAGCAATTTCTTAACCATTTCATTTGAATTTGCATATTTTCTTGAACTGTTATTGCTTGCGCTAAAGAATTTACCTTCATCTGTAATTTCAGCTACAATGTAGGCATTTCTATTTTTAGAGTAAACTGCGCCAGCCCAATTCTTCCAGAAATTAGTGACTTCGCTCCACATTTCGTCAAGTCTTTCTGTACCTGCTTTAAGAGCGTTCATATCACCGATATCTTTTGTTGCGTCAATTCTCCAGTCAAGACCTGCGTTTAATCTGTCTGTAATCATTTCAGCAAGCATAAAGCTGTTTTCGTTTGTTCCTTTTAGTGATTTGAAAATAGCATCAACAAGTAATTTTTTATCATCCTTGTTTAATTTTTTCAAACCTGATCTTAGTTTTGATATTACTTGATCAGCTTCATCTTCAGGGCCTGCTGCAGATACAACTCCTATTGACTGAAGGGTTGTTTTCTTTAGAGCTTCGTAATCGTATGAGATTTCACCTGTTTTTTTATCAACTTTTACTTCAGTATTTGGTGCCAAAGCTTTAATGATAGCGTATTTTGCTATAGTTTCGGCAATATATGGCATAACATATTTGCCGTATGTTGAAACTTTGTATCCGCTATAAATTTGTACATCTTCAGGAAGTGTTGCATTTAAGTTATTAATTATTTCATTTGCAAATTCAGAAAGTTCTTTTTCATAAATTCTGTCCATACGTTTGTATGTGGATTCGTATTCCGGAAGAAGATGCGGATTGCCGTTTACATACATTTCATATCTTGTTTTGCCAAGTGTATTAGCATCAATTGCTCGTTTTGAAATATATGGACTTGCTAATACTGATGCAAGGTTATCGCCAAATTCAATACTATCAAGTGGTAGATTCATTAAATTTTGAATTAAATATTTTTTATATTCAGTTTTAGGTAAAGGTTTTAGCTCATAAATACCTGAAAGAACATTATCAACTATTTGAGGATTGATTTCACCTTTTAATTTTTTAGGGAAATTGCCATTTTTAATATTATTTAGAATATTAATATATGCCTTAGTCGGGTTATTAGCATCGATTCCTGTAAGTTGTTGAGCAACATAAAGATTCAGGATATCACTTGTTTTTTCTGTCCAATACATGCCCGATTGGATTGCGTAATCTTGTACGCCGTAATTGCTGTGAATAACCTTTGACTGGTATTCTTCTTGTTCACTTCTTGGTATATGTAATTTTTGATATTTTGTATCTTCTTTGGTGTACAAATATTTTAATTTTGGAATATCAGTGTTTGCATCCCAAGTTGAAATTTTACTTTCAATTTTTTCTTCAAGTTCAAATGTTCTGAACTTTGATAAAAATCTTGTTCCCATATAACTGTCAAGTTTGATTAAGCTATGAAGTTTTTTCAAGTTATATGTTAGTTTTTGTTCCTGTGCATCGCTCATTTTCAGATCATATTCTTTTTTCGCGCGAGCCATAATTAAATCAATTTTTTGAGCGTATTTTTTATCGCCGTCTTTTTCTTCGACGTCTTCCGTTGCTTTATCAAGAATATTTTTTACTTCTATATTCCTTTGAGCATCAACATCTGATGGAAATACTTCATCAACTGCCTTCATAATAGCTTTATGCATATTAACCGGAGGCTGTTTTGAAACATTAGAGTTGTGCTCAATAAGTTTTTTAATGTTTTCGTTATAATCATCAGGATTAATTTCAAAAGCATAAGGAATAACGATATCGTTATGAGTATTGATATCCAGAGGGTTTTCAGGATTTATTATATCATATTCTTTTATCAAATATTGTGGATCTTCTGCAAGTTTCTTAGAAACAACTTTGTTGTTATAAATTTGGAAGAATGTAGGTTGATTAGCTTTATACTTTTTATTTATACTAATTGAAATTTTTCCGGTTTTTTCATCTTGAGAATAGACATATTTAGGGTTTACGACTTTGTGGCGGATATTAGCGTTATTTTTACCAAAAACGCCAAGGGTGAAGGCTCCGTCTTTAAGGTTGTTTGCATCAAACCACAAGAAATACGGTGATTTTTCTCCCCATTTAAGTACGTTTTGGAAGTGAATACCTTCAAGTCCTTCGTTTACGTAAGCACCGTCAGATACAAAATTTATACCTTTTTTAAACATTTCTCTTTGCAAAGAGGCATAGTTGTTAATGTTTCCAAGAGATTGGATGATCTGCATACAGTTTTTGTTCCAGTAGCCGTGTGAAGACAGATCATCATCCGTAAATAGAGGGGTAGAGATGATTTTGGAATATCCGTTGAATTTTCCATCAATTACATCTTTTTCAATTCCCGCAATATTTCCACCTATTTTATTTGCAAAGTTTTTAACAACACCTCTTAAACCTGCATATTTTGTGTTTTCAATAATTTTGCCGTTACTGTCGTAAGTCCATGCCGGATTATAAAAATCAGGCATAAGCAATTTCATCGCACCGATATTATTTGCAGCAGAGCTGTTTGCAGTTACAATATTGTATATCTCGTGTCCTTTTTCAGGCGTGCGGAAGTCTATAAAATCACCTGCATCAATTTTATAAGTAGGAATAACGGAGTTGTCATTACGATCTTTTCCTTTCGGAATTAATACATAATGATAAGCAAAAGCTTGTTTTTCTCTAAGTCCGTAAGAATCTGCTAAATCAATCTTGTTTCCGCCGGGATTAAGTTTAAAATTCCCATCAGGCGAATTTTGATTTTTTAACCCTTCGGTAATGTAATAATTTTGGTGTTTATCTGCTGCAACTTTGCAGATCTCAAGATAACAATCATATTTGCTTGCGTCATACGGGTAGTTGAATTCATAAACCAATTCACCGTACGAATTCTTCGTTGTGTTATAACCTTCAAAACTTACAGCTTTGTTGTTGTATTGTTTTTTGTTATTTAAATTAAGATCAAAATTAACTTTCACAAACACTCCTTACTTCCACAATTATAAATATGGTGAATATAATTTTTTGTCAAAAACGAATTCAATATTAAGAAAATTTTACATTTATTGGCTATTAATCATGTGCATTTTATAATCTAATTATAGACCGAAAAATTGGAGAAAGATATGCTAATGAAAGAATTAAAATGTGATATCAAGGATATAAACTTAGCCGAGCAGGGTAAGAAGCAAATCGAGTGGGCATTCAAAGATATGCCTGTTTTAACAGAAATAAAAAGAAGGTTTGAAGAGGAGCAACCATTTAAGGGATTAAAACTTTCAGCTTGTGTTCATGTAACTAAAGAAACAGCAGCATTATGTACAGTAATGAAGGCCGGTGGAGCAGATGCAGTTTTGGTTGCATCAAATCCTTTATCTACGCAGGATGATGTGGCAGCAGCTCTTGTAAAATATTGGGAAATTCCGGTTTTTGCAGTAGCCGGAGAAAGTGTAGAAACATATAGAGCTCATATTAAAGAAGCTTTGGATCACAATCCGGATATAATAATAGATGACGGATGTGATATGGTTTCAACAATTCACTCGGAAAGACCTGAACTTGCAGCTAAAGTTATCGGCTCAACAGAAGAAACCACAACTGGTATAATAAGACTACAAGCATTAGAGAAACAAGGAGAATTAAGATTTCCTGCAGTTGGTGTAAATACAAGTCTTACAAAGCATTTATATGATAACAGATACGGAACAGGTCAGAGTTCTTTGGATGGAATTTTGCGAGGTGCAAACATTTTAATTGCCGGAAAAACCGTTGTTGTATCAGGATATGGCTGGTGCGGCAGAGGTTGTGCATTAAGAGCAAAAGCAATGGGTGCAAATGTTATAGTTTGCGAAGTTGATCCTTTGAAAGCTTTAGAAGCGGCAATGGAAGGATATAGAGTAATGCCGATTGCAGATGCAGCAAAAGAAGGCGATGTATTTTTAACAGTAACAGGCGACAAGCATGTTGTGGATGTTAAGCATATTTTGGAGATGAAAGACGGAGCCTTTCTTGCAAACTCAGGACACTTTGATTGGGAAATTAATGTTGGTGATTTGAAAGCTTATACAAAAGAGATAGTGGAAATTCGTCCGAATTTGGAAGAATATAAACTTACAAACGGAAAATCGGTATATGTATTTGCGCAAGGCCGTTTGGTAAATCTAGTATGCGCCGAAGGTCATCCGGCAAGCGTAATGGATATGAGTTTTGCAAATCAGGCTCTTGGAATAGAATTTCTTGTAAAGAACAAAGGTAAGTTGGAAAATAAACTTTATACACTTCCGCATGAAGTAGATGTAAAGATTGCAGAATTAAAATTAAAATCTATGGGAATCAAAATTGATACCTTGACAGAAGAACAAGAAAAATATTTAAACAGTTGGAAAATAGACTAAAAATAATAAGAAATAATAAAAGTGGCGCCAATTTTAAATTAAATTGGCGCCGTTTCAGTATTGTATAAATACAAACTTATGCTTGAGGTAAGTTTTCAGTATTGTCTTCAGCTATACATCTTTCAAGTTTTTTGTTGTGCATAATAGAAGAAATAAAAGATGCAACAATAAATAATAATCCGATTAAACCTGTTAGAACTTCAGGAACCTCTCTTATTGCTGAAATTAGCATTAGTATTGATAAAGCTCCGATAGCCCAATGAGCTCCGGATTCAAGGTAAATGAATTTAGCAAGAGTTTTCTTTTCAACAAGCATAATTGTTAAAGATCTAACAAACATAGCGCCGATTGCAAGACCGATAGAGATAATAATAATATCTTTACTTAAGGCAAAAGCACCAAGAACCCCGTCGAGCGAGAAAGATGCATCTATAAGTTCGAGATAAATAAATGCAATTAATCCTCCGCATTTAATATTATCAGCAGCGCATTTAGCAAGTCGCATTTCTTCGTGTTTTTCAAGATAGTGAGTAACGCCGTCGATTATCAAGTAAATTACAACACCTGCAATTCCGGCAAGAAGCGAATAGTGATTTTGGCTTCCGTGAATAAAGTGTTGTGCGATCATAAGTGAAATTAATGTAATAACAATTTCAATTCCTTTAAAGTGGTCAAGATGCGAAAGAGCAGCTTCAATTTTTTTAAGCCAGTGTACTTCTTTTTCGTGGTTGAAGAAGTAATTTAGGAAAAGCATCATCAAGAAAGTTCCGCCAAAAGTAACGATAGGTGCGTGAGTTTCGTGCAGATAATGCGCATATTGTTCAGAATCAGTAAGTGCAATTTTAGCAACGTCATACATGCCTATTTTAGCAAAGACGGATACGACTAAAATCGGGAATAAAAATCTCATACCGAATACGGCAATAAGAATACCCCAAGTTAGAAATCTATGTCTCCAAACGTGTGACATTTTTTCTAATTTCATTGCGTTAACAACTGCGTTGTCAAACGAAAGGCTTACTTCAAGAACGCTAAGAACAATAGCAATAAAAACGCAAGCCCATCCAGTGCCTGGAGCCACGTGGTTTCCCCAGAAGTAAGCACCAAGAAGCCCAAAAATTGTAACTATATATGAGCCCAAAAAGTATTGAATCATTTTTTTTCTCCTGTTAATGTACGCATTTAATATTATTTAAAAATTGGTTAAAGGTCAAACTTATAGGATTTTTTCATACGTTTGACTGATATTTGAAAAATAATTTGTTCCTGATATAATCAGGTTATGAAAGATATGTTAGATAAAATTTTACAGATAGAAAAGAAGTACAACGAGTTAGGTGTAACGTTGTCAGATCCTGCTGTAATACAAGATTATAACAGATTTAGAGACCTTTCAAAACAGCGTAAATCAATGGAAGAAACTGTTAATCTGTATTATGACTGGAAAAAAGCAGTAGATGCAATAGCCGAAGCAAAAGAAATGATAAAGTCCGAGCACGATGAGGAAATGAAATCGTTTTTAAAAGCTGAAATGGAAGAAAATGAGGCAAAGCTTCCTGAGTATGAAGAACGGATGAAAATACTTTTACTTCCTCGAGATCCGATGGATGACAAAGACATTATGTTAGAAATCCGCGGCGGAGCCGGAGGAGATGAGGCAAACATTTTCGCAGGCGATTTAGCGAGAATGTATATGCGTTATGCGGATAAAAAGGGCTGGCAGACGCAGGTTTTATCCAAGACTGAATGTGAGGCTGGCGGAGTTTCCGAAATTATTATTTCAATAAAAGGTGATGCCGTATATTCTCAACTTAAATACGAATCTGGCGTTCATAGAGTTCAGAGAGTTCCTGCAACGGAATCTCAAGGCCGAGTACATACTTCAACCGCAACTGTCGCTGTAATGCCGGAAGTTGATGACGTTGAAGTTGAACTTAATATGAATGACATAGAAATAACAACAGCTCGTTCAGGCGGTGCCGGCGGGCAAAACGTAAACAAAGTAGAAACAGCAGCCAGAGTATTTCATAAACCAACAGGCATAATGATTTTCTGTACAGAAGAACGATCACAGCTTCAAAACAAAGAACGTGCATTGCAGATTTTGAAAGCAAAGCTTTATGATATGGAAGTGCAGAAGCAAATGCAGGAAATTACCGATCTTCGTCGTTCACAGGTTGGCACAGGCGACAGAAGTGAGCGAATAAGAACGTATAACTTCCCGCAAGGCCGTTTAACTGACCACAGATTAAATCACAACTTAAATGTCTGGACGGTAATAGACGGAGATCTGGACGAGCTTATAAAACTTTTAATGGAATATGACCAGAAATTAAAACTGGAAAAGTTAGCAGAGGTGAATTAGTGACAGATAGAAAGTGCGCCGGATGCGGAGAAATTAAAAATCGAGAAGATTTGATAAAAATCACCAGACAACATTCCGGCGGTATAGCTATCAACCCTGATTCCAAAGTATTTGGCAGATCGGTATATCTTTGCTATAATAAATTGTGTATAGAGAATGCTTTTAAGAAAGATAAAATATCAAAAGCTTTAAAAGCCTCTGTACCTGCAGAACTGAAAGGGAAATTAATAAATGAGTTTTGAAACCAAAAGAATAAATGAAATAGCAAAAGAATTAAATATGACAAGCAAGGAAATTATAGAAAAGCTTGCAGCGATGAATATTACAGGGAAAACTCATTCAAGCACTTTGACACCGGATCAA
The DNA here is from genome assembly GCA_944326525.1 of Candidatus Gastranaerophilales bacterium. GTDB lineage: Bacteria > Cyanobacteriota > Vampirovibrionia > Gastranaerophilales > Gastranaerophilaceae > Scatenecus. The sequence goes on from CALVEG010000005.1 coordinate 55,590, forward strand.
GAACGGAGATTAAAGGAATTTATAAATTCAGGTTCAGAAAAACCGGCTAAAAAGCCGAAAGCATTTGTTGTGAAAAAAGCTAAGAATACCGAAGCTCCTGCAGAAGTAGAGGTTGTGGAAGTTGAGTCGCCGACAAAAGAAAAAGAGCCAGAGAAGAAGGAAGAACCGGTAAAGCGTCCGCAAATAGAGGTTGTAAAGCCAAAGAGCAGATTAGAAATTGTTCGAAGAGCTCCGCAGGCTCCAGCAAATGGTTCAGCAAAAGCTTCAGAGGGTAAAAAGTTTCCTCCGCGTCCGGAGCGTGGAGAAAGACCTGAAAGAGGCAAAAGACCATTTGGTTCTCAAGGTTCAAAAGAAAATGATAAATCAAAAGATTTTAAAAAGTCAGAAAGACCAGAATCAGGCGAAAGAAAACCTATTCAACGCCATATAATTTCGCAAGAGATATACGAAAATAAGTCACCAGGCAGAAGAAGAAGCGATAACAAACGTAAAGAGAAAGATTTCAACTCTAAAAAAGAAGAGCAAGAAAGAATTTCACTTGAAAAAGCAGCAGCTCAAAAGCATAAAAAGCGTGTTCATAAAGAAGAAGAACAAGAAGCTGTAACTCAAATAGTTGTAGATAGAGCAATGACAATAAGCGAGTTAGCTGAAAAAATACAAAAGACACCTGCCGAGATAGTAAAATTTTTAATGTTTCAAGGCATAATGGCGACAGTAAACCAACTTATAGACGTAGATGTAATCAAGAAGGTCTGTGCCGAATATAACTTAGAAGTTTTGGAAGAAGACTTAGAAGCTTATATGGAAGAAGAGTTGGAGAAAGAAGAAAAGCAAAAGGCTCTATCAGAAGTTGACAAAAAACTTTTGAAGCGCCGAGCACCAGTCGTAAGTATTATGGGACATGTAGACCATGGTAAAACAACGTTATTAGATAGTATACGAGCATCAAAACACAAAATAGTAGCGACAGAAGTTGGTGGAATTACACAGTCAATTGGTGCTTATACTGTTTATCTTGATAACAGTAACGAAAAGAAGATTGTTTTTGTAGACACCCCAGGTCACGAAGCCTTCACAGAAATGAGGGCAAGAGGTGCAAAAGCAACAGATATTGCGATTTTGGTAGTAGCAGCTGATGATGGAATAATGCCGCAGACTATAGAAGCGATTAACCACGCAAAAGCAGCAGATGTACCGATTATAGTTGCTGTAAACAAGATTGATAAACCTGATGCTAATCCAGATAAGATTCTTCAGCAATTGACCGAACACGGGCTGGTACCTGAAGAATGGGGTGGAGATACTATTACAGTAAAAGTTTCAGCACTTCAAGGATTAGGTATTGATGAACTTCTTGAATATATACTTTTGGTAGCTGAAATTCAAGATTTAAAAGCAAATCCAAAAGCAGAAGCTACAGGGGTTGTAATAGAGGCAAACCTAGATAAGGGTAAAGGTCCTGTTGCAACACTATTAGTTCAAAATGGTACATTGCGAGTAGGAAATTGTATTGTTGTAGGAACAGCATGCGGGCGTGTTAGAGCGTTACTTTCAGATAGCGGAGAAAGAATTACCAAGGCAGAGCCGTCTACTCCTGTAGAGGTATTAGGATTAACAGAAGTTCCGCAGGCAGGTGATCATTTCGAAGTAGTCAAAAACGAAAAAGAGATGAAATCAATTGTTGAAAAACGCAAAGAAAAAGAACGTGATAAGCGTCTTGATGCAATGTTGCCGGCGCACATTCGCCGTGAGGCAGTAGCAGGAGAAGATGATATTCCGCAGTTGAACTTGATAATAAAAGCAAATACTCACGGTTCAGCGGAAGCTGTTTCGCAAGCAATTGCACAGTTGGATTCAAAAGAAATCAAAACAAAGATTATACACGTAGGCGTAGGTGATATATCAGAGGCCGATGTAATGCTGGCTTCAGCGTCAAACGCATTAATCTTAGGATTTACCGTAAAAGAAGATAGTAATGCGCTTGCAGCAGCAGAAAAAGAAGGCGTTACGATTAAGAAATACGATATTATTTATCAAATTTTAGAAGATATTGAAAAGACAATGCTTTCATTACTTGAACCTGAAGTTAAGGAAGTTGAACTAGGAAAAGCAGAAGTCAGACAGATATTTACAATAGGAAAAACTACAAGAATTGCCGGTTGCTATGTTACAGAGGGTAAAATAGTCAGAAGCAAAGATGCAGTTTTATACCGTGGCGGAAAAGAAATATACAGAGGTGCAATTGATCAGCTTAAACGTTTCAAGGATGATGTAAAAGAAGTTGCACAAGGTTTTGAATGCGGTATATCTTTTGCAAAATGGAATGATATCGAAGTCGGTGATATTATAGAAGTTTCTACAAAAGAAGAAGTTCAAAGACAAAGTTTGTAGTTTAGCCCTTTCGTAATCAACAGAATTAAAGGAAATCAAAATGACATTAAGAAACGAACGAGTTAGGAAAGAATTAATGAGAGATATTTCGGATATCTTAAGAAAAGAAATTCGAGGTCTTGCAGGTGTAGTATCAGTTTTAGACGTAGAAGTTTCTCATGACAATTCTTTTGCAAAAGTCATATATAGTGTCTTAGGCAGTCCTGAGCAGGTTGAAAAGACAAAAGAAATTATAGAAAAAAGCACCCCAAAAGTAAGGTTTGAAGTTGGAAAAAAAATTCGTCTTCGCCTGACTCCTGAGTTGAAATTCGTATATACTGATTCATTGGAAAAAGGTTCAAGGGTTAGCGAGATAATAGATAAAATTTCAAGAGGGGAACTTTAGTTTTGGTAAAAGCTGATTGTGGCTCAAGTGTTACAAGCAATGCGGCAATAAAAAAAGATTTTGGTATTTTAGGGTTTTTAAATATAAGAAAACCGGTAGGAATGACCTCTCATGATGTTGTTTATAAAATCAGAAAAGCATCCGGAATAAAGCAAGTTGGGCATACAGGAACATTGGATCCTTTTGCGGAAGGAGTTTTACCTGTTTGCATCGGGAAAGCGACAAGGCTTATTGAATATTTGGATGACGACAAAGAATACCTTGCTGTTGTAAAATTTGGAATTGAAACTGATACTTATGATTTAGATGGAAATATTATTTCTGTCTCAGATAAAAAAATAACTAAGTCGGAGTTGGAGCGAATTTTACCTGAATTCAGGGGTGAAATTCTGCAAACTCCTCCGATGTTTTCTGCGATAAAAGTTAAAGGGAAAAAGTTATACGAATACGCAAGAGAGGGAAAGCAGATTGAAGTTGAGGCCAGAAAAGTTTTTATTGAAAAACTTGAATTGAATAGTTTTGACTCGGAAAAACAAGAGGCCGAAATTGTTGTAAAATGTTCAAAAGGTACATATATCCGTTCAATTGCGCATGATATAGGCGCGAAATTATTAGTTGGCGGGCATCTTGTAAAATTAACAAGAACAAAAGCAGGAAAATTTAATATAGAAAATTCTGTAGATTTAGACAATTTTCAAAGTATTTCAGATGTAAAAAAATATCTTATAAATCCTCTTGAAATGTTGGATTATCCTAAGGTAAAAGTTGATGTCACAGAAAACGAGAAGATTTCGCATGGAAACCCGATACATAATAAGAATGATATTTCAACGGGTCAAGTTGTAATTTTAATTTATAATGATATAATAAGTGCAGTCGGAGTAACCGATGGAGATAAAATCTTAATTAAGAAAGTATTTTAGAAAAATGAAAAAGCAAATTTGCGTTTTAGCAGCAATAATGTTCGGGTTGTCCGGAGGGTTTAATACAGTACAGGCACAGCAAACTGAAGGTTTTAGATGTGTTGCGCCTTACGATTTATCAAGCGGATTTTCAAGTACTTTAAGCCGAATAAGCGGAGCGAATTTTTTAGGCAGCAAAATAGCTGAACATATATTAAAGTCACAAGTTACTAAGAATGCGGACGGTAAATTTACTGTTGGCGTAAAATCATATAGTGTAGCCGACTTGAAAGCCGGCAGGTTTAAGTCAATGGAAATTCACGGTAAAAATGTTGAAGCAGACGGTGTATATTTTAGTACAATGGATATTTCAACCCTTTGTGATTTTAACTATATAGTATATGATGAAAAGAATTCAACAGCTGTATTTAAAGAAGATTTTCCGATGAGTTTTGCAGTAACTTTGTCAGAGGAAGATCTTAACAAAACAATGAAAGCTGCTGGATACTTTGATATGATAGAGAAGGTTAACAATTTTGGAAAATCAATTTCTCTATTTAATATTGAATCAACACAGGCAAAAATTAGAAACAATAAATTCGTATATGTTTTTAATTTGAATGTGCCAGCTCTAAGTTTTCTTTCAGGTAAAGGTTCAAGATTGGAAGTAGCATTGATAACCGACTTAAAAGTAGAAGATGGTGAAGTTCTTTTAGACAATCCTCAGTTTGTGAATTCTTATGTAAAGGTGGATTTAGGAAGTCTTACAAAGGTATTCAATTATCTTGATCCATTGGATTATTCATTAAAAGTTATGGAAAACAAAGATGCAGATTTGCAAGTAAGAAACGTAAATATAATAAATGACAAAATAAATATCTCGGGTACAATAAACATACCTAAAGATAAACTTACACAACTATAAGGAATGATATATGGGAAGACGCAAGAAGAAAAATAATACAGTAAATAATATAAAAATATTTTTCATAGGTATTATCTTGACGGCGCTTGTGGCCTGCGGGGTTTATTTTGGATTGCAATATTGGACACCTGGAGATGAGATAGTAGATATTCCGGATAAGAAGGAAGTTCAAGTTCCACCAGAAGATGTTCCAACACCTCCGGAGCAGAAGCAGCCTGAACCACCAAAACAAGAGGAATATGTAAATATATTTTTCATTGGAAAAAATGAGAATAATGAAGAGGTTTATAGAGCAGTAAAACGTGTTTATAATCCTGAAGTTGACGGATCAAAAGTAAAATATGCAGTAACAAGTCTTGTCCTAGGTCCAAAACCCGGAGAAAAAGCAGGCGGTGTATATTCAGAAATTCCTGCGGATACAAGGATAATAAGTATAACAGAGAAGCCTGATAAAGTAATAATAGATCTTTCATCAGCTTTTGCAACAGGCGGTGGAACGGAAAGTGTTTATAAAAGGTTATTCCAGTTAATAAAAACAGCAAAACGTAACACTTCAAAAGCGGTATTTTTATATATAAACGGTCAACAGGCAGATGTAATCGGAGGCGACGGCATAATGATTACACAACCTTTGACAGAAAATTCATTGGACTAGAAAATGGAAAAAGATATAGATTATTACCTTAACCTTGATTGGACTCTTATAGAAGGTGAGGACTTGGATTTTGAGGGGAATCCTTACCATTATATAATGATAGAAGAAATCCCAAGTTTTTGCTTTTGTGCTAAAACCATAGAAAAAGCAAGAGAGAATTACAAGAAACAATTAAAACTAACGTTAACGGTAATGTTAGAGTCAGATGAAACAATAAGAGAACCAGGCGAAGGCGATGGAGAACCCGATTGGGAAAGCCTTTGTCCATAATTTTCAAAATTAATTGTTATAAGTTTCAGCATATTTAGGGTTAACAGCAAGCCACTTGAATGCTTGGGAGTCGGATTGAGGAATATCTATAACAAAAGTTCCGCCGTATCTTCCGCGTGAAAATGTCAGATAGCCTTCAGCAGCCAAGTTTTTAAATGCTTTTCTGATAGTATTCGGGCTTAAATCTAAAGCTTTTGAAAGTGCCATTATGGATGGTAGTCTGTCACCGATTGAATAATTTTCACTTATCATTTTTTTAATCTGATTTTGCGTTCTTTCGTAATAGTAAAAAGCCGTGTCTTGAGCTTTAGCAAAGATAGAGGTTTCAACTCCGATATTTACTGTTTTGTCACCGGGCATTTTGATAACTGAAGTTCCGTATCTTCCGCGTCTTGGGAGAAGAATCCCTTCGTTAATCAGATTTTGTAAAGCGTCATGAATTGTTTTTATACTTACATTGAATAATTTTGCAAGCTTGCCGTGAGGAGGAAGTTTATCTCCTTGTCGAAGGTTTGTTGTTATGTAATTTTTTAAATCATTTTCAACTTTTTCAACTAATGTTTCGGTTTCCAAAGGTTTTTTTTGAGTTGAAAAATTGTTTGATTTAACAACCCATCCGGAATCTTGCGAGTTTTTGTATCTGCGTTCCAGAATCCCCTCTGTGCATAATTTTTCAAGAGCAAGTCTTGTTGTATTAAATGATATTGAAATTTCATTTGCAATATTTCTTGAAGACGGTAAAATTGAACCGCATTTGAATTTTTTACTTTTAATGTATTTTTTAATTTCTTCGATAGCGGATTCTCTTTTAGATGTCAATTTTCTTATTTTAGGTTCAGAGTTTTTATATTTAATAATGGTGCCTATGCATTGTTTAGATTCTAAATAACCCAAATCTTCAACAATTCTTAAAGCATTTTGGATTGTTCCAACGCTTACGCCAAGAAGAAATGCCATATCGGGTTTTGCAGGAAGAAGCGAGCCTGATTTGATTTTTCCGGAGTTCAATCCTTGTTCTATAAAATTTGCAAGCCATTCTGCAATCGCAGTTGCTTTTGATTTTTCAATATTTTTTAGCTCAGGTAAACTTCCTGCAAGTTCAACTGTACTAATCTGTTTAAGCTTGTTTTTTTGCATACACTACCCTTTTAAATGATTTTAATGATACACTATTTATAAAAAAACATCAAGGTATTTTTTGCGGTTTTTTAAAGAAATTTTTACAAATATATTAACCGTTGAAATCGCACTATTCTTGGTGTAGAATAATAGTGAATTTTACATAAGAGAGAAAAGAGTGAACTATGAAAAAAGAACTTATTTTTTTAGGACCTCCGGCTTGCGGGAAGGGAACACAGACGAATAAATTAGCAGAATATTTAAATTTTCCACACGTAGATACAGGCTCTCTTTTAAGAAATGAAATTAAAAACAACACAGAAGCCGGTATCGAAGCAAAGAAGTTTATTGATAAAGGTCAGCTTGTACCTGTAGATTTGGTTGCAAGAATTATCAAGAACAGACTTGCGCAAGAGGATTGCAAGGACGGATATATTTTAGATGGATATCCAAGAAGTGTAGAGCAGGCTGATAAGCTTGATATAATTAATAAAGAAATAAATTCAGACAACAATGATGTTGATTTTAGAGCAATTTATTTTGACATAGATACAAAAGTTTTAGTGGAAAGAATTGTAAACAGACGTTCTTGCCCAGTTTGCGGTGAAATTTATAACTTAGAATTCAAACCGCCTAAAAAAGAGGGTGTTTGTGATAAAGATGGCGCAGCTCTTGTTCAAAGAAAAGATGATACAAGAGAGGTTGCAGAATCTCGTTTTGAAACTTATTTTCATGAAACAGCACCTTTGATTGATTACTACAAAAACAAAGGCGTGTTAAAAACAATTGACGCAAACGGAACGATTGATGAAGTTTGGGAAAGATTGTTGGATGTAATTAAGTAATTAAAAGAAATGAAAGGGGCTTGAGTTTTCGGCAATATAATTTAAGCAGAAGAAACAAGCTAAAAAGAAAGATGATACACAGAAAATCAAGAGATGAAATCAAGCGTATGCGTCATGCAGGTCATATTGTGGCGCTTGTTCACCAAAAAATGCGCGAGGTGATAGAACCGGGTATAAGCACAAAAGAGCTGGATGATATTGCATATCATATAATAAAAGAAAACAGAGCTATTCCGACATTTTTAGGATATGCAGGGTTTCCGGGATCAATTTGTGCATCAATAAACGAACAGGTTGTTCATGGAATTCCGCATGAGGATGTGAAAGTAAAAGAAGGCGATATAATTTCAATAGATGTTGGTGCAACTTACGGCGGAATGGTTGGTGATGGAGCTTGGACTTATCCTGTCGGGAAGATTACGCCTGAAGTTCAAAGGTTATTGAACGCAACTGAAGAAGCTCTCTTTGAAGGTATTAAGCAAATGAGAGAAGGAAATGTTCTTGATGATGTATCAAAAGCTATAGAAAGAGTTGCAAATCGTGAAAAACTTGGAATTGTTCGTCAGTATGGCGGGCATGGAGTAGGACATGAAATGCACGAAGAGCCGTTTTTGTTTAATTACAGTGTTGGAAACCAGTTGCCACTAAAGCAAGGTTATGTAATTGCAATTGAGCCTATGTTGAATTTGGGCGGAGATGATGTTGTGGTTGCAGATGATGAGTGGACTGTTTCTACAACTGATAAACAGCCGTCTGCACATTTTGAACATACTGTTTTGGTTACTGAAGATGAGCCGCTGATTATTACTCAGCTAATGCCTCAGGAGAAATAGATGAGATATTATGTGGGTTTGTCGCTTGCTGCAACTTCAAGCGTGGATACCGGAGTTGCAATAATAGATGACTTTAATCATATTACTTTTGTCGATAAGTTGTATAGAATGAATGATATTATGTATTTTTTTGATAATTTTTCATCGACAAAAGACAGTGAAATTTGTATTTCTATGGCTTGGGATAGAACAATGTTGAACGGAAAATGGCGAATATTGTCTAAACCTTACCAGCTTGTTTCAACAAATCCGCATATGCCAAATCAGGAAAATTGGACTCAAAGATATACCACAAGAGGAGCGGAGTATTTCAAAACTCTTACCGAAAAAGGGGCAAATATAAACAGGTTTGAGCTTTACCTCACACGCCAAAGTTTACATTTAAATTCGTGTTACAAAGAGCGTTCTCCGGCTGATTGTAAATTTTTGCAGCAGGCGTTGAAATATGAATGGGGGTTTGAAGATATTCCTGTAAATATGATGCCGGTTTCACAATTAGAAGCAATTGTTGGTGCGATTTTGGCGCGTGAAAATTATTTGCATCCTGAAAATATTAAGCAAATTTCAACATTCAAAGATACAAGTGTAATTGATGTAATTAAAAATCCTAAGAATTTATTTGAAATCGGTCAGCAGATAGAAATTAATGTTTAATCTTTAGTTGCAATAAGGCTTATTGCTGCACCTAATATTGCGCCAATTCCCATTCCCCATTTGAAACCGTTCCATTTAATGTTGCTCATTGCTTTCGCTGCAACAGTATCCATTAGGCTTGCATCTTTTTTGTATTTGGTAAAATTATCTGCAAAATCTTTCTTTAAAGCTTTGACTGTCGCAGGATCTGTCACACTTTCTCTTAAGTCTTTGCATTTTTGACTTATTGCGTCAATGGTTTCAGCAACTCCAAGTCTGTGAAGAAAAATTTTACTTTCATCTGAAAGCTTGTTTTTGTGAATTTCTTCTGCGGCTTGAGTAAGTATTTTAATATCATTTTCAGCATTTTTTCTTGTTACTGAAAACGCAGAATTTACAAAAGTATCTTTGCTTATCGGAAGATAATAGCAAGTCATTCCAAGCATTCCGCCAAGTAATGTTGCGCCTATCCGCTTTGACCTTGTTGAAACCGGTGAAGAACCATAGTTCATAGATGCATCATAATTCATAAATCTAACCTCACAGTTATTGCTTTGGTTATTCTAATACACGGAATAAATTTTTTTTGCTAGATGTGTAAAGTTTTATTAATCAGATTTTTTACGTTTTCAAAAACTTTTTCTATTGATTCACTGCCGTTAATTACTTTGACTCTTTCGGGATTAAGCTTTGCTATTTCAAGGTACCCGTTTCTTACTTTGTTATGAAATTCTATACCGGCACTTTCCATTCGGTCTTTGTTTTTGCCGACTCTTTGCATTGAGGTTTCAACGTCTATATCAAAAACAAGGGTTAGATCAGGCATTTTCCCGTCTGTTGCAAGTCTGTTCAGCATATTAATTCTCTCTAAATCAAGTCCTCTGCCATAACCCTGATATGCTACAGTAGAGTCAATATGTCTGTCGCAAAGAACAATTTTTCCTTCTTTAATCGCTGGAACTACAATAGTATCAATATTCTGTGCTCGATCTGCCAAGAATAAAAAGGATTCGCATCTGTCAGAAACAATTCCGTCATAATTTAAAAGAATTTCTCTTACCTTTTCTCCAAGCCCCTTTGCCCCTGGTTCTCTGGTTAGAACAACTTCGTAGCCTGCATTTTCAAGATAATCTTTCAGCATTCTTATCTGCGTTGTCTTTCCGCAGCCGTCTGCTCCCTCAAATGTTATAAACAATCCTTTATTCATTTAATTTCTCCCTTGTTAAATTATAACATAAAAAGAGGCGCCGCATATTTATGCGGCGCCTAACTTTCTTTAAATTTCTCTTATGTATCAATGTTTGTTGCATAAACGGCGTTTGCTTCGATAAAGTTTCTTCTTGGATCAACCTTGTCGCCCATAAGTATGTCAAACAACTGATCGCAAAGCATTGCATCTTCTATATTAACCTTCAACAGAGTTCTTGTTGCAGGATCCATTGTTGTTTCCCATAACTGCTGAGGCATCATTTCTCCAAGACCTTTAAATCTCTGGATTGTTAAGCCTTTTTGTCCTCTGTCATCTATGATTTTTTGTAGTTTTTCAAATGAAGTTATATCATATTGATCAGTGTCGGTTTCAAGAATAAGTTTTTCTTCTTCTTCTATTAAGAAATCTCTTATAAGAGGATATGATGTTCTTAAACGCTTAAATTCACTGCTCTTTATGATGTTTTGCGTAATAATTACGTGTTCTTCTTCGTTTAAATTCAACTGAAGTGAATATTTTGCATTCTCCGGATTGTATTTGACCGAAACTTTGTAATTGCTTGCTTCTGCAATATTGTAATTTTTAGCGTGATCTTCAAGATAGTGGTTAAGATATTCTGAAATTTCATTCATTTTGTCTTGTGAATCAAAATCTTCAGCCTGAATATTTGCTCTTACCAAACCTCTTAAAACAACAGCTGGGAACATATTTAAAATCGGGTTGTTATAAGAATTGTAGAATGTTGACATGTTTTTGATAAGTTCTAACAATTCATCTCCTGTTTTAACTTTAGATTTAGTTTTGTCAGACAGGCTTAGATTTTTGATACCGCGTTCTTTAAGCATTTTATCTAAAGCATGTTCATTAAACAGATATTCTGAAGTTTTTCCTGTTGTAATTTTGTATAACGGCGGCTGTGCAATGTATACGTAACCGTTTTCAATAAGCGGTTTTGCATAACGGAAGAAGAATGTTAAAAGTAACGTTCTAATGTGAGCACCGTCAACATCAGCATCGGTCATGATGATAATTTTGTGATAACGAAGCTTTTCTAAATCAACTTCTTCTTCATTTTTGCTTATGTTTATACCAAATGCCTGAACCATTGATTGAATTTCGTTGTTTCCATAAATTTTATCAAGTCTGGCTTTTTCAACGTTAAGAATTTTTCCTCTTAATGGCAAAATTGCTTGGAACATTCTGTTTCGGCCTTGTTTAGCTGAACCGCCTGCTGAATCTCCCTCAACAATATAAATTTCGCATTTTTCAGGTTCTCTGTTTGAACAGTCTGCAAGTTTGCCAGGGAGTGTTGAATTTTCAAGAACTGTTTTACGTCTTGTTAGTTCTCTTGCTTTTCTTGCAGCTTCTCTTGCTCTCTGTGCTTGAAGTGTTTTTTCTAAAATCATTTTTGCAATTTTAGGGTTAAATTCAAGCCATTCTTGAAGTTTATCTCTTACGGCATCTTGAACCGCTCCCATTGCTTCTTGAGATCCTAATTTTTCTTTTGTTTGACCTTCAAACTCTGGATTTGGAATTTTTACTGAAACAATCGCTGTTAAACCTTCTCTAACGTCTTCACCTGATAGGTTTTGATCGGAATCTTTCAAGATGTTATTTTTTCTTGCATAATCATTTAAAACACGTGTAATAGAGTTTCTGAAACCAGTCAAGTGAGTTCCGCCAGAGTGTGTGTTGATGTTGTTTGCAAATGACAGAACACTTTCGTTATATGCATCTGTGTATTGCATTGCAACTTCAACCTGCATATTATCTACAACTTTGTCTATATAAATCGGTTTGTCATGAAGAACGGTTTTATTTTTATTCAAAAATTCAACGTAACTTCCGATACCGCCTACATAATGGAAAGTTTCTGTTTCGTCTGTATGAGCGTTTGTGAAAATGATTTTTAAACCTTTGTTCAAAAATGCCATTTCACGAAGTCTGTTTGCGATTACGTCACAGTCTATCTCGGTGGTTTCCGTGAAAATTTCAGGATCCGGCCAGAAAGTTGTTTTTGTTCCTGTTTTGTCAGTAGCTTCACCTTTTTCAACAGGGGTAAGAGGTTCTCCTCTCATATATTCCTGTCTCCAGACAAAACCTTGACGGGAAACTTCAACTTTATATTTTTCTGAAAGTGCGTTTACAACGGAAGCTCCAACCCCATGAAGTCCGCCTGATACTTTATATCCGCCGTCACCGAATTTTCCGCCTGCGTGAAGTACTGTGTGAACGATTTCCAATGCTGATTTGCCGGTTTCGGGCTTGATGTCAACAGGAATTCCACGTCCGTTATCTTCTACTGTTACGCTGTTATCTTTGTTTACTGTTACGTGAATGTCTGTACAAAATCCTGCTAAGGATTCATCAATTGAGTTGTCCACAATTTCATATATGCAGTGGTGAAGACCTCTTTGAGAAGTTGAACCGATGTACATACCGGGTCTCATTCTGACAGCTTCCAAGCCCTCTAAAACCCTGATGTTGCTTGCATCATAACTTGCACTGGTTTTTGTTTCAATTGCCTCGTCGTTGTCCGGAAGATCTACAACTTCAACTTTTTCTGGTTGCGCAGTAGTCGAAGCTTGACCAGTTACTTCTTGAATTCCATCTGACATATATGTTTTCTCCCCTTAATTCGTCTAATATCCTTGATAATATTGTATCATAAACATTTTGAAATTACAAAATTATTTATCTTTTGTAACGTCTTCGGCTTTTGTAATTTTGACTATATTGTTTTCAACTCTAACTTCAAGTAAATCGGTTTCAGGGTTAACATCTATAAGTTCAAGAAGTGTTTTGGGCATAAAAAGAGCCCAGCCGCTTCCTGAGCGTGAAAGTTTCTTTTTCATAAAAGCTATCTCCATGATTTTATACTTATATTAACTTTACAAAATCATAGAAATGAGTTATACTCTAATTGTATAAGTACATTATAATTATATTATAATTATATAATTAGAGAGGAAGGATTATGAAAAAAGGATTTACTATCGCTGAAGTTTTAATAACTATTGGTATAATAGGTATCGTGATGGCTATGACGTTGCCATCATTAATTGCAAATTATAAAAAACGGATTATTAGTGAGCAACTTAAAGTTGCTCAGAGTACTATTTCTCAAATGTTAAATTTTGCAATTGCTCAGTATGGAGATCCACAGTATTGGGATTATGCAAATGTTTATGGTTCTGAGTCTGGTTCTGATTCTGCACGTGAGATGATAATTGCTTTAACAGAAAAATATTTTATTCCTTATTTGGGAGATCTTAGTAGGTCTGGTTATAAAACTTTGCGAGCAGCTGGGTATCCAGTTTATCATAAAGCTGATGGTACTATAGATAATGGTAACTTAAATTCGTTAAATAAAAATCATTATATATTAGAGTTTGCAAATGGTATGACAATGTTTGTATATATGGATTCAATAACTATTCCGCAACCTATGAAAACTCATATTCTATTATACATAGATGTAAATGGTAAGAAAGGACCAAATGTATTTGGAAAAGATACTTTTTTGGCATACATTATTTCTCAAACAGGTCGGTTTGAGTGGCTAGGGCAAGGTGTATCAAGGGCTATTTTGATAAAAGATTGTAAAAATAGAAATCTTGTTTGTGGAGCATTAATTCAATATGATAATTGGGAAATAAAAGAAGATTACCCTATAAAGATATAATTTTTTAGATTAGTCAGGCTGTAGAATTACTTTTTTGATAAATTCGTTTTTACTGTATTTGTTATAATCGCCAAAATTAATAAAAATACAGGAGAAATTTTATGGCTAAAAATTTGTTGAAAACTTTAAAGAAAATTATTGATGACAACGGGACTGATAAAATTACGATTTTTACCGAACATCTTAAAATCGACGGGCATGTCTTTCTGCCTGAGGGAAAATGCGAAGAATGTCATGATGATTTTATCGCTTTAGAAAATGCGCTTGTGTGTCGTTTGGATGATTACTGTGTCTGTGAGGATGACAAGTGCGAGTGCCATGATTATGTATGCTTCCGCTATGATTGGTTGAGTGTAAGTATTGATGATATTACGGCTTTTAGTATTATTGAGTAAGAAGTTATTTCAAAAAAATATAAAAAATCTGCCCCTAATTTTCAGAGGCAGATTTTGTGTATTTTTTTATAAATTAATTATTGCTTACAACTTCAGCCAAAGCATTAACAACATCAACATCCCATTTTGTGCCTGCTTCTTCTTTCATTATTGAAAGAGCTTTTTCTGTTTGCAGAGCTTTTCTGTATGGTCTGTCAGATGTCATTGCAGAATAAGCATCAGCTACTGCTATAATCCTTGAACCAAACGGGATTGATTGGCCTTTTAAACCTTCCGGAGAACCGGAGCCGTCTATTCGTTCTTTTTGATATGTAATGTATGGGACGACTTCTGAGAGGAAATTTATGTTCATCAAAAGATTTACGCCGACATTTGCATGATTTTGTATCTTTTGAAAATCCTCGTCGGATAGTTTGCCGTTGGTTGCAAAAATACTTTCCGGTAATGTGATTTTTCCGATATTTTGCAATAATCCTGCATAGTAAATTAAATCTGTTGTCTTTTCGTTTAAGCCAAGCTGTTTACAGATTTTTCTTGCCAAGTTTGCAGTATTTTTAGAGTGAGAAACTTTGTATCCGCCCTTTGTATCAACTGCATTTGCAAGGTTTTGGACAAATGCCTGCTGATAATCACATAAATCGCCGATGAGAGAGGTTAATTCGGCTCTCATGTGCTGAAGATCAGTGGTTGCAGAATCTTCATCTTCTATTAAGCGGTGGGTTTCATCAATTTGACTTTGCAAGGTTATTGATGTTGCAAAAAGGGTTGCAATACTTTCTACAAGTTCAATAAATTCATCCTGCAATTTGTTGGTCTTTAATTCAATAGTACCAATGTTTTGAGAGGTGCTGTGAATTGATATCCCAATTGCGTTTTCGCCTTTTACTGTATCTTTATTTAGGTAGCTGGATGCT
Organism: Candidatus Gastranaerophilales bacterium; assembly: GCA_944326525.1. Lineage (GTDB taxonomy): Bacteria > Cyanobacteriota > Vampirovibrionia > Gastranaerophilales > Gastranaerophilaceae > Scatenecus. The sequence continues at coordinate 70,752 of CALVEG010000005.1, forward strand.
ACTATACTATCACTGTCAACATTGTAACCTGGAATTTGAAGGTCGGATGAAGAACCCGCTAAAACAAGTTGCATGTCACTTCCTGCTAAACCTTTAGCGAATTCCTTTGCTAAATAAATGTTGCATGTTTTTATATCTACCATTTGCGCTATTGATTTTGCGATAGATGTGATTATTGTGTAATCCTTCTGTGTCTCAAAATTTAATACGCATAAGGTGTTTTTTAGTGAATATATTGAAATAAGTTCGGTTAATTGATTCTTAAGACCTGATTTTTTATCTTTGCTGTGTTCGCTGATTTTTTGCGCTAAATCTTCTGAAATTAAATGTTCAGAAAGAAAATCGCCCAGGTTCAGTGCAAAAATCTCTTCCATCGGATCGTTTTCAATTAGAAATTCAGATTGGCTGAATAGTGAAACTCCGTTTTTATTTTCTTCTTTTTTCATTTGAGCTCATGCCTTCTACTTTACTACCTTTTGTATATGTGACGGCTCAAATTTGAAAAACTTTAACAATTTTTACAAAAATTCATACTTTAGTATGGGAAAGTTGCAACTAAAGTTTAGGATAAATTTGGCAGCTCATTAAAGTTCTTTAAATAATTCTTTTGTTTTATAAAATTCAGCACGAAAAACTAAACATAACTAAGATGTTTAAAAGCATGCCAAAAATTTATTAGGGGTTTAATATCCGATGGCCCAGCTAAAAGCTGCTGTTGTATCATTTTTTTTGTCTATTGTTGCTATCGGTGCAACAGCCGGAACTTCAATTACTTTTGCAGCTTTTGTCAGAAGATTGTTTTCAATCATTTTGTCATCAACATTGTTAAATGATTTTAGACGATCAAGCTTGTTTTGAAGTTCTGAATTTTCTTCATTTAAAACTGTAATCTGTCGGCTGAGTTTATTCAAAGAAACTTCATTTGTCATGGCAAAGTAATAGCTGACAAATGATGTCACGACAACAAATGCCAAAATACTTCCTAAGGTTTTGTTAATTCGTCTGATTGCCATTTCTTTTACCAGATTTTCTTTGTCGTAATAAAAGTGACCTTCTATTACCGAAGCTTGTTGTATAGGACTTTGTGCGTATCCTGTGTCAGAATAATAATATTCTTCTTCTTGTATTACTCTTGCCGTATTCAACTTTTTCTTTTCCCCAACTGCCCGTCTTAAAAGCCAAAATCTTTTTCTGAAAACTAATTAATACATTTTGCAATTCTTAATTTTGCACTTCTTGAAGGCGGATTTACTTTAATCTCCTCATCACTTGCAATTATTGGTTTTTTGTTTACCAGCGCCAACTTTGGCGGAGGACACTTGCAAATCATTTGATTTGGTTCACAGTGACATTTTTGCGAGTGATACCTAAATAAGTTTTTCACCAACCGATCTTCCAGAGAGTGGAAACTTATTACACTTATTATAGCACCAATGTCCAATAAATCCAACACATCATTCAATGTATTTTTTACATTTGTTAACTCTTGGTTAACTTCTATTCTAATTGCCTGAAACACTCGTGTTGCGGGGTGAATTGACGATTTTATATGCGGTGTGCATTTTACGATTAAATCGGCTAATTCTGTTGTTGTTTCTATATTTTTTGACTTTCTTTCTTCTATAATTTTTTTTGCAATTCTTTTAGAAAATCTTTCTTCTCCGTATTCTGAAAAAATTCTAACTAATTCTTTTTCGCTGTAGCCGTTTACTACATCGAATGCGCTAAAAGTTGCGTCTTGATTAAATCGCATATCAAGCGGCGCTTCTTTAGAAAAGGAAAAACCCCGGTCTGCTTTGTTAAATTGATGATAGCTTGCGCCCAAGTCAAACAGAACACCGCCTGTGATTTTCTCTATTCCAAGAGAATTTAGTGTCTGTTTGATGTTGGTATAGGAAGCTTTAACGATTGTAAGATTTTTGAAATCTTTTAATCGTTCTGAGGCTGCATCAATCGCATCTTGATCGATATCAAACGCAACCAGTCTGCCATCTGGTTGGATTCTTTGCAGAATTAATTCGCTATGTCCGCCTCCGCCAAGGGTACAGTCGACGTATATCCGTCCGTTTTTGCACTCCAGTGCGTCTACTGCTTCCTGCTTCATTACTGTGTAGTGTTTAAATTCCATACAGTAATTCTAGCATGCGCAAATTAATAAATAAACCCATCAAGTCCATATAAATCGATGACTTCTAAGAATTTGTCGTTTGTATAATATAAAATGTTACTTTCGTCGTCTGAGTCGATTACTTTAATAATGTCTTGTTTTGATTGTGCATACTTTTCAAGCATTGAATCTGCCACCATAAGAAACGTTAAATTGTTCTGGATGTCTTCTGGTGTGAAAAATTCTAAAACTTTTGCTACATTCTCTTTTTCTGTTACTCTCTTTGCTAATGCCATTTTAAAACTCCTTTTTGTTCACGGATTTTTTTCTCTCTCATATTAAATCCGAATCTGCAACCATTATACTTATATATATACGGAAACTCCGCAAAAAAGTTTAATTTTTTGCGGAGCACTGTAATAAATATTTACAAAATGCTACGATTGTAATGTTTGTTTCATTGCAGCTTTAACACGGTGGAAAGTTTTGTCTTTGCCAATGATTGCAAGTATTGCAGTCATATCAGCGCCGCAAAGACGTCCTGTTACTGCCGCTCTAATTGCCCACATTGTTACTTTTGGTTTGATTCCTTTTTCTTTGTAGTAACCTCTGAAGGCTTCAAGTTTTTCATGTAGGTTTTCCTCTGTCCAATCCCAGTCAGCTGCCTGAGACATAAATGTTTTCAATACTTCTTGTGCTGTTTCTGTCTCCAGAGTTTCTTTAGCTCTTTCATCAATTTCAACATCTTCACCAAAGAAGTAAGGTACTGCATCAGTGATATCAGAAAGTAATGTTAGCGGTTCATAAGTTATTTCAACCATTCTTGTGTATTGCGCATCTGTTAATTCTGATAAATCATATTTTGTAAGATATGGTTTTAATTTTTCTTTTAATTCCGGTATTGAAAGCATTTTGATATAATGGCTGTTCATCCAGTTTAGTTTGTCGTATTCAAATATTGAATTTGAAGATGAAACTTCATTAATTCTGAAATCTGCAGCGATTTCTTCAACCGGTTTAATTTCCTGTCCGTCTGAAGGTGACCAGCCCAAAAGTGCTACGAAGTTTATAAGGGCTTCGGTTAGATAACCTTTCTCAACAAATTCTGAAACTGCTGTTGCGCCGTGTCTTTTTGATAATTTGCTTCTGTCAGGTGCTAAAATCATACCCAAATGGCCAAATCTTGGAACTTCAGCGCCGAGTGCTTCAAATATAAGAATTTGTTTAAATGTATTTGAAATATGGTCTTCCCCTCTTATAACGTGGGAAATTTTCATAAGCATATCATCAATTACAACCGCATAGTTATAAGTCGGTGCGCCGTTGGATTTCATAATAACGAAATCTCCGAGAAGATCCGTATCTACGTGAAGTTTTCCTTTTACAAGGTCGTCAAATTCTAAGATTGAAGAATCGTGGAAAGCTTTTTGTGCTTTTGCAATGTTAAATCTGATTGCAGGCTTTCTGCCTTCTGCACGAAGTTTAGCTTTTTCTTCTTCTGTTAAATTTTCACATTTTTTTGAATAAACATAAGGTTTTTTATTTTTTTGAGCTTCTTCTTTTTCTGCTTCAAGTTCTTCCGGTGTGCAGAAGCATTCATAAGCAAAACCTTTGTCTAAAAGTTCTTGAACATATTTAGGATAAATATCGAATCTTTCTGATTGTGTATAAGGTCCATAAGGTCCGCCGATATCCGGTCCTTCATCCCAATTAAGTCCTAAAGCTTTAAGACTGTCAAAAATATTTTTGATATATTCCTGACTTGTACGTTCAGCGTCGGTGTCTTCTATTCTTAAAACAAATTTGCCGTTATTTTTCTTTGCAAATAAATAATTAAATAAAGCTGTTCTTGCTGTGCCGATGTGCAAATTTCCGCTTGGGGACGGTGCAATTCTGACTCTTACTTCTGACATTTTAATATCCTTCTTTCTTATTTCGTAAATCAGCACAAAAAGGATATCATGAGCAAAAAATAAATTCAATAATTAAAAACTTGCTTTTAGGTGAATAAAAATCATTATTTTGAATGTTTGACGGATTGCACTTAAAAGTCTAAAATGGGGTTATGAAAAGGTGTATTTTGTTAACAGTGTTAGTAGTGATGTGCGGAATACTTCCTGTCAATTGTGAGCAGGCTGTTAAAGAAGCATCCCAAAATGTTGAATTACCTAATATTTTTATTTGGGCAATTCCTGATGATACCCCCCAACAGCCTGCGGATGATAAAAAATCAAAAAAGGGCAAAGAAGAACCTGTTGAGCCTATCAGTGATGAAAATACCGAAGCGGAAGAACCGATTGTGTTAAATGCAACTACACTTAAAGGGTATGCTGAATATATTGAGGGGGCTGACGATATTTTGTATATGGAAGATTATCAGAAATTAAGCTTAAATATAAAAACTCCCCAAAAAATTTCTTCTAAAAATTTATTGGATGGAAAAACACAATATAGTGGTTCAAATTACAATTTGATTTCAAAGTTTAAAAGTGATGAATATTCTATTTCGCCGGATAATAGAAATTTTATGCTGCAAGAGGGAAATTGGACTTACGGAACATCTTTCGGTAGTGAAATTTCAACATCACAATTGGAAAGATCAACTGGTCTGTTTACAAAATATGAGAATAAATATTTTGCACTCAGTTCAAATTACAATAAAAACAATATGACAACAGCTCAGATACAAACTGATAATGTCAGTGTAACACCGGAATTTAAATTTAATAATTATATTTCAATAAAAGATGTGTTATCAAAGGATATGACTAGAAATCGGCGTTCAAGCGAGTTGATATTTTCTATAAATCCGCTAGGGGCAAAAGATAAGGATAGAATGAGATTAAATTTTGGTGCAAAACAAACTTATGATGAAAATACAGGAAACACTTGGTCGCAGTTGAATTTTACCACAAATTTTAAATTGTAAATTTATTAAAATATTGTTGAATGATGGTTATATTCGGGTTATAATAAAAACAGCAAGTTATGGCTGTTAAGAAAAGTGAGGTATGTGTGGCAGGTTTAGAAGAAAACATGGGCGAAGGCTTTTCTCCGGAAATACCGGTAGTTCAAGAATGTACACCTAAAAATGCCGCTGCTGAGCCTCCGATTAAGGTGAGAAAAAAATCAAAAGTTAAAAAAAATATTTATTATTCTTTTTTGACATTAGTTTTGTTGTTTTGTCTTGTGCAAGTCGGATTTGGCGCAATTTTAAACATTTCAAAAACCATATCTTATAAAACAAAAATTAATACTCTTGAAAAAGTTCGTGATGAAGCTGAAGCAAGAAATAGAGATTTAAAAGACGATATAAAGCAATTTTCAACAGCAACTTCGCTTGAAGGAATTGCAAGAAACAATCTTAAAATGGCAGGAGAAGACGAGGTGCTTGTAATAATAAACAATGAGCCGAAAACGCCTGTCGCAAATACCGATTCCGGTAAGTCGGATAAGAAAAATTATAATATAATAAAAAAGAGTAAGGATTAGGATACCGTTTTTCTAGTCAGTCAGGCAGGATAAAATTTTATGCAGGAAAGTGAAGTTTTAGATTATATAAAGCAAGCCTTTGAATTAAAGAATCAAGGGTGTTATAAACAGGCGATAGAGATGCTTTACAAAACTCTTGAGACAGAAATTGATAATGCGGAAATTTTGTACCAGCTCGGTGAACTTTATTTTCAACTGCACAATTATGCAAGAGCGGAAAAATATCTTGAAAAAGTTTTACAGAAAAATCCGTCGCACGTTGAATCTTATAAATTATTAAAAGAAATTTACCTGAGGCGTAATGAACTTAGTAATGCAAAGACCACAGCAGAGAAGGTTTTTGCGCTGGATGGAACCCCGAAAAATTTAGCGGCTCTAATTCGGATATTATCATCACTAAAAGAGTATGATGAAATTGAAAAGTATATTTCTTCTTCAAGAACGGATAAGGAAGTATTATATGAATATGCTTTGTCTTTTTATATGCGGAAAGAACCGGATAAAGCATTTGAAATTTTGCAGTCAATAACTGATGAGAGCGATAATGCCGAGATTTTGAAGGGTAAAATTCTTTTTGAAAAAAGAGATTATGAATCGGCAAGAGAGATTTTCCGGAAGTTAGAGCGGGTTACGGAAAACGACGAAGTATTGAATTATTTGGGCCTGTTTAAGATGGATGACGGCGATTATACAGAGGCAGTAAAGTATTTTTCAAAAGCCTCATCATTAAATAAAAACAAGTCTGTTTATTATTACAATCTTGGAAACGCATATTATTTAAACGGCTGGTTTTCGGAGTCTGCGGCGTCCTACAAAAAGGCAATAGGGTTAGAGCCTGACAATGCGGATTACAGATATTCTCTCGGGTATTTGTATTACAGTATTAAAGAGTTTGAAAAAGCCGAAAATGAGGTTAAGTATATTTTAGCATCGAACTCTGAACATGCAGGGGCTAAAGTATTGCAGGCACTTTTGAAATATGAAAATAAAGATTATCTCGGCGCAAAGATTATTTTAGAAGACTGTCTTTCAAAGTCAGGGGAGGATGATTTTGCAAAATCGGCTTTGGCAAAGGTTTACACTGAGCTTTTGATATTTGATAAAGCGGAAAAATTATTTGCAGAATTGACGGAAAAATCTCCTCAAAATATTACATACATGTGTGATTTTGCCGATTTATACATAAAAGAAAAGAAGTATGATGAGGCACTTCAAATAATAGAAAAAGTAATTGAAGAAAATGAAAATTATTTAGAAGCTTATAATTTAGGTTCAAAAGCTTCCCTGCAAAAGGGGGATTTGGCAGGTGCAAAAGAATATGCGCAAAACGCTATTTCGTTGGACATAAATTGTGCATCAGGATATTATTATCTTTCTTTGGTAAGAGCCTCTGAGGGTGATTATGAAGAGGCTATCGAGTGTATGAAAAGAGCGATTTTCCACGATATAAACAACCCTGAATATTATGCATCAATGAGCAGATTGTATAAAGAAAAAGGGGACGTAAAATCAGCTTTTGAATATATAAAAGAGGCGCAATCACTTAACCAAACGAGTGAAGAATATAAAAATACTTATAAAGAGCTTGCTTCTCAGAACAGAAAATAGATTGAAAATTTGCAAAATAAAAATTTGTCCTTAAATAAATATAATATATACTGTTAAGTATGTAGTAAGTCGGAGGAGAATATTGGATATTAAGAATTTAAGAAGAAAAGTCGGAGTAATGTTGCTCAGTGCGGTGTTAATTTCATCAATGCCTGCATACTCTTTAAGTTTGGGCAAGCAGGATGAAATAATTATCCCCAAAAATTATCCGGCAAAATATAATGAGGAGTATGTAAAAAGGATTAAAAACCTTTATAAAGAAGTAAGTGATGATCACATATTTTATGTTGCTCTTGATATGTTGAAGGATACGAACGGAGAGTTTTCCAGACGTGCGATAATGGGTAACAATTTATCCAAAAAGCCTGTGAGAGTTATGTTTAAGGATTTAGGTTCTATCAGACCTGATTATGCGGACTACGATGCTCTGGGGTGGAAGAAGAACAAGCGTCTTTATATATTTATAAATCCAAAACACAAAGAAGCCCCTCCCGGAGCAATTGCGGCTTTGCTTTCGCACGAAGCTATACATCAGGATGAATACAACTCAATAGCGGAAGAAACTTACGCTTGGACGATGGAAGCATCGGTTTGGAGTGAGATAGTTGAGCTTTACCCCGAAAGTGATGAGAATTTAAGCCCGCTTGTGCAAAGAGAAAACAAATTGAAAAAACTCTTTGAAAAAGGTAATTATTCAAGCAAATACATAAGAAAAACCGTTCAATCAAATGAAGGTTATAAAGGACTTCCTGCAACATCACCGGGGTTTGAAGATTTGTAGATAATGCATAAAATAAGCTTAAAAATAATGCCGTTCAGTTTGAATACTGAGCGGCATTATTTTTTTATGTTGAAAATTATTGTTTATATTTTATGTGTAATCAATGCATATATATCGTTAAAGATTACAAAAATCATAAGCGCAATGAGGAATAAAAATCCTGCAGTTCCTATTTTTTCGATTACTTCCTCTTCAAGCGGTCTTCCTCGGAGTTTTTCGATAATCAAGAATAATACGTGCCCACCGTCGAGAGCCGGAATCGGGAGAAAGTTTACGATTGCAAGATCGAGTGAAATTAATGCTGCAAGAAGAATTCCGGAGAAAATTCCTTCATCCTGAATTTTATCACCGCCGATTTTAGTGATAAGTATTACCCCGTGAAGCTCGTCAAGCGGAACTTTGCCCGTAAATATCTGTTTCAAGCCGTAAAGTAGCATATAAGTGTTATCATAAAGGTATTTGCTGCTGCCTTTGATAATAGATTTAGCATTTTTTGTCGGGATAATAATTTCATTAGCGCTGTATTCAACGCCGATAAGTCCGTCTTTATCAGAATAAATTGGTTTTAATTTTACTATTTCACCGTTACGTTCGACTGTGATGTTAATTGGATGTGCGTTGTCTGAAATAGCGTATGAAATGTCGTTTAGTGTAATTGTTCCGTCAGAGAGGAAATATTTTTTGCCTTCAATATTATCTCTTAGTTTTTTCTGGGTATCATTAAGTGAAAGTTGATTGTCTTTGTATTTTTCAATACCGATTATTTGATCTTTATTTAAGGTGATTTGAGTTTCGGTTCCGACTGAAGGAAGCTTAATCATAACATCTTCCGGAATTATTTCATCTTCTTTAAATGCAGGATTAAGTTTTCTAAGTTTTTCCAAGTTTTCACCGATGTAAGTTCCGTCAGCTTTTCCGTCAAATTTTGCACTCAATTTAGCAAAAGCAAGAAGTCCGTATGGGGTATCAATGTTAGAACCGTTAATTTCGATGATTTTATCACCTTTTTGAAGTCCGGAAGCCCAAACTGAGGCATTTTTTTCAGCAACCAAATTTTTAACGATAACATCATATTTTCCGCTTGGTAATTGACCCCAAAGCGCAGCAGTCAAAAATACAAGAACAAATGCGCAGATAACATTTGCAATAACACCGGCAGATACAACAATTAAACGCTGGTATATAGGCCTATTTAAAAAACGGTCAGGAGAATCTTTAGGCAGTGTTTCATCCTTTTCATCATCAGGAAATGCAACGTATCCGCCAAGTAAAAAGGCGTGAACAAGAACTGTTACATCTCCGATTTTCTTTTCCCAAAGCGTCGGACCAATCGGTAGCCCAAAACCGAATTTTGCAACTTTCATTTTAAACATTTTTGCAGCCAGAAAATGACCTGCTTCATGCACAAGTATCAAAATGCTTAAAAGAAGTATCATTAAAATTATCGACATATTTCCCCTTTAAAATTTAAAAATCTCTCTTTACACGAGGGGAATAATAACACAAAAACATAAAAAATACGATAAGAACATGACTATTGAATTATTAATCTGGTAAAATAGATTTGTTGTTTAAAAATTGATTGACAAGCTATTGTCATTGTTCCAAAATATCATTAGTCCTGTGAGTTATAAATTGTAGAAGGACGGGAAAAGAGGTAAAGATGCTTTTAGGTGTAAATATAGATCATGTTGCGACATTAAGAAATGCAAGAGGTGGTATAGAGCCGTCAGTAATAGAAGCAGCTAAGGTTGCAGAAGCAAATGGTGCAACATCAATTACAACACACTTAAGAGAAGATAGGCGTCATATAAAAGATGAAGATGTTTATGCGCTTCCAAAAATCATGAAAACAAGATTAAATCTTGAAATGGCAATGGCTGAAGATATACAGAAAATTGCGCTTGAGGTTAAACCTTATTCAATTTGTCTTGTTCCGGAAAAGCGTCAGGAAGTAACAACTGAAGGCGGCTTAGATGTTGCAGGACAGTTAGAGAGGGTTACTGAATTTATAAAACCGCTGCTTGATGCAGGAATTATCGTAAGCTTGTTTATTGATCCTGACGAAAATCAGGTGAAAGCTTCGGCTAAAACAGGTGCACAGTTTATAGAAATGCATACTGGAACTTATTCAGAAGCTTATGGAAGTGAAAACGAAGAAAAAGAATTTCTAAATCTTAAAAATTCCGCAAAATTGGCTCAAAGCTTGGGACTGAAAGTTAATGCAGGTCATGGGTTGAATTACGAAAATGTAAAAAGAATGCATGAAATTCCTGATCTTGTTGAGTTAAATATCGGACACAGCATAATTTCTCGCGCTATTTTTACAGGACTAGGCAGTGCTGTTCAGGAAATGCGAGATTTAATCAAGTAATTTTCTAAAACAGAAAGGATATAAATATATGCAAGACGAACAGAAAATAATAGAAGAAATGCAGCAGGTAGCAGAGCAAATGAGGCTTGATGATATAGAAGAAAACCCTGATGTAGTTAATGATTATTTTGATTGTGACTGCTGCGGTCAATACAAATGTCTTGCAGGATCTATTCAGTATGGTGATTACAGATTGTGTAATGACTGTGTATTAATGGCAGAAACAAGTTTTGCTCTTAATAAAATCAAAGATATACAAGAACTGATAGATGCAATGGATGACAAACGTCTTGAAGGAATGTGCGACTTTTTGCGTCTTGAAGAACAAAGAAAGCTTAATTGATAGGATTATAAGTTTACTAATCCATAGGTATACCTTACGATTTACAATAATTTCAGCGCACTAATTCTCAAGGCTGTCATAAAAGATTGAAAAAATAATCCTAAAGTATTAATTTTTCTTAACAAATAGTTAAATAGGATTACATCTTGGGTATATATAAAATATAGCTTAAAGATATTGAAAATTTTATATTAACCCCGAATGCAATTGCTTTGGCAGAAGTGCAACCATTACAAGAAGTGCAGTTGCTGCCACGACTGCACTCCTTATTATATCAAACGGAGAGACCATATAGACTAATATCATATACGTATTGATGAGCGGCTTAACAGTCCGCTCTTTTTGTGTATTTACCGTAAATTTTTCACGTAGTATAATGATTTTATGGAAAAGAAAATTTCAGATAAAGTTATAAACCGTTTAACTTTATATCATTGTATATTAGATGATTACATAAACAATAATATAGAGTTTATTGCAAGCAAACAGATATCTTCGCTGCTTAATATAGATGATTCGCAGGTTAGAAAAGATATAAGCATACTGAACAATTCAGGCAAATGCAGAGTGGGGTATATAGTAAAAGAGCTTAAAAAGTCGATAGAAATGACTTTAGGGTTTTCAAAAACGAAAAATGCCTTTATCGTTGGGGCCGGAAATTTAGGTATGGCGCTTGCAAAGTATGATAATTTTACAAGTTACGGGTTGAATATAGTTGCACTTTTTGATAATGACACGAAAAAAATAGGTAATACGGTAAATAACAAGCTAATATTGGATATAAATAAGCTTCCGAATTTAAGCCGTAAAACCGGTGTAGATATCGCAATTTTAACAGTTCCGAGAAATTATGCTCAAAGTACGGCAGATTTTTTGGTAAAAGCTGAGATTAAATATATATGGAATTTTACGCCTGCGGTACTTTCAGTACCAAAGGATGTTCAAGTTTGGAATGAGAATTTAATGGGAAATTTTCTGCAATTTACCTATAAAATATAATCAGAAATAAGCAAAAAATATTTTTCAGAAGTTATATAATGGCGTGATGAAAGTTGTTACGCAATATAATTATAATAACCAATATATAAGATCAAATTCTTTTAATTCTTTATCAGGGCTTTCAAATCCGTCTTTTGGTATAAGTTTTAAGCCGAAACTTATTACAGATTTATTTGTAAAAAGCAGTCAGGAAAGTCAACAAGGAATTTTAAAAATAAAAAATATTCACTCAGGAGAATTTGGTACCGAATGTAAGGGGTCAAAACCTTTACCTGATTTTGAAGAAAGTTTTAATTATAACGAATTGAAAAGACTTTATAAATTGGGGTATTCAACAAATATAGATGCTTATGCCAACTGTTTTTTAAAGTCGAGTGCCGATAAACCTTTATCAACCTCATCAGTGTATGATTGTTCCGTTTTGTATCTGTTTAACAAGGATAAAAATACTCATTTTTTGTATCATACATATTATGATTCAGATAAAAAAGAGTTTGATTTTTTAATAAAAACATTTATGCCGGAAGGGGTTACGAATGCTTTTATTATACCGGGAGATGCTAAATGGTATTTAAGGCATTATGAAACAATGACAGAGATGTTGAAGTCATTAAGAGCCGCAGATAAAGTAGTGCCGATAAATATTTATCATGTAAATTCAAAACTTCCGGAAATTGTAGGTTACAAAGGGCAAGTTTTTGAAATTCAAAACATAAGAACAATGCAAGGGTTCAGTGATCGTGGTCAAGCAAGTTTTAATTTATGTGATTTGCAGTTAAATAATACAATAAATCCAATTTTTAGCCGAGTAAGTTCAGAAGAAGAAATTGCTCGGATGCGTCAAATTCTTAATCAGCCAAATTATGATGTTGAAGTTTTAAAAGTATTTAACAGATTGTTGGAGCAAAGACAAAAAGAAATTAATCGAATAGAATCGTGTAATACGATTGAAGAACTTAATGCTCTTATAAAATCTTATCCTCCAGGTAAAACGGTAGGTTTGTTTAACGCATTAAGCCGACAAAAAGCTAAGATTACAGCAGGTAAAACTTAAACTAAGCCTCTTGAATTATTTTAAGCTGCAAGATAGTTTGTTAAGCTGATAAAGATATCTCAATCCTTCAAGGGTTAGTGTCGGGTTAATAAAATCGAACGGACGTTTAAGGTAACTGCAAATCAGTCCTGAATATCCTCCGGTTGCAACAAGAACAGCTTTTTCGCCAAGTTCTTTTTCGCATTGTTCAACAAGCCCGTCGATCATTCCCGCAGAACCTCGTATTACGCCTGAAAGAATTGCATCTTGCGTGTTGTGGCCAATAGCGGAATTTGAAATTGCAACATCAATTTTAGGCAATTTTGAGGTGAATTTATTCAAAACTTTCATCTGCAAGTTAAGTCCTGGAGCTATGATTCCTCCGATAAATTCTCCGTTTTTATTTACAATATCGAATGTTGTTGCCGTGCCAAAGTCTACTACTATAACAGGCTTTTCATAAAGAACAAAAGCTCCTGCCGCATTAGCAATTCTGTCGGCACCTGCTTCTTTTGGGTTGTCAAGTGCAATTTTTATGCCTGTATTAATTTCGGTACTGAGAAATAAAGGCTCAATTTTAAAAACGTTTTTTACAGCACTTTTAAATTTCTCGTTTAATTCCTCTACTACTGAAGAAATCATGCATCCATCTACAACAAAATTCTTAAATAATGATTTTAAAAGTACTTCGTATTCTTCCAGAGGTAAATCTCTGTCAGAAGCAAGTCTAAATTCTTCTACTAAAGCATCATCGTCAAATATACCGAGTGTAATGCTGGTGTTTCCTATATCGGCTGTTAAAAGCATAAAAATAGTCCTCTTTTCAAGGACTATTTTACAATAAACATTTTTTTATGCAAAAACTACGTGATAGCTGTATCATCTTTGTTATATGCTTGGAAAGCATTATCTGAGTTTTGTACAGACCCAGGTACGCTCATCTTTCCGTTAAGTATGTTTCCAATATCAATAAATGATGACAAGCTTGGTTTTTTATATTGAACTGGTTTATAGTTATCGTATCTGGTTTCAGTACGCATATCGTCGCCGATTCTATCAATTCTAGGACCCATAATGTAAATCTCCTTTGTGCATAAAACTCTTATATATCTCTTACATATATAAAGTATATTATTCCATTTAAATTGCACAAAATAACAAAAATTGTTACATAAATTTACAATAACCTCTTAAAATATTGCTGTTTCTGCAAAGTTGACAATAAAAATCCATTAAAATATAATCTTCTTATGGCAAAGATTATAAATGTTGTAAAAGGGACAAAAGATATACTTCCTGCGGATGTGCCGATGTGGCAAATGCTGGAGAAGAATGCACTTGAAGTATTTTCAAAATACGGATATGAAGAAATTAGAACGCCTATTTTTGAGGTAACTGAGCTTTTTGCGCGTGGTGTGGGTGACACAACGGATATTGTTAATAAAGAGATGTATACCTTTGAAAAAAGTGATCGTTCTTTAACCTTAAGACCTGAAAATACGGCAGGAGTTGTTAGATCATTTATAGAAAACGGTATGGCAAGGCTTTCAGCACCTGTAAAACTTTGGTATAAAGGTCCGATGTTCAGATATGAGCGTCCTCAAGCAGGTCGTCAGAGACAGTTTCATCAAGTAGGAGTTGAAATGTTCGGAGTTAAGGAGCCGGCAGCTGATGCTGAAGTTATTTTGCTTGCGGTAAATTACCTTAAATCTCTTGGGTTAAATGATTTGGAAGTTGAAATTAATTCTCTCGGATGTCCGGAATGCAGAGAGGCTTATAAAAACAAGATTAAAGCTGTATTAAAGCCCGAGTTTGAAAATCTATGCGATGATTGCAAAAACAGATATGAGAAAAATCCTTTAAGACTTCTTGATTGTAAGGTAGAAAGCTGCAAGGCAATCTTTGAAAAGCCGGAAATTAAGGCAGTAATCCAGTCCGATTTTATTTGTGAGGCTTGTGCTGAACACTATTCAAAATTGAAAAGTTATTTAGATGAATTGGGCATAAAATATGTTGAAAATAAGCTTCTTGTAAGAGGTTTGGATTATTACAACAGAACTGTTTTTGAGATAAAGTCAAATAATTTAGGATCACAAAATGCCGTCTGCGGTGGTGGTCGTTATGACAGCTTAGTCAGAAATCTTGGCGGGGAAGATACTCCGGCAGTCGGCTGGGCAATGGGTATGGAAAGACTTATATCTCTTATTCCTCCTTTGAAGAGCAAAAAGCTTGATGGGTATATAGTTTCTAATTTTTCAGGAGAAGCATTTAAACTTGCAGAAGAGCTTAGAACATCAGGTTTTGAAGTAGAAATGGATCTTCAAAATAAAAAATTTACAAAGCAGCTAGAAAAAGCTTCAAAGGTTGCCGATTATGCTTTGATACTTGGCGAAGACGAAATTAAAAATGGAACAGTGTCCGTTAAAAATCTGGCGACTTCTACTCAGAAATCAATTGCCAGAATTAATGTAGGGAGCGAATTTAAAAATGTCTGAATTACTGGATCAGGTAATTTCAAAGTTGTCAAATGCTTTAAGACGAAGATTCAATGATTTTAAAGGTCTGTATCTTTTTGGTGTTTGGCTTGATGGAGCCGATCATAAGGATGAAGATATTGAAGTCGTTGCGCTTTTTGATACTGAAGATAAAGCTAAACGTGAACAGATTTGGCCAATTATCGGTAAGATTGAAACGGAAATGGATGTATGTATTGACTTATATCCTTTTACGCCGGAAGGATTTAAGAAAGATGAGGAATTGTACGAAGAAGTCATAGAGGATGGAGTTTTTTACAATTCGCTCGGAATTAAACAATAGTGTGGGTTATGGCGGTAAACGCTTGATTTATTTTCGTTTTGTGCTATAATACAGTATTGTAACCGACAACAGGGGAAAATTATGGACAAAATCACTATTCGTTCAGACAGAGATTCAGATTACGTTTTTCAGTACAAAGGAGAGGATGTAACTCTCAAGGCAAGAAGTATTTTGAGTATAGCTGATGGGCTTAATCATGTTGTATTGCCAACTTGTGCAATGAAAATAGCTAACAACCTTATAATTATTAAGGATGATGTTAAGAAAAAAGCTGAATAGCCCCTTATTATTTACCATAATTTAGGTTAATAATACTAAAGATACAAATTACGGCTTTACTAATAGGTTTTGGTTTGCAGCGTTTTGTTTTGCAAAAAGCTACTATTTTTATGCAGAGTTCGTTTTGTAATATTTTGTAGTGTTCGTAGAAAAATGATTAAGCTGCAATTACGGGGATGTAATCTTCTTCACCGTCACCTGTGATGTGATAAGCCCAAGGTTGTTGTTTTGAGTTGGTGCTTGATGTGGTTTGAGAAGAAAGTTCTGAAAGTTTTTGATTTATTTGTGCCATTAAGTCGCTGTCGCCGGCTTTTTGGGCATAGGTTTTAGCTTTTTGTAAAAGTCCTTTAGCCTTGTTATCGCAGTTGTAATCAAGCATAACATCAGCTGCATCAAGGTAATTTTGCGCAACTTTGCTTGGAGAATCTGCGTCAGAATAGTGTTTAACTGCTTTTGAGTATGATTTTAGGGCTTCTTGAGGTTCGCCGAATTTGTCGTATGCTTTTGCAAGGCTTGAGGATACGTATCCTTTAACTTTTGAATTATCTGTTTCTGCTGCAAGATCTTCTGCTACCGTTAGGTAGTCAATGGCATCTTGTTCATACATATCGGTGTAAATGTTCCCCATTTTGGTAAGAGAAGTTGTTTGTGCTGCAAGATTTTCACTTTCTCCGCCCCAGGCTACAGAACAATAGTAGTGATCAAGTGCAGGTTTAATCTGATTTACATCATCATAAATTTTGCCCATATAATAATGTGCTTTTGTTTTTACGTTATTATCAGTAGTGTTTTCCAGTGATTTGTTGTAACTTTTCAGTGCTTGCGGATAAAAATTATGCTCGTCATAAATTTTTCCGACTTCATAGTAAATTTTTGCACCGGTTTCTGTGTCGCCTATTTCTTCTGCTCTTTCAAGCGCTTTTTTGAAATTTGCGATTGCTTTTTCGGGTTCTTTTGCATAGGCAAGCTTTTTGGATTGTAAGAACATTGATTTTAGTTCTTTGTCTTCCGGAATGTAAACTTTAGTTTGTGATTCAGCGGCAAGTTCTTGAGTTTCTTCGACTACGCCACTTGAAACCTCCATTTCAGTTACATTTTCTGGCAATCCTGATTGTTCCGCTTTTTGGATTTTTTCGGTTGAACCTTCCGGAAATTTAACAAGAAACTGCGGGTTTATATTGTTTTCATTATATTTAAAATCAATATCTTGTAAAAATAATGCTGCCATCCAGTTTTCAACAACTTTTGAATCTTTATTCAGTGTTGCTGAAATGTATTTATCAAGTTTTCTGGAGGCATTCATTAAGTCTGATTTAACAAGGTTTATGTCAGGATTTTCCTGCGAAAGTTCCGCTTGGATAAGACTTATTCTGTTATTAACTTCAGTACTTAATTCTTCAGGTGTTCCGATAGCAATTGCCGTATTTTTAAAATCTTTTATGATTTGTGCAATGTTAATGCTTGCAGATCTGTTGGTATACGCGGAAGTTTCAGTGCTTGATGAAGTATTGGTTGGAGTAGCGGATGTGCCAAGTCTGCCGGCACTTCCCGCATATTGTCGGTATAGTTGTTGCGCACGTTGTGATTGTGCGGGGGTAATTCCTCTTCCTGCTTCTTGTGCGTATTGCAAACCTCGGCTTTTGGCTTCCGAACTTGCGCGTTCTTCCTGTTCGGCTTGCGTTAAAGTCTTTTTCGCATCTTCTTCCCGTTTTTGTTTTACAAGATTTCTGTTATCTCTTGTTATATAAGGGCGCTGGTTAATACTGTTAAAATTCAACCCCATACCGGTTTTACAATACCTCACTAATCTCTGATTTACGCACTATAACGATAATACGTCAATCTAACTATAACCTGAATTACACATAATGTTATCATTCTTTCGGATGATATATTCAATTTTTATTTAAGGTTTTTGAGGAAAATGTCAAGGTTGAATTAAACTGAAAAACTTTTATTATTCAAGTATTTCGTAAAGAGTAGGTGCCTCTTGGATGCTTACATTGTTTTGAGGAATTTTAACAACTTTTACGCAAACGGTTCTGTTCGCATATTCAATTTTGATAATGTCGCCTTCTTTAAGTTGTTTGGAAGGTTTAGCTGGAGTGTTGTTTACCAAAACTCTTCCCATATCGGAAACTTCATTTGCAACTGTTCTGCGTTTTATAAGCCGTGAAACTTTTAAATATTTATCAAGCCTCATTTTGTTTATCCTCCGTTATTTAGAATTTTATCATGAAATATTTTATGTTATAATTTGCTTATCAAATATAGGGGATAACTTAAGGAATGAAAAAAAATATTGTAAGATTATTGGCAGGATTAATTCTCTTAGCAGGGTTGGTGTTGGAAGCTGATGCAAAAGATATAAAGTTTGTTCAAGTTACAGATGTTCATTATACAAAGGAAAATTCATATTCTCAGGAAGCTCTTGAGGGTGCGGTTAAAGAAATCAATAAGCTTGAAAATGTAGCATTTGTTGTGTTTACAGGCGATAACATCGGAAGTCCCAGCAAAGAAAATTTAGTTGGCTTTGTTAGAGCTGTAAACAAGCTGGATGTGCCATATTATCTCGTAATAGGCAACCATGACGTTTATAAATCAGGTGGGATGTCAAAGGCGAACTATATAGATATAGTTAAAGCTAACAATATTTTGTATAAACCTTCAAAACCTAATTATGTATTCAAAAAAGATGGATTTGTGTTTATAGTTGTTGACGGGGCAAAGGAAGTTATTCCTGGATCTATAGGCTATTACCGTGAATCCACTCTTGAGTGGCTTGATAAACAACTTAAAAAATACAAGAAAAATCCTGTTGTAATTTTGCAGCATTATCCTCTTGTAGAGCCTAAAGAACATAAATCCCACAGAACTTATCATCCGGAAAAATATTTTGAAGTGCTTGAAAAACACAGAAATGTTATTGCAATTATTTCAGGGCATTATCATGTAAATGGTGAGAAAATGCAGGATGGAATTTATCATATTTCAACTCCGGCGCTTTATAATCCGCCAAATTATTACAAAGTTATAGATATTGTGACAACTCCGGGATTTTCTCCAATGATTTATACAGAGCTTAAGTCTGCTGATGTTAAGTAAAAAAGTGTTGTTGCAATTTTGGGCCAATAATATTATAATTGACCTATAGTAGATGTTTAGAGGAAAATAAAATATAATGGAAGAGTCAGGCAATTTATTATTTAATACATTTTTAATCGTATTTTTACTTTTTTCAAATGGATTTTTTGTCGCTTCTGAGTTTGCGATGGTAAAGGTTCGTAAGACCAGAATCGAGCAGCTTGTAAATGAAGGTAATTTTAACGCTAAAATTGCTTTAGAAGCTATAAAGGATCTTGATAAATTTATTGCAGCGGTTCAACTGGGGGTAACAATTTCCAGTATCGGCTTAGGTTGGGTAGGAGAAGGTACTCTTGCAAGAATTATTGAACCAATTTTTGCATTTTTGCCGGGAATTAGTCAAAATGTTGCAACACATACGGTTTCTGTATCGTTGTCATTTGCTTTGATTACGTTCTTGCACGTTGTAATCGGTGAATTAATTCCAAAATCAATTGCTCTTGAATATCCTGAACAAACTTCTCTTGTAATTGCAAGACCGATGCAGGCTTTATCTTTTATTTTCACGCCGTTTATTTGGCTTTTGAACGGGTTTGGAAATTCGCTTCTTAATCTTTTCCATGTTCCGCACAAACATAAAGCATCTTTGGTTCACTCAACAGAGGAACTTGATATGCTTGTTAATGCAAGCTACAACGGCGGAGTTTTGAATGAAACCGAAAAAGATATTTTGCATAATGTGTTTAAATTTTCTGATTTGACAGCAAAGCAGGTTATGATTCCAAGAACTGATATGATTTGTATTTCAGCTGATATTACACTGGATGAGTTGAATAAAATTGCAGCAGAAGCGCAATATACAAGATATCCTGTTTACGACGGCGATATCGACCATATTACAGGCTTAATCCACGTTAAAGATTTATTTTCTTTGTCTGTTAAAGATGAAGTTAAACCGATAAAGGCACTACAGCGTGAAGTTATGCTTGTTCCTGAAACGATTACAATGGATAATTTGGTTTTGGAATTTAAAAAGCGCAAAGGTCAGATGGCTATCGTAATTGATGAATTCGGCGGAACTTCAGGACTTATTACTTTGGAAGATGTTCTTGAAGAAATATTCGGTGAAGTGCAGGATGAATTTGACGAAGAAGAAGAAATTTGCGATATCGTTGAAGTTGAGCCTAATCACTATATAGCAAATGCAATGGTAAGACTAGATGAGATGGCAGAATTCTTTAAGATTAACGAAAACAAAATCGACGATGAAGATATAGATACAATTGGCGGGCTTGTTGTGAAACTTTTAGGTAGAATTGCAGAAGTTAATGATACTGTTACGTTTGAAAACTTGACGTTTATTGTAAAAGAGATTGATGGTGCAAGAATTACAAAGCTTGATATAATCCAGACTCCTGATGAATCTTCAGAAGAAGAAAAAGAGGATGAAGAAGAATAATTGCTGCTAAAGCTCTAAGGCTTGAGTTTTGTCCTGTTAATTATTTTAAATTAGTCACAATATAAAAATCCCGTCAATTAGTTGACGGGATTTTTTATATGAATTTAAATATGGTTTCTGCTTATGCGTTTTCCTGATTATTTTCAGCAGGAGCTTTAGGAGCTGTAAGTTTAGAGCCGATGTAAGAGCAAGCACCAAGTACTGCTAAACCGATTGCTGCCCATTTAGCACCAGCCCAAAGTTTTGTATCTCTAGCGGCTTTCTTAACTGCTTCAAATACTGATTTTTGTGCGTCTGTAGCATCACTAGCTAATTCTTTTAGGGTGTTTTTGCTAACATCAAAGTGGTCAGTGATTTTTGTTTTTGCTTCTGTTAAAGGTTTTGTAACATCTTCAACTTTAGCTTTTAATGCATCCAATGTTTTTATAGTTGATGTACCGTCGGTTTTTTCACCTAGGATTTCACCATGTTTTTTAACAAATTCTTTTATTGCATTTTCATCGGCTTTCTCATCGAGTTTTGCAAATGCATTTTTCAATTTTGTTAATTCTTTACCGCTTTTTTGACCTGTTGTTGCATTAGCTTTTGCTGTTTCTACAACATCTTTTCCCATTTTGGTTCTTAGGGCATTGGCGTCAAGTTTATCTGTATATTCGTTAATTTTAGCTGCTTTATCTGCACCAGCTTCGATTTTAATGCCATACTTTTCAGGATTAGCATCAAGTTCAGCTTTTAAAGCGTCTACGTCTGAATCTTTGAAGGCTTCAAATGCTTTTTTTGCATTTTCGCCTGCTGTTTCAGCAGCAGTTTTTACGTCGTTATCATAAAAACGTCTTACAAATGCGTCTGAAGGTGCGTCATCTTTTAAAAGAGGTTTTGACAGCCAAGCACCATAACCGGCACCGGCAACAGCACCTACACCTGCTCCTATGCCTGTATAAACGGCATCTCTGTTGTTGTTAATTGCATCTACCATATTCTGTGTCCTTCCTTTTTTTATACACACTTTACTTATATCTCTAATAAAAATTCTAAATATTTTTATTTGCCATGTTTTTAGTGATTAGTTTACAAATATTTACAAACAATCCGTAAAACAATCCCCTAAACCATTAGTATGTATAGAGTATAACATACATCTGAAAAAATGTTAAGTGTTTTTGTAAAATGAAAATTATAATTTAAAATCTTATTCGCTAATAATTGCATGCTTTTGATTTCGTTTTCAAATCTTCTCATCCTTATGCTTTAGCGCAGGATGTTACATTTCAATCTTTTATATGATGTCTGTAAATGTGTATTGTATAAAATAATAATGTAACATTTTTTAATATTTGGGCGGATTAATGGATCAAAGTTTTGATTTCACATCGTACAACAGCATAAAAAGACTTTCGGAAGAGGAATTGGCAGAATTATGGGGAAAATATTTTGAAGATAAAACCCAAAAATCGGTCAGAGATGCTTTAATAGTTCAGTATATATATTTAATCAGATATGTAGTGGGACGTGTAAAGGTTACTTTGCCTGCGACAATTTCTATTGAAGATATAGCCGGATACGGTGTTGAGGGGCTTATTAATGCAATTGAAAGATATTCTCCGCAAAAGAATACAAGGTTTGAAACTTACGCACTTATAAGAATCAGAGGGGCAATTCTTGATAGAATCAGAGCGCAGGACTTTTTGCCCAGAAGTGTCAGAAAAAAAATTAAAGATATAAAAAATGCTCAAGAACATTTGAAGCAAGAGTTAGGAAGAATTCCAACAACAACGGAAGTTGCTAATTACCTTGATATGGATCCTGATAAGGTTAACCAGCTTTTGTCTGAAGATACAACAATGACTTCCATTTACGAAAAAAGAGGTAATAGTGACGATAGTATGGAAATCATTGATACTATTCAGGATACTAACAAGCTTAATCCTCAAGAGCAGATGGAAGAAAAGAATATTAAACAGCAGCTTGAAAAAGCTTTAAGAAGGCTTCCAGAAAGAGAACGTGTTATAATGGTTCTTTACTATCAGGAGAATATGACTTTAAAAGAAATCGGCGCAACTCTTAATATGTCTGAATCCCGTGTATGTCAGCTTCATGCTCAATCTATTATGAAGCTTAAAAATATTCTTAGTGAAGATCGTTCAGAAAGACTTAGAAAAAGTATTGTATCCTAATCCCTATCATATTCGTAAGAAAAGATTACAAAATCAATTCTTCTGTCAAACCCGTTTTTAGTTGTGGAAACGGTATCTCTAAAAGGCATACAATCTCCATAACCAAGAGAAAAAACTCTTGAGGGTGGAATTTTCCCGCAATAGACAAGGTAGTCGGTTATTGAATTTGCTCTTGCCATCGCTATTTCCCAATTGGTGCGGTAAATTCCTTCATTATTGTTATGACCTTCCGTGTGGCTTTCGATGGTGCAGTTGTTGTTGATTTGGGTTAGTACGGATATTATTGCATCAAGCACCTCTGTTGCGGATTTTTTTATTAGGACACTTTCTCCGCTAAAAAAAATATCTTCTTTCACGCTTACAATAAGTCCTCTCGGTACTATTGTGTAAACAACCGGAGTGTTTTTAGGGAGTGCATCTTCAAGTCTGGTTTGGATATCAAATGCTGTGTTTGTGACAACTTGTGCAAGCTGAACTTTTTCAATTTCCGCAAAAACAGGGGATATTGAAAATATTTGAAAAATAAATATTAACAATAATTGGGCAGGAACAACTTTCACTTTTTCAAGCCTTAAAAACGGTACCTGTAATAATTATTGCTCTATTTATTGGATTATTTAATTGCCTGATAATGTAGTTTTTAGGGCTTTAGAATAGAAAGAACGTATTTATCGTTAAAATATTTTTCAGCACAAGCTTTTAACTGTTTTGATGTAACGTGTTTAATTCGTTCTTTAGTTTTCTCGTGGAAATCAAAGCCAAGTCCTAAAATCCCGTATTGAGCATAAGAGCAGGCTTGTTGGGAATTTGTTTCAAAGGAAAAAGCCCATTTGCCAATAAGATTTGTTTTTGCGTTTTCAAGTTCTTCTTCAGAAACTTCTATTGTTTTTATTTTTTCAATTTCTTCATCAAACCCTTTTAGAGAAACTTCTATATTTTTAGGTTCGGTTGCAATGTATATTGAAAAACCTGCGCTGAGTAGAAAAGCTTCGTAAGAACTTCTGACTACATAAGCAAGTCCTTTTTTGTCACGAAGTTCTAAAAATAATCTTGAAGAAAGCCCGCTTGCACCTAAAATTATATTAAGAAGTAAAAGTGCAGGATAATCTTCGCTGTTAAAAGTCGGAGTTCTCCAACCTTTTATAATGTGAGATTGATTGCCGTTGTGAATTATTTCGATTTCCTTTTTGGTTTCCAATGGTTTTGGCCAGTCTAAAACAGCTTGAGAGGAGCCGGTTGGAATATCGCCAAGGTTTTTGTTTAGTATATTTTCAACTTTTTCTTTATCAATATCGCCGACAAAGGTTATTACTTTTTTGGAGTTTTGGAACAACTTTTCGTAAGCTTTTACAACCTGTTCTTTTGTTACATTTTGAAGATTTTCAAGAACAACAGTGTTTGTAACGCTGTATGCGTGACCTTCACATATATTCTTAGCAAATCCGTCCATAGCTTTTTGACGTGGAGAGTCCAATTCTGCAATAATTTCACCGTTATATTTAGCTTTTTCTTTTTCAAACTCTTCAAATGTAGAGTTTTTAATTAAATCAGTAACTAACTCAACGGCATGTTCAAAATCTTCGTTAAGACTTAAAAATCTGAATCTTAAATAATCCATTTTCATCTCAACGATGAAATCAATTCCGCAGCTGTCAAATTCTTCTGCAATTTGTTCGGCTGTTTTAGTTTTTGTGCCCTGAAACAGAAGCCTTGCCATAAGCCCATTTACTCCAGGCTTGTTGTTATAATCACATAGTGCAAAGTTTATACACAAAGCTGCGCGAGGCGTATCTTGATTTCTTTTGTAAAAAAATTCTATATCGTTTTTAAGTCTTGTAATTTTGTTTTCCATAATCTCTCCTTTCCGCATTCTACCACAATTAAACAGAAATAACAATGATATCAAAATTAAAAATAGTCTTAAACAACTCTCCAAATATTGCTTGTAATTTTCGGTTGTTTTAATTATACTTACAGTATGGAGAGAATAAAAAAAATTAGGCTGAATGATTTTGAGATAGGAGCAGACAAGCTTACTATAATGGCAGGACCTTGTGTTGCGGAAAATTTTGAAGTCTTGGATGCAACGGCTAAAAAGCTTAAAGAAATTACGCAAAAATTAGGGATAAATTTTATCTTTAAATCCTCTTTTGATAAGGCAAATCGTTCTGCTATAACCTCATACAGAGGGCCAGGAATAGAAAAAGGACTTGAGATGCTAGGAGAAATCAAGTCTAAGTATAATATCCCGATAGTTACGGATATACACCTTCCTGAGCAGGCTGTAATAGCTGCGGAAGTGGTTGATATTTTACAAATCCCGGCCTTTTTGTGCAGACAGACTGATTTGCTCGTGGCAGCAGCTAAGACCGGTAAAATTGTAAATATTAAAAAAGGTCAATTCTTAGCGCCTGAGCAAATGGGAACATTGGTTAAAAAAGTTGAAGATTCTGGTAATTCAAACGTTCTTTTGACTGATAGAGGTGTTACTTTCGGTTATAACAATTTGGTTGTAGATTTTAGATCAATCCCAATTATGCAAAGTTTTGGTTATCCTGTTGTTTTCGATGCAACACATAGTGTTCAGTTACCTGGAGCAAACGGTACTTGCTCGGGTGGGGATAGAAGGTTTGTTCCTGTTCTTGCAAAGGCTGCTATGGGTGCCGGTGCTAACGCTTTGTTTTTTGAGGTTCATCCGGATCCTGATAATGCTCTTTGCGATGGACCCAATATGTTGTCACTTGATTCAGCGGAAGAAGTTTTCTCTGTTTGCAAAAAAATATTTGACATTGTGAGAAGTTAAAATGATTATAAGACAATATGTAGCCGGCCCTATCGATGCCAATAATTATCTGGTAGCTGATGAAAAAACTAAAGAAGCTGTTTTAATAGATTGTTCGGAAAGAGTTCAGCAGATTATAGATGATGTAAAAGAACTTGGACTTAATGTGAAATATATTCTTCTTACCCACGGTCATTTTGACCATGTGATGGGTGTGAACGATATGAAAAAAGAGCTTGGCGCTGAGGTTCTTGTGAATGAAAAAGATAAATCTCAAGTTGAGATGACAAAAACAATTCTTAGAACTTTTGGAGTTTTTGCTGATAAAAATCCTGAATATGATAGATTCATTGATGCAAATACAGAAATAAAAATAGGAGATATTTCGGTAAAAATTCTTGAAACTCCAGGGCATACTGAAGGCGGGTTAAGCTATCTGATTGACGGAAAACTTTTTTCGGGAGATACTTTATTTAGAAGATATGTAGGCAGAACGGATCTTCCCGGTGGAGATTACAATAAGCTGGAAAATAGTATAAGAAATGTTCTCTACAAACTGGATGATGATACGGAAGTTTTTCCTGGACATAACGAAAAAACTACAATCGGATATGAAAAAAAATATAATGAAATAGTCTAAAGTCTTGAATAGACGATAAAGAGGATAAATACAGATGAAAGAACAACTGGAAAAAATTTACGCAAATGCAGCAAGTGATATCGAAAAATCAACTTCGATTAGTGAGCTTGATGAAGTTAGAAATAAGTATTTAAGCAGAAAAGGCGAATTTAATGAGATTAAGAAAAATCTCAAAAACCTTTCGGATGAAGATAAAAGAATTGTAGGTTCTCTAGCAAATGAAATTACTCAAAAGCTTGAATCTTCATTAAAAGCAAAATACAGTGATTTTTACAAAAAAGAACTTGATGCAAAACTTTTAAAAGAAAAGATTGATATTACACTTCCTGGCAAATTTGAAAGAGTGGGAAAGGTTCATCCTCTTACAACAACGACAAATGAGATTGTTTCAATATTTCAGAGCCTAGGATTTTCGGTTGTAACAAGCAGCCAATCACCTGAGGTTGAAACAGAATATTACAACTTTGATGCTTTAAATGTTCCTAAAGATCACCCAGCTCGTGATATGCAGGATACTTTCTATGTAAAAGGTGAATCTAATGTTATATTAAGAAGCCAAACATCAGGGGCGCAAATTCACGCTATGGAAGGTAAAAATCCTCCAATAAGAATTATTGCACCGGGTAGAGTTTATAGAAACGAGAATATTAATGCCCGTAAAAATAATTTCTTCCACCAAATCGAAGGGCTTTATGTTGATAAAGATGTAACTTTTGGCGATTTAAAAGGAATTTTGAATGAATTTATAAGAATTTATTTTGGGGCAAGCCGTCCAACAAGATTCAGAAACAGCTTTTTCCCGTTTACTGAACCGTCAGCAGAAGTGGATGTTCAGTGTATTATGTGCGAAGGTAAAGGTTGCAGAACTTGTTCCGGCACCGGTTGGCTGGAAATTCTTGGGGCCGGCATGGTTGATCCAAATGTGCTTAGAAATGTCGGTATTGATCCGGATGTTTATTCAGGATTTGCATTTGGTATGGGGGTTGAAAGACTCGCTATGCTTAAGTATGCAGTCGACGATATCAGATTGTTCTTTAATGACGATGAAAGATTCTTGAAACAGTTTTAAAAAAGGTGGTTAAAATACCATCTTTTTTTAACGTTTCATTTTCTTTAATATTAAGAGCTGTTTCTTTGATTAAAGAACCGTTTTCATCATAATCATATTGATATTCAGGCAAGCTTTTTTGCTTTTTTTCATCAATTGCGTATTTAATTTCCTTTTGTTTTAGTCCTGTTGCTTCATCATAAAAACATTCTTTTAATATATAAGAACCCTTACTTTCAATTTCATAAACTTTTTTATTTGTTGTCTTTGAAATCCTTTCGATTATATCAGGTCCATCACAACATTCTCTTATTTGGTCTAAATATTTGGGATTGTCGCCAAATTTCTTTCCAAATATATGATAAACATAACCTTCTAAAGGAATGGTTTTATTTGTAAGCGATTTAAAGTTTGTTATCTGTCGAAAATTCTTGTTTTGATAATTTTGGGTGTTTGATACGCGGGGTAAATTCGAAATTTTCAGGTTCATTTTATAAAGCTCCAAAATCTCATTTAAATTTATTATGAAAATTTATTTTACAATTTTATTAAGTCCGTGTGGTTTGTCGACATTGCGTTTTAGTTTTTTTGCAATTTCAAGCGCCAAAATCTGGCAGATAATAACCGTACAAAATGATTTTACAAGCTTGCTTTCGCAATTAATATTTATGTTATAGTCTTCAGAAACTTTATCATTTGTATTTCCTATTATGCAAAGAACTGAAGAATAATCTTCTTTTATTTTATTTAGATTTTTAATTGCTGTATAGCTTAAATCTTCAATACTTATATGAATCTGTGCGATTTTATTATTCATAACAGCAACATGTCCGTGCATAAATTCACCTAGAATACTTGAGTAGACATTTATGTAGGAAGTTTCTTTGATTTTTAAAGAGGCTTCTTTTGCAAGTGCGTATGAAATTCCGTCTGCTGTTACTACAAGGTTTTTGTATTCGGAAAGTACTTTAGCTATTTCTTTTATGTCACCTTGAAGTTCATATGTTTTCTTTACAAATTCAGAAAGTGTTCTAAGCTGATCAATATAATGAGATATATCAATTCCTTTATGAACAGCATATTTTAAAACAAGCAGAGTGCAGCAAAGCATTTGAGCTGTCAAAGATTTTGTTGCAGCAATACTTTTTTCTTCGCCTGCGCAGCAATCAATTTTGAAATCCGAAGCTTGCCAAATTGTTGAATCTTTCTTGTTTGTAATGCACATTGTCCGCATTCCGAATTCCTTGGCTTTGATTAAAGCTTTATTTGTATCGGAAGTTTCTCCGGACTGAGTTATGAAAACATACAAAATATCGTTTTCATGTGGAATTACTGATTTTAGAAGAAATTCGCTTGAATATATTGCGCCGGCTTCTATGTTTGCTATATTCCCGAATAAATCAGCTGCGAATCTTGCGCAATTATAGGACGATCCGCTTGCAACAAGTACAACTTTTCTAATATCTGTCGGAATATCAAATAAAATGTAATTGTTATCATTTATGTGGGAAGACAAAATGTTTTCAAGCACAATCGCCTGTTCAAATATTTCTTCTTCCATACTGGATTTTTTTTCTTCTTCTTTAAAAAACATAATTCACCTGCATTAAAGTCAAAATCCGTATTTATCCAAGAATTTCTTTCATCAAATCGTTAACTGCTTTCGGGTTTGCTCTGCCTTTGGTTTCTTTCATTACTTGTCCGACAAAGAATCCTAAAAGTTGAACTTTACCTGATTTGTATTTTGCAACTTGATCAGGGTTTGCATCGGCAACTTTTTGGCAGATTTCTTTAATTGCACCTTCATCTGAAATCTGGCTGAGTCCTCGTTTTTCTACTATCTCAGAAGCTTTTTCTCCTGTTTTCATCATATCTACAATAATTTGTTTTCCGATGTTGTTTGAAATTGTATTTTTTTCGATCAATCCGATTAATTCAACAAGATTTTCAGGTGTAAGTTTAGTTTCTGAAATTTCAATATGATCCTCTTTTAAGTATGCTGCAATTTCTCCCATAATAAAGTTTACGGCAATTTTTGGTGTTGCACCGAGTTTTAAAACTTCATCAAAGAAAAGCGCAAGTCCCATTTGCTCTACAATGACTGAAGCATCGTATTCGCTTAAGCCTAAGCTCATATATCTTTGGCGTTTTGCTTCCGGAAGTTCCGGCATTTTGTCTCTAATTTCCTGAACCCATTCACGTGAAATTACAAGCGGCATCAAATCAGGTTCCGGAAAATATCTGTAATCATGGGCGTCTTCTTTGCCTCTCATTGATTTAGTTTCACGTGAGTTGTCATCCCAAAGACGCGTTTCTTGAACAACTTCTCCCCCTTCTTCCACAATTTCTATTTGTCTGTCGATTTCGTATTCAATAGCTCTTTGAAGGGCTGAAAAACTGTTTACGTTTTTAATTTCTGCACGAGTTCCAAAAACTTTAGATCCTTTCGGCATAATTGAAATGTTTGCATCACATCTCATTGAACCTTCTTCAAGGTTGCCGTCGCAAACGCCGATGTAGCGGACTATGTTGCGAAGTTCTTCCATATAAGCTCTTGCTTCATCAGAACTTCTCATATCCGGCTCTGATACGATTTCAAGAAGCGGAGTTCCTGCTCTGTTTAAATCTACAAGAGAATAGCTCGAGCCTGCAATTCCGTCGGCTCCTGCGTGAACCAGCTTGCCTGCATCTTCTTCTAAATGCGCACGGGTAATTCCAATTCGTTTACCTTTAATGTCAATATGGCCGTTTACGCAAATCGGTTCATCATATTGTGAAATTTGATATCCTTTCGGTAAATCAGGATAGAAATATTGTTTTCTGTCAAATTTACAACGTTCAGGAATTTCGCAATTAAGAGCAAGGCCTGTAAGAATACCCATATTTACAACTTCTTTGTTTAATACAGGCAAAACTCCCGGCATTCCTAATGTAATCGGGCTTGTTTCCGAATTCGGTTCTTTTCCAAATTCTGTTCCGTCAGGTGCAAATATTTTAGATTTTGTTTTTAACTGAGCGTGAACTTCAAGTCCT
The DNA here is from genome assembly GCA_944326525.1 of Candidatus Gastranaerophilales bacterium. GTDB lineage: Bacteria > Cyanobacteriota > Vampirovibrionia > Gastranaerophilales > Gastranaerophilaceae > Scatenecus. Next base: position 100,805 of record CALVEG010000005.1, read on the forward strand.
ATTACAACTTCATATTTATCTCTTAAACTGCTTTCCATAATATCTCCTTACATATCGACTTTTGTTAAATCTTTTTACTTCTTAAAGCTTAGGAAATTCTCCCTTCCGTCTGCTTAAATAATTTTATCATAAACATGATTTACAAGTATTACATTTTTATTCTGCGACAACCCTTGCAGGAAAATTATTTTTCAAAAGGTCATTTGCAACACTTTGTGCTTTATCAACAGCGCTGAAAGATCCCGCCTGAAGAGTGTATGAGCCGTTAATGTTTTTGACAAATACATTTATGCCAAGCCCGGTTTCCGCAATAATACCTTTGGCAACTTCTGCTTGTGCTGCTGATGAATAACTGCCTATATAAACTTTGTAGGTCTTAGGTGCCGGAGCTGGTATTGGTGCTGGGTTTGAGTGTTGAATGTTCTCATGTGCTTCTGTAGTTTTTGTTGCAGATTCAGGAGTTGGTGCAGAAGTGTTTTCGTGTTTTGCTTCTACTGGTGCAGAAGGTTCTGCAGCTTGGTTAATTTCTTCCGTTTTTTCAGCTGTTAAAGGAATGGATTCTTCTTCCTGTGATTTTTTTTCAGGGATTACAACTTTTTCATCAAGTTCTGTATCAAAAACGCTATCCTTTACATTAGTGCCGTTATCATCATCCTGAATTTTCTTTAATCTGCTGTCAACATTGCCACGAACAATACCTTCTTCTTCAAAGGTTACTTCCGGTTCATCTCCTATTGCTATATCAACATCAGGGGACATTAATTTTGCGCATCCCAGAAATGCCAAAAGCAATATGAAAAATGCCGAAATAAAAAGTACTAAACTTTGATGTGGATTTTTGGACAATCTTTTTTTGTATTCACGATAACTTATATGATCGGGGTTTACAATTTGTTTCGGTTGTTCTTCCACTGTTATACTCCTCTTACTTTTGTACTTGCAAGCACGATGTCTTCAAGTTCGTTTGCATAATTTTCCATAATTTCAAGCGCCAATCCTGGTATATCCTTTATTCCAAGATCATTCTCCAGCCCGCAGGCTCTAATCGGTGCGCCTTCTGAATTTATATTAATCCCTGTGTGGATAAGTATTGATGTTAAGGATTTTGTTGCAATTGAAACAGTTAGTTTTTTACCTTCAACGTATAGGTCATCTCCGCTTCTTTCCAGTTTTATTCCGCGTTTTTCTAATGCTTCTTTTATTATACAAATCAGAAGTCTTTGCCTGAATACTCCTTCTACTAAATTAACATTGAACTGTTCTGTTATAAAGCTTAGCATATTTTTGCTATAAATCGGTTCATTGTTAATTACATCTTCAATGTCTACCATTTCATCAAGTTTGACATCACATTCTCCACAAAATGCGACTATTGAATCGCCCTGTATTTTGAAATTTTTGTAAATCCAGTGCGGGCATAGTTGAAAGCCCTCGTATTTTATCTCTTTTTCTATTAGTTTGTGTTTCATAATCTTGGTTACTCTGTTATTCAAATAATTCTTTTATTATATCCTTACAATTATTATACAACAAAGCATTTTTTAATCTTATGCAGGATTCGCATTTGCCGCAATTCTTCTTGCCACCTTGATAACAGCTTTTGGTGAATTTCAGTGGAATTGAATTTTCAACTGCAAGATTCACTATATCATTCTTGGTGTAATTTATCAAGGGCGCCAGAATTTTTGGTTTGTGTTGGGTTGAATATTCAAATTCTTTTTCTGTTCTCTCTATAAATTCTTTAGTGTTATCCGGAAATGTTGCTGCTTCTTCTTTATTAGCTCCGATTATTATAAAATCGTAATCTTCACTGTCAGCAAAGCTTGCGGCAATGTTTAAGAACAATCCGTTTCTATTCGGAACCCAAACACTTTTTGCGCTTTCTTCATCTAGTTGGAGATTTTCTCCTTGCGGAATTTCAGCATCAGAACATAGGGAAGTATGTGTTATTTCTCTTAAAAAATCCAGTTTTATTACTTTATGTTTGACATTATAATATTCGCAGATTTTTATTGAAGCTTCTATTTCAGATTTTAAAGCCTTTTGTCCGTAGTCAAAAGTCAAAGCAAGTTCGACATTATATTTCTCTCTTGTTAATCCAAGACTCACAAGAGAATCAAGCCCGCCGGAAAGTAGAATTATTGATTTAGTCATCAAGTTCCTCTCTGAATTTCCTTGCAAATTCTTCATCTTCGTCAGTTTCATATTCGTCAATCATAGAAACTGCTTCAACTTTTAAGATATCGCTGTATAGGGGTTCTCTTATAACTTCGTCTAGAACGGAGCGGCCGTGAAGATTGTATAAAGCAACAAGTGCATTTTTCTTAACTTCATCATCATCGTCAAACAGACAGCTTTTTATTGTTTCATAAGCTTCAGGGTGTTCACTGTCCATCATCGCTTCTATTGCGTTAATTCTTATTTGCGGGGATTCGTCCATAAGTGACATTTTTAAGGCGTTAAAAACTCTTTCATCGGCACCAAGTCTGAGTTTGCCAAGAGCTTCAATTACGCGTTCTTTTAAAAAAGTAAATTTATCTATAATTCCTTGTTTAGTTTCAAGTATGCTAACCAAAGGATCCACTGCTCTCATATCGCCAAGCATGCCGAGAGCTGAAGCCGCTGATTCTCTTAAATAAACGGATTTTTCTTCTTCGTCCTTAACAACATCAATCAAAGGTGCTACTGCATATTTGTCGCCGATTCTGCCCAAAGCATCTGCACAGGCAAAGCGGACTTTATAATTTTCGTCCTTGTTGTTCAAACAATACAATAGCGGAGTAACGGCAGATGTGTCACGATAATTTGAAATCGCTTTTGCACACATTACACGCAAGTTTATATAATTTTCTCTATCTGCTGGAGCTAAATTTTCAGCATTTTTTAACAGTAAAATATCTACAAGAATTGATAACGTAGAGTAGTTTCTGAAGCGGTCAGCAAGCGCAATTACATGTATCAATGCATCCGGAGATTTTAAATTCGTCAAAAGATAATTGTAGATTTTAATCAAATCATCGGAGCAAAATTCATTATCTAATTCTGTTATTTTGGAAATTAGACTTTGCGTGTCTGTCGAATCGAACAAACTGTATTTTTCGGCTATTGCCGCTAAATTTAATTTGTTGTCTTCCGCCATATTGAACCCCTTGATTTCCCCGTTGCTTATGTAAAAAATACAATAAACTCGTTTTTTTTTCAAGCCATTCACAAATTTTCATAAAAACAAAGACTTGAAAATAAAAATTTATCTGTTAGAATTTCATTGTACCTTTTTAAAGGTGGCTGATTACATTAAAAATTGCTGAAGCAAGATTTGATTGTATAAGCGGTGAAAATTAAATAAGCGTGTGTAGCTCAGTTGGATAGAGCGTTTGGCTACGAACCAAAAGGTCGGGGGTTCGAATCCCTCCACGCGTAATAAAAAAGAGACAGTATTTGCTGCCTCTTTTTTATTAGGTTGTATTTTATAGTGTAATTTAACGGGACATTTTATCTGCACGCATAAAAAGATTATTCGGCAAAGTTGGCTTTGTGTTTAAGTTTTAGCAGTCGGAAGTAATCGTTTTATATGTTACAAAATGGTCTTTTGATGGTCATCATTGTCCGATTACTGTCCAAGAATTGACTTAAATTTTCTATTTTAAAATCAATGTTATAGTCTATTTCGCCCTCACAATCTAACTTGTACGGCTAAAACGATTATTTGACATTTTAAGTAAATAAAGTCCGGTTACTATAAAAAGTTTTAAATTTTATGCTTCTCTCCCCATTCACATAATGAATATAGTATAGGAATAAGTGATTTCCCTTTTTCCGATAACGAATATTCAACCTTAGGAGGAATTTGCGGATATTCTTTTCTTATGATTAAATCATCCGCTTCAAGTTCTTTTAATACATTACTTAATGTTTTATGTGAAATCATTTTTAAATATTTTTGTAATTGATTAAAGCGAATTACTTTATGTCTATATAGAGCATATAAAATTGTTAGTTTATATTTTCCGCTTATTAGAGATAGAGTATAATTAAATCCAGTTTCTTCAAAACTTTCAACACTATTTATGCAATCTTTTTCTTCTTTTTCCATAAATGGTTCCTTTAAAGTAAGTAGGTTACCTAAATATCCGTACTTGAATAAATTACCGCTAAAGTTTATCATGCTTCTTGTAAAAAGTAAAGGAGGATTATATGAGAGAACAAATAGAAGAATTCAACACAGTTGAGAATTTAGCAAGAAAATTTATTGAAGCTGTTAAAAATGGTAATAGTGAAATTGTAAAACCTTATTTTTATGAAAAGGCAAGCTTCTATGGTCAATTAAATGAAAAAGAATATCAATCAGGTTCAATTCAACTTTTCTACGATACTATAGATAAAATGGGGGCTTGCACAGATGATTATGTCGCAAGAGTGGATGTTATTACATTAGAAAAAACCATTGCGGTAGTGAGGGTTATTGAAGATAATTGGCACGGGTATAAATTCACAGATTTATTAATTATGAATAAGATTAACGGTGATTGGAAAATTGTTGCAAAAGTTTATGATACATTATCTTATGGAGAGTAGTGATGAAAGTTCTTTTACTAAATGGTTCACCACATAAACAGGGCTGTACTTATACTGCTTTATGTGAAGTCGCAAATGTATTAAATCAAAAAAATATTGAAACTGAAATATTTTATATTGGAACAAATGCAATTTCTCCTTGCCGAGATTGCAGAGCTTGTGCAAAATTAGGCAAATGTGTTATTAACGATAAAGTGAATGAATTCCTTGATAAAGCTGAAAATGCTGATGGATTTATTTTTGGTTCTCCTGTTCACTATGCAAGTGCCAGCGGTATAATTGTACCTTTTTTAGATAGAGCCTTTTTTGCAGATTCTTTGAGCAATAAAAAGAGGTTTTATCTTAAACCCGGTGCAGCAATAATTTCTGCAAGACGTGCAGGAGCAACTGCAACTTTAGACCAATTAAATAAATATTTTTTAGTGTCAGAAATGCCTATTATATCTTCAAGATATTGGAATATGGTTCATGGTTGGACGCCGGAAGATGTTAAAAAAGATGAAGAAGGTCTGCAGACTATGAGAATATTAGGTACAAATATGGCTTGGTTTTTAGAAATGAAAGAATTTTACACTAAATCTAATAACGATTTACCAAATATGGAAAATTATATTTACACAAATTTTATAAAATAAGATATGATGCATTAAGTCTAAAAGCAAAGATATAAGTGCCTTGCGTATTCAGATATTGAAAATTCCACGGAATTAATAGCCCGTGGAATTTTTAGTTTTCACATTTTACTTTACAGTTTGTAAGATGCTACCTTTTGAATTAGATTATTTCTTCGAATAAAATGATTATTTGAAATTTAATTTTGGGTCAGAAGTGATTTTTATAAACTGGAAAAGTTCACTGTGTATATTTAAGGAGAATTAATCAAATATTTATTCTCAAATAAATAAAGTTAACATTTCTAAATTAAGTGTAAAAAATAGAAATTTTTAATATAATATTCTATTAAGGAGTATAGTAATATGAAAAAATGCAAAATTACTATTTTGAAAAACACTTTGATAAAGAACTTTCACAACAATATGGTGTAGATGGTTTAACAGCTTGTCCAATGTTAAAAGAAGGACAAGAATTCTACGCAGATTGGGAATGTCCCGAAGGATTTTGTAATGAAGCGTGGAAAGCTATTTATCAATATGTATTTGCACTTTCTCACGGAATTGAAGATGTTTTTTATTATGGAGATTGGATTAAAGAAAAAGGAGTTGCTATTGTAAGTTGCAACGATGGATTAAGACCGGTAATCTTCAAAATAGAAGCTACTGATATTGATTCTAAACCTAATAATAATTAATATCTTTTGTATTTTTATCTGTACACATACAACGATTATATTTGACATTTTAAGTAAATAAAGTCCGGTTCGTATATTGAATAAAATTATGTCCTAATGATACAAAAGAAAGAAA
>CALVEG010000006.1 GCA_944326525.1 Candidatus Gastranaerophilales bacterium
TTCCCATGACATTTCCCTTTCAATTTCGTTTCCTTGTGTCATGTGTTACGGCATTGCTCTTTAAAATCTTTAATTTTATCTCTGTTTTTTGTAATATTTCGTTACATAAAACGCCGAAATTCAATTATATCACAAAAAAAGAACCGGCTTTTGACCGGCTCTTTTTTATTTTTTTTACTCAAATCTACTTGATATTTGAGAATGTCCAAGCATCAAATGTTGGAGTTTCAGAAATATTCATTTCTTTTTTCTTTCCGCCTGAGGTTGAATCATTATGCGCAATCGGTTTATACAATCTGTTGTAGTATTCGATAACCATTCTGTCTGAGTTAAAGTATGCTTCAGATGTTCTGATTGCCTGTCTCATCAATCTTGCCCATTCCTGTTTGTTTTCGTAGTATGTCGGAATAATTTCATTTTCAATCTTGTTCATCATACATTCATGATCTTTCCAATGACGTTCTTCCCAAGGCATTTCATCATCAAGTTCTGGGTATTCGATTGTGTAACCGTTGATTCCGTCAAATGTGCCTTCTACTGTCCATCCATCAAATGTTGATAGGTGAAGAGCTCCGTTTGCATTTGCTGACATTCCTGATGTTCCTGATGCTTCAAACGGTCTTAGAGGTGTATTCAACCAAATATCTGAACCACGTTTTAGCATTCCTGAAAGCTCAAGTTCATAACCAGGAAGTACAACAACGTTTTTAAGTGTGTGTGAACGGTTAAGAAGTTTGTTGAACATTTCTTTACCCATAACATCATCCGGATGGAATTTTCCAGCAAAGATAATTTGAATTTTGTTTTCATCAAGAAGTTTGTTGATTCTATCTTTGTCCATCAAGATAAGCCAAGCTCTTTTGTAATCTGCAAATCTTCTTGCCCAAGTAATTGTTAATACATCAGGATTAAATCTCTTTCCTGCTACATTTGCTACGTATTCAAACAATTCTGTTTTCATTTCACGTTTTACAGCAAGAAGTTTTTCAGGTGTGTTTGCTTCTTTAATTCTTGGATCTTGCCAGTAGTGTAAGTTTACAGCGTTAGTGATTGCTCTAATTGGGCATCTGCCTTCAACCCATTCCCACATTTTGTTTGCTACAAGTCCGTGAAGTTGTGAAACTGCGTTTGCAAGTCTTGACATTCTTAGTGCTGCAACTGTTAGTGAGAAGTTTTCTCCGCCTAATTGTACGGCTGTTTCTCTTGATGCACCAGCAAAGAATCCGCCTTCAAGAAGTGTATCTACCCAGTGAACTTCGTTGCCTGCTGCAACCGGTGTGTGTGTTGTAAATACTGTTTTCTTCTTAACTTCTTCAAGATTTCCGTTATATTGTCTTAATAATTCAAACGCTGCAGGAAGTGCGTGACCTTCGTTCATATGGACTACATCAAACTTGTATCCGATTGCCTGAAGTATTCTTACACCTGCTACACCAAGAACTGTTTCCTGTGCAATTCTGATTTTTTCATTTCCGTCATAAAGTTTGTGTGAAATGCTTTTTGCCCAGTCGCTGTTGCCTTCGATATCTGTTGTTAAAAGGTATACAGGGCATGCACCAAACAAATCAGGTTCAACTAAATATGCTTTTACTTTTACTTTTTCTCCGAAAATATCTACTTCTGTTGATACATTTGTGTCTTTTAAGAAATCATAATATTTTCTGATATAAGCAACTTCTACTTGTCCATCGTGTGCTATTCTCTGATCATAATAACCGTAAGACCATAGCATAGTTACACCGACCATAGGCATTTGCAAATAACCGGCTGATAACATATGAGAGCCTGCTAAAAATCCTAAACCGCCTGAATATGTCTTTAATGACTGATCCATTGCGATTTCCATTGAAAAATATGCTACGTTTGGTAATGACATATCTTCACCTTTCCTCTTCTTCTAATACTATGTACTCTGTCTAATACCACTCAATTGTGGGGTACCATAACAGTTTACCACAAAAATTCTACTGTCAATTGTAACTACCATTTTTTAAGTATCTAATTCTTAAGAATTAGTCATATATGGCTATTTACCAGTTTACGAAACTTAATAATAAGAGTAATATTTGGATGTAATTTGTTTAAATATATTTAAAAATTTCTTTGCTTCTTCAGAATTTGATGCATATCTTGTAGTTTCTTCAAATATATCAAGAACTTTGATTCGTGTTTGGGGCTAAATGCAAAGTTATATTATTTTGTCAATAAATTTTTCCAGTGCAATTTTTACGTGTGCATAATTTAAGCCACCCTGCATATAAGCTACATAAGGAGCTCTCATCGGACCGTCAGCTGAAAGTTCTATTGTCGAGCCTTCAATAAATGTTCCGCCTGCCATTATTACTTTGTCTTCATATCCCGGTACATATTCGGGAATTGGGGTTACATAACCGTTTACAGGTGACAGTGACTGGATGGTTCGGCAAAATTGCTCAAGAGGTTCAGGTGCGCCGAAGGTTATGTTTTGGATTATATCTGTTCTTTTTTCATTATATTTTGGCGAAGAATCATAACCGATTTCATCAAAAATTTTTGCGGCTAGAATTGCGCCTTTTACTGCATCACAAACTACTGACGGCGCCATAAAAAGCCCTTGGAAAATTAATCTGTGTTGATTAAACATTGCTCCACCTTCAAAACCTATTCCGGGGGCAGTCAAGCGGTTTGCTGATTTCTCTACCAGACGGGCTTTCCCTGCTATATATCCGCCTGCTTCTACTATTCCTCCGCCTGGGTTTTTGATTAGAGAACCTGCAATTAAGTCTGCACCGACTTCCAGTGGTTCTTTTGTGTCTACAAATTCTCCGTAGCAATTATCTACAAAGCAAATGCAATTCGGATTTTTTGATTTTACTATTTTACAAATACGTTCTATCGTTTCTATTGATAGAGATTTTCTTGTTGAATAGCCTTTTGAACGTTGAATTAGCACCATTGTAACGGTTTTGTCCACCATTAGTTCAAGTTTTTCAAAGTCGATATCATCGTTTAAAAGCGGGACTTCGTCATACAAAACTCCATGAGCAATCAGAGAATCTTCTTTCGTTTCATCATCGCCTGCGGTACCGATTACCTCAAGCATTGTGTCATAAGGAGTTCCTGCAACTGATAGTAATTTATTCCCTGGTCTTAGGCATCCGAATAGGCAGCAGGCAAGTGTGTGCGTGCCTGATGCGAAATGTATCCTTGCAATCGCTTTTTCAGCTTTGAATACATCTGCAAATACTTTATCTAAAACTTCTCGTCCTAAATCATCATGCCCGTAGCCTGATACCGTATAAAAATGTTCCGGCGCTACTTTGTTTTCTATAAAAGCTTCCAGAACTTTTTTCTGGTTAAAATCTCTTATATCTTCAATATATTCAAATTGTTCTTGTAATTCTTTTTCGGCTTTTTTGATAATCTCTCGGCTATTCATATATTATATCCCTTCTTCAACAGTTAGATTTTAACACGAATAATTTTGATTGCACAATATTTTGTTTTTATATTTTAGATCTGTCCAAAAGGGGAATTTACATAATTTTTCTGCTTTTTAAAATTGTTTTTATGAAAAGAATAATTTTAATACTTGCAATTTTAATAAGTATTCCGTCTTTTGCTTCGGAATATTCAGTTCATACTCCAGAAAATTACAATTATAATTCTGAGGTTGGTGAAAAAACGTTATTTATTTTGGATTTTTCCAACAGTATGAGTGAGTATTTGAATGGGGAAAGAAAAGTTGATTTAATGATTGACACAATGAAAAAAATTCTTCCTAAAATTAACCCTTCAAGTTTTATCGGTTTAAGGGTTTATGGGCATAGAATGGGATTTACGCCTTACGAGGCTTGTCGGGCATCAAGTTTAAAGGTGCCAATATCAAAGTCCAGTGTTAATAATATTCAATCGGCACTTGCTGAAACAGAACCCAGAGGAATGACTCCAATTACTTTTTCATTGAAAGAGGCTGTAAAGAAAGATTTTATGGGATTTAGCGGAAGAAAGCACATAATTCTTCTCACTGACGGCGGCGAAAACTGTGACGAAAGTCCGTGTAAATGGGTAATGGAGCTTGTAAAGTACAGAAAAGATATTGTGATTGATGTTATTGCGTTTAATGTAACGGAGGCTGATGATTTGGATCAGCTTGAGTGTACTTCTCTTGTGACAGGCGGAAAATTTTACAGCGCAAATACTGCAGCTGAACTTGCTAGAAGTCTAAATAAAAGCATAAATGTTAAAAAAGATGTTGAAGCTAAAATTATTCCTTAAAATAACGCAATTTTTCTTCTAAAAAATTTTTATATAAGTATAGAGGAAAATAAAGGGAAAATTATGCTTGCCGGAGATTTGTACAAATTAGGTAGAACTATAGTTAAAAATTCAGGCTTAATCAGAAAGACCGGAAAGCCTGATATCCCACGGTATTTGTATCATATGACACGAAAGAAAAATTATGAGCAAATGTTAAAAGATGGTGTCATAAATAAATATATTGACACAGGTGGTAGTGGTTTATCCGGAGTTTTTATGTTTGATTTGAAAAATTTCGAAAAACGCTGGGTAAATACCTGGTTTAATATTGGTGATATGAAAGTTAATCTGGGCAGAGCGCTTTTATCTAAGCATGCTTCTAATGCAGGGATTGGAGGTGTTACGCAGGATATTGTAATGTTGAGAATTCCGACTAAAAATATGGATATTAGCAAACTGAAAATTAGAAGACAGGATGTTATGAATTTGGATGAGGCTGATAGTGCCATTTATCAATCAGTTTATACGAGAAGAAAACTTCCTATTGAATATATATATGAGTCCGATATTGATATTTCTGAAATTCAGAAAATAGGTGATACATCTATTGAAATTAAGAATGAAGAAGAATTAAAAAAAATAATTGAATTAAAGCCGTTTGATTTGCTGTTAAAGCTTTTTAAAGGTCAACCTGAAGAAAAGGGAATATTGGCGCATCAAGCAACGAACCCTAAAGCCTTTATACATGAATTATAGCGGTGAATTATTTGCAGCCGTCATCATTAAAATCAACTTTGCCGTCAAAATCGTTATCTACACCGTCATAACATGATCCTATAGAATATTTGCTTTCGGGGCGTACGGAGTGTTTAAGATATATGTCAGGAATTTTCTTCCAGATAAATTCAAACCAGCCTTTATAAAATTTAGCAAGTTCAGAGTTTTCTATAACAAGGCAGTTTTCGTCGTTGCGGTTTTCTCCGCTGTTTGAAAAGTTCATAGAGCCTGTTATTACATATTTATCATCGATTATCATTGATTTGTTGTGAACTTTGCCTGCGAAATTCTCGGTTTTGAGAGGAATACCTGCTTCTCTTAGAATTTCGTGGGTTGTGTGATTTGAACGGACACTTGTTGCATCAAGTATTATTTTGACGTCTACTCCTCTGTTTTTAGCATCAATCAGGGCTTGAGTTAGTTTTTTATGCGTTATTACAAAAACAGGAAGATAAACATAACTTTTGGCTTTTTCTACAAGCGGAACAAGAGCTTTTTCTACGGTTTTATCTTGGGGTGAAAAGTATGCGTTGATTTTTGTTGTTCCAACCGTAAATGTATTTTCTCCATCCAGCAGAGTTTTAAAAGTGTGGAATTTTCCTGAGAACATCTGTTCGAATTCTTTTGTGTAATATTCGGAAAGTGCTGGCGAATCAATGATTACAACATTATTTGCGTTGAAGCCGGAAAAGCCGGTTCGTGAAAAATTCATTGAACCTGTCATTAATCTTTTCTTGTCAGAAATTATGAATTTGTTGTGCATCAGCATTGAGGTAAGTTTTTTATTGTCTTCAATTTTATCAGATTTTTTATTGTTAATTGTGCTTAGAAAATTGTCCATTTCTTCTCGAATGGGTTGTTCGTCTTTAACTTCGTAGACTATGCGAATTTGGACTCCTCTTTTTCTAGCCCTTTCTATTGCGTTTTCAATGTCAGGAATTCTGCTCCATTCATAAACTGCCATATCAAGTGTTGAAGTTGTACTGTCAATAAGATTTACTGTTTCTTTGCAAAACGGATGAATGCATTTTGTGTCAGGAGTCAGGTGGTTTGTGTAATCTGACAGTAAAAATTTTATACCGTTAATTTCTTTTATTTCTAGGTATGTAGATTTATCCAGCGTTGGAGCTTCTTTTTCTTTAAGTTTTTGGCTTTTTTCGGGATTTACTATACAGTATTTGCATTTTTCAAACTGTAATTCCGCTTCTTTCATCGGTAATATCAGAAAATCACTTGTTTTTACACCATATTTGCAATTGAGTTTATGAAATTTACCGCTTTTCCTGTTTAAGATAACCAGATTAAGGGTTTTAGCTTCTTGCAGGTTATTATTAAAAAGTTCAGGTTCTGTTAGTTTGCCGTCAATTATTGCGTTGCCGGATTTAAGCAGTTCTTCTGTGTAATTTAAATCGCCTGCAAAAATTTCTGCATAACGGCAATCTGTTGATCTTTCCTGTTTAAAATTGATTTTTACTCTCTTACCAAGCAGTGTATCTTTTGCAAATTCATCAGCCATGTATCCTGCATTTATTGCGTCAGGCTGTGAAAGTTTAAATTTATTCATCAATTCATTTTGATTAACTTTTAAGTCAGAGGTAAACGTTTCGACACCTTGAATGCAGATCTTTTCACCTTCATCATATACTCCGTTGCTGTTTAGATCAACGGCAAATTGTGTCGGCGAAAAGACTTCAATTACTCTGGTGCCGGAGTTTTTGTAAATTTCAAATCCTGCGAAAAACGCGAACAGTATTGTTATATAAATTATTCTTAAAAATTTTTTCTTCATCTATAATTGCTTGTAATTTGTAATTTCAAAACCTAATCCGTGAATTTTGTTTTCTAGTTCTTTGTTTTGAGTAATCAGGAATTCTTTAGTATTTGAATTGTTTTTATTTGAATTGTATTTGCAAGGATGAATAATAACTTCTGTAATATTGGGTTTATCAGGAATTATTTCCAACCCGAGTTCTATAGTTTGTTCATCCATCATTTTTGAGTATTCTATTCCTAATATATAATCATTTGTTTTTATATCGGTGCTTTTGAGTAGTTGTTTATTTGTTTTAGCAAAATGATTTGAGAAAGCAAACTTTAAAAGATTTTTAAAATATTTAAAATTCAAGTTTTTAGAAAGTTTCGGAACAAAATAAAAAGTTTCTAAGTGAGTTCTTACAAACGGAATGTTGTATTCTTTTGCAAGTTTAAGCGTAAGTTTAAAAATTTCGGGGATTTCGTGAATGTATTTTAAAGATGCAATAAAATCAGGTTTTGAAAATTGTATAATTTTTTCAATTTGTGCGCGAAATTCCTTTTCTATTTGTTTTAAAAGTTCTTTATTTTTAGAATTAATTAAAAGATAAAAATATCCTTTATTAAAAACACCGTTATTATCGGTTAGCAGATGGCAGCGTGTAAGGGATTGTCCATTTGTTAGGTTAAGTTGAACCCCAAGGCTGAGGGATTGGCATTCCGGAAGAATTTCGTTCACTGCATTGTCGAATGCTTCTCCGATTGCGCAAAGTGCAGCACTTTTTAAAAGACCTTTTTCATAAGCGTAAAGTATGGCTCTGTTAAAATCTTTCGAAATCCCAAAATTGTCAGCATTTAGAATAAAATATTTATCAGTCATTTATAATAATCCCCTGAGTGTGTACTTTTTGATTATATTATAAAATTTAGAATAATGGAAATGTGTTTAATTTCTTAATCTATAAAGCACCTGACTGTATCGGTTGAATTGAGTTAGAAGATTTGATATAATGTCTTTTGTAATGGTAAGATTTTTAGTAATAATTTTTTCTTTACTCATATTTACGTCTTCAAATGTGTTAGCAGGAGATATAAGATACGGTTATAACTCACGAGGCGATTATGTTCCGATATCTGTTGACGGGAAGATGGTGAATTACGGATATAACCCTAGAGGTGATTACGTTCCTGTATCAGTAGGCAGTGACAGAATAAATTATGGGTATAATTCAAGAGGTGATTATGTTCCGACTTCTATTGGCAGAGATAAAATAAATTATGGCTATAATTCCAGTGGTAATTATGTCCCGACATCAGTTGGTGAAAATCATATTCAGTACGGATACAATCCTAAAGGAAATTTTGTTCCAACGGGAGTCGGGGGCAGACAGATAAATTACGGATACAATTCAAAAGGAAAATTTGTTCCTGTAGGTATAAGTAATTAGGTAGTTTTTGCAATTTGACAATGTTTGTATTATCATAAAAATTAAGCCGTGCTCCACGGGGAATTGCAATCCCTCGACCGGAAGTTAACGCCGGGTGCAGAGCCTGTTGTGAGGGTTTGTCGGGCAGGGTAAAAGTAAATATTTTCGTTGAGCTTTACATTTGAGGCGGCGTAAAACTCCGAACCGTGTCAGGATGGAAACATAGCAGCACTAAGGTGACCTTTGCGGGTGTCTTGATTGTAAGGGGAGAAAATATTTTCCGATACTTATGTTTGGCGGATTCGATAGACAGAGGCACGGCTTTTATTTTTATATAGGATGTATTTTTATTATTAACCGAGTGGTCTTTAATTTTCTCCAACAGTGCAATTTTGTTTAATTTGCTTTAAAGATATTTTGTTTTAGAAAGGAGATAAAGATGACTCAAAGGCTAGAATTATATAGGTGCAGTGTATGTGGAAATCTTGTTCAGGTCATACTTGATGGTCAAGGTGAACTTGTTTGCTGCGGAGAACCTATGAAGCTTTTAAAGGCTCAAAAAAATGAAGAAGGTAAAACAGAAAAACATGTTCCTGTTTTTATTAAGGATGAAAACGGAAACGACATAATTGCTGTTGGTTCAACTCCTCATCCTATGGATGAAAATCACTACATAATGTTTATTGAAACAATTTCAAAGGACAAAAACAAAGTGAAACTAGAATATTTATACCCCGGTGAAGAGGCAAAAACATGTATAAAAGATCAGGAATTTGTTGATTTTGCTTATGAATATTGTAATTTACACGGGTTATGGGAGGGTAAACGTGATTAGTGAAAAAATTCAAAACATACTTAACGAGCAGATTAACAAAGAATTTTATTCAGCTTATTTGTATCTTGCTATGTCTGCACATTTTGACGAAATTGGTCTTAAAGGTTTTGCTGACTGGACAAAAATTCAGGCACGCGAGGAGGTAGATCATGGGATGATTCTTTTTGATTACATAATAGAACGCCAAGGAAAAGTGTGTTTGAAGCCAATACAAGCGCCTGAAGAAAATTTTGGTAATCCTTTAGAAGTTTTTGAAAAAATATACGAACATGAAAAGTACGTGACTGATAGCATAAATTGTGTGGCTAATATGACGGATGAAGAATGTGATTTGGCTACAAGATATTTTATAAATTGGTATATATCGGAACAAGTTGAAGAAGAAGCAAATGTAGATGATATTATCAAAAAGCTAAAGATGTTTGGTGCAGAAAAAGCTGCTTTGTATCATCTTGATAAAGAGCTTGGTTCCAGAGAATACAAACTTCACACGTATAATTCATAAAATTTTAAAAAGCTTTAACTATATAGGCAGGAAAGTTAATAATTAATTTTCCTGCTCTTTGTTTAATTATTGCGAATTTGTAACTAATTTGTCTTGAAGTCTAAAATATTTTAATATGTATATGTTATGAAAAATTCCGGAATAATAGTAGTTGATGATGAAAAAATGGTTACCTCCGCATTCAAGACGTTATTTGCGGTGGAGGGAATAAAAGGCGGTGCGTTTTTTAATTCGCCGAAAGAAGCCCTTGAGTATATGCAAAATGAAGCTCCTGATTTAATAATATCTGATTTTTTAATGCCGGAGATGAATGGGCTTGAATTTTTAAGAGAAGCAAAGAAAATGTATCCGGAAACAAGTATGATACTTTTAACCGGTTATGCTGATAAAGAAAACGCAATTAGAGCAATCAATGAAGTAGGGCTTTATAAGTATATTGAAAAACCTTGGGATAATGATGACTTGTTGATGAATATTCGAAATGGTATTGAAAGAAGTCACCTGTTAAGCGATTTAAGACAAAAAATATCTGAATTAGAAGAAGCTAAAAAGCAACTTGAAGTTTATTCAAATGATTTGGAAAGACTTGTTGCAGAAAGAACTCATGATTTATCTCAGGCAAATCAGAAGTTAAGCGGGATTATCAATTATTGCGCAGATGGAATAATAATACTAAACTCAGAAGGAAAAATTGAGCAAATAAATCCAGCTTGCGAGAATATGACTGGTGTTGACGGTTGTGCCATTATAGGTAAACTGTTTACACAGTTTGTAAAAGGTTGTAAGCAAGATATGTTTTCAGATAATGGTGGCTTATTCGGGTTAAATTCTGACAATTCTGAAATATTGTTGAAAGATTGTTCTGTAGTTAATTCTCTTAGCGGAGCTTTGACTCCTGTTGAAATAAATTTAGCCGCTATAAGTGATGAAAATACGGATTTACCTGAAAAGTACGTTGGTGTAATAAGAGATGTAACGACTCAAAAAGAAACAGAGCGTTTAAGAGATGATTTTATTGCGACTCTTACGCACGATTTAAGAACACCATTGCTTGCGGCAATTCAAACTTTAAAATTCTTTCTTGACGGTTCATTGGGGGATTTGGATGAAAAGCAGAAAGTGCTTTTGTCAACAATGTTACAAAGTAACGAGGATTTGCTTGGGCTTGTAAATGCTTTGCTTGAAGTTTACAGGTTTGATAGTGGTAAACTTGAACTTTGTAAAACGGTTTTTGCTCCAAGAACTTTAGTAGAACAATGCGTTGAAGAATTGGCACCGCTTGCCAAAAGTAAGAATATTACTATAGAGTTAGATTGTGATTTTGATGACAAGCTTGAAATTCTAGCCGATAAAGGTGAATTAAAACGTGTAATTACAAATCTATGCGGAAATGCAGTGAATTATACGAACAAAGAAGGCCATATAAAAATTATACTTAAAGCTCAATCCGGAGATTTAATATTTTCTGTAGAAGACAACGGGAATGGAATACCAAAATCTGATATTCCTCATTTATTCACAAGATTTTCACAGGGAACAAGCCGTAAACGTTCAACTGGAACGGGTTTAGGATTATATTTGTCACGTCAGATAATAGAAGCACATGGCGGCAAAATTTGGGTTGAAAGTAAAATTAATAAAGGAAGTGAATTTACTTTCCTTTTGACTGATGTTGTAAAATCAAATGAAGAAAGACAGGTTGTAAATGGTTAGGGTTTTGATAGTTGAAGATCACGATATGGCGCGGATGGGGCTTTCTGTAATCTTGAGCAAAAATCCGAACATAGAAATCGCTGATATGGCATCAGACGGTCAAGAAGGAGTGGATAAGGCATTATCATTAGAGCCTAATGTGGTAATAATGGACATAGGACTTCCAACAATTGATGGGATTGAAGCTACAAAAAAAATTAAACTTGCCAATTCAAGGATAAAAGTTTTAATGTATACTTCTCGAGAAGATGAAGATGATATTTTTGATTCATTTCAAGCAGGAGCTGACGGTTATATAACAAAGGGTGCAACCTCAGAGCAGACTGTATCTGCAGTGTTAGCAGTAAGTGAAGGTGCAGGCTGGCTTGATCCTGCAATTGCAAAAGTTGTTTTAACAAATGTAAGACGTAATACTCAACCTCAGCAAAGACGTGGGGAAATAAATTACAAGCTCGGTAAAAACTTGTATGGACTAACAGAAAGAGAAATGGAAGTTTTGGCCTTGATAGTCGACGGGCTTACAAATCCGCAAATTGCTGAAAAATTAGTAATTACAATTTCAACAACAAAAACTCATGTTCATAGCATTCTTCAGAAACTTTATGTAGGTTCACGTGCTAAGGCAATAGCTACTGCTATGAAGGAAGGGCTCGTTTAAATGTTGAAAAGACTTTTGCCGGCTGCATTGTTATTAATGGTTCCATTGGCAGCAAATGCTTGGTCGTTTGATGAATTCAAAGAGAATATTAGCGAGATGGAGCTTTCTGCGCCTTGGAAGAAAGAGGATAATTCTGCTGCACAAAGAGCAAAATATCTTAATAATGTCAAAAAAGAAGATTTAAAGGAAGAATACGGGCGTAAAAAATTTGAATTACACCCAAATCCTTATATGACGGTAGAAGAATATGAGATGTTATCTGCTCCAAAGGATAAAAAACTTGAGGAAATTCCTATCCCAAAGCCAGAAAAAGCTTCAGATATGAAATATGTTCCTGAGTATGATTATGAAATTGTTCGCTACAACAATCCGCCCGGAAGTCCTGAAATTTCGTTGGACACGGATTTTAAACAGCGTAAACAGCAGAATATTCAAGGTATAGTATCTCCGGATTATACAATTCTGGTTTATCCATCGGTTTATTACTATCACAAAGAGAATGTTGTTACTTGTGATCTTTTCGTAATTCCGCTGGAGCAGAAAGGAAATGCGCTTACCAGAATAAAAAAAGCAAATGTAATGCATCGTGATCAAGAGCCAATCCTTTCTACAGAAAAATCGACTTCTGAATATGGTATATTTAGAACTTTGACTCCTATTGATTTCAATATTGATGGTACAAAGCTTCTGGTGAAAGAAAAAATCGGAAGCAATTCTGATGGTATCTGGCAGACAAATGCAATAGTATATGATTTTTCGACAAATACTTCTTATAAGCTTAATGAAATAAGGGATGCGATTACTTATTATTGGCAAGAATACAAAAATCTTAATTTAAGCGATTTTAGATGGGACATTTATCCTCTTGGTTTTGAGGTTAATAATCCAGATAGAATAGCAGTTGCAGCGTTTGCATATACAGGTGGAACTCCTGTTTTTTTAGGTAATTGGAGTGTTGATACAAAGGGAGAACGGACGCTTTTGCTTTCGTTGAATCCAAAAAACAAAGTTCAAATAAGCATGAACGGAGTTAAAATGATTCGTTCAGGTGTTGTCCCCCCTGTGATATTAGAACAGGAGGAAAAGCATAAAAAATATCTTGACAAGCTTGATGCAAAAGAAAAGAAAAAAGAAGAAAAGGAAAAACTTGAAGCTCTAGAAAAAGAATACAAACAAAAGTTAAAAGAGTTGGATAAAGATTTAAAATTTGAACTTAAGAAAGATGACATAAGGGGGAAAGTACAAGGTTCTACTTCTCTTAATGACTCTGTGGAAAAAGTAGAAGAAGTCTTGGAAAATGCTGAACAAAAGCAATTAGAGAAAGAACAAAAAGCAAAAGAGCGTCAAGAGGCCAGAGAGCAAAAACGTCTAGAGCAAGAACAAAGAAAAAATAACTCATCTGGTTCTGCTTCCACCGGTGCCGTAGCTCCAGAAAAAGAATAATATTAGCTGATCAATTTTAGTTTATCTGCTCTTTTAAGCTTTTTAATTCTATATTCTTCTTTCATAGCTTCGGATTTTGTGTTGAATTCTTTGGAATAGACAATTCTAACAGGCTTGTGAACTCGGGTATATTTAGCACCTTCACCATTTTTGTGTGCATTAAAGCGTTTTTCTATATCGTCTGTAAAGCCGCAATAAAGTGTATTATCTTCAGTTAAAAGTAAATATACATAATACTTCTTATCCATAAAAACAACTTACAATAAAAAAGACGACTTTAAATCGTCGTCTTGAATTATTTTTCTACATTTTCTCACAATTATAAAACCATAAACTTTTCTTTTAATCCTATACAAATGAGGTAAAGCCGCCTCCGCCACCGCAAGAACCAGAGCTTGCCGCGCATCCACCGCCAGCGCTTGCGCCAACGAATCCGCCTGCACAGTCTGTACCAATTACCGCAACTGCATTTGCAAAGTTGCTTAAAAATCCAGTGTTAGCTGTGCCTGCTTCGCTTGTTGAATAATTTGAAAAATCTACATTTATTACGTGTGGTGTGCTGAATACAACAGCATCATATGAATTCATTGCTAAATAACTTTTTTCTGATTTAAGAGCTAAAGATCCTGCTGTTTCTGCAGTTTCAGATTTTTTAGATGAAATTGTTTGTGTTGAAGTTTGTTGTGAAGTGCGTGCGAAAATGTTGTTTGTCATCTTATACTCCTTTAAGCCTCGTGTACTTATATAAAAAAAAATAAAATTGTTGAATTTCAGCATGTGCTTTTTTCTTAACATTTGTTTACAAAAAATATAAATCCATAGATTGATTAAATACGCTCTATTGGTTGATGTCATTTGCTTTATAAGAATATAAGCTTATAGTGTAAAACCAGACTAAGGAGATATTGAGAGAGTATGAAAAAAATATTATTAAGCCTTATAATGATTATTTCAATGTTATCTTCGGCTGCTTTTGCTTTGGACAACAGCCTAAATTCAATAATTGTAGAGGGCGTTTCTGATAATAATTACAATGTAATTTTGCGAACAGATAAAGTTACGAATGTAAAAAGGACTGTAAAAGATAATGGCGTGTTAGTTTTAGAGCTTAAAAATATTGCAACATCGCTTAATTTGGATACTAAATATGTAAATGCAAATAATATAGACAATGTTGTTGTTGAAAACACGGCAAATAATGGTGTAAATATATATATAGAAGCACCTAATGCAGGAAAAGCAGATATTATATTTGATACACCGGCAGCTCCTCCTGTAGTTGTTGGGGATGGAATTTCAAGAAATCAAATTGCTTGGATAGCAGCTGCATTTGTTGTAGTGTTTGCGATGGCCGGAAGCTTCAAAAAATCTGCTGAAAAAGATGCTCGATTAACCTATGAGAATGACCTTGCAGAGCGTGAAATTAAGTTTTACAAAGAATACAAGTCAGATATTCTAACTTCAGCAAGAATTGATAACAAGATTAAAGAGAATTTGGCTAAAGCCAGAATTGCAAGTGTTGTAAAGAACTCTCAAAAGGCAGCTACAATAAGAAGCTTGCAAAAGATGTCTATGAGATAGCTTTTTATCAAAAATTTGTAAACTAAGACAAAAGTAATTTAACTTAAGCTGCTAAAATAGTTAGATATAATTTCTTCAATTTTATTTGCAGCTTTACCATCCCCGTAAGGGTTAACAGCTTTTAATCTTGTTGATTCGAATGAATTTGAAAGTACTTTTTCGCTATATTCAAGAATTTTGTCATAGTCTGCCCCTACTAGAACCGAAACTCCAGCATCAATACCTTCTTGGCGCTCTGTTTCATAGCGCATAACAAGTGTTGGACATCCAAATGAGGGAGCTTCTTCCTGAATTCCGCCTGAATCTGTTAGAATAAGCTTAGCATTTTTCATTAAATACACAAGATTAGGGTAATCAAGCGGTGTTAAAAGTTTGATATTACTGTAATTTCTAAGTCTATCATGAATTTTGTCTTTTACATTAGGATTTGGGTGGACAGGAATTACAAATGTATGGTCAGAATATTTTTTAGCAAGAAATTCTATTGCTGAAATGATCCTGTCAATCCTTTCACCGTGATTTTCACGACGGTGAGCTGTAATAAGTACAAGTTTGTCATTAATTTCAATATTATTTGATTTGTAAAATTCGGCACTTTCTGCAAGTGTTTTGTCAGACAAGCAAAAAAGCGCATCAATAACAGTATTTCCTGTGACAAAAATCGTATCTTCAGAAATATTTTCTTTTAAGAGAGCTTCTTTATTTTTTAATGTAGGTGCAAAGTTAAGAGCTGTAACTCTTGAAGTCATTTGGCGCATAACTTCTTCAGGGAACGGTTCGTATATGTCGTATGATCTTAAGCCTGCTTCTACATGGAAAACCGGAATTTTGTTGTAAAAGCTGGCTAACGCTCCGCATAAAACTGTCATTGTGTCCCCTTGCACGATAGTTGCATCTATTTTATTTGAAGCAAAAACACCATTTAAAGCTGTTAAAATTCTTGTTTGAATCTCTAAAAGTGATTGGTTTGGCTTCATGCAATCAAGATTGATGTCTGCTTTCAAATTAAAGTAAGAAAGCGTTTGATTTGAAAGCTCTTTTTGCTGTTCTGTATTGCAAACTATAACATTAAATTTGTCGGGATATTTTTTTAGCTCAATAATAACCGGTGCAAGTTTAATAACTTCCGGTCGTGTCCCAAATACAACAAGTATATTTTTTCTCTCCATATTTTAAATTTTATAACAAAATTATATATATGCAATTAGATAATCTAATAAGAGAATAAAAAAAACAATTCATTTTATAAAATGTAAATACGATGAATCTTATACAAAGGAGTGAAAATGCCTGATTTATACGTTCTTGAATCCTGTCCATACTGTAGAAAAGTTATAGCTTTTTTAAATGAAAATGCTATTAAATATAATGAATTTGATATTTCAGAACCCGAAAATTACGACAATTTGCTAAAACTTGGTGGCAAATCACAGGTTCCTTTTCTTGACGATGAGGAAAATCATATCAAAATGTATGAATCTGACGAGATAATAGATTATTTCAGAAATAGCATGAAGGAGTAATATGTTTTTTAATAAGTATAATACAGGATCTGATTATAATGATTGTGTAGCAAGAGGAAATTGTGCTTTATCCCCGGAAGTGCGTGCAATTCAAGAAGTTATTCTAATGTTTACTTCTCAGTTAGCTTTTTACGAATTAAAAGCTGAGAAGCTTAACATGGCCTATTTTGAAAATAAAGAAGTAATTTTAAACGGTGTTATTTCACTTATTTCAACATCAGAATATTCGCATGAACAGCTTCTTGATATAATAAGCAAAATTTATTCTAAACTTTTATACGCTAGGAAAGAATATCAGAATTTTTGCACTTTAAACAGCCTAAGATGCGAAGATTTGAAGTTGTCATTAAAGCTTAGCCCTGAAATGACTTTGAATGAGATAATTCGGGCAGGAGAAAAGGTTTTTCTGGATAATTATAAAAAGCTTTCTTTACGGCAAAAAACACTTAGGGAAATTTTAATTCTTGTAATAAAAAGTATTAGTACAAATCTTTTAAAGCTAAAAGAATTTGATAAATTTGATACTGATATTTTAAAAAATTTGCTTGAAGGATTGAATATCTTTAATTTTCAGCGAGTAGCATTGCAGAAGTTAGAGCAGAAAATAACCGCGTTATCAAAGAATGATATTGAACTTATTCAGATGCTTTCTTCTTCAATGATGGAAAAGTTCGGACCTATACAGAAAAAGCTTGTTTCACGCTCGACAAAACCGTCTAAAGCTATTCTTGTTTCTGGTTCAAATTTGCAAAACCTTTATAATGTATTAAAATGTTCAGCTAATTTTGATATTGATATTTATACACATTCAGATTTGCTAATTGCACATGCGCTTAAAAGATTTGAAGAATTTCCTAATTTAAAAGGCCAGTATGGAAGTTGTTTTACAAATTGTATACTGGACTTTGCAACTTTCCCGGGGGCAATTTTACTCACTAAAAATACTTTTCCAAATGTAGATTATCTATATCGAGGTAAACTGTTTTCAGGCGAAGAAATTTCACCTAAAGGCGTGTTTAAGATTGAAAACAATGATTACACATCTCTTATTGAAGCCTCGCTCAATGCCAAAGGATTTACAAAAGGCAAAGATGTACCTGCAATAACTGTCGGTTATGAAGGTGCGGAACTTGAAGCAAAATTAGATGAAATTTCAGAAAAAATCAATGCTTTAGAGATTGAACATCTTATAATCATTGGTCGATCAGATTTTTCAGGTGTGCAAGAAGAATATTTTAAAAAACTGTTTAAACAACTTAACTCAAAAACTTATGTAATAACTTTTTCTCATTCAAGCGGAAAAGATAACGAGTTGTATATAAATCTTGGTAACAATCTTCCTTTGATTGATGATGTGATGAATAAAATATTCAATAAACTTGATATTACTTCAAGCCGTTTATCCTTTATTCTAACAAAGTGTGACCCAAGCTCAATTTCTTATATCATAAATCTTCATAATTTGGGAGCCAAAAAGATATTTTTAACTAAGTGCCCCTCTTATGTGATAAACCCAAGTATACAAAGTTCCCTAAAAAACCTTTATGGAATTCATCAAGCTTATAATCCTGAAGATGATTTAAAAATAATGTATGATTAATCTTTAAGTGTAAAATACAAAAAATCCCGCCGTAAAGACGGGATTTTTATATATAATATTAAAAATATTAATATCTGTAATGAGCAAACGCTTTGTTAGCTTCAGCCATTTTGTGGGTATCTTCACGCTTTTTGCAAGCTGCGCCTGTACCGTTAGAAGCGTCAATAATTTCGTTTGTCAATTTTTCAATAATTGATTTACCGCCGCGTTTTTTAGCGAAATCAATGATCCAGCTTGAAGAAAGAGCGAATCCTCTGTCAGCTTTAACTTCAATCGGAACCTGATAAGTAGAACCACCGATACGTCTTGCTTTAACTTCAAGAAGCGGAGTTGCATTAGTAAGACCTTTTTGGAAAACTTCCATAGGATCTTGGTTAGTTCTTTCTTTAATTCTTTCCATAACTGAATAGAAGATCTTTTCAGCTAAAGACTTTTTACCACGTCTCATAATTCTGTTGATGAATTTAGAAACGTCAACGCTATTATATACAGGATCTGCTAACGGAACACGTTTTGCAGGTTTAGAACGTCTAGACATTACTTCTTACCTCCTTTTGCATTCTTTTTAGCACCATATTTAGATCTGCTTTGTGTTCTGTTAGCAACACCAGCAGTATCAAGTGTGCCTCTAACTATGTGGTAACGAACACCAGGAAGGTCTTTAACCCTTCCACCTCTAATAAGAACAACACTGTGCTCTTGAAGGTTGTGGCCGATACCCGGAATATATGAAGTAACTTCAAATCCGTTTGTTAAACGTACTCTGGCAACTTTTCTTAAAGCTGAGTTCGGTTTTTTAGGGGTAGTTGTGTAAACCCTTGTGCAAACTCCACGTCTTTGAGGGCAATCCATCAAAGCTGGAGATTTAGTTTTGTCTGTTAGCTTTTTACGTTCACGACGTACAAGCTGATTAATTGTAGGCATTTTTTTCTCCTTTTTCTTACTACTTCTTTTCGGCAAAATCATATCCTGAAACCCTTACGCATTCCGGTTATGATGGGACTGCCGGACTTTTAAAGTGCTGTCCCTACGTCCTATTTTTGCCTGACAGCCGAATATTCCAGCACGAAAATTCCGGCTATTGTCTATCATTATTTAAGTTCAAACAGTTTTCTATGTCAAGTAAGCTTAATTTTTTCATTAAGAATCTTGAAATATCACTTGTAAAAGGTTATAATATATATTATTTATATGGAGATTTTAGATGAAATTTAAAATTAAAGTTTATTTTGCCGTAATATTACTTTTACTTGGTTTTTGGTTGTATGCGTTATTTATAATGTCAGATGATTATAAAGCTGAAAAAGAGAAAGAACTTCCGCCGACAATTCACATCAAAAAAGTGGTTGTTGGTGATCCGAATATATATGAATATATTCCTGAATATTTGCCAAAGCCTATTCCAGAAGATGTTTTGACAGGATCTAAGGAAAATAGTTTTTATGATTATTTATTCCTAAATCCGAACAAAAAATCAGTCTTTTACCAGTTTAGACCTGGGTCTACTCTTGCGTCTGACAGTGAAAGCTTCCATAAATCCATAGATGCATATCTTAAAGAGGTAAGAACTGACGGTAATTATAAGAATAAATTCGTAACAGACCATGGTGCAAAAGTTTATGAAAAAGGTGTTTTAAAAAGCGTAGAAGCAGCGCATTATGTTCCGAAAAAAGGTGATTCAAGAAGACACATTAAAAAAATGGCCGAGAAAAAAGCAAGAATCGATGCTGTAAAGGCATTTTACGAAGAATGTGCCAAAAGCTTTTGCATAATAAATAACAAGACACAAGAATATGTTGTGCTTGACAAACGAGATTTAACAAAAGCAAAGAAACTGCTTGATGATTATAGGTTGTGGTAATTAATCATTAAGTTTGAAGTCGCCGTGTTTTTTAATATGTTCAACAAGTCCACCGTCAGCAAGCATCTTGCGCATAACAGGTGGAATTGGTTCAATTTGAATTACAGCACCGTTTGTAAGGTTTGTAATAACACCTTTTTCAATGTCAACATCAAGCTCATCCCCTGCATCAATAGCATCAGTGTCGCATTCAATTGCTAAAAGCCCAATATTGATTGCATTTCTGTAAAAAATTCTTGCAAAGGATTTTGCGATAACCGCTCCTACTCCAGCGATTTTAATGATTTGAGGAGCGTGTTCACGAGAAGATCCAAGCCCAAAGTTGTTTCCGGCAACGACAAAATCACCTTTATTCATTCTTGAAGCAAAAGTTTCATCCGCATCTTCAAGAACGTGCTTTGCAAATTCTTCCAAATTTGAACGTAAGTGAAATAATCTACCTGGTGCTATATGGTCTGTTGAAATGTTATCACCGAATTTAAAAGCTTTTCCTCTCATGCTTTCCTCCTTGTTTTCTACATAATACTACAAAAAAATAAGATTATATGATATAATTGTTAAGAAATTAAGATAAAAGAGGACAATTATTATGTATTTTAGCAGAAAATGTAAAATAACTTATATATCACACGGTGCAACAATATATTCTGAAGAAGGCAGATTTTCAGATGTTTTGAATTATCCGCCGTTAAATGACGCTGGTCAGGAGGAAGTTGAAAAAATAACTGATTATTTAAGACGCAGAGCAATAAAAAATGATAAAATTTATTCATCAGCAGCAACAAGAACCCTTCAAACTGCTGAAGTTATTGCAAAATTATACAAAAAGAATTACGAAATTATTGAAGATTTAACTCCACGAAAATGCGGATCATTCAACGGCTTAACTTATGAGCAAATTGAACAAAAATATCCGGAAGATTTTAAAATTTTAATGACAGATCCTTCTATAGCGACACCAAAAGATGCCGAATCTGTTGATGATTTTGTAAAAAGAACGAGTAGCGTTATAGATCGCATTGTAGAAGAAAATATTCAAAATAGGGTTATTATTGTAACTCACCCTGATGTAATAAAGGCTGCAATTTGTGATGCTTTGAACATTCCACCAGCATCATTGCCTCGTATTTATATTAAAACGGGCAGCGCAACTCAAATTAGCTATTTCGAAAGCTGGAAAAGCTTGATATATTCTGGCTATACTCCGCTTTAGTGGGTGCTAAAATCTAACAATCTTTTATTTTCAGTTTGCAGAAATTCTTTTCCGGGCTTAACTTCTATAAAATCCCAAGGGAGTGCTGAGTTTAAGTCCCAGTTTTCTGTTGCATAGAAATCTGTATTTATATTATTTTTGCGAGCGGCAGTCTTGAAATCTCCAAGTTTTCCGCCGGATTTGTAAACATCTATAAGAAAATCACCGAAGTTTTCACCGCCTCTTGATAGAACTGCTTGCCAGTAATCCCATTTTATGCTTGAAATATTAGCTGAAACTCCAAGTTTATGCATTTCCTTTTTCAAGTATTTTGATTTTGATTCCAATGTCTTTGTATTTTCTCTGCCAAGCCACTGGAATGGAGTATTTGGTTTCGGTACAAAGCTTGAAAATCCGAAGGATATGTCAAAGCCTTTGTGGGCTTTTTTTAGTTTCTCAGCAAGCGATATAAGTGCTTCAACATCTTCATCTGTTTCTGTTGGGAGTCCGAGCATTCCATATATTTTAACGCCCTTAAGACCGCATTCTGATGCAATATTTACTGCTTGTATAATTTTATCTTCTTCAAGGTTTTTATTTATAACTTTTCTTAATCTTTCACTTCCTGCTTCTACTGCAAGGGTAATATTCTTTTGCCCTGCATTACATAATGTTTTAACAATTTCAGGTTTGATTGCGTCTACTCTTAATGATGAAACGCTCATTTCAATTTTTTGTCCGTTTTTAATCTTGTTGTTAATAAGATCAAAAAGTTCTTCAAATTTTGGATGTGCGCTAATTTGAGCACCTAAAATCGCTATTTTATCTGTGTATTTAAGCCCAAGCTCAATTGATTTAATTACATCGTCATAAGGAGCACATCTTAAAGGCAAATTCATATATGATGCAAGGCAAAATCCACAGCGATTTGCACAGCCTCGTGCAAGTTCTGCAATAAATGTATTCTTAAAGAAAGCATCTTCGCTTATTATAGGTGTATATACGCAGTTGTCTAAGCGTTTAGTAAGTTTTTTGATTTTTTCCTGATTTTGACTAGGTACATAAACGCCCTCTAGTTCTGCTAAACATTGTAAAATATATTCTTTAGGTTTTGATTTGTTATTTTTGCAGATTTCAACAACCTTAGAATTTATATCTTCGCCATCTCCAACAATAATAAAATCAAAAAAGTCTTTATAAGGAACAGGATTTGCGCTTACAACCGGCCCGCCAGCAAAGATTAATGGATAAGATTCGTTTCGAGCTTTTGATTTTAATGGAATTGAATATTTTTCCAACATAGAAAATATTGTTAAAAAATCGGTATCAAACGTAAATGAAAAACCCATTAAACCAACATTTTCAGGCCTATATAGCGTTTTAGTTGTATCTGAACAAATCATCTCAATATTTACGTCAGGCATTTCGTCAATTTCTTTAAACATCCATAAAAAGCCTAGAGATGAAAGCGCAAAAGACTTTATGCCGGGAAATGCCAACCACATTGTATAGTCTGCATTTTTAGAAAAAATTCTGTCATAAAGGTAAATATCGGATTTATTCATTTCCCTCCATTGCAATTTCGTTTTTCTCATTTATAGGTTTAATGTAAAGTTCGTCTATTAAAACGCATATAGTTGAGGCTATTGCAGGGGAAAGAATTAC
Organism: Candidatus Gastranaerophilales bacterium; assembly: GCA_944326525.1. Taxonomy (GTDB): domain Bacteria; phylum Cyanobacteriota; class Vampirovibrionia; order Gastranaerophilales; family Gastranaerophilaceae; genus Scatenecus. Next base: position 22,772 of record CALVEG010000006.1, read on the forward strand.
ACCCCAAAATCCCATAAATTGCTCACACACGAATAGTGCAAAGAATATGGTAAGCGGGTGAAGTTTCATAAATTTTCCAAAAAGCAGCGGCCTAACAATAATATTTGATGCCTGTTGGATTAGGAAGAATGTAACAATCAAAAGAATAAATTTAACAATTCCAACAGGATAAGCAACAAGTAGAATAACAACCAGTGCAATTGTAGGACCTAAAACCGGAACAATATCCATAATACCTGTTATTAAACCAAGCAGCAATGGATAATCAACTCCTAATATAATAAGAGTAATCATTTGCATTATTCCGATTGCAAGCATAGAAAGAACTTGTGCTCTTACGTATCCGCCGACTTTGTTGCTAATAGTTGTGAATATAAAATCTGCACGACCTTTAAGATTTTGAGGGAAAAGTTCTAAAAACTTTTCAACTAAATATTTTTTATCAACAAGCAGGTAAAATATAATCATACCAATTGCGACTGTAACGACAAAAAACTGAAAAACTCCGATTGTAATATTCCAAGACTGACTAAACACATTGTGTGCAAGATCAGGGCTTGTATCAAGTATTGAAGTTAAGTTAATTAAATCTGCTATCGTGTGTCCGTAGACCTTAAGGGTTGTTATATAATTGGCGGCATCCATAATTTTGTCTGGAAAAACTTGAATGAATGTCTTGATTTCTTTAAATGCAATGGCAATTATAGGTGCAAACAAGGCAAAAATTGCAAGAATACCTCCAAACACTACGATTACTGATGCTAAAATACGGTTATTTTTTAGTTTAGTTTGGACTTTTTCTACAAATGGATCTAGGGCGCAGGCAATTACGTAAGCTGCAAAAAATAGTAATACGATTCCTGAAATTTTGGGCAAAATTAAAAGTAATATTACTATGCCTGCAATAAAAGCAATATTTTTAACTGAAAAAAATCTTGGTATCATTTAATCCCTCTCAAAAATTTACACTATTAAAGTTTATCAATAAAATATTTTTTTTTCAATTGTAAATAAATTTAATACCAAATGTAACAAAAATATTAAGTAATGTAAATTTATTATGATATAAAGTCAATTTTACTATAAATATATCCTTTATATATTTAACGAGGATAAAAATCGAGGTACAACATGGGTTTCCTAACTGGTACATACCTAAAAATGCAAACCGCGCGAATGCGAATTCAACTGCAACATCAGTTGACCTCCATTATGTCGCAATTAAATAGGGTCACCAAGCAAATGGGCCAAATGGAAAAAATGTTGACTTCTCAACAGAGAAGTGCAGACCTTGCTTTGCGTCAACAAACACAGTATAGTATTTGGAGTACTTTACAAGATAAGTATCCTGGAATTGATCCCAATAATCCTGCAACTTTAACAGGGATGGATTCAGCTGGAATGCAAGCGTTTAGTTATACTCAGCAGCAGGCACAATACAGATACGCACAAGCTCAATCTGTATGGGCTGATTACTTTGAAAACTATAAAGAAGCTCAAATGGAACCGCTCAAGAGTTTGGAAGAAAGCTTAACAATCAGAAAAACCAATATCGAATCGAGAATACAGCTTATCGAACAGCAAGAAAAAGCTGCAGAAAGCATGACGAAATCTTCACAACAAGACTTCACCCCGCAGTATTCGGGACAAGGTTAATAAATTTTAGCCCCCTTGCCTAAGGGCAAGGGGGCTTTTTTAATCTTTAAACTTCATTTGATGACCCGCTAAAACTCATCAATATGAATTGCACCGACTGGGCAGTTAAAAACCGCATCCATACAGCTTTCTTCGTTTCCGCTTACCTTTGTGTGGTCTGGAACTGCAAATGCTTTACGAATTTCAAATACTTCAGGATTTATTGTGGAACATACCCCGCATCCGGTGCAGTTATCAGAAATACTTATATGCATAAAAACTTTTCCTTACTATATAAGTATTTATCGCATGTGTATAAAATTCATTCCCTTTTATTATTAGTCAATTTTAATTATTTCAGCGCCGTTTTCTTCAACCGGAAGTGTTATAATTTCTGCTTTTATATTTAAATCGTTCCAAGTATCTCTTACGATTGATTTAATTTTATCGAGATTGTTCTTTTCGCTGATAACAAGTATTGCAGGGCCTGCACCGCTTAAAACACAGCCTAGAACATTTTCTTCGTGTTTTAAATTTTCTGTAATTTTTTCAAGTCCCGGAACAAGTTTCATTCTATAAGGTTGGTGAAGTTTATCCTTTAGCGCAAGTTTCATTAAAGCAGAATCTTTTGTATGAATTGCATGAACAAACATTCCCATTCTTTTGATGTTGAAAACAGCATCCTGCATAGGAACTTCTTTGGGAAGAACAGATCTTGAGATGTCTGTAGCAAGTTCATACTCCGGAATACAAACCGTAATTGACCATTCTTTTGGCCAGTCGAGCTTTTTATAAACGATACTTCCATCCTCTTCACTGGATGTAATGACAAGTCCGCCGACTATCGCTGGGGTAACATTGTCTGGATGACCTTCAACTTCAGTTGCTATTGATAATAAAGCAGCTTCGTCAGCAGGACGCCCGAGAAGCTCGTTAGCTGCCAAAAGTCCGCCGACGATTACTGAAGCACTGCTGCCTAATCCTCTTGCTACGGGTATTTGTGTATGAATTGTTATCTTTAATTCGCTTGGCGTCTGCCCGATTGAGTTGTATAAAAGCTCTACTGCTTTGTATATTATACTGTTTTCGTCCATCGGTATATGCTCAAGCGAAAGCTCATCAGCTTTGTCATCTTCTGATATTACATTAATCTCTATTCCGGTTCCGGGGAGTACTGTTTCTTCAATGGTAACCGTATTATATATAGGAAGCGCCATTCCCATACAATCAAAGCCCGGGCCTAAATTCGCCGTCGTTGCGGGCACTTTCACACTTACTTTCATATTTCCTCTTTAGATTTTCCACAAATATAATAACACAAAGAGAATTTTTGAACAAATTTTAAGGGAAATATTGCGTTTTTTAAAGAACTTGAACCCTCATAAATGCGCGGTATAATTGAATTATGTACGAAATACACCCATACTTTACCAATGACGGATCTGTTGGACTTTTTAGCCCTGAAGCTGATGATATATACCACTCTACCTACGGTGCCTTAGCTGAAGCTTATGAAAAGTTTGTTATTCCTGCTGATCTGGAAAAATATTTTCAAAATAATACGCAAATAAAAGTTCTTGATATATGTTTCGGAATTGGCTATAACACAAAAAGTTTTTTAAATTTTTTATTGGAAAAAAATATAATTAATTTTCAAAATAAAAATCAAAAAAAACAAAAAAAATTTTTGACATTAAAACAAAATAACGCCACGATATATACCAATAATACTGTAAAGCAAATATGTAACGACAAGTTATATTCAAATAACACTAATTATAACGACGAGGTATATGGCAATAATATTATAATGGAAACTCATGAGAAAAATGTTCATGAAAGTGCAACAAATAACGAAGCGCTATATTCAAATAATATTTTAGCAGAGAATTCTGCATGCAAAGCTCAAAATAATAAAATTTTTATAAAAGCGATTGATACCGATGCAAAGTTATTTTATTTTTCTCCATTTTTTAGGCAGGGTTTAGAAAAAGACAAAAAATATAATAATATCGATTTTAATTATGAAAAAATTAATAAACTATTAAAAAATGATTTTTCACAAAAATATAAACTAAAAAACGATGTGAATTTATTTATATTCAAAAACATAATTGAAAAATTACCTGAAATATTTGATGACATTGAATTTGAGGAAAATTTAACCTCAAAGAAATATTTTGCATTTTTTGATCACAGATTTATAGCCTTATATAAGCTTTTAAAAAATAATCAATGTAAATATGGCTTCTATGCTAGTTTAAATACATTCTTACATAATATATATTATAGGTATATTTCAAATCGTTATAAAAAGGCACTGAATGCCTTATGCATGAACGATTTAATTTTTGAACCAGAAGTTAATGATGCAAGAGTTTCTATTAAAAATGATAAAAATATCTATAATTTAATTTTTTTGGATGCGTTTACCCCTGCTAAGTGTCCTGCGCTTTGGTCGTTGGAATTTTTTAAGCTCCTTTTTGAGCATCTTGATGAAGATGGAATGATTTTAACTTATTCAAATTCTGCTGCTGTAAGAAATGCTATGATAAATGCAGGTTTCTTTGTCGGTAAAATTTATAATGAGAAAATAAATAAATTTACCGGCACTATTGCAGTTAAAAATAAATCACTTATAAAATATGAGCTTTCAGAATACGATTTAGGGCTTATAAATTCTCGTGCAGGTATATTTTATCGTGATGAAAATTTAGACCTTGTTAACGAGGCGATTATAAAAGCCCATGAAAATGAAGTTAAAACAAGTGATAAAATATCAAGTTCAAAGTTTATTAAAGCTTATAAAAAACAAAAATTGAATATCGATCGCTGTTAATTTTATTTGAATATAACTAAACGATATAAGGTTATAATTTTTTATATTTTAAAATTTTTATTAATTTTTTTTCGGTTAAAAAAAATTAATTTTTTTACAAAATAAAAATAAAAATTTATAATAGTTTTATGAAAAAATATGATGTTGTAATTATAGGTGGTGGAACAGCTGGGTGTGCGGTTGCATATATGGCTGGGATGTCCGGCTTAAAGGTTTTGCTTCTGGAAAAGAATATTCATTTAGGTGGTGCAATTACATCGGGGCTTGTGGTGCCTGTTATGAATTGCGGTGAAAATCAGATTAACAGAGAGTTTTACGATGCTTTGACTACTGAATTAAAGTCACTGGGCGGTCAGGTTACATATCTGGGTAATCAAGGATGGTTCAATCCAGAGCTTACCAAAATTGCTTTGGATAATCTTATGCGAAAAGCCTCTGTGGAAGTGCTTTTTGGTGTTTATATACAAAATGTAGCTATTGATGAGCGTAAGATTATTAGTGTACAAATATCAAATGAAATATTATCAGTATATAACGGCAAGTTATATGATAACAATAAAAAATTATCGGTATCTATCGGAGCGAAGTACTATGTAGATGCGACAGGAAATTGTGAAATTGGAAAACTTTGTAATTGTGAATTTTTAGAAAAAAATGATGAACAACAGCCTGTTAGTTTAAGATTTATAATGAGTGGAGTAGATGTAAAGCGTTTTGGGGAGTGGCTTAAGGACTACGACAAAGACAGAAATGTTACAACTGTTGAGAATATAGATTGGGAAGTACATCTTTCTACGGCTTGTACGTGGGATAGAGATAAAAAATGGGCTTTAGCACCTTTGTTTAAGGAAGCTGAGAAGAATAGTATACTCAAGCCTCAGGATTGGAACTATTTTCAGGTGTTTACTGTGGCTGGAATGCCTACATCTGTTGCGTTTAACTGCCCTAGAATTATAGATTATACTGATATGAATAAGCCGGAAGAAGTTTCAAAAGCCTTGCAGGATGGGCGTCAGAGCATATTAAGACTCGCCGATTTTTGCAAAAGATATTTCCCCGGGTTTGAAAAAGCATATATTTCAAATATAGCTGATATGCTTGGGGTAAGGGTTTCAAGGCGAATTAAGGGGAAATATATTTATACTGCCGATGACATAATTACAAGCAAAAAGTTTAAAAACCCTGTTGTAGTTTCAAATTACCCTATTGATGTTCATAGCCGTAAAAAAGACCAATCTACTCTTAGAGTAGTCAAGGATTATGAGCTTCCGCTGGAATCTTTAATGTCTGCAGATATTGATAATTTGTTTGTGGCTGGTCGTTGTATATCAACGGATTTTATGTCGCAAGGTGCAATTAGGGTTCAAGCAAGCTGCTTTGCAATGGGAGTCGGGCTTGGAAAATATTTTGCCGAGTTAGAAAATAATCACAATTCTTTATCTTTGGCAGAGTAAATTTTTTCAGCAAGTATTTGAGCAGCATTAAGTAGCGGATCAATTGTTGGCGAAAATGGCGGAGCATATGTAAGGTCATTTTGCAAAAATTCTTCTGCTGTTAATCCAGCCAACAATGCTGATGTTACGGCGTTTACTCTTTTGTCAGCATCGCCGCATCCAATAGCTTGGCAGCCAAGCAATTTTCCTGTGTTTTTGTCAGCAATTAGTTTTAAAGTTATGTTATTAACATCCGGCATATAGCCTACTTTGTCGTTTTTTGTTACTTTAGCCGAAATTGTCTCAATACCGAGTGTTTCTGCCTTTTTTTCTGTAATTCCGGTCATTGACATACTTAGTGAAAGACATCTTGTAACTGCAGAGCCTAAAACACCTGTAAATTTATCATTACCGCCGCAAGCATTGACTGCGGCTGTTCTCCCTTCTTTGTTTGCATTAGTGCCTAATGGCATCCAGATTTTTGTGTTTGTGATAAGCAAATTTTCTTCAACGCAATCCCCGCAGGCATAAATGTCTTTTATATTGGTTTCCATTTTCTCATTAACTTTTATTGCGCCTGTTTCACCTAAGATTATCCCTGCATCTTTTGCTATTTCAATATTAGGCTTTACTCCTGCACAAATTACAACAAAATCAGCCTCAATTTCTTTTCCGGAACCTGTTCTTACAAGTTTAACACCGTTGTTGTCGCCGGAAAATTCAGTCGCCATTTCTGATGTTAGGATTTCAAACCTGTCAGATGAGATTTCTCTTAATTGCTTAAGGATAAGTTCTGACATATCGTCATCAAAGTTCTGCATAATCGTCGGTGCATATTCAATCAGTGTTGTGTGCACATTTTGCTTAACAAGCGCTTCAAGCATTTCTATTCCGATGTAGCCACCGCCTATAATAACTGCTTTTTCAGAATTTTCCGCTTTTTCTTTAATCGCAATCCCGTCTTCCACTTTTCTTACGGTAAAAACGTTTTGAAGCTCGACATTTTTAATTTTAGGGATTATCGGACGTGCGCCGATTGCAATTATAAGCTTGTCATAATCAGTTAAAAATGCCCTATTTTCGCCCATAATCTCAATTAAAACCTGTTTTGAGGCAGGCAGAATCTTTGCCGCACGATGTTTCAGGTGAATATGAATGCCGTCTTTCTCAAATTCTTCGGGCAGTCTTACCAAAAGCATTCTGAAATCCTCAAAATTACCCTCTATATAATAAGGAAGTCCGCACGCAGAATAAGAAACGTGAGTGTCGTCAGTATATAAATTAATCTCTGCTTCAGGTAAAAGTCTTCTTGCTTTTGCTGCTGCCTTTGCGCCCGCTGCAACACCGCCTAGTATAACAATTTTCATAATATTGTAATACTAAAACTGACTTATGTTTTTCACAATCTCTAACCGTCTAATTTAATCCTGATGTGTTTAAAATCATTTCTCTCATAAATTCGCAATAGCTGTCTATGTCATCTAAATCGTCAACACTTTGGTCTATTAAAGTCCTAATTTCAATAATAATATTTTCGTTTTTTAAATTTTCAAAATCCATAATACATAACCCTCTTATCACTAATAAAATGTAATTCGGCAAAAAATCATAAATACTTTAGAAAAAATGTTCTGATCTTTACAAAAATTTACTGGCAAACGCAAAAATATTTTTTTAGAAGATTTAAAAAACACAAGGAGGCATCCATGGAAATTGCTAACAACATTAACGCGCAAGCATTTAAATCAAGGTTTATGAGTTCAAAGGCGACAATAGAAGTTAATAAATTAGCTCAAGAACAAGGCATAAATAATTTTATAGAACAAGTTAATAACTCAATAAAGTATTCAGGAAATTATAAGTTTAATGTAAAACACCTTTACAGTAAAGCCTTAGATATTGTAAAAACTGAAATTAAGTATGAGAAAAACGGTATAAAATATGTGGTTACAGAAACCTCATCAAAAATTAAAAATCCGGCTGAATTTACTATGAGTCTATTAAAAAGTCTAAGCGATAAAACGAGTAATTTTTACAAGAAATTATTTGGTTAGTCAATTTCATTATAAACGATTTTCTTTCGCAAGCTCCATTGAATCGTTGTAAGCACAAGAATAATAAAAAATAAAACGTAAGCAATAGCGCTTGCTTTACCAACATTAAAGTATTCAAAAGCATTTTTGTAAATAGCATAAACAAGAACATTTGTGCTATCTAAAGGTCCGCCCTGTGTCATAAGATAGATTAAGTCAAATACCTGAAAAGAACTTATCGCAGTTATAATTACAACAAAAAATATAGAAGGAGCCATAAGCGGAACAGTTACATTAATAAACGTTTGAAAAGAATTTGCGCCATCTATTTTAGCCGCCTCAAACATGCTGTTAGAAATTCCGCTTAAAGAGGAGATAAATATAATCATATTGTATCCGATAAGCTTCCAAACCGTAACTATAATAAGTGCCGGCATTGCATAATTTGTGTCATAAAGCCAATTAATATGTAAATTTAAGACATTAGCCAAAAGCCCGATATTAGGATCAAAAATCCACTGCCATACAATTCCGATAACAATCATTGGTGTTATAAAAGGTAGAAAGTAAGCAGTTTTAAAAAATTCAGATCCACGTATTTTAGAATTTAAAATGCAGGCCAAAATTAAAGGTATAATAACACCTAAAACGGATGTTGATATCGCAAAAACAAACGTGTTTATAAGAATTTTAAAAAATAAAGGTTCAGTAAAAATTTCTTTATAGTTATTTAAGCCTGCAAAAGTTATTGGGTTAATCAAATCCCATTCAGTAAAACTTAACCCGAAAGAACAAATAACAGGAATTATAATAAAAACGAGAATTCCGACAAAAGCTGGCAAAACAAAAAGCCATCCTGCAAATTTTTGATTATTAACCGATTCAGTAATAATTTTTTTTATGTCCATGCTATATTTATTATAGTTTAAATATTAGGGGAGAAAGATAATATGAAAAAATATGAACATGCTTTCGGCAAAAATGATATAAGAGGGATTTACGGCGAAGATATAACAGAGGAAATATTTTATGCCACAGGTCGAGGTTTTGTGGAGTATTTGAAGCATCTTACTTCCCGAAAAGAAGGGGAGATATGGATAACTGTAACCAGAGATGCAAGAACGCATTCTCCTTCACTTGCAAAAGCTCTAATTGATGGAATTACTTCAATTGGCGCAAATGTCATAGATTTAGGTCTTGCCCCGACTCCAATAGGATATTACAGTGAAGTAGTCGGTGTTCCTTCAGAAATTACAAACGGCAATAAAGTTATGTCAGCAATGATAATTACAGCAAGCCACAATCCAAAGGAATACAACGGCTTAAAAATGACATTTGGCGGCAGAACTTTGAATGAGGCTCAAATTAAAGAAGTTAAGGAATACGCTTTTAAAGAACTAGAAAATACTGGCGCTGAAATTAAATCCGGTAAAGTTGTGGAGTACAACATAATTCCAGACTATATAAAAGATATGAAAGAGCGTTTCGGCCATATAGGAAAAGGGTTAAAAATAGTTGTAGACAGTGCCAATGCAACAGGTGGAGTGGTTGGACCTCAATTATATAAAGAATTAGGGTGCGAAGTTATTGAGCTATTCTCAACCCCTGACGGAAATTTTCCAAATCACCATCCAAATCCGAGTGATTTGAAAACATTAAAGGTGATAGAAGAAACCGTTGTTGAGAACAAAGCAGATGTTGGAATTGCCTACGATGGTGACAGCGACAGAATAGGAGTTATTACACCTGACGGAAAGCCGCTTACAGGAGATAAACTTTTGCTTATATATGCTCAAGATTTGCTTGATACTATTGATGACAAAAGCAGACTTACTGTTGTAAGCGAGGTTAAGTGTTCACAAGTCCTTTTTGATACCATAAATAATGAAGGCGGGCACGCTGTAATGTGCAAAACAGGTCACGGCTATATTAAAGACAAAATGAAAGAAACAAATGCGCTTTTGGCAGGTGAAATGAGCGGCCATACTTTCTTTAAAGATCGTTATTATGGATTCGATGATGCAATTTATGCCGGATGTAGAATTATTGAAATAATTTCAAAAAATAAAAATAAAAATTCAGCATTTAAGCTTCAAGATATGCTAAAGCCTTTTGATGCAGTGTGTTCATCAGATGAAGTAAGATTTCCATGTCCAAATGATAAGAAAAAAGAAACGCTTGAAAAATTTAAATCTTGCGTAGAAAGCAACTCAAATCTTTTTGGAAGCCCTATCAAAGATATAATAACGCTTGATGGAATGCGAATTGTTTTTGATGGCGGATTTGCGTTAATTAGGCAAAGCAATACAGAACCTGTTTTCACTTTAAGGTTTGAAGGAAAAACAAAAGAAGCATGCGAAAGATACAAAAACTGTATGATTAAAACTTTAGAAAGTGTACTAAAATAACATTATGAATGATAGTGAAAAAAATACTTTAATCATTGGTTTGTTGAGTTTATCTTTGATTCTTTTAATGTATTCAACGACGGGCGAATTTGAGCCAATAGACAGTTTTAATACTACGAGCGGTTCTGGGATGACTCTTTTAAATGATAGTTTTTATGTAGATGATATTAATGCAGGTCCAATGGATTTTGAATCAGCAGAATATTATTGCAATTCACGCGGTATGGAGTTACCGACTCGTGAGCAAGCTTGGGAAATGTGGAGAGCATCCGCAAATTGTAAAATTGCAATGGTTTTAAATAATCATGTTATTAAAGACAAAGCAACTTTTCTAAAATCTTGTCATAATCTCAATAAAGATTGTCTTTTTCCTTCAGAGCAAGTTAATTATTTTTGTAATCCAAATAACGATCTTTTATTTCTTGATGAGAAAGTGTTTAGGTATGGGAATTACTGGCTAAAAGACAAATATGACAAAAATGGTCATTATAGCGCAAATTTTATAAATGGTATGACTAATGCCTATGCTGATAATATAAAACTTTTAGGCGTAAGGTGTGTACGCTCTGTTTCTCAAAAAGTAAATAAAGAGTAATAACTCTTGATTTAAATTTTTTTTAATGTTAGAATGAACTTGTCAGAAAAGTTACTCACGAATACGAATTCCAATAGCTTTAAATAGCTCTTATTTTGGCGTATTCGAAAAAAATATCAAAAAGATTGTTTATTAAAGAAAACGAAAGGTAAAAATCAATGGATTTAGAAAACAAAGACGAACTTTCTTCAGAAGTAATTGAAAACATTACAGAAGAATCAGCTGAAGCAGTAGAAGCAGTTGAAGATGAAAAACCTGCAAAAGGCAGAAAAGGCCGCGGCAGAAAGCAGAAAATTGAAACAGTAGAAGAAAAACCGCAAAGCGAATGGACAGAAAGAGTTGTTCAAATCAGCCGTGTAACAAAAGTTGTAAAAGGCGGAAAGAAACTAAGCTTCAGAGCCATCGTAATCGTAGGTAACCAAAAAGGACAAGTAGGTGTAGGTTGTGCAAAAGCAGCTGAAGTAATAATTGCAATTCAAAAAGCAATAGCAGATGGCCGCAAAAACCTTGTTACAGTACCTATTTTCAAAACAACAATACCTCATCCGATAACAGGACGTTCAGGAGCTGGTGCTGTAATGCTTAGACCTGCTTCACAAGGTACAGGTATTATTGCAGGTGGTGCAGTTCGTTCAGTATTGGAGCTTGCAGGTATTGAAAACATACTTTCAAAATCTTTAGGCTCAAAATCACCTTTAAACGCAGCAAATGCAACAATAGCAGCATTAAAAGCGCTTACTCCGTTCAGTGATGTTGCTAAAAAACGTGGTTTGACAATAGCTGAACTTTTAAACTAACCTGACGGTTAATTGTTAAAAGAATTTTAGTAATAATTATAAAGATAAAAGGAATTAGCAAAATGGCAGATAAAAAAATTAAAATTAAATTGGTAAAAAGCCTTATAGGTTCATCTGAAGCTCAGAAAAAAGTAGTAAGAGGACTAGGTTTTACAAAAAAAGATCAGGTTGTTGAACACTTAGACAGCGCAACAATCAGAGGAATGATCAATAAAGTTCCGCATTTACTAGAAGTAACGGAATAGTCACAAATACTGCGTAAGTTAACGCGAGCGGTACACATTAAAAAATAAAGGAAAAGAAAAATGACAGATACAATTACATTAGAAAATTTGCAACCTGCAGAAGGTTCAACACACAAAATTAAAAGAGTAGGCAGAGGCCGTTCATCAGGAAGAGGTAAAACTTCTTGCCGTGGTCACAATGGTGAAGGACAAAGATCAGGAAGCTCTTCAAAAAGAGGTTTTGAAGGCGGTCAGATGCCATCATACAGAAGATTACCTAAATTAAAAGGTTTCCAAGTATACAAAAAACCTGTATCAGCAGAAATTAATGTTGGCAGATTAGCTCAATTAGGTATTAAAGAAGTTACTCTTGCCGCATTAAAAGAAGCAGGAAAAGCTCATCCGTCAGCAGATTTGTTGAGAATATTAGGTAATGGTGAAATTAGTGAAGCAATTACAGTAAAAGCAAATTATGTAACACCATCAGCAAAAGAAAAAATAGAAAAAGCAGGCGGAAAGGTTGAGTTAGTATAATGGCACAAGGGATGAAAATGCCTACAACCGATGATTTGATGTCAATGTGGCAAGCTTCAGGATTGAAGCAAAAGATCATTTTTACATTTTTAATGATAGCCGCATTTCGTTTTGGTGTTCAAATGCCGTTATACGGTATAAACAACCAGGTGTTTTCAAATATTGCGCAAGGAAATAATATCATAGGATTTTTAGATTTATTTTCAGGCGGAGCTTTAGGAAAAGTATCAATATTTGCACTTGGTATTGGACCATTCATTACGGCATCAATCATAATGCAGCTTGTTTCTGTTGTTATTCCGTCATTGGAAAAACTCCAGAAAGAAGAAGGTGAAGCAGGCAGACGTAAATTATCACAATATACTCGTGTATTTACGGTAGTTCTTGCAGTGTTTCAGTCAATAATATTTATGTTATTTATGAGACATTTGCCTGGTGCAATTGCGCCGGATGTAAATCATTTTATGTTTTATATAAGTTCAATTGCAGTACTTACAGCGGGTTCAGTACTTGTGATGTGGATTTCCGAATTGATAACTGAAAAAGGCATCGGTAACGGAGGTTCATTGATAATCTTTGTTGGTATTTTGTCGGGAATTCCGGTATATGCCTCAAGGACATTTGAGATGGTTCAAAAAAGCACACCTATGTTGATGGGATTGATCGGACTTCTAATAATTTTCTTTATAACTATGATCTTCATTGTTATAATGCAGGAAGCTATTAGAAAAGTTGTAATTATCAATCCGAAACGTCAGGTCGGAAATAAGGTTTATGGCGGTATGAATTCATATATTCCGTTCAAACTTAATCCGGGTGGTGTAATGCCGATAATCTTTGCAATAGCAATATTATTATTTCCGTCAACTGTTTTAAGTTTAGTAGGACAAGCTAACTTCAATTCAGTTGCAGTTAAGAATTTTGTTGTCAAATTAACAACAATAATGAGTCCTGACGGAATTGTTTATTACGGATTATATTTTGCATTAATCGTCGCATTAACATTCTTCTATGCTTCAATAATGCCAAATATGCAGCCCAAAGATATTGCAAACAACCTTAAAAAATACGGTTCTTCAATACCAGGTGTAAAACCTGGGAAACCAACCGCAGATGCTTTGGATAAGATTTTATCTAAAACAACATTTATCGGTGCAATCGGGCTAGGTGTAATTGCACTTGTTCCATCATTTGCAAGTTATGTAACGAATATAAAAACACTTCAAGGTATCGGTGCTACATCTTTAATAATCATGGTCGGTGTAGCTCTTGACCTTATCAATCAGGTAAATACTCATCTTTTAGCAAGAAATTATGAGTCTTTCTTGAAAGAGTAAGCCTGTAAAAAATAAAACTAAGAAAATAGCCTCATAAACTTTGGGGCTATTTTTTTGTTGAAAAAATAGCAAGTTTCTGCAATGCAGCCAAAGTGAAAAAACAGTATGATAAACATGTAAATCCTCAACTCTTCTGATTGCTCAGTTTATGCCCCTTTAGAGGGGCTTTTCTTTTACAAATTGTTAATATTTTTGCAATTTTACGTGAAATAAGTTATCATAGGCATAGATAAGAGCTTTGAAAGGGTAAATAAATGAGAGAATTAATAGAAAACAATCAGCGTATAACAATGGTTACTTATGATTTTAGAAATGCTAATAAAGGAACTATCGTTGATGTTCAGCCGGATAATTTTACAATAGAACTGGATTATGATCCGAAAGGTGTATTAAAGAGTAATTACTGTGAATTTTACACACAGACATCAAATGGCATCTTGTATTTTGATTCATATGCCAAGGATATAGATGGCAGAAGAGTTACTATTGCAAGCCCTGCAAAGCACAAATTTTTACAAAGAAGACGTTTTACCCGTATAAAATACATGCATGACTTAAAACTTGCTTGTGGAGAAGCTTCTTATGACATTTCTACTCTCGATATTTCAGCAGGTGGTATGAAGTTTGTGACAAATAGTAATATTGATATTGATAAAGAATACCAAATTACTTTGCCGCTATCTGATGAAGTTAGTGTAGATTGTATTTTCTCACCGATAAGAATAGAAAAGAACTTAAATGGTGAAGAACGAGCTTACACTCTTTCCGGTGAATTTAAGTTCTCTGATAATAAGGTAAAACTTACTTTAATACAGTATTGTTCAAAGCGTAGTTTAGAAATAGCAAACAAATAGAGGCTAATGACTTGAGTCTTTTGTCATTATTTAGAAAAAAAACAAGAAACGCACTATTTACGACGCCGTCACACGCTCAGAAGTTTTTTATAGTTAATAAGTTCAGACAATTTTATAAGTTTGACATATCTGAAACGGATACCCATAACCCTGAGGATGCGCTTAATAAAGCTCAGGAGTCAGCAGCAAAGATTTATGGAGTAAATTATACCTTATTTTTGACGAATGGATCTTCTAGTGGTGTAATTGCAGCTGTTTTGGCAGCAACAAAAGCCGGAGATAATGTTTTATTGCATGAAGATGCTCATCCATGTCATATTAATGCTGTAAAATTAGCTGGTTGTAATCCGGTATTTTATAAACTTCCTATAATTAAAGAGTTTGGGGTTTATGGCAGAAATTCGGTTGAGAATTTAAAGTTATATTTTGAAACTAATAAAATAAGTGCTGCTATAATAACATCGCCGACATATGAAGGTTATGTATCTGATATAAAGGGAATTAAGGAGCTTTGTCACAATTATGGAGCAAAGCTTATAGTGGATGAAGCTCATGGTGCACTATACCCATTTTCGGATATGCTTCCGCAAAGCGCTATAAAGATAGCTGACTTTACTGTTCAATCTTTGCACAAGACGGCTGGCGGACTTAATCCGACTGCACTTCTTCATTCAAATTGTGAGATTAATCCTGAAAATGCCTTGAAAATGATTAATACAACTTCGCCATCATATCCTTTGTTAGCTTCAATTGAAGCTAATATAAATTATTTGAACAGTAAAAAAGGTAAAAATAAAATAGAAGAATTAATACAACAAATAGAAGATTTAAAAAATAAATGTCCAAATATTACTTTTGGCGGGGATGACATAGCAAAAATTTTAATAAAGTCTGAGAAATATACAGGAGATGAACTTTCATCTATCTTATATGAAAAATACGGAATTGAAGATGAAAGAAATAATGAATTTTCATCACTTTTACTTTGTGGAATAGGCACAGATATAAAAAAGCTCGAACGTTTAAAAAAAGCTTTATTAAAAATGTAACATTTTGTAATAAAAGGTTTGAAATTATTAAAGAAACTGTCATGCAAAGCCGATACCTAAGATAAGAATAGTACTAACTCGAAAGGAAAAGGCGTAAAACTATGGGAATGGCAGCATCACAAGCCAGATTATTATCAATAACCTCCCGTATGTCAGATAATGAATTACGGGCGCAGTTAATTAATAATGCCAAAATACGCCTTACAGAAGATTCATCAAAGGCGAGTGAAAAATATATTAATGCTTTAAATCAAACGCAAATGATGATGTCTAATAAAGATTTACAAGGTAATGATCTTTATCAGCAATTAACTTATAACAGTTTGACAGCATACAGCTCTTATAACAACCAATACGGATTGATTAATAAGTCAGGAGAAATGGTTGTAACAGAACTTGAAGCTGCAAAATTTGAGCAAGCTCTAGCGGCAGCTGAAGGTAATGAAGATACCGATGCATTAACTGAGTTTTTAAAACTTTATGGTTTAGAAAAAGATGATACTTCATATTGGGAAACAAACGGTCTCAGTGATGAAATGAGAGCTCGTTTTGAAGGTGATATAGAATATGACGCTAACGGAAACAGAGTAAGCGGTTATCATTATGGATATGAAATGTCAAAAACATCTACAGAAATGGGTGTTTACGAAAGATTATTAGACGATTATACAAAGGCAGATGAAGCATATACAAGTGCCGTAGTCAAAGAGATGAAAAATTATCTATATGGCTACAAACCACAAGGTTTCACAACATCATACGAAGACATGTATAATGATGTTGTTGGCGGAACCAAGACAGACCAGATGTCAGGCTCTCAAGAGGCTTTGAATTACCTCAAAACAATGTTTGGCGAATTAGTGTCAAATAAATATATTGATACGCAAATAAAAAACCCAGACGGGACAGTTGAACCATCAATATTCTATGAAAACATGGACTATTTACTAAATGATACAATATCATTTAGTGGAGGTAATGCTGTTATATCACGCGAAGTAGGAATAACAGGTACAGATCCAGGTCCATATAGCATTGATGGGAAATTTAATATTACAAAAGATCCAAATACAGGTGCTATGACTGTTACAGGCGTATCTGAAGAAGGTAGTTCATACACTTGCGGTGCAGTTACAGGTGCAGGTCCTGAATATAGCTTTACATATACCTATACAGAGCAAGAAGAGCAAGAAGATGGAACTATTGCAACATCAACCAAAACAGGTACTTGTACATTTAATTTGGATACAAAAAGCGCAACAATAGAAGAAAATGCAACTGCAGAAGATGTTGCAGGACAAATCCAATATATTTATAAATATTTTAACCAAAACGTCTTGTCTCAAATGGATAGAGATAAATTTTCTAATTTAGCTCCAAATGAAAAAGCCGCATATGAGGAAGCTTCAAAACAGCTTTCAATGTTTATTTTTGGTAAAGACATTGGTGCTGAAAACTATGAAAATCTTGATGATATGGAATGGATCATTAACGAAAGCGGCATTCCAACGACAAACTTAGATAGCACCACCTCAGTAATTATAAACCAAACAATAGGCGGTGTTGAACAACCTGTTGAGTATCAAACTAACTTTGAGGCTGTTCTTGATGTTTATTTGATAGAGCAGATGATAGATCAATTTGGTGCTCCTAAATATACCTGGGTTGATAAAACAAATCCGGATGAAAATGCTGAAGCCAAAGCTCAATGGTATACAAACATTTTTAACAAAATGAATGAAGATGGGTATCAGAAGATATCAGCAGAGCTTGCAAAAAGTGCAGATTGGATTCAGTATGCATTTGAAAGTGGATTATTAAGCATGATACAGGTAGATGATGAATCTCAGTGGGTATCAACAATGTACTCAAATTGTAGTGATATAACAGAAGATACAATTGATCTACTTGTAACTCAAGCTGAGGCTGAATATACACGTGAAACAAATAAAATTCAAGCAAAAGATAAGATTTACGATATGGAACTTAAGAATATCGATACTGAGCACGAAGCTTTGCAGACTGAATATGATTCAATAAAATCAGCTTTAGATAAGAATGTAGAAAGACATTTTAAGTATTTTAGCTAATTATTGAACTTTATCTTGTTTTGAAGAAATCTTAATATTATACATAAAGATATAAAGATTATGTAAGGAAATCCTAATAAGCTCAATTTTAGACTATAATAATAATATAGTTAAGAAAAGAAATTGGAGATTATCATGGAATCAGTAAAAGAAATTCTTACAAAATTAGAAAATGCAGATAATTCAGTTAAAAACGAAGTAGAAAATATGTTGGTAAAATGTGGAACATCAGCTCTTCCTCAGCTAGTAGACCAACTTCAAGTAGTAAGAGGTATAAAAAGAGGCGTTGTAGCTATGACTCTTATCAGACTTGGTGATGCTTCAATTAAGTATCTTGAAAACGCTGCAAAACAGAATAAAGATTTTGAATGGGTTGCTGAATACTTGATTCGTGAAATTAAAGGTGAAATTGCAGCATAAATTGCAAGATTATAAAAATATAGCCAAAAACACAGTCAAATTGCTCATGACTGTGTTTTTGTATTTATATAAAGACACAATTAAGAATTAGTGATATAATTGTCTTATGGAAAATCAGAAATCACTTGAGTATACATGCTTATTTGGAGGCGGAGCCATAAGAGGAGCTGCTTATGCAGGGACAGCCAAGGCAATGGAAGAACTTGGTATTAACCCTAAAACTCTTGCAGGATCATCTGTAGGTTCTGTAATTGCCGGTTTACTTGCTGTTGGATATTCGGCTATTGAAATTGAAGAAATCTTTTTAAAAATAAATTTTGAAGTATTTAGAGATGTTCAGTTATCTCTTGGAGCTAAATTTGCACTAAGTAAGGGTGAATTGTTTTTAGAATGGATAAGAGATTTAATAGAACAAAAATACTATGGTGCTAAGTATAAAAAAGGTTCGCATAAGGCTGTTACATTTAAAGATATAGGCAAAAATCTTGTTATTATAACAACCGATTTATCAAGTTTTGAATGCAAAGAATTTTCTCGATGGGAAACCCCCGATTTTGAGATAGCAGCAGCAATTAGAATTTCTTGTGGAATGCCTGGGCTTATGAGGCCTGTAGAATATAATAATCGTATATTAGTCGATGGCGATCTGCAAAAAAGCTGGCCAATGTGGAAACTGTCCAGACACCTTGAACCTGTTGAATCAAGAATTCTTGAGTTTAGACTTGAAGGTGATTTTGAAGGCAATGACAAAAACATGATTGAGTATGTAAATTCTCTTTATGCATTTACAACCTCAATGGCTACAAACTTTATAATCGACATTTACGGTCAAAAAGATATGTTTGATTATATTGTTATAAACACAGGTGAAACAAATATTGTTGATTTTAATATGCCTGAGGATAAAAGAAAAGACTTAATGGAAATCGGTTACACAAAAACAATAGAGTATTTTAATAAATATTTACCAGTTAAAAAAGAAAAGTTGTTAGCTATTTATCAAGATATTCAAGATAAACTTGTTAAAATCCAGAAACACTTGAAACGTTTGAATATTCAAAAAGCAAAATCACTAACTGCTGAGCTTTTTATAGATTTATGTGATTATAGGGAGCTAATTGAATCAAAAATATATAAAAACATTTCAGAATTTCAAAAGTATTTTTATAAAAACATAGATTATCCGGCTTTATTTGGTAAAACAACCTTAAATAAGCCTGAAGAAGTATTAGAAAAATTAGATTTTACTATTAAATCCCTATATGCTAAAACATCAGAATTAGCGGATTATTTAGAGAAATATAATAAAACTTGTACATTATAGAAATTTATATTGACAATATATCTTTTTTAAATTACTATTAACTAGTGGATAGAAGCCCTAATGGCGGAATCGGTAGACGCGTTGGACTTAAAATCCAATTGGGTGAATAACTCAGTGCCAGTTCAAGTCTGGCTTAGGGCAATTTAAAGGCTTTCTTTTTAGAAAGCCTTTTTTATTACAATTTGTAAATTTTTATTTATAAATCAAAAAAAACATGCAATTTAACCTCTTTTATATACTTATTATATATATAGGATACAAAGAGAGTATAAAATGACGTTAAAGTTTGATTTAGAAATATTTGGAAAATGTTTACAAGGTCTTGGTCAGGGCATGATGCAAGGCGGAATGTTAATGAGTACAACCCGCATGATCCACAGAGGAGGCCTATATGGAGGCATGAGTATATGGGGTTGTGGAAGTTTTATGGGCTGCCCTCCGCCATTAAATATTTGGCATCCGATGTATGCTGACAATACTACAAATCCGTATTTAATACAGCAAGGAAACAATTACGCATCTTTGCAAGCACAAGAATTATTTGATAAGGCTTACGAATATTATAAGAAGCAAGAACAGCAATTTGGACCTCAATTCCCGCCCACTGAATCTGAACAAACGACTCAAACTGAAATTGGAAAAGAGATTCAAAATGCATTAATTAATGTGAATGGTGAAGCCTCAATAACAACATCACAATATTCAACACTGTTTAATAAAGAAAATAAAACAGAAGAAGAAAAAGAATTATTAGATAAAGCATACAAAGAATCAATAAAATCTGCAGGAGAATCATATATCAACTTTGCTGACAAAACTTATGGTAATGCAGATGGCAGCATGACAACAGATGAATTTACCGAATATTTGATGGGTACAATTACAAGAGATACTGGCTATGAATTAACCGAGAAAGGCAAAGAGGTTCTTCCAAAAGCATTTAACAAGTTAGATCTGAATGGTGACAATAAAATAAGTAAAGATGAAATGAGTGCCTTACTTGGTTATATTGACATATCAGCTGATAACCAAAAAGACGGCAAATTAACGAATGCTGGATTTTTCTCTGCCTTACAAGGGTTTGAGTCAGAAGATACCTTTAAAGATACACTTAAAGATATTCATGATGATTTATACAGTGAATAATTTTTCAATACCGGACCAGTCAAGGTGTTTAGAGGATGCAAAATTACTTAAATCGGAAGGTTTAAGTGATTTTAATTGTTCAAAGATTTTACTCCAATCGTTTGCTTGTTTTTCAAGTGAAATAAGCGGGATAGAAGCTTCATCAGCAAGTTTTTCGACCTTCACATCATAATTTATACCAGCGACTTTTACACCAGCCTTTAAAGCCGCAATTACTGCATGAAAACGCATAGCCAACATAAAATCCAATTGAGAAATTCTTTTAAAAGTTTCAACTCTATTTTTATAATAAATAATTTTCGTTTCTACATTTGGATTTTTGGATTTTAAGATTTTTTCAAAGCGCTTACAAATTTCTTCATCCAAGGATTTTTGGAAAACAAAAAGTTCAATTTTACGACCGGAAAATTGCTTTAAAATATTATCGGCAAAATCGTTTAAAAACTCATCAGTTAGTGAAGCGAAATTTCTAAGCTGAATTCCAACCGCATAGTTTTTAGGAACTTCTTTTATATTGATATCAAAAACCGGATCATTAACCAATTCTGCTTCAATCCCCCAGTTATTAAGAAGTTCAAGACTTTTTCTATCTCTTACTGAAACGTATTTTGCTTTAGACATAAGTTTTTTTACAATAATTTGAGAGATTTTACGATTTAATGGTCCAATACCTTGTGCAAAAATAACAACATCTTTTTTAAAAAATAGTGCACAATAAATAATAAAAGAATAATATAAAAGGCTTTTAAGACTTGTAACATCCTGCAAAAGACTTCCGCCGCCTGAAATTAGAATATCCGAAGCCTTAATTGCTTTAATAACATTTTTGAGTTTAAAATTTTTAACCGAGTTAACACGGTAATCGTTTGCAGTTTTATTAGGATTAGAAGAAATAACAGTAATATCAGCATGCAAGGCTTTAAGTTTATCGCAAAGAACTGAAAGTATTGCATCATCACCAAAGTTGTCAAAACCGTAGTATCCTGATATAACTACTTTTTTAGGCATCAAGCCCTCCTTTTTCAAAGATTGAATATATTTCATCTTTGTATGGAATAGATTTTATTGCGCCGATACCTTTAGCTTGAAGTCCTGCGACAATTGAAGCAAATCTGGTTGCCTCAAAAGGTGTTAACCCGTGAGTTATGGCATGCAAAAATCCACCATTGAAAGCATCTCCGGAACAAGTTGTATCAACAACATCATGGGTATAAAATTCAGAAAAAATTATGTTACCGTTGTACCCGGTATAATATCCGCCCGCATTTGAATCTTTAATAACAATGATACTAACTCCCATGTCCCAAATATTTTTCATAATATTTTCAAGAGAATCAATTTCAAGAATATTAACAGTATCATACTTTGCACTCATAAACAGAATATCAACATTTCCTATAACACTGTTAAAATCTTCTCTCGCATTTTCTGGAGTTGTAATTTGTAGAGAAAAATTCGGATCATAAGCAGTTATGACATCATTATTCTTTGCAAATTTAAAAGCAGACAAGACAGCTTCTTTTGCAGAAATTGAAAGAGATTGGGTTACACCAGAAGCATAAACGACTTTAGAATTAGCGATGTAATCTTCTGTTATGTCTTCAATAGAAAGTTTAGCAGGCGCTATACGCTTTCTATAATAGGCAAATTCCTTTTTGCAGCCAGTAGGACGAGCAATAAAATAAAGCCCATTAGGCTCAGGAGCAGGTTTAACCTTAGATATATCAAGTCCTTCATTTTTCCAACTGGATATAAGATAGTCCTTAAAAACATCTTCGCCAACTCTTGTAATAAATCCGACTTTTGAACCAGCTCTAGCAGCAGCAACAGCAGTTGCAAGAGCATCTCCGCCGTAATATTTTTTAAGACAATCCGCCTCACATAAATGAATATCGCTGGAAAGTTCAACAAGACTTTCACCGATAGTTATAATATCAAGTTTTTCTTCCATACTAATCCTTTAGTTCTTGCAAAGCCGTTTTTACACGATTTGTAATCTCAGAATAAGAATAACCGCTCATAAGATCTCTACCGACACCTACGGCAACAGCGCCTGCATTGATATAATCTTTAATTTCTGAAATTTTTGCAGCACCCATTGGAACTATATTAAGAAACGGCATGGGTCTTAAAAGGTTTTCTAAATAAGAAACTCCGCCAAGAGCAGTTATCGGAAATATTTTAATTAATTTGACTCTGGCTTTCCAAGCCGAATATGCTTCATTTGCAGTTGAAGCTCCTGCTACAAAGGGAACTTGTCTGTCTTTAGAAAACTTAACAAGATTCATTTGAAATATAGGACTTGATAAAACTTCAGCTCCTGCGTCAACTGCTGTCTGTGCTTGAAGTGATGTTATTATTCCTCCTGCACAAACCTTAGCATGCTTTGATATTTCGTCTATTACGTAATAAATCTCAGGATTTACCACATTTATTTCCATAAATTTAATTCCGCCTTCAATTAATGCATAAGCGGTACTTTTAACTTTTTCCGGATCTCTGCTTCTTAATATCGGTAAAAGTTTTTGTTCTGATAATAATTTTACTAAATTTTCGTTCATAATCTATCCTTTTTTTGAAATTTATTATATCATAAAATAAGGAGGGGTATGAAAAACTTAAAGTCTAAACTGTTTTTTATATATTCATTTATTTTTTATGTAGTCTTGTCATTTGTGCTATTGGTAATTTCATGGCAGATTCTTGAACCGAATGCATACAATTTTATGGTTAAGAATTTTAACGCAGTGCAAAACGCATCTGACAGGATTGTAATGGTTGTTATAGATGACAAATCAACTTCAAGATATCGCTGGCCATGGAAACGTGATCTATATGCCAAAATTTTTGAATATTTAAATAACTACTGCGATACTGAATTAATAGGTTTTGATGCTATTTTTACAAGTTTAGACCAAGAGGCTCCTCAGGCAGACAAAGAGCTTTTTAACACTGTAAAAAAGATTAATAATCTGGTCGTAGGATTTAGCTTGATAGATGAAAAGCCTGCAAATAAAGAGCAAGCTGAATTATATGAGCAAAAATTTTATGACAAATTTGGCACAAACATAGAAGATAAACGAGTTAAATATCGTTTTCCTTCAAAATACGGTAGCTTTTCGAAGTATCCACAGGCATATTTTGATTCAGTAAAATATGCAGGATCCGTAAATTCAACACGATTACCTGCCAATGGTTATATGGTTTTCAACGATTTAATCGTATCGCTAAATCAAAAATACTACCCATCATTATCATTGAGAATGTATATGCTTTTAACGGGTGCTGATAAGGTTAGTATGTATGACGATTATGTTTTAGTTGAGAAAACAGGACTTAAAATTCCTACTACCGTAAGTTATAATGGACTTCATAACTATATAAAATTTTATAAGATACAAGACAGAACGTCATATTCATTCAAAAAATACTCAGCAGTGGATCTTATAGATTCTCTTGAAAATCTTAAAAACGGCAAAACTCCGCTTATCAATCCTTCCGAGTTTAAAGACAAGATAGTTTTTGTCGGAGCCAACGCAAAAGCTTCTGCTATAAAAGTTATCGACGCACAGCCGACTCCAATGCTTCATGAACATCCTGGGGTCGATATTCAAGCAATTAACCTTAGTAATTTTATAAACAAAGATATTATGAAGATTAGTTCATTAAAATTTGATCTTTGCATAATTCTACTGTTAAGTGTGTTAACATTTATAATAATAAGTCGTTTTACGGTCTTTAAATCCTTGTTATTACTAATTTTAACATCATTTTGTTATTTAACATTTGCGGTATTTTGTTATAGAAATAATTTTGCTGTAAATGTTGTAACGCCATTAGGAATACAGCTTGTGACAATGATATTCGCCTACTCATATCGTTTTATAGTTGAGGGGAAAAACAAAGAAAAAATAAAGCAAGCAATGGGCAAATATCTTTCGCAAGATATTATGAAAAATGTTGTAAAAAACATTGATGATATAAAGCTTGGTGGAAAGAGAGCAAATGTAACTGTACTTTTTGCTGATATAAGAGGATTTACCAGTATGAGCGAAAAGATGACAGCTGAAGAAGTTTCAAAAATTTTAAATGAATATTTTACTGAAATTGAACCTATAATTACTAAATACAATGGAGTTATCAACAAATTTATTGGAGACGCTGTAATGGCGATATTTGGTGAGCCGATACAAGACTTAAATCACCCTGTAAATGCAGTAAAATGTGCTTATGAAATGTTAAAAAAGGTTGATGAACTTCGTGACAAGTGGCTTTTTGAAGGGAAACCCAAAATAGAAATAGGAGTTGGAATTAATACAGGAGATGCATTTGTCGGAAACATAGGTTCCGAAAAGCGGCTTGAGTATACCGTAATTGGTGACACAGTAAACCTTGCAAGCAGAATTGAAAGTTATAATAAAGTTTACCGCACAAACTTTTTAATAAGCAGCTCTACTTATTCATACGTAAGCAATATTGCAGATGTAATAAAAATAAGCGAAGTTACAATCCGTGGTAAAGCTAAAAAGATGGATATTTACGAAGTTTTACGCATAAGCCAAACTGAATAATATATGTTACAATTCGGATATGATAGAAGACTTGGAAAAACTTAAACTGGCCATAGATGTAGAGATAAAACATCGTTACATTGACATTCATGGAAAAACCAAGTGTTTTTCAAAATTTATAGTCTCAGAAGCTAATAAGTATTACAAGCTTTCTAAAAAAAATCCTAAATGGGCAGTTATAGCAGAAACATTCGCACATTATCCTGTTGCTTCTGTACCTGAAAGAAGGCGTTCAATAGAGCATCTTATTAAAGTTATACGCTCTGAAATAAGCCAATCTAATTCTGATGCAAAATTAGAAAAAACATCAAATATAGCTCTAAAAAGTCCATCAGAAACAGATGTAACTTATGTAAAAGGTGTAGGGCCTAAAGTTGCTTATACACTTAACAAACTTGGAATTTATACGGCACAGGATTTAATTTTTTATCTTCCGCGAAAACACATTGACTATTCTAGCAGAACCTTAATAAGAGATCTAAAAGAAGGTCAATCGACAACCATTTTTGGCTATGTAAAGTCTGTTTCAGCATTTAACTCAAAAAACAATTTATCTGTCGTGAAAGTTAAAATAGCCGACGAAACAGGCAGTATTGAACTAGGATTTTTTCAAGCAAAAGGTAACAGATTTACTTTAGAGCGAACAAAAGCTCAATTTCCTGTTAATGCTGGAATAATGGTTTCCGGAACAGTAAAAATGAATAATTACGATCATCGCCTGACCTTTGATAAACCGTCTTACTCTATAATGACTGGTGAATTTCTGGAAAACAGTTCTTCAAATCTAAATATGGCAAGGATAGTTCCGATTTATACAGTATGCGAAAATCTTAGCGTTAAAACTTTAAGAAAGGCGATTTATAATGCAATTCAACTTTATAAAGACTCAATAAAAGATATTTTGCCTGAATTTTTAAGAGAAAAATACGATTTACTAGACAAAAAAACAGCCATAGAACAAATACATTTTCCTGAAAATCAGGAATTACTAGAAAAAGCTCGATTTAGTTTAATTTTTGAAGAATTATTTATTGTTCAATTAAAAATGGTGCGCCTAAGAAACGAAAATAATAAACATTCTGCGGTCTCTCTTGAAATAAAGCGCGACGGGCTTGTTCAGAAATTTATAGACAGTCTGCCATTTGAACTAACAGGAGGGCAGAAGCGCGCAGTAAATGAAATTTTAAACGACTTGCATTCAGAAAAACCTATGGCAAGGCTGCTTCAAGGAGATGTTGGAAGCGGAAAAACAGTAGTTGCGTGCATAATGCTTTTAGCCGGTGTTGAAAACGGATATCAGGGAGCAATTATGGCGCCAACTGAAATTCTTGCGCAGCAGCACTATAATAATCTTGTAAACTGGCTTACTCCTTTGGGCTTAAGTGTTGGTCTTTTTCTTGGAAGTCAAGGCAAAAAAGTCAGAGAAAAATTTCAAACCGATTTAAGAAACGGACAAACGAATATTGCAGTAGGAACTCATGCATTAATTCAGGATTCTACAGATTTTAATAATCTTGGTGCAATAGTAGTAGATGAGCAGCACAGATTTGGGGTAAAACAGCGAAATATCTTAAAGAAAAAATCTCAAAACCCGCAAATGCTTACAATGACCGCAACACCAATTCCAAGAACTTTGGCGCTTACAGTTCATGGCGATTTAGACCTAACAATTATAGATGAATTGCCTAAAGGCAGATTACCGATTAAAACAACGCTCACCTCATCTCATAAAAATGTATATGAACTTATAAAAAACGAGATATCTGCAGGTCGTCAGGCCTATATAGTATATCCTCTAATAGATGAAAGCGAAACTTTATCAGCAAAAGCAGCAACTCAGGAAGCTGAAAGACTTCAATCAGAGATTTTTCCTGAATTAAATATCGGGCTTCTGCATGGAAAACTCAAAAACGATGAAAAAGAACAAGTTATGAAGGATTTTAAAGACGGGAAATACCACATTTTAGTTTCAACAACAGTAGTTGAAGTCGGAGTTGATGTTCCGAATGCAACAGTTATGGTAATTGAAAATGCTGAAAGATTTGGTTTAAGCCAGCTGCATCAGCTAAGAGGAAGAGTTGGCAGAAGTAGTCTGCAATCCTATTGTATATTAGTATCCTCATCCCGTTCACAAGAAACCCGGGAGCGCTTGGGGATTATGACACAAACTAACGACGGATTTGTAATTGCAGAAAAAGATTTGCAACTTAGAGGACCAGGGGAATTTCTAGGTACAAGGCAATCAGGACTTCCTGATTTAATAATTTCAGATATAGTGCGTGATGCCGAAATTTTAGAAAAAGCGCGCTATGAAGCAATCAATTTTATAAATAACTATGATCTTAATAAATATCCTGAACTTAATAATGCATCAAACCTTCAACTCTTTACAGGATTGGATATATAACTAGTATTTTTACATTTATGCGCCACAAAAATGTTGAAAAATACGGAATTTGTGGCATATATATCTTGTGTATCTTCTTTATATGTTAAGTTATGTAAATAAAAGATGAAAAAATAGCAATATATAAATCAATATATACTTTATATATATAAGAAGAAATAACAAAGGAGCTTAACATGGGAGACTACCCAAACGAAATACCTGTATATAAACCCTTAAGATACAATACTGGGCAGGTAAGAGCAGGCCTCAATGGCGTAAGAAGACCTCCTTCAAGTATTAATATCTACCATAAAGAAACTACTGTAAACAATTTTGGTGGTGGATTTGGGTTTGGATATTATAATTATTGCGACTATGGCTTAACAAAAGCTGAGAAATGGGGTTTGGGTATAACCGGCGTATTAGGAGCCATCGGAGCATTTGCCAGTGCATTTTTAGGCGCAAAGAATGCTGATGGCAAAGGAGATGTAGATAAACCGGAAAACTCAGAAATTCAAGCACTTAAAAAACAGATTGAAGAGCTAAAAAATGAAAATAAAGAATTAGGTGATACCTTGGAAAAGCTCCAAGAAGATACAAAAGTTGAGGAACCAGTTAAAACCGAGGAACCAGCAAAAGTAGAAAGTGACAATAAGCATGTTGCCGATGCTGAAGAAGTCAAACAAGAAGCAAAATTTGCAGAATTTAATGTAACGGCTCAAAAGATAGGTGATAACTTATACAGAGGCTATACAGGCTATAACATAGTTGCAGCAAAATACAAAGCAGAAGACGGAACGCCGCTTACTCACGGAGAGATAATGGCAATCTGCAATGATATATTCAAAGGTAAAGCATTACCAACAGGAAAGATACAGTTACCTATTGAAGTAGAAGTAAACGGAAAGAAATATACCTATGACAAAAAGGTACCTGACTCAGATGTCAAACCGTCAGAATATTCACTTAAGAAACATGATACATACTCAAGCAGTGCAGTAGCCGTTGGCAGCAAATTTGCACCTACAGTAGACGGTAAACGAGTTGGCACCGCACTATATGAAACAAAAGAAGAAGCAATAAAAGCAGCAGAAGCAGAAATAGCAGAACTGGAAAAAGAAGATAAAAAATAACCCACTCAAAGGAGAAGTATAAAATGGCATGGATGATAGGTCGTAACCATTGCACAGTACCAACAGGAAGATTACAATTAGGCTCAAGAACGAGCATGAATGTACACTACGAAAAAACTACCGTAAATAATTTTGGTGGTTGCGGCGGAATGGGTATGGGCATGATGGGTATGGACATGTATAATCCAATGAACATGGGCATAATGGGCATGGGTATGTACAATCCTATGGGTATGGGCATGATGGGCATGGGAGTGTATAATCCTATGGACATGATGGGTATGGGAGTATACGGAGATTGCTACGGAGGCGGTGCTGGAACAACCACTACAATAATAGGAGGTATTTTAAATTCGATAGGACAATTGGCAGGAGTAACCGGAGGCATAATAAATGCTAAAAAATCAGAATCTAAATCTACAGAAGATGATAGTGCTAGCAGTTCTGAAATAAAAGAATTAAAAGAACAAGTTGAATTATTAAAGCAAGAACAGCAAAAACGTGTAAAAGAAATAGAAGAATGCAAAGAATTGTCAAAATTATACCAAGAAGGTATATCTAAAGATAATGACGGCAAGTATGTAGTTAAAGTAAAAGATAAAGACGGTAAAACGATTGAACTAAAAGGCGAAACTCCAGAAGAAGTAAGAAAATTAAAAAAAGAACACGAGGCTAAATTAAAAGCTGAAGAATAATAGACAAATAATTAAAACACATAAAAGCCCTTTAAAGAAGGGCTTTTTGCTGCGTAAAATCTTTGTAACAAAATAACATTACAATATTTGCAAGAATTTAAAAAGCCATTATAATAAAAATATAGATTTGATAAGAGCAAGTGTTCTTATAATTAGAGGAAATGAGGTGTTTATATGGAAGATTTAAAAGTAGCAATCGGCTCAGATCACGGCGGATTTCAGTATAAAGAAAAGATAATTGACTACCTAAAGGCAAGAAATATTCCTTACGTAGATTTAGGGACTCACACGCCGGAAGCTTGCGATTACCCTGAAATAGCAAGAGCTGTATGCGAAAGAGTTATATCAGGCAAGTCAAATCGTGGTATTTTAATATGCGGAACCGGAATCGGAATGTCAATTGCAGCAAACAAGGTAAGAGGAATAAGAGCTGCATTGTGTGGAGATACTTATTCTGCAAGAGTTTCAAGAGCACACAACAATTCTAATGTACTTTGTTTAGGGCAGCGAGTAATAGGAGAACATCTTGCGCTTGATATAGTTGACATTTGGCTAAAAACTGGTTTTGAAGGCGGAAGACACAAACGCCGCGTTGATTTGATAGAGTAAGGAAGGAATAAATTGGAAGAAATAAATTCACATAAATTGGCCTGTATAATTGCAGCTATGCTAGATGACAAGCTTGGAAAAGACATTTCTATATTGAACATCAGCCATGTTTCATCATTAGCAGATTATTTTGTAATTGTAACAGGAGATTCAACGCCGCACGTAAAAGCTTTAATGGAAACCGTTAAAGAGCGTACAAAGAAAGAACTTAACAGAGCGCCGTTAAGAATGGAAAATGATATAAAAAACAGATGGAATTTGCTGGATTTTGGCGACGTAGTTGTACATATTTTGCATAAGGATGAAAGAGAGACTTATGCAATAGAAAAATTCTGGAGTAATGCATTCAGCGTTCCGGAAAAAGAATGGAGAGAAAATTCAAAAGGCTTCAGTAAATATAATAATTAGATTTAGCGGGTATGATTATCATACCCGTTACATTTCGCAATAGATTTACAAATCTGGACATATAGGTTAAAATGAAGACATGGAAAATACAGATAATAAAAAACAGGATTTAAACAAAAAAATAGAAGAAGCCATTTTAGCAATGGCGAAAGACCCGCAAAATATTGCAAATTACCATACTTTATCAAAGTTATATCTTGAAATTCAAGATTACGATAAAGTTATGTCAGTTTTGGAAAGTTTGTTAACTATTTCACCAAATGATGTTGAAGCACTTATTGGAATGGGGACAATGTGGTTTTACGAAAGAGATTTCAGAAAATCCCTTTCATACTACAACAAAGCGTTAGAGATTAACCCTAAAAATTACCTAATTTACTATAACATTGGTAATGTATTTGCTGAATGGAAAAACTTTTCAAAAGCATTATTTTATTATAACAGAGCAATAGATCTTTGTTCTTCTAATCCTGAAATTTATAATGCAATTGCGCTTTTATACCAAGATTTTGAAGAGTATGTAGAATCAAGAGCTTATTATGAAAAAGCCCTTTCTTTAGATCCTGAAAATATAACAGCACTTGTTGATATGGGTAATGTTTGTTTCAAACTATTTGATTACCCTAAAGCTTTAGAGTTATACAAAAAGGTTTTTGCTCTTAATCCTGATAACAAAATTGTAGCTATTTGTATAGGAAATACTCTTACTTTAATGCGAGAAAGAGAAAAGGCATACAATTACTTTGAAAAAGCACTTCAAATGGAAGGCGATAATTACAAAGCTTATATTTGTTATTCAATAGCGCTTTCAGAGTTTAGAGAATATGATATTGCAATAGAAATGTATAAACGGGCAATTGCACTAGAACCCAAAACAGAAAATGCATATTTACTATTAGCAAATCTTTATACAAACCTTAACAGATTAGATGAAGCAATGGCTTTATACAAAGATGTTTTAAAATTTTCACCAAACAGTGCACAGGCGTACATGTTTATGGGTACCTGTCATTATCTTAAAGGTGAGATTGAAAAAGCAATTGCAGCATATAGAGCAGCTATTAAGGTTGAACCTGATAACGATGAGCACAAACTTGTTTATATCCAAGTGTTGGATGAATATATTGATAAAAAACGTAATGGTGAAATTGAAGAAAGTGCATAATTATGTATCATGAAAAACCCTTTATGATTGAACGTGTTGTAGCGGGATTAAGTTATTTAACCATGGGACTGGTAGGGTTTATATGGCTTATTATAGGACTTTTGAGAAGATCAAACCTGACTAAATTTCTTCAATATCACATTTTTCAGTCTATATTCATATCAATTGGTTATGTGTTGTTATGCTTGATATTAGGCTTTGTGTTGAATATTTTTAGCCTGATTCCAATAATTAACATAGTTGCAGCACAGATTGCATTATTGTTTAATATGCCTTTGATTTTCGGTTATTCCATAATCCAGACAGTAATTTATATTTTGCTTTTCTATCTTGCAATAACAGCTTTTATGGGATTATATGGCAGAATTCCTGTTATTTCTGATATAATTGAAGAAAATACAAAATATTAGGATTTACTGTTTCAATTAAAAGCGTCTTATGTTAATACAAAAAATTAATAATCACCAGTCAAAAATTAGCTATCAAAATAATAGTAATAGTGTTAATATTTATGCAAACCATAAATTTCAAAAAACAAAGGAAGATAACAGAAATATAAGTAAGCAAACAGTACAAATGATTGGAGCTACGATATTAGCAGGAACAGTAGCCTTTTTGCTTATAGGTCACCATAAAGGTTGGTTCAAGCCTAATAAAACTAATAGTTTGATTGACGGGAGTAATCAAGCTATAGATTCTGCCGATGTACTTTTGGACATTTAAGGCACAAAAAAGAAATCCCTGCGGGGTATTGGCGCAGGGAAGGTGCTAGTTGAGTAAGAATGTAACTTATATGAACAAAAGGTATGAGAATTAAGAGTTATTTTCTTCTTTTTGTGTAATTTCAGTATCATTTTCATTATTTTTAGGCTCTTTAACAGATAGAACCAATGCGTTTGAAAGTGGAATTCCGCCTCTCATTTGAGGTTTATTAACGACAGAGCCGTTGACATACATAACAGTTGATCCGCCACCGTCAAGGTTAATTGCGCCGATACAACCAAGTGATTGCATAAATCTTGCAAGTTCCATTAATGTCATCCCTATTGAACTTCCTTCACGACCGTCTGCTGTAAGTAAAATCAAATTATTATCTGAAGTATAGCCTGCGGCAGTTCTGGGGTTTCTGCCACCAATTGCGCCGAGTTTTTGGGCTGTCATATCAACAAATACTTCGCCGTTTTTAACAAGATATGGGCCACCGCTTATAATATGTTTGACATTTTTCCATTCCGGAATTGTTTTAATATTTAAATCAACATCTTTATCTTTTAAAAGAGGTTGAAGAAGTTTTTTAGGACCTGAGATTACGTAACCGTTTTGCGGAATATCGAGCGGGTTAGCGGAGGCTTTTGTAATTTTGCCGTCCGCCACCCTCAAACTCATGCCATACTTCGGAGCATAGGGAGAAGTTTTACCCCATTCCGGAGTATATACAAGTACGTGTGTTGAAAGCATTCTGGGTTGGTTTATGTTGTCTACTTTAACTTTTGCACCGCTTCCTTTGATGTTTGCGTTAAGCTGCACTCGTGCAACATCAAATCCGTTATCAAAAATTCCTAATGCAACTCTATCGTAAACCGGACCTGTGTAAACTTTTTCATTAATCATCAATGTGCCGAGTGGAACTCCTGATTGAAATTTAAAATATGTTCCGTTAATTGCAGCTATTGCATTCTTTGATTTGGCAATTGTAGTAATTGTTCGTCTGCTTTGAAGCTTGTCTGATGTTGATAATACAGGCATAACTTCAATATTATTTGCAATTTTTAAATCAGCTTCAATAATATTAATTCTGACAGGTCTGCCATTGTAGTAATTTGTAAGTTTTATATGTTTAACACCGTCTTGAACATCTGTAATTATGGCTTTTGGGTATTTTTCTTTTATGTATTCGTCAAATTTTTTCTTTCTGACTTCTGGAGAAAGTTCGATGAGAATTTTTTCCTTCAAATTTTTAACATCAATTGTCTGTACAGCATTATGAGCAACGATTACATCGTCAGCCATAATTTTTTGCGGCAAAACCATTGCCTGAAGACATACCACCCCTAGAATAACCGAAAAGCAAAAAGCTTTTTCAATTAAATCTGACATAACCAATTTTTTGCACGACAAAATAGTATCCATAGGTCGACCTCTCAGGTTGAAGTATCGGATACCTTTTTTATTTAAGAGTGGTGTGGGGAATAACACTCATCAAGGGGTGTATAAAAAACCACTTTGAGGGCATTTAACGCCCCTCTACTATCATTGTAACATAAATTTACATACTTCTCAATATTCTTTGTTGTAAAAACAACAAAGTTTTTACAAAACTAAATAGAGGCAATTTTACACTTATTTACCTGAGAACTCCGCAATTACGCTGAGCACACAAAGTAAAAAGAGCGGGGTTAAAAGAATTGCCCAGATTGTATTTGCAGTGCTCCAGTTGTTGTGCGGAGCATCAGGAAAATTATTCTTGTTTATCCTGTTAAGCTTTATCTGTATATATACAGGGAAAGCAATAGTGCCGAATGATATTAACCAGTAATAATCCGGCAGTTTAGATGAAAAATTAATGATAAAATATAAACAGGCTGCTAAAATTCCGATGATTTTTTTTTCGCCTAATGCGCTGAAATATTTTTCCAGAATCGGGAAGAGCCAAAAGTTCGTAATACACGCAAACAAGCCTCTTGCACCTGCGTGCACTTTATAGCCGAAATTATTTTTCAGAGTTTTCCACATTATATAAAAGTAGATTATTTCATAAATTCCAAAGGATATAATGCTTAAATATACAATTTTCCAGACCGGTGTAGACGGGAAACACAACTTGCTGCTGTCAGGATTGTAACCCTGCTGCAAAATCCCGCTTAATTTTCCGGTTATTTCATCAGATTGAGTTTGCATATTAAGTTCTTCTTCCATTTTTCACTCCTTCTTAATCAAAATCAACAGGTTCTCTTTGAATTTTGTCGATAGCCTCTCTGGCAGTAAAAACAAGTGCCTCAGGGACATTTTCTATTGTAGTGAATTGCCTTAAAACATCGACTACTCGTTTGAAAGCTCTTACAATATCGCCTTCGCCGATATCAATCTGTCCGCAGATTGACTCCCATTCCGCTCCTTCAACCCAGAGTTCAATAAGAGATGAAAAATATGGATTTATATACAAAGGAGCATCTACATCATGGTTATTTTGAACTTTTTCAATTTTACGGCGGATGTTGCGTATGAGATTAAGTGTTTTTCTTACAGGCTCCGAGAACGGAATATAAGGGATTTCAATTCTCAAATCTTCCGTCACAATAGCGCAAATTACAGCAGACAATTGTGATGGAGTAAGGCTTTCAAGAACTCCTGAAAATATAATTTCTGAAATATAAAGTTCATTTTCAGAACGGATTTGGGATGTTGTAATACCTTTAGAAGTCGGATAATCGTTTTCTAGATATCCAAAATCAGCTAAGACACTCCTATGCGACAAAAATTTATTCCAGAATATGTCACGCTGTTTTTCAACTTCTTTTTCAAGTTTCTTTTGCTTTATATTTAAGCGTTCAATAACCTCAATATTTTTAGAATGTTTCCTATACATTTTACAAGTATCGCATTGAAATTCGTGCATTTTCGCAAGCATTGCTTTTGTTTCACGCCCAAATTGAATTGCCTCAGGCGAAAGCGGACGATTTTTAGCCTTTTCCTGCTTACAGATTTTTTTGTAAGTTTGGCGGTTTTGAACATATATAAGTCTTATTTTGTCATATTCAATTAAATCACCGTCTGAATATTTATAAGGACAAGCAAAAGTTCTTTCCTGAATTTCTCGTTTGTTTAGCTCTATCTGCTTCAAAATAGGATGAAGTCTTGTACCTGTTGAAAAATACCCAAAACTCTTTAAAATTAGTTCTTTAGCTTCATCAAGGCTAAATCTTTGAAGAAGATTTAATACCATTGAATAACTGGGGGAGAATCTGCTTTCGAGTGGATTAGCATCACTTAAAACGAGTTCTGCGACTTCTTCAGGTGTTTGAAAAGGAGAGCCGACAATTGTGACGTATCCTACTTCATCCATACCGCGCCTTCCTGCTCTGCCCGACATCTGTAAAAATTCACTTGCAGTCAGCATTCTGTGCCCGCTATCTGTTCGTTTGCTTGTAGAACTTATTACCGTTGAGCGAGCAGGCATATTTATACCTGCAGCAAGGGTTTCTGTCGCAAATACAACCTTAATAAGACCTTTTTGAAATAACTTTTCAACCAGAAGCTTCCAAGATGGTAAAAGCCCGGCATGATGCGACGCTACACCGCAAAGTAAATATTCTATATGCTTGTTATTATAAAGATACGGGTTTTCTGCAATATATTCATCAATAAACTGCCTAATTTGAGCTCTTTCTGCATTTGTAACAAGTTCTAAGCCTGCACATTTTTCCATTTGCTCATCACACTTACGGCGAGAAAAAGTAAAATAAATTGCAGGCAGCATATCATTCTGCTGCAAATTTCTTACGACTTCTTTTACATAAGTTTTTTGCTTCATTTTGCCATGAGCAAATTTCTTTTTCTCAGGCTTAATTTTGTTATTCAAAGCGCCGGATGGCGTAAGAAGAGGTAACAGTTTATAAGGCTGAGAACTGTCAAAATAATAGAATTTTAAAGGAACAGGACGAAAATCAGTATTAACAAGCTCTGTTTTTGAGTGAACTGTGTTAATCCAATCCGTTAATTCATCGGCATTTGCAACAGTTGCTGAAAGCGCAATTATTTGAACATTTGTCGGACAATAAATTATACTTTCTTCCCAAACTGTACCTCTCTGTTCATCATTCATATAATGAACTTCATCAAGAACCACATATTTTACATCTTTCATATTATCAGCAACGGCGCCGAAATTTGTTCCGTAAAGCATATTTCTGAATACTTCAGTTGTCATAACGACAATCTGCGCATTTCGATTAATAGAAGTATCCCCTGTCAAAAGCCCGACTTTATCCTGCCCAAATTTTGAAGCAAAGTCATAAAACTTCTGGTTAGAAAGAGCTTTTAAAGGTGTTGTATAAAAAACTCTTGTACCGTTTTCTAGAGCTCTATGAATTGCGTGTTCAGCTATCACAGTCTTTCCCGCCCCAGTAGGTGCGCAGACAACTACACTTTTACCCTCATCAATGTAATTACAGGCATCTTTTTGAAATTTGTCCAATTCAAATGGAAATTCGTACATCTTTTACCCTTAAAATGCTATTCTATTATTATTATACCATAATTTACAAATAAAAACCTTATTTAATAAAAAAGACTCCTTATTTCAAGGAGTCTTTCACTTAGTCAACTTTAATAATTAAATTTTATCAAATCCAGTGTATTTTCTAAGAACTTCCGGAATAATAATAGTTCCGTCAGCTTGCTGATAATTTTCAACAATCGCTGCAAAAGTTCTGCCAACTGCAAGACCTGAGCCGTTAATAGTATGAACAAGTCTTGTTTTTCCGGTTGCTTTTTCTCTGTAACGGATATTAGCACGTCTTGCTTGATAATCACCATAATTAGAACAGCTTGAAATTTCTTTATAAGTTCCGTAAGACGGCATCCAAACTTCTAAATCCCAGCATTTGTTTGCTGAAAATCCTATATCTGCTGTACAAAGAGCTTCTCTACGGTAAGGAAGTTCAAGTAATTGAAGCATTTTCTCAGCATCTTCAGTCAATTTTTCGTGCTCATCTTTGCTGGTTTCAGGAGTTGTAAGCTTAACAAGTTCAACTTTATTAAACTGGTGAACTCTTATTAAGCCTCTTGTATCTTTTCCTGCAGAACCTGCTTCACGACGGAAACAAGGAGTGTAAGCTGTCATATATTTAGGTAAATCATCTTCCGATAAAATTTCACCTGCATAAATATTGGTAACTGGAACTTCCGCTGTCGGGATAAGATATAAATCTTCATCAACACATTTATACATATCTTCAGCAAATTTTGGCAACTGACCAGTACCGGTCATAGTTGCAGCATTAGCCATAAATGGCGGAAGAATTTCTTCATAACCTTGTTCTCCGCAGTGATAATCAAGGAAAAAGTTTATAATTGCTCTTTCTAATTTTGCACCTTTGCCTCTATAAAGAGTAAAACGGCTTTGCGAAAGTTTTACACCACGTTCAAAGTCAACAAGTCCCTTTTCTTCGCATAAATCCCAGTGTGCTTTAAATTCAAAATCAAATTTTCTTGGTTCTCCCCATTTGTAAACTTCAACGTTATCATCTTCTGAAGCACCGATAGGAGTTGTTTCATCAGGAATGTTCGGGATATGAAGCAGAATATCGCGCTGTTTATCGTCAAGTTCTGTTTGCTTTTCTTCAAGAGCCTTGATATCATCTCCGATTTTACGAACTTCTTCTTGCACAGAATCAGTATTTTCGCCTTTTTTCTTCAATTCACCAATCATTTGTGAATCTTTTTTACGTTTTGCTCTCAATTCATCTGCTTGGGTTTGAATTTTTCTTCTTTCTTCATCAATCTTAATAACTTCATCAATTGAAAGTTCAGGATTACGTCTTTTTAAAAGTTCGTTTATTTTTTCAGGATTTTCTCGGATTAGTTTAATATCAAGCATTTCTGACCTCTTTCATCTTATTTTTTTAGCATAAATATTATAGTTTAAAGAAATATTATAATCAAGATTAAATCACACTATCCTTAAATCTAAAGATTGATTGCATTTTTGACAAAAAAATGCATAATAAGTATAGGGAGAATGTGTATGCAAATGTTTAAGAAATTGGTTTCTAAAATGAATAATCAAAGAAAACAAAAGGCAATACAGGGCATGCTTAACCCGCTTGCTTGCGACTTTGATGAAAACAAAAATGAATTTTTAGACAAACTTTCAAGGCAGGCTGTTCAAATGTTTGAAAAAAAATGCGACATCAAAAATTTTTCAAAACTTGTTCTTTCTGATCCTGAAAATACTTCTCACATAGAAATGACGCAGGAAATGATTAAACAAGGCAAGATTGTTGATCCGTTTGAGGATGAAAAACTTGCCCAGCTTGCTGATAACGAAAAATTTTTAAAAGATCTCGGTCTAATTTAAGTTTATTAGGCTTGAAACAATCAAATCTACGTTTTTGCATTATTCAATAACTATAAATTTTTAATAATTTCCTCTGCAAATTCTTTAGTTCCGAGATTTCCGCCTAAATCAACAGTTGTCTTGCCGCTCTGAAGTGTTTTAAACAAAGCTTTTTCAATTTTTTCTGCATAACCAAACTCATTAATATATTTAAGCATTTCAATAGCAGATAATAGAAGAGCAGTTGGGTTTGCTTTATTTTGTCCCTTAATATCCGGCGCAGACCCATGAACAGGCTCAAATACTGCACAATCAAGTCCTATATTTGCACCTTGAGCAACTCCAAGCCCTCCGATTAATCCTGCACAAAGATCTGAAACAATATCTCCGTATAAATTCGGCAAGACCAAAACATCAAACTGCTCAGGCTTTTGAACGAGCTGCATGCAAAGATTGTCAACAAGAATTTCTCGCTGTTTAATCTGAGGGTAATCTTTTGCAACTTCACGATAAGTATTCAAAAACAATCCGTCAGAAAGCTTCATAATATTGGCTTTGGTAACAACGCAAACCTCTTTTCTGCCATTTTTTAAGGCATAATCGAAAGCAAATTTACAAATTCTTTCTGTAGCTTTTTTAGTTATAATTTTTATGCTTTCCGCAGTATTTTCGTTAACTTGACGCTCGATTCCTGCATATAAATCCTCTGTGTTTTCTCTTACTACTACAATATCAACATTATCAAAGCGTGTTTTTACATTTGGTAAATTCTTACAAGGTCGAAGATTTGCATATAAATCAAGGTCCTTTCTTAATTGGACATTAACTGATCTGAATCCTTTACCAATAGGTGTCGTAACAGGTGCCTTCAGGGCAATTTTGTTTTTACGGATTGAATTTAAAACACGCTCAGGCAGCGGAACACCCTCTTTTTCGATAACATCTTCTCCAGCAGTTTGCAAATCCCAGTTTATTTTTAGTCCTGAAGCTTCTATAATTTTCACTACTGCATCAGATATTTCTGGTCCTATTCCATCACCATTAATTAATGTAATATTATGCATTTATTCATCATCCTTTACTATACGCAAATTTCTTTTAAACTCTTTGTAAAAGCCACAATTAGTAACTTGCAGCGAATTTTCAATATACACATCTCCAAGCGCAAGAGCTGCCAATAAAGGGCAATCCATCTCTTTTAGATAATTCTCACAAGTTATACACAAATCATCGTCTTCTATAAAAACTTTTGAATTTTGGCTATACATAGGCCAATTATACAGCGTATTACAGTCTTTGTAAAGGAAAGATTCATTGTAACAATTCGTTACAAATATTAAATTAAACGCAATTCATTAAAAAGATTTTTTTTTATATAGATAAGGTTAGGTTAAAAAACAGGTAGGCTAAGAATGACTGTAACAGTAGATAGTGCAGTAAATAGTGCTTGGAAGTATATGAAATTATACCCTGATTTTGTATTTGGAACAGGGTATGATGCATTTGCTAACAGGTTCAATGCAAGCTGGGATGTTGGGAAAAAACACAATTTACCATTTAAGAAAAGATTTGGCAGAGCATTTAATGCTGGAAAAAATGCTGTAATAAGACATAACGAAAACCTATTAGCCGAAAATAACGGTTCTTTTTGGAAAGCTACAAAGAAAAGTATAACAAGCATTTGGCCGGACCTAAAAGATGGTTGGAAAACAGCCGGCGA
Organism: Candidatus Gastranaerophilales bacterium; assembly: GCA_944326525.1. Lineage (GTDB taxonomy): Bacteria > Cyanobacteriota > Vampirovibrionia > Gastranaerophilales > Gastranaerophilaceae > Scatenecus. Next base: position 63,237 of record CALVEG010000006.1, read on the forward strand.
AACAGCAAAAGCAGCAAACAAATCTAAACTATGGGCAAGACTTGGCAGTATAGGCAAAGTTTTTGGCAAAAGGATGCCTCTTATAGGAGCAGTAATAACTCTTGCCGTTGAACTACCCAATATTATAAAAACAACTTACAATGAAGGGTTACTAGCAGGTGCAGCTGAGACCGGAAAGACGGGTGTGAGACTGGGAATAAGCACACTTTGTGGTGCTTTGGCTCAAACTTTAATACCTGTTCCATTGTTAGGCGGTGTTTTAGGTTTTGCAATAGGTGATATGATTGGAAGATTTGTCGTGGGGAAAAGCTATTCTGATAAAAAAGCAGAAGAAAAACAAGCAGCAGCAAATACTAAAGGAACAAATCAATTTTCATTTAATCCAACGCAAATACCTTATGGAGGCATTACAAACAACACAAACCCGTTTGCAACAACACCCCAAACTGGTTCAGGCAGTGGAATGAGTGATCAAGAATTTCAAAAACTTCAACAAATGTATATGCAATATGCAGGCGGAAACAATATGAATTATAGTTTCCCTAACAGCGCAACCCCTTATAGCAGCTTTAACACAATGGCGTAAGTTTAACTCCAAATCCCCTGCAACCCTAGGGATGGAAGTACTAAGTTCTTAACAAAACTTAGTACTTTTTCCATTTATAACGCAATTTTGATTAATAAAAATTCTTTATATAAATACACGGGGAAAATTACAGAGGAAAAATTATGAGCGACAGCATAAAAGTAAACAGTGATGTCCATTTATTAACAAGATACGCAATGGGGCTTCCAGCAAAAGAACAGAGAATATCAATTATGGATTCCTCAACAATTCCAATAACTATAGGAATTGAAAAAACATTGCGAGGTGTTAACAGTATTACACCCGATATTAAAGATCCTAAAGCCGCTTGGAATAAAATAAAAACGACTGAACAATCTTTAAAAGGTGCAAATTTTAGAGAATCATACGATAATTTTCAGAGAAACTTAGAAATAAGAGATCTTGAAAATCGTTTTCGCCCTGTAACAAATAATCCGACAAGCGAACTTCAAAAATTGCAAAAAGCAGAAAATATAAGAAATTTAGCAAAAGAAACTAAAACTCTTACTGGTGCAGAAAAAACAAAAAAATTAAAAGAGCTTCAAAATGCATTCAAAGATTTTCAAACTTCTCAGGGAATGTCAAAAGCAGAAGCGAAAAAGTTTTTAACAGAACTTACTGATAAAAAGCTTGCTAAAGAGTTAAAAAAGGTTAAAAAAGCATTAAATGAATTTAACCAATCACAATATTATGACGATGTAAGACGATTAATAAATGAATCTAAAACGCTTAAAGGTAAAGCTTATGCTGACAAAATGAAAGAAGTTGAAAAAGCAATAGCAGAAGCAAACAAAAAGATTCACATGGAAAAAACAACCGGAGCACTGAAACCGATAACTAAAAGAGGAAAACTCTGGAACGGTGTAAAAAATGTAACAGGATATAATAAAGCAAAAGGAGCTGTAAATACAGCACTAACCAAATCATCAAAATTAAGAACTGCAGCAAAATTCGGAAGAGCGAATGCAATAACAGCAGTCGGTATAGACTTAGCATTAGCAGTACCGGAAATTATAGCAACAAAGCAAACCTTTGACCAAGTAGACAAAAACGGCAATCCTGTAAAACCAGGAGAAGGCACCGGAACAGAAATGGCATTAAGACAAACCGGACGAGTTGTAGCGACAGCAGGTGCACAAGTAGCAGCGTATGCAGTCGGAGCCAAAATTGGTACCGCCGCAGTAGCAGCAGCCTGGGCAGCTAAAGGTGCCGCATTAGGTTCAGTTGCCCCTGGAGTTGGTACAGCAATTGGTGCTGTTGTTGGAGTTGGTGTCGGACTTCTATCTTGCTGGCTTGCAGGAAAAGCAATGGAAAAAGCGATCGGAAAATCTGAATTGGATCAACTTCAAGACAGAACCGTAAACCAACCAGCTAAAGATCTTGCTTTAAATGCTCAACAGAATGATGAAATATTAGAAGAAGTTCTTTTGACAACTAAAGCCAGATACGCAGAAGATCCTGATAAAAATGAAGATCTGGAAAAAGCTTATAAAAATGTAGTTACAGCATACCAAAATGGTACTATAGGAAGTGCCGCTGAAGCCAGAAATTTAGCAAAAACGGAAAATCCAGAACCAGCTGAGCCTGCTCAAAATACACAAATCACATCACAGCAACAACAAACTACTACAGCCACACAAACAGCACAAACAACGCAAACGGATACAACCACAAATCAACCAAAATCTGAAGACTCATCAAAATCAGAATCTGAAACAAAAACAAAAACTGATAACAGCGAAAAATATAAAGCAACAATACAAAAACTTGATTATGTATTAAGCATGCTAAATTCTATGAATAATCAAGACAACTCAGGAATGCAAGGTATGTACAACAGTTATGCAAATCCAATGATGTTTAATAATCCTTTTGTAATGCCAAACAGTGGAGGATTTTACGCATAAGTTTAACAAGACACTATAGATTAAAATCTATAGTGTCATAATATTAAAATCCCTTTCTGATACTGAAGCAGTGCATTCAAGAACATTATTCAAAAATTTTTCAATAGCTAATTCCATTGAAGAAATTTCTGTTTTTAGATTAGAATAATTCTGCTCTCTGTTTTCACGTAATGCATTTTCAAAAATTTTGTCTTCGTACATATTTACATACTCCAATTATCTCTACATAAGTCAATTACGGATATTCTTCCCACTTCTTTAATTTTTTAAATATTTTTGTTACAAAATTTATAATTAGCGGAAATTAAAAAAGATTTAAAGTACAATATTAAAATAAGGTTTTAAAGGTTTAGAGGAACTATGAAAACAGATTTTCAACTAACAAGCTATGATTATTACTCATCAAGACGAGATATGGAAATGATATCAACAATCGTTGAAGCATTAAAGAAAATTCTTGAAGAGGATAAGACCCAGCCGCAGCCGCTTTTTTTAAAAACATCAGATAATCTTATTTTAAATATTGCGCGCATGGTTGTTCAAGAGAAGAAAAAAACATTTCTTATTGGTATAACAGGTGAGAGCGCTTCCGGTAAAACTGTTTTTGTGGATAATACAATAAAAGCTTGTGTAAAAGAGAAAAAAGAAGGAATTTATACCGTAATTAGATGTGATGATTACTACAAAGACACATCAAAAGAACTTCAAGAAGCAGGCAGTTATGAAGCACTCTTTAAGACAGGTTTCAGTTTTGACACTCCGGATGCAATAAATCTTGAATTAATGAAAAAGCATCTTATAGATCTTAAAAAAGGTAAAGAAATCAAATCACCGCTATATGACTTTGTAACCTGCGTAAGCAATCCGGACGGAGATCTTAAAAAGCCTGCTAAAGTAATTTTAACAGAGGGCTTATACGTATTAAACGAAGGTTTAAGGGAAATAATGGATGTAAAAGTCTACGTATTTACTCCGTTAGATGTAATCAAAGAACGCTGGTACAAACGAGCTGCATTAAGAGGAAAAACAGGTAAGGCTGCAGATTTACAGTTTGCTGATGTAAATAAAACAGCTCAAGAATATATTCGACCGGCATACCAAATTTCAGATGCAGTAATTAACGGAATGGTCAGCCAAGAATACATAAGACAGATTACAGATAAAATATTTAAAACTCTAGAAGAAATTGTTTACTAAAAAAATCCCTCTAACAAGAGGGATTTTTGGCATATAAAACTGGAAAGAACCAAAGTTAATAATCATAAATCATTTGCTGGCAACCGCAAGGTGCATCAGGAAAAGCCTTTACACATTTATCGCAAGGATTAATAACCATTCTTGCTCTGCAAGGATCGCAATCTGCTTTTTTCACTTTACAAGGATTGCAATTTTTAAATCCGGTAAAGGGATTCAAACTGAACGTACTTGTATTTTGTCCAATTCCAACGTAAGGGAGCGGATTCAACTGGCTAACTTCCCAAGCATTAGCACTTTGAGCAGGAATTAAAAACAATCCAAATAATGCCATCATCATAAATAATCTTTTCATACATATTCTCCTTTAAAACAATACGGATAAGAAAGACCTATCCACATTTATATTTTAAAGTCTTTAAACAAAAATACGATGCCTAATCAGGTAATTAGCCTAATAAAAAGATTTAAGTCAAAATAATAAAAAAGACCGACTTTTATAAGTCGGTCTTAAAGCTTTAAAATTTAGAATATTATAAAGCTTGTTTTGCAACTGCAGCATCATCAAGCAAAATAATATAAATTTCTTCGCCAGCTTTAGCGTGGTATTTAAGGCCTTTAGTAACAAGACCAGTAACCAAACCAACACCAGCACCTACAGGAGTACCAATTGCAACACCGGTACCAACTTTAGCCGGATTCGGGATGAATGAGAATCCAACACCTGCACCAGTACCAATAGCAGCACCACCAGCAGTATAAAGCAACAATTTACCGGCTGTCATCCAAGGACCTTCTTTAAGAGCATAATTTTTGTAGAAAGGTTTAGCATTTAAAGAAGTAGTTTTTCCATCTGGAGTAACAATCTCAGTTAATTGAACATAAACTCTTGCATTTTTGTTGAACCATTTTTCATTTTCAATAGCCACAACTGTTCCGTTGAATTTTGAATTAGCCGGAACAATTAAAGTACCTTCTTCAGTGTAAATAGGTTCTTCGTTTACAAAGTAAACAGCCTGACCAGCAGAAGCTTCTTCTGATCTAAACTTTTCAGTAAATGCAACTTCAAGTACGTTACCTTCTTTGATTAAGTTTGAATTTTCAAGAACATAAACTTCATTGTTAGGAGCATTTCTTTTAACTTTCAAATGCTCAATATTTTCACCTTTATATTCTTTCTTAACAAGATCAAGTTTAGCTTTTAATCTTGAAAGCAAAACTGCAGCTTCAGCTCTTGTAAGGTTGTCATTAGGACGAAGTTCATTTGCATTCGGATAGTTTACATAAATACCGTAATCTAAAGTTTTAGCGTAAACTTGTTTTGCCCAGCCAGGAACTTTATTTGCATCAACAAATGAATTAAGAGCAGAAGTATCAGAAACTTTATCTTTAGTAATATGGCTAATTACAGACTGAGTTTCAGCTCTTGTCATTAATTTAGAAGCCTTGAAAGTTCCATCGGGATACCCATAAACAAGACCTAACTGCTGAGAACGTAAAATATCATCATAATTTTTGTCTGCAGTAGTCACATCAGAAAATGAATTTGAAATAGAAACATTCAAATTGTCATTAGACAACAATTTCAAAAGTGACTTAACAAAACAAATTCTCGGAACATCTTTTTCCGGATTAAAATTGCTGTTCTCATCAAGTGACATGATATCGTTAGAAACGACATCAAGAATTTCTTTTTGAGCCCAATAGCCTTCGCTAACGTCATTAATTTGAGTAGCAGCGAACACAGGAATGGCAGCAAATGCGACTAAGCACAACGCCATCATAGTTGCTAGAAAATTTTTCATAAATCTCAATTCCTCATCTTTACTACAACAAGATTTTTTTTTATGATAACATTGGAATTATAAATAAAATACTTATTTTTGTAAAGTATTTTAAAGTTTATTTTAGATAGTTATATAAATAGCGGATTTCCGCAAGAGGAAGATGATGGAAAACTTTAACATGACAAAGATTGTGGCAACCCTCGGGCCTGCCAGCAACACAAAGGAAATGATACGTACACTTTATAAAACAGGTGTAACAATGTTCAGATTGAACTCTTCGCACGGTGATGTAGAGATGCACAAGCAAAATCTTAAATTCATCCGTGAAATTGAAAAGGAAGAAGGGACTTTAATTCCCGTGCTTCTTGACCTTCAGGGGCCGAAAATCAGAATCGGGTGTCTTGACAACCCGATTGAATTAAAGAAAGGCGAGGTTCTTAAATTCCGCCACCAGAACGAAATGACCGGAGATATTATTCCTGTTGATTACAAAGGCATGGCCAATGACGTTAAATCAGGCGAAATGATTCTTATTGATGACGGCAAAATTCAGCTTGAGGTTCAAAAAGTTGAAGATGATGTTATCTACGCAAAAGTTTTGACAGACGGGCTTTTAAAACAGAGAAAAGGTATAAATATTCCCGGTTCAACAGGCAGCATCGATGTCCTGACAGAAAGAGATATTAAGTTCGTTAAATTCGCAGCAGAAAATGACGTAGACTATCTCGGGCTCTCTTTTGTAAGGCATGCCGATGATGTTGTTCAGTTGAGAGAACTTTTAAAATCTTACAATAACAACGTCATCAAAATTATTTCAAAAATAGAAAAGCCACAGGCAGTCGAAAACATAGATAAAATCATAGAAGTTTCCGACGGAATTATGGTTGCAAGAGGGGATTTAGGCATTGAGATTTCGACCGAAAAAGTTCCGATTGTCCAAAAGACAATTATCAGAAAAGCAAATATCAAGCGTAAAGTCGTAATTGTCGCAACCCAGATGCTTGAGAGCATGATAGAAAATCCGATTCCGACAAGGGCTGAAACCAGCGACGTTGCAAATGCAATTCTTGACGGCACTGATGCAATTATGCTGTCAGGCGAAACTGCTGCCGGTGCTTACCCTGTAGAAGCAGTTGCTATGATGAAAAAGATATCCGATACCGTAGAAAATTCACCTTTTATGCGCAAAAACAAATTCCCGCGCAAAATGATAGAAGAAGAAAAAGACAGTCAGGCAATGGCAATAGGCATGTCTATAGCAGATATGTCAAAGAAAATGGATATCAAAGCAGTTGTGGCGCTTACAGGAAGCGGATTTACAGCACAATTTTTATCAGAAGGCCGTCTGAGCGTTCCGATTTACGCCTGCTGCCCGAAGAAAAACATTTGCAGGGATTTGAAGCTTTACAGAGGCGTATTTCCTGTTATAGTTGATTTTGACGGAAATATAGACCGTGCGGCACTGCAGAGTGCAGACAAATTTATGATACAAAAACTCGGGCTTAAAAACGGCGATACCGTGATATTCTCAGGTTCTGTTCCCGAGCTTCTTGTAGGCGGCACAAATTTTATTAAAATACACACAATCGGATCTGCCAACTAGTCTTAGAAAAATTCGATGTTAAAACAAAAGAAAAAGCCCCTTTTTAGGGGCTATACTTTTTTTTAGGAAGGAAGGAATAAACATCTCTCTTTTGTCTTATTTAACGGATAATCTCTTTTCTTTATCTCTCTTACTTTTATGTCTCTTAATATCACTCGTGTTATTTAAGCTGCTCTCTTTCGTTATTTGTTACATATATATAAAGTATATAGATTTTATTCAATTTCACAAGTTGCCCAAATCGTTACATAACTTTACATAAAAATTATACAAAAATGTACTTGAAAAAATAAAACTTGTGTTTTAGAATAAAAAAGTAAGGAATTTGATTTTGGATGGTCTTGCCAAAATCAGGTTAGTGAGGGTAAATGTTAGTTTCATCAATAGTCAGATTTAACGCTGTACAAAGCATGAACAATGCTGCATTTGGGGTTATGCAGACATACAATCAAATGAATAATGCTCTTTCGCATCACACTTTTGGGGGAGAAAACAACCTTACAATGCTGCATGAAATGGACAAAAAACTAAGTCTTGATCTTGTATCAAACAGCCTTTTGTATAAAATGGCAAGTTTACAAGAAAAAATGGCTCAGAAACATCAAGCTGAAGATATTAAAAAAGGCAGATTTTCTGTATTAGCGTAGTTTTTGGTTATTTAGTGTATAAAAAGGTTGATTTTTGTGTCAAGTAACATTGATTTACTTAGACGTGGTTTTGTATTGCATATTTCAACTTAGCCATTATTTTTCGGAAGTTGTGAATAAGTATTTAACAAGTCTTGAGAATAGAACCGGAATAATTGATACAACAAGTAGAACCGGTATAATTCCGTTTGCCTGAGCAATAAACCCAATAGCAGACATAAATATTGCAACAACGCCCCACGAAAATCCGTTTATAAATCCTCCGATAATACTTTTATATTGAGGCAAAACACTCTGTGCCATAACCATTGTAACAGGCTGCGCCAGCATGGTTATAAATCCGATTAAAATAAATATTGCAGTTGAAATAACCGGATAAGTTTTATAAGTCAAAGCGAATAAAATCATCAGCGGAAATGTAGAAATCATTGATGTATAAAATATGTTTGCGGTACCGACCTTTTGTTCAAAGCTTCTGCTCAGAGCAGACCCAATTCCGCCGGCAAATATAAACCCGAACAAAATACAACCGATATAAAAAGGCTTGTACCCAATGCTTTTCCACAAAAAAGGAAGCAGTATTGAACAAGAAGTTGTTATTAAAGTTTTAAGAATTGCAATTAATATAAGAATTTGAAGTTTTTTATTTGCAAAAATATCACGAAATGCTTTTTTAAACTTCAAATCGGACTTATCAGAAGTTAACGGTGCTATTTTAGGGACAAAGTAAAACATAGAAAAAGCTGTAACAAGTCCAAGAATTGAAAGATATGGCATATGAGACAACCCCCAAAATTGAGTTACATATGCCGACAGTACTGGCCCAAAAGAAAACCCAATTGATCCCATAGCAATAAAAAGTCCCATAATTCGAGCTTTATCATTTTCTGCGAATTTTACGACAAGCCCAAGTGCTTGCGGATGGAAAAAGCTTGACCCCAAACTTCCCAAAATTATACATAAAATTAACACCCAAACATCATGAGAGGCTGGTGCAATAGATATAAAAACGGATGTAAAAATTAATCCCCAAAAAATAAAAACTCTCTTGACAATATTATCAGCAAAAAATCCGAATAACGGCTGCAAAAGCGAAGAAAAAATATGTGATAAGCTCATAATTACAGTAGCAAATGCCATAGAAATTCCTAGTTTTACGGCTATAAACGGCATAATAGGATTAAGCATACCCGTATAAATATCATTAATAAGATGAGCTTGATTTAGCCAATAAATAGGATGTCTTGGGGTTAATCTGTTCATAAAAATATAAAACCGTAAAAACATCCTAAAATCAATTATGTTTTAAGTTATTTTTGCAAAGAATAACAACAGCACCAATTATCGCCAACAAAAATATAATTAAAGAAATAATCTGCGCGATATGAAAATCTCCAACATTTAAAGCACTATCCAAGCGAATTCCTTCAATAAAATATCTTACAAAAGAATACAACATCAAATAAGCACAAACCGTAAGCCCATGAAATTTCATCCCAAAGCGTTTTATAACAACAAGCAGAATCAAAAATATAACAAAATCAGCCAGACTTTCATATAAAAATGTCGGATGATAATATTCCAAATTCAAAAACCCTTCCGGTCTAAGTGAAGGCGGTATATAAAGCTTCAAAAAACCGTCGTAAGGAACACCAAAAGCCTCATTATTAAAAAAATTTCCCCATCTTCCAAAACTTTGAGCAAGAACGGTTCCTACAGAAAACACATCCAAAAGATTCAAAAACGGGATTTTATATTTACGAGCAGCAAATAAAAGGGCTAAAATACCAGCAATCAAGCCACCATGAATAGAAAGTCCGCCACCTCTAATATAAAATATTTCAATAGGATGAAACTGATAATAATCAATATTTACTAAACAATAATAAAGCCTTGCCCCTACTATACCTAAAATAACAACAAAAGGCGCAACATCCCAAATTAAATCACTTTTACCGTCACAGTATACCCAAGCATACGTTTTTTTCGCAATAAATACTGCTAAAAAGCAAGCAAAAGCAAGGATAACACCATACCAATAAACTGGGAAACCAAATATTTGAAACGCCACATCGCCCGGAGACTGCAAAATCATATACTAACCTTTGTTATTATTTTGATTTTGCGCTTGTTCATCTAAAAGTTTTTGAATTTTCTGCTTAACTTCATCTTCATCATTAAGATTTACGCCCTTAGCGAGATAAAGATTATAGTTGCTGACAGCATCAGCCAGCAGATCGTTAATCATTTTTTGAACTGCGTCAGAAAGAACAACTTTTTCCTGTTTTATAAGCGTTTCATCATCAACCTTAACAACAGCGCCATTTTCATCAAGCGTCAATGCGCCTTTTGCAAGATCAATTGAAAAATCTTCTTCAGCAACCGCCAAAGAATAATAAGCATCAGCAAAATCTGGATTAAGCTCTATAGCTTTACGAAAAGAATTAATTGCATTATTATAATCTTCAACCTGAGTATACGCAACAGCAAGATTATAATGCGTTTCAAACACGGTATCATCAAGATCAGCGCTTGATTTCAAGCGTTCGATAGCATTTTCATAATCACCTTGTTCTATATACCCCTTAGCCTTGTTATTAAGCTCCTGAACCGCAAATTTATTAATACAAGCGGTAGAAACAACCGATATAAACAATATACTTACAAGCAAAAGTGCTTTTTTCATATACTCATCATCCTCTTATATTAATTGTTGTAAACGAATTATAAAATAAGCATAAAAATTTGGCAAATTTTATAAATTTAAGTTACAATTAACATATAAAAAAATAACCGTCCATGTAAACTATTTTTAGAAAATACACTTTGTAACAAAATAGTAATATGGACAAAACAGGAGATAGTCATGTCCGATGAAAAAGTAATTAAGCTAGGTGAGAAACGCGACCACGCCTCAAAACAAGAGAATGACTTAAAAGATGAAGAAAGTCATTTTGAACCTGTATATTGCAGTTTTTGCGGCAGACCCAATACGCAGGTAATAAAAATGGTAAAAGGTCCTGGGGTAAATATTTGTTCAGAATGTGCAATGATTGCTGTTCAGTACTTAATATTAAATGACAGAATGCCTTCAGCTGACGCACAAAAGATACTTGATGCCTTCTGGGGGAAAGCAAAAAGATGACGGGATTTTACAAGCAGTTAAATCCATTTGAAGTTAAAACGCTTATTCTAAATATTATCTCGAAATTTAAAGGAATAAGCGATTTATCAGTGCTTAAGAATTTAAACGTTGACCTCTTGGATGCTCAAAATGACAAAAAAACAATAGTAAAAATATTATACAAAGAATTAAACAACGCAACGCAGGAAAATGAATATATTTTAAGACTTTTATTAGAAAGATACGCACCAAAGGAAGAATTAAGCGCACATCTTTGGGCACTGCTTAAAAACCCATTAGCATCAAATGAAACGAAAATTGTAGCGGTAAATTTATTAAGAGATATAGATTCAGGCTATTCTTACGATGAGTTTGGAAAATATATTGATAATGAAGAAGAACTTATAGACCATGACACTAAGCTTCTGTTAAAAAACGCTATTTTCAATCCTGAAGTTCAAATAGATTTTTTAGATTTTTTAAGTTCACTTAACACAAAAGATAAAACAACTTTAATAAATTCACTGGGCGAGGACTACACGGAAGATGAGCTTGCAAATATATTAATACCTGTATTTCTATCAGCCCCGGACACCGAAGAAGGGAAATTATCATTGGAGCTTTTAGGAGAATGCAAGTCCCAGTTAGCTTATCACGCACTTAATGAAGCTTTAAAATATGCTAAAGAAGAACTTAAGCCTATAATAAAGAAAAATCTTTCGAAATTAAAACTAGCAGGCATAAGAGAAGATAACACCCATCTTTTTTACAAAAAGCTTTTATCAGATTCAAAGCCTTATACCTGTTGCCTTACGTATCCTGACGGGCAGGGGAATCAGGCACTTATATTTACAAGAGAAAAAGAAGACGGCAGAATACAATTTGCATCCGTAGTTCTTGATGACTACAGGGGGATAAAAGATTGTTTTGGCTTCAATGACATTTCCAAATTTGAATGCGAAAAAATTATTGAAAGATTTTATCAGGACGAAGAAGTCCTTAACATTACACCGGAAGCACTAAAAGCCATACTTTTGAATTCAGAAAAGCTTTCAGACAAGTTTCCTTATGAATATATTTGCTGGAAAAACCTTTTAGCAGATATTGAACCTGAGTGCATTGATATTCATTGTATTTTAGAAAAACAGCTTTCTCCGCAAAAGCTTTCTAAAGATGATTTAAAAATTCTTTTAACAGATGAATTTTCAAAACATTGGTTTTTAAATTACGGCTACAGCGACGAATACGATGAGTTAATCAACTGTTTAAACAAGAAATTAATCAAGGCCGACTACAAAATTGATTTTGACCAAATAATAGATGAGCATTATGAAACGATATTTGACAAGAGCGAATTTTATATTTGGAGTGAAAGACTTTTAATGAGCGGATATTTGAAATTCTTAACAGCCAGAAAAGAATTTGCCGAAAAAATATACGGTTTATATTTTGATGAAGTATTGAAAAAAGAATTTTTTAAAAATATTATAAGAAAAAGTATATATGAATATTACTTTGGACTAAAATACAATACAGAATTAAATGACGGCAAGTTCAGCCTTAATGAGTTAGATTATATAATCAAAATAATTGAGGCAAAGTGGGTGCAGAATGTATAAAATAATGGCGCTTGACATCGGTACAAAAAGAATAGGAGTTGCATTAAGCGATTTTTTGCTAGTCACAGCAAACGGTCATTCTTGTATTGAACGTACGACAGATGAAAAAGCAATTCAAGAGATTTTAAAAATTGCAAAAGAAAACCACGTAAAAAAAATTATAGCCGGAGTTCCGATAAATATGGACGGTACAGAAGGATTTCAGGCTGAAGATTGCAAAAATTTTGCATCAAAGCTCACAGGATATGAAGTAATATTTGAGGATGAACGATTGACATCCTCAGAAGCAGAAGATAATCTTCGCGCAAAAAAAATAGACTTCAGAAAAAACAAAGGACTGGTTGATATTGAAAGTGCTTGTATTATACTGGAACAATACCTTAGCAGAAAAGTAAATTAAAAATAAAAGGAGAAAATAATGGAAAACGAAGAAAAACAAATAATAGAAACAATTGATGAAGACGGAAAAGTAATTAACTTTGAACTTTTTGACATTGTAGAAGTAGATAATCAAGAGTATGCACTGCTTTTACCTGCTGATGACGATGAAGACAGCGAAGACAGTGAATTAGTTTTGATGCGTTTAACAAAAGAAGGTGAAGATTACCTTTTTGAAACAATAGAAGACGAAGATGAATTCAACAAAGTAGAAGAATACATCAAAACAATGGAAGATGAAGAAGACGAGGAAGAATAATTGTTAGAAAAATTTACGGAAAAAGCGGTAAATGTAGTAAGTACAGCGCAGAAGTGTGCAAATGAGATGCATTCGGCAAATATAGTTTCTGAGCATTTGCTTTTGGGGCTATATTTGGAGGCAAAGGGAATTCCGCAAAAAATATTCAAATCATATAACATAGATTATAAAGATTTGTACAGTGAAGTAGAAGCAAGTCTAAATATAAATCGAAACATCAGCACTGATAAGACACCGGTATTCAGCACACATTTAAAGGAATTATTAAAAAATGCTCTTGATCTTGCAAATAAATCAGGCAATCCGGCTATATTATACGAACATTTATTTCTTGCCGTAATTAATGACAGAAAATCAAATAATGTCAGAATTCTGGAAAAGCTTGGCTTTGACATAGTAAAATCAAAAATACTTCTTGAAAAGCTTGTACAAAGAAAAACCAAACGTTTATATCATCCAGAAATAGATGAAAATAAAGATACAGACACAAGTTTATCAACAGAAAAGGATATTTTTGACAGCAAAGAATCAACAGAAATTTTTGAACGAGCAGTAGCCAAGCTTTCCGCATCAAATTATGAAATTCTTGGAACAGAACAGATTGTATCTTCCATTTTGGAGGATAAAGATTCAGAAATTTCAAAAATTTTAGCTCAGTTTGGAATAACAGCAGAAAAATTTGATGAAAAACTTTCTAATATACAATCACGCCAAGCAGAGTATGAAAACAAACAAATAATTTTCACGCCAAATGCTTTTAGAACAATGAATTTGGCCCTTCAAACAGCAAAAGAATTAGGCTCATCAGTCGTGACTCCGGCTCATATTGTTCTTGGGGTTCTTAAAGCCAAAAAAGGGCTTGCGTATGAAATTTTAAAAGAAATGAAAATTAATGACGATGATGTAGCACATTCAATTATAAAACCGATAGAAAAGCAAATGCCTGAAACGCTTACAATTTTAAGGTTAGCCAAAGAAGAGGCCCGAAGACTCGGCAGAAACATAGTCGGAACAGAAATGTTTTTGCTTGGCATAATTGGAGAAGCAAGCGGTCTAGGTGCGCAGGTTTTAAATGAATTAGAAATAAATATCAAAGATGCAAGAAAAGAAGTTGAACAGCTTATTGGCTTTGGAGATGAATATTTTGATACAGAAATAGTATTTACCAAAAGAGCCAAAAGGGTTCTTGAAAAGGCTTGGGAGCTTGCCAAATCAGAAAATAAAGAACGTATATGTTCAGAGCACATGCTTCTTGCTTTAACTTATGAACCGAACTGTCTTGCGATGAAAGCACTTGAACAACTAGGAGTAGATGCTGTTGAGATAAAAGAAGGGATAAAAATTCAACAGCGTTTAGCCCCAGAAAATAACTAATAAATGGAAGAAATTACAGAAAAAGTAAAAACTTTTTTAGAAAAAAATCAACTTTTAAAAAAAGATGCACCTATTTTAGTAGCATTTTCAGGCGGATTTGATTCTATGTGTCTGCTTGATATTGTAAAAAAACTTACAGATAACGTTGTTGCAATTCACCTTAATCACAATTGGCGCGGGGAAGAAAGCGACAATGAAGAACGAAATTGCAGATTTTTTTGTAAAAACAAAAATATTGAATTTTATTCTGAAAAATTATCTTCAGACATAAAAAAAACAGAAACAGCCGCACGCGAAGCAAGATACGATTTTTTTGAAAAATGTGCATTAAGATTTAATAGTAAAATTATTTTAACAGCACATAATGCAAATGATAATGCTGAAACTTTAATATACCGTATTTCAAAAGGTACCGGATTAAAAGGCTTATGCGGAATTGCAGAAAATAGAGGCATATTTTATCGGCCTTTACTAAATATTAAACGAGAAGAAATAGAAGCTTATTGCGCCAAAAATAATCTTACCCCAAATTGCGACAGTTCAAATACAAATACAAAATACAAAAGGAATTTAATAAGAAAAAATATCCTGCCCCAAATGGAAAAAATAACAACTTCTGCAATTGATATGATAAATTCACTTTCTGAAAATGCAAAAATTGATTATGAGATTATAGAAGAATACTTAAAAACACTTAAAAATCCTTATAAGACAAAGAATTTTTTAAACTATTCTTCAGCACTTCAAACTCGACTAATTTATGAACTTTTTGAGAAAAATAAGCTGGAAATAGACAAAGGTAAAGTTTTAAGAGCACAAAAATTTATTGAAGAAAACAAAACTTCAAAAAGCGGGAAAACATTGTCTGTATCAGATAAGTTTTATCTTTTTGCAAGTGAAAAAGAGATAAAATTTATAGAAAAAACAAACAATTTAAATTTTGAAGCAAAGATTATCAAAGAAGGCGAATATAACATTCCAAACGGGAAATTCTATATTGAAAAATGCAATCACACCCCCGATAGATTTCCCAAAGATAAGGAACTTAAGGCATACGTCAATCTTTCAAAATATGATAATCTAATTATAAGAACACGAAAAGAGGGCGATATTATAAAACCTCTTGGAGTTAATGGAAAACAAAAATTAAAAAAATATTTAAATGAAAAAAAAGTTCCATCGTACTTAAAAGATAAAATAATTTTTCTTGCACAGGACGATGAAATACTATGGGCTCCGGGGCTTGGGATAAGCGATAATATAAAAGTTGTCACATCCCCCACCCACATGATAAAATTGGTTATTGAGGAGAAATAATTATGCAGATAAAAGAAAGTGACTTAAAGGTTTTATTTACAGAAGAAGAAATTCAAAAAAGAATAAAAGAATTAGCAGAGGAAATGAACAAATTTTACGGCAATGAAGAAGTAACCGCAGTATGCGTTTTAAAAGGTGCCGTAATGTTTGCAACTGACCTTGTAAAGCAATTAAAAATGCCTTTAAAAATGGAATTTATAAGACTTTCAAGCTATGGATCCGGAACAGTTTCTAGCGGAAAAGTTAATGCCGTAGATATAAAACTTCCTGATTTAAACGATAAAAATGTTTTAATAATAGAAGATATTGTTGATAAAGGTTTAACAGCAAAGTTTCTTTTAGACTTTATGGCATGCAATTTTAAGACAAAGTCTACAAAATTCTGCTCACTCTTAGATAAAAAATGCACAAGAATTGTTGACGTAGAACCTGATTACTACGGATTTGATGTTGACGATCAGTTTTTAATCGGTTACGGGCTTGATTTTGACGGATATTTTAGAAATTTAAAATACATTGGTTATGCTGACAAATCAATCTTGGAGTAGATTTGGAAAACGAAAGTATAAAAATTCTTAAAAATTTAGAAATCTTTTTCAAAGGTAATTTACAAACTTTTGATGATATTTTTATGGCGCTTAAATCCGTAATTGACATTGAAAGTGGCAGCATTTATTATGCAAGCCCTGAACTTTTAAGACTTGAATATACCTTCAAAGACGAATCCGTCCCAAAAGAAATTTCTTTAAGTAAGTCGGAAAGCCAAAATATTTTCAGTTCAGATAAGCCATTAAATAAAGCTATTCTAAAATATTTTCCCCAAAATACCAATATATATCGACTTGCAATAGACAAAACTGTATATGGAATTTTAGCATTTAAACCAAGCAGAAAAAATACACAAGACACAGAAGTTATATATGAACTTTGTGCCCAAATAATATCTAATTTAATAAAAGAACTAGAGCTTGGCAAAATAATGAAAATGCAAACAGAATCATTGCAAAAAGGTATTACTGAAATCGAAAAAGCGAATAGAATAATTAAAAAGCAAAACAAAAAAATAATAGCATCCGACAAAATTAAGACCGAATTTATGTCAAACATTTCACACGAACTGAGAACTCCATTAAATTCAATTATTGGATTTTCAGAGCTTTTAATGCATCCTAAAACAGGCAAACTAAATAATAAGCAAAAAGAATTTATAAAAGATATTCAATCAGAAGGGATTCAACTTCTTGGAATGATAAACGAAATTCTGGATATGACCAAAATAGAATCAGGAACAGTAAAGCTAAACCTAAGAGAATTTGACATTAATCAAGCAATAACAGAAACTCTGAATATTTTAAAGCCTTTGTACGACAAAAAGCGAATTAAGATTAATTTAGAATGCGAAAATATAATTATTAAAGCAGATTACTTAAAAATAAGACAGATATTGTTTAACATCGTAAGCAACGGAATAAAATACAGTCCCATCGAAGGTATAATTGAAATAAAAGCAAAAGCCTCACGGAAAAATTTACAAATAAGAATAAAAGACAACGGCTGCGGGATTGAAAAGAAATTTCACAGAAAAATTTTTAAAAAGTTTGAACAAATAGATGCAAAGGAAAATTCGACCGGCTTAGGACTGACAATTACCAAAGAATTGGTAAAGCTTCATGGTGGGAAGATAAAATTAAACAGTGAAAAAGACAAAGGTGCCGAGTTTCTTATAATTTTGCCTATATCATAGGATTAATGTATTGCCTGCCCCAACCCAATATGGTATATTATTGTAGTATTAAATAAGAGAGGAGCATTAAATATGGCATCAATTAGAGACGCACTGGAAGAATCACTCAATGAACCTCATTCCATACTTAAGTTCATAATATTTACGCTTCCGGTATTCGGCGCAATGTATTGTTACATGAATAAAATGCAAAATAGTATTTGGTTTTACATTCTTGCTTTTTTGAGTGTTATTGTAATTATTGGAACAATGGCAAGATGTGCCAACAATGTTATGAATTATCGGGATAACACACTTCCAACATTTAACATTTTTGTAATGTTTTTTGATGCAATTCGAGCTATTATAGCGTTAATTCCTGCATTAGCAATTAACGGTGGTATTGCTTGGTTTGTAATTAACAAATTAGTTCCTATGATTTCAGTTGATTTTGTAGCCAAAGGGGTAACTTATATCACATATGGAGTATGTTTAGCTATTATAATGACTGTTTTCATGCTTTTTTGCAAAAAATTCAGTTTCTTTAATGTATTTGACGTAAAAGCAATTTCAGATTCTTGTATGGATGTTTTAATCCAGCTGATATGGATGGCAATACAAATAGCTGTAATAGATGCAGTTATAGCAGGAAGTTTAACTTACCTTTTCTGGCTGTTTATAGGGTTAGAAAATGTTGTAATGTATTTTGTATGGTGTATGACTGTTGTGTTTAATGCTGCGTTAGTCGGAAACTATTTAGGACAACTTAATTACGAAGCATTACACCAAGCAGAAGAAAAAGCTAAAAAGAAAAAAGAGAAAGAAGAACTTGAGCAGCTTAGGAAGTCTTAGGATTTACCATTTCTCTCAGCTTTTTCAATTGGTCACGGATCTCGGCCGCACGTTCAAAATCTAGAATTTTAGCGGCTTTATGCATATCTTTTTCAAGCTTGTCGATTAATTTCGGCAAGTCTTTTTTATCTATACCAAGATCAACCATTTCTTCAGCAACAATATCTTCCAAATCTCTATAACTTGCAACAAGTGATAAAAGATTATTTTCAATCGGCTTTTTAATAGTTTGCGGAACAATACCATACTTTTTGTTATGCGCAATTTGAATTTCACGACGACGATTAGTTTCTGAAATAGCTTTTTCCATACTCTCAGTCATATTATCTGCATACATAATAACTTCACCGCAAGCGTTTCTTGCAGCACGACCGATTGTTTGAATCAAGCTTGTTTCACTTCTTAAAAATCCTTCTTTATCGGCATCCATTATGGCAACAAGAGAAACTTCAGGAATATCAAGACCTTCTCTTAATAAGTTTACACCTATTAGCACATCAAATTCTCCTAGCCTTAAATCTCTTAAAATTTCAACTCTTTCTAACGATTGAATTCCTGAATGCAAATATCTTACTCGAATTCCTTCTTGTAAAAAGAAATCCGTTAAATCCTCTGCCATTTTTTTAGTCAAAGTTGTAATTAATACACGTTCATCTTTATCTGTTCGCTTTTTAATTTCTTCTTTTAAATCATTAATCTGAGTATCTATAGGACGAACACTAATTTTGGGATCAACAAGCCCCGTTGGACGAATAATTTGTTCAACAAGTTGTTCAGAAGTTTGACGCTCAAATTCTCCTGGTGTTGCGGATATGTAAATCTTTTGATGAACTTTAGAAAAGAATTCTTCATTGGTTAAAGGTCTGTTATCTTTAGCACAAGGCAGCCTAAAACCATATTCAATCAGAACATCTTTTCGAGCAGCATCGCCATGCGACATCCCCTTAATTTGAGGTAGAGTAACATGGGATTCGTCAATTACAGTTAAAAAATCGCCTTGAAAATAATCCAACAAAGTTGCTGGAGGGCTTCCTGGCGGACGACGTTCTATTATTCGTGAATAATTTTCTATACCCGAACAATACCCCATTTCTTTAATCATTTCTATATCATATTTAACTCTTTGTGAAAGTCTTTGAGCTTCAACAAGCTTATTTTCTGATTCAAGCTCTGCAATTCTAACTGCAAGCTCTTGCCTTATTAAATCCAATGTTTCATCTGTATTCTCGTCATAAGAAAGATAATGAACAGCAGGATAAATCACAACACTTTCCGGAGTTTCCAAAATTTCACCGGAAACATTATCAATTCTGACAATTTTTTCAATTTCATCACCGAAGAAATAAATTCTCGTAACTATTTTTTCATACGAAGGCATAATTTCAACAATATCGCCTCTGGCTCTGAATGTTGCTCTTTCAAGCACAAGGTCATTACGCTTATACTGAACTGACACAAGATGTCTTAACAAATCATCTCTTTCAACATTATCACCAACCTTAAGTTCAACCGAACCTCTAAAGTAATTTTCAGGAAGCCCCAAACCATAAATACAGCTTACCGATGCAACTATTATCACATCATTTCTTTCATACAAACTTCGAGTAGTATTATGACGAAGCCTATCAATTTCATCATTAATTGATGCCGATTTTTCTATATAAGTATCAGTTCTTGGTATATACGCTTCTGGCTGATAATAGTCGTAATAACTTATAAAATATTCAACGGCATTATCAGGAAACAACTCTTTAAATTCATTATAAAGTTGAGCAGCAAGTGTCTTGTTATGAGCAATAATAAGTGTCGGCTTTTGAATATTTTGAATAACATTAGCAATAGTAAAAGTTTTACCTGAACCTGTAATTCCGAGTAGAGTCTGCGTATCATCGCCGTTTAAAACACCCTTAGTCAATGCTTCGATTGCCTTCGGCTGATCCCCTGCAGGTGAATATTTTGAAGAAATTTTAAATTTTTTCTCAATCATACCTAAATATTATCCCAAATAATTCAACATAGCAAAAAATATTATTTTTGAATGTTGTATAATTGGATAACACGAAACATATCGGGAGCAACTTCATGCCCATAAATCCGTTATTAAACTTTACTTCTACCCAAACAGGTACAAATAAAACACTTACACTTGAGGAGAAAAAAACATATAAAGATCCTCTAAACAGCCGTACAATAAGTGCACTAACTTATTCAAGTGAAATAGGTGCAACAATAAATGAAATTGCACCCAAATTAACTTTTGCATTTTGGGTTCCGTCATTTATGTACTTGGGCGCTGATATTTACGACAAATATAAAAATGATAAAAATGAATATTCACCAAGCAGCAAGCGAGCAGTAAAAGAATCAATTCGCCAAGCTCTTACATTTTTTATACTTCCGTCTGCTGCAACAATAATCGGACAAAAAATGACTTCTCCTATTGGAAAACTTATAAGCGAAAAAATTTCCATTAATGCAAGAGATGCAATTTACAGACACACGAATAATGCTATTAATCAAGCAACAAATGAAGATTTCTCAAGTAAGGAAAACTTTCAGAGCTTTATAAACAATTCTCTTAAAAACCACATCAAAGAGCTTGAAAACACAAGAAAAAAGGATAACATATTTAAAAAAGCATACAGATATTTAATTGGCTATTTTGCTCTAACAGATACAGACAACGGAAAAATTCAAACATTTTCAAACAAAAATGCAGATAGACTTTTTGAAATTAAAGAAAAGCTTGAAAATGGTATTTCAGACAGAAATATACCCAAAAGAATAGTCAAAAAATATAAAGCTGACCTTGCAAATGCAAAAGCACTTTACGGATACGACAAAACTGGTAATGCAATTAAAAATGCATTACAAAATTACCAAAAGCATTTAATTGTTAAAAATAAAATTCTAAAAACTCTTGGAGGTTTAGCATCTTGTCTTATGTTCACAGAACCTATCGGCTACCTTGTAAACAAAATTCTTATGCCACAATATATAACTCCAGGGATAAATTTAATAAACGAAACATTCAAAGACAGTAATCTTCTAAAAATACATGTTAAAAAGTTTTCAGACACAGAAGCGAGAAAATCTATTTTTTCAAACGCGAAAGGAAAGTGTCAGAATATAATTTATTCTCGCTCGCTTCACCATCATCAAAAGCCGCAGAATCCTCAAGATCCTGAACATAAACTCCATCCAGATACTTAATAACTTCATCCGTCACAAGAGCAGAAGTCTTTTTGGAACTAACCTCCATTACAGATGAAAGACAATAATTTTTGTCATTACTTCTTATCACATGAATAATATTGTCATATATAGAAGATAATTTCATTTTTGCTTGTTTTTCCGTACATTTTGAAGCTTTTAAAGAAATCTCTGTAAGCTTGGAAATAACTTCATTAATACCCTTTGCCGGAACAATTGTAATAAGCCCGCTTGCTAATTCATCGCTATTCAAGTAATAAAAAGAAAATTTTTGTGAATCATACAATGAAGTAACAAGATTATCCGGTCTTAAGCTAACAACGGTATTTAACAAAGAAACAAATTCTCTTTGCTCAAGTGATGATACAGAAAATACCGAAACATTATCAAATGTGGTTCTAATTGGCATATTGTCTTCAACCACAACAACTCTTAATGAATAATCAACAGAATTAATCATTACCTGTGCAAAGTCGCTCAGTAAATCAGCATCTTCACCTGTAATTAAAATATTCTTACGTGATATTAATAAATTTCTTAAATACCCCTCTATCTCAGAAGTTATATCACCTTGCAATGTCAAATCCGAAAGATTTTCAGTTACTGTCTTAATTTTTTTTATAATAATAGTATTATTAGAAACAGGGGGTAAGATTATAGTAATTTGCAGGTCATCCTGACAAATTACAGAAATAGGCTTTTCAGGATTAAAACGTGATATAATTTCACCACTTTGAGCTGAACTTAAAACAATGTCAGATTTAACATATATTCCATTTTTCAATATTAAAACGGCCCCGTAAGAATTTACCAAAAGGGCATCTATATCATCATCAGATAAAAGCTTGTCTAATATTCCAAAACCTCTGTTGTTTTTAAGAAAATCTTCGGCTATTTCTTTTTTTTCAATTTCAGAAAGATGAAGATCTTCAAATTCTGTATTTAATTTATTATCAAGAAAATTCAAAATAAGCTCAAACTGCTTTGAGTAATCGTAATCATACCAAACCGGGATAGATGAAATTTTCTTAGTCAAAGCCTCTGTAATAAAATCATTAAAAGGCATTTCTTCAACAATACTTGGCAAATTATATGTATTTTTTAATCTGTCACTTATACCCACATTACCCTCAAAACCTAATCTTCAGCAGAAGAATATTTCTTTATTAATTTTTTTCGATACACCATATCAGAAACAGACATCGCAAGCTCCTTATAGCTTTTAGCGACATTTGAATCCGGATTAACTTCGGCAACAGAAATTCCCTTGTTAATTGCCGCCATAAGAGTGAAGTAATTATTCGGAATTTTCCAATAAATTTCTTTATCCAAAAGTTTTTCAACATCTTCAACGGTTATTTCATCATTTTCCATATAACGATTTATAATAATTTGAGTTTTATCATCGTCATAGCCCAATTTCTGAAACAAATCAAGAATTCTTTGACAATTTCTTAAAGCGGGAAGACTCGCAACTGTCACAAGAAAAACTAAATCAGAATTATCTAAAGCAGTAATAGTTTTACTTTCAAAACCAGCTTCAGCATCTATTACGATATAAGAAAAAGTGTTTTTTAATATATCAATAAGTTTAGCAATTTGCGATTTAGTAACGGTTTCAGCCTGTTTAAAGCATGGAGGATCCGCTAAAATATACAAACTTGTATTTTTATATTTTTCGAGAGTATTAAGCAAAAATTCTGAGTTAATCCTATTCAAATTTTCCAAAACATAAGAAATATTAAAAGAAGGCTTTAAATCCAAGAAAGTTGTAATATCTCCAAACTGAAAATTTAAATCAACAAGAGCAACATTTTCTTTAGTAATTTTAGCAAGTTCAAGAGCCAAATTTGACGCTATAGAAGTTTTGCCAATCCCGCCTTTATTGGAAAACAACGTGATCACTCTGGATTTAGTTTCAGAACTACCGCCTGTTTTAAATTGATTATAAATCTTATCCAAAATATCAAACAATTCAGATTTTATAACAGGAGCGGAAATAAAGTCCTTAGCCCCTGCTCTCATAACCTTTACGATCAAATCTACGGAAGGAGAATCCGATACAGCAATAATTTTACAATCAGGACATGCCGAACTTATTTCTGAAATAAAATCGAGATACTTTTTTGTATTAACAGAAACATCAATAATAAAAACAGATTTTGACATTCCGGAAAGTGTATTAAAAATTTCGGACATATCAGCACCTGC
The DNA here is from genome assembly GCA_944326525.1 of Candidatus Gastranaerophilales bacterium. Lineage (GTDB taxonomy): Bacteria > Cyanobacteriota > Vampirovibrionia > Gastranaerophilales > Gastranaerophilaceae > Scatenecus. Next base: position 87,112 of record CALVEG010000006.1, read on the forward strand.
ATCATAAAAACAGAACTTTCCAAACTCTTCGATATAAAGTTTTAATATATTTTCTGTTTGTATAGCTTCAGAATAAATAACTGCTGAAATATTTTCTGTCATTTTATACACTTTCTCCCACTTTAAGATTTTATCACAGCAATTACAAACGGGCAATAAGTTAACACCCTAAATACGTCTTAACTTATTTAAGAATTTTGATAAATTTTTAGTTTATCGTATAATGAAGCTATGAGAAAAATTTTACTATTTTTTATATTAGGGATAATCCTAACATCCCCGGTATTAGCTGAAGAAAACACAATAAGCGAGCAGGCAAAACTTTTATATGCTGACAACAATATAGAAGGAAGTTTCAATACACTTTTATCAATCCCTGAAGAAGAAAGAACAGCAGAGAACTGGCTTCTTTTGGGAAATCTCTTACAGGATAAAGGGAAAAATGATGAAGCTGTATTTATGTATACTAGAGCGATTTTAAAAGACGAAAAATTTTATAAAGCACATTACAATCTTGCAAACTGTTATCTGAATGATGACAAGCCGAATATGGCGATAGAAGAGTACAAAAAAGTTTTGAAACTTCGCCCTGAATACGCATATGCACACTACAATTTAGGATGTGCATACCTTAAGCTTGGACAATACAGAAAAGCTAAAAATGCATTTTTAGATGCAGCATACTTTAAGAATACGGAGCCAGATTTCTATTATAATTTAGCATACGCCTACAAAAAGCTTAATAAACCAAAAGACGCAGAAGCTTATCTTAAGATATACAACAAACTTATGGAAAACAGTATAGAGTAGAATAAAATGGATAAAAAGAGATATAAAGGAATAATATTTGATTTTAACGGAACGCTTCTTTTTGATTCAGAGAAACATCTGGAAGCTTGGAGAGAATACTCAAAACACTTAAGAGGAACACCTTTTAGCGACGAAGAGATGCGTGATTATATGTTTGGACGAACTAACGAGGATATAATAGCTTACGCTATCGGCAAAAAGCCTGATCCAGAATTAGTAGAAAGACTTGGGCTTGAGAAGGAAGCTGTTTATCGTGAAATGTGCAGAAGCGATAGAGAAAACTTTAAACTTGCTCCACATGCGGAAGAATTGCTGGATTATTTATGCGCAAACGATATTCCGCACACAATAGCAACAATGTCAGGAATTGAAAACGTTGAATTTTATATTGAAGAATTTAAACTTGAAAAATGGTTTGACTTGGACAAAATTGTCTATGCAAACGGTAAAATTCCGGGCAAGCCGGCACCAGATATTTACTTAATAGCAGCAAACAATTTAGGTTTAAAGCCGGAAGAATGTATTGTTGTAGAAGATGCGGTATCAGGTATAAACGCAGCAGCAAATGCAGGTATTGGGAAAATAATAGCGATAGCATCAATGGAGCCTGTGGAATTGTATAAAAAAATGCCATCCGTTGGAGAAGTCATAACAGACTTTGAACAACTAGACAGAAGCCAGTTCTTTATAAAAGCGACGACAAAGTAAGGCATTATGATTCAGAAAGACTTAATTAATACAGACATAACGGAATTTCCAGATAATTATACTGTAGTGGATATAGAAACAACTGGGCTCTCTCCGTCAAAAGATGAAATTATTGAAATATCAGCATTAAAGGTGCGGGCGGGCAAGATTTATGACGAATTTTCGCAACTAATAAAACCCCAAGCCACAATTAGCCCTTTCATAACGCATTTGACAGGAATAACAAATGAAATAGTAGCATCATCGCCGATGATTCAAGAAATCCTTCCAAAATTTATAAAATTCGTGTCCGATGATATAATTTTAGGACATAACATCAAATTTGACCTTAACTTTATCAGAACAAACCTTGAAAATTTCGGTTTTGAACCCTTATCAAATAATTCAATTGACACAATGAAACTGGGCAGAAAATATTGTAAGCTCAAAAGCCACAGTTTAAAAAACCTTGCAATTCACTATAATGTAAGCATTGAAGGCCATCACAGAGCGCTAAATGACTGCCTGATTACGCATAACATTTACCAAAACATAAAAAAACAATTTGCAGAATTAGAAGTTTAATTTTTAACACATATAAAATTATATAAAAAGCTCTGTATATTCAGATGGCAAGACTTCTTTTTTACCCATAAAAAGCCTATCTCCATCCGCAATTGAAACATTTTCAAAAACATTAAACAGATCTTCCGGCTTTTTAACAAATTTTCTCTGCTTATTTATTGGATCAGTGTAACTTGTGCACAAAGTCCAGGTGTCAGCTGGAACAGAATAATGATAAGCCGTTTCTGAATTAGTGAATTTATGCTTCTGAAAAAATGAAACGAATTTAACACGATCAAGAAAAACTTTTTTTAAATTTTCGAACTGCTCAATTGAATATGGATTGCTTTTCAGATCTTTACTACCTAAAAGAAGTCCTCTTTGAGGTTCTCTAACAAAGTGAAAAAGCATATTTACTAATTGAGGAAACCTTTTTTTATTTTTAAGATCATCCCAAAAATGAAACCCTTCAGCTTCGACAAAAGGTTTAACCAGCCCACCGCCAGTACAGGTTCGAATTTCAGTAGAATAAAACTCATCAGCCTTCAAAATGTTAGGTCTGATATGAGAATAATCAATAAAATTTTGTTTATTCATCCTACTAAAGACATGATGCTCTACAAAACGAATATTAGAAGTAAAAGCAATTTGAGAATTCATTTCCATATTTAACATAAAATCCAAGAAAAGATTTTTTGCCAATTTAATAGTAATGATTTCAAAAATATTAAAAAATGTAAAAAAAAAAAATAAAATTACTATAATTAATATAAAGAAAACAACAAATTATCCGATACATCTAGATAAGAAAATGGTGCGTAGATGTCGGAATACAGTGTACAACAGCAAAAAATAATAAGCCAATACAGGCAAACAAACAATCTTGGCTACGTCATATCAGATGACGAAGTTGTATCTATTATGCAAAAGGAAATGCAGCAAACAGGGAAAGTATACCCTGGTTTCGAGCATTTAGCAAGCACATCTGCATCATCAAAAGCAGAAACCAATCAAAGCAATCCACCATCTCCGATGGCACCAGCGGATAATGTTTTTGGCACTGGCTTTTATCAGGGGGATAATAAAGGAATAACAATAGAACGGACAAATAAGAACTACGTAACAGTTCAGCCGACACTGATTCAATTATTTGCTATGAATTTTCTTAAAAACATAATGCTTGAAGGCAATGCAATTGTATCAGAGAGAGATAAAGAAGCTGGGGTAATGTCTAGATTTGTAAACCTTTGGCAAGAGAACTTTAATGAAGAATATTCACAATCACATGTAAAAAAATCACTTTCTAAAACGCAACATGATCTGCAAGTTATGGGAAAAGCCGCAAAGGGCGAGCCAATTGGGTATAATTTTTTAGGAGTGCCGATATATCAAACATTTGAAGAAGCATTTAAAAGCAAACGCGGGGTAGAATTCAATCCCGAAAACATAGCGGACTGCGCAGAGAAATCACAGACATACGCCAAAGTAAAAACCACTGTAGAAATGGTAAACAAAACTAAAGCAATTCTTGCAACAACGACAAAAGGTGATGTAAAAAGCCAGATGAGCCCAGAAGAATCCTCAAAAGCGATTATACAGGCATTCAAACTGGCTGGTGTAACTTCAACAAAAGAAATAAACAAAACCTTAGCAGATATAAACGAAAAATATAAAGACCATCAAGATGTATTGAAGTACGGAGGCAATTTCAGAATAAATAAAAACAAGCAAGGCGAATATGTAATCTACAGAACCGACAAAAACGGCTATCCTGCAGAAGCAACAAACGAAGAATTAAGACTTATTGCAAATGAAATGAGCCAAAGATTAGACAGGACATTAGCTGATGCAATAGGAGTAGAATATTCAAATAGCGCAACACCTGAAGAAGTCGTTTCTTTAACAGAAAAGAAGTTAAAAGAATATCAGGATATCTATGAAAAAAGTTTTAAAAAAGCATATGGTTCAAAAGATTTAAAAATATTATCTGAAGAATATGTAGCAAAACAGCAGCAAGGTGTAGCAAACATCGAAGTTGGAATAAACATTTTATCAACAGCATTGATGATACTTCCGCCTGCTGCGGTAGCAGCAAGAGGAACCGCACTCGGTGCAAAACTAGGGCTTGCAAGCAAGGCAAGTATCGGCGGAAAAATAGTACAAGGACTGGAGACTGCACAAAAAGTAAGTACGCCGCTCGTTATGGCAGCAATGACACTAAGACCAACGGAATTGCTAGAACAGATATTATCCCAAAACGGTATGAGTGCAGAAGAATGGAAAGCATGGGGAATAGGAGTTCTACAAAATTCAGCATATATGGCAACAGGTATGAAAGTAAGCCAACTTGCCGAACAGGGTGCTGCGATTTATAAAACAAAGGCTTTAGTAAATACACTCAAAAAAGCCGGAAAAAGCACTGATGAGATCATCGCAATGGTAAAAGCAAATCCCGTAAAATTTCCGGATGATATCGTAAAAAGTTTCAAAAGTATCGACAAATTAGCAAAGGCATTGCAAGTTACAAGTGAAGTAGCATTAGACATATCAAGCACGTATTTCTTGAATATGGCAATGAGCAATGGCGATATACAGATGCAGGATTGGATAAGTTCAATAGCTTTTGCAATTTCAGGCGGAGTATTGCAAAAACAATTTGCACATTTAACAACAGAAGCAAAAGTACAATATCTTTGCGATGCATTTAAGGATTACGGAGTAACCGCCAAAGATGCAAAGAATATTCTGCAAACAATGGATGACATATCCGAAGGCAAAATTAAATCCCCATCCCAAAGTCAAAAAACAAATTCAGTAGAAGATTCATCAGCTACAACAACTCAAGAAACAAATGCAACCACTACAACTCAAGCAGATTCTAAAAATTCCGCAACACCAGATGATGTTGTAATTACAGATTCAAGACCTTCGACACCAGCCCAAGACGCAGAAACATCAATAAATAAAAGATTAGAAAGTGCAAATTCAAGAGAAGAATTTGCATCCCTTCGAGATGAAATCAAAAATATGCCGGAAGGAGAAGATAAAAAAGCACTTCAAGAGGAATATCTAAAAAAATATAATGAGTGGTCACAAAATCCACAAAGACCAGATATTAAAATGGAATATATACCGGAGAAGAACAACACCGAAACATCTCAAACTACAAACAGTCAAAGACAAAAAGCAGAACCTTCATCAACAAAAGCACAAAATGAAGCATCAAATACAAGAGCAAATGCAGAAGAAGCTAAACCTTCAGAAAACATTCCTGCCAAAGAAGCACAAACAGAAGAATGCATTAGTGATTTTGATGCAGTTATGAAATTCCTTGATTTTTCAAATGAAATTGACAAAGACTATGAAATAGAAGGTATAATAAATGCCTGCACACTTGCCCCTGACAAAGTAAGTACAAGACTAATTGATGAAGCCATAAGACTTGTAAAATCAAGCAATAAAGATTTTAATGAAATAGCTGGAATAATCTCAAACTTCAAAAACAAAAACAAAGAGATTGATACAGCTAAAATAGAAAAATTTCACGAATTAGTAAATAATGGTCAAACACCAAATGATGCTATTTCTGTAATTATAAAAAGCGAAGACAAAAAAGGAAATTATAGAGAAGATTACAACAAAAAGTTATTAACCCTAAAAAAACAGGACAATTATTCAGGAACTCTTTTAAAAACCTGCGAAATTAACGGCACCATAAGTAATGAAGTTTGGGAAAAAGTACTGGATTTAGATGCCTTAGGCTATGACAACAGAACTAAAAGTAAAATTATAGAAACCTGCTTAAATAAAGAAACCATAGATGCGAACGGATTTACAAAAACAACTGGTTTTAATAATGAAATTTTCTCAAAAATAAAAGAATTAATTACAAAAGAAAAAATTAGCGCGAATAATGCTGTCGAAATCATGGACGCGTGCAAAAAAGGTAACGAAATTTCAGCAGAATACTACGCTCGCGCATTATACTTAAAAGACAAGATTAATGAAAATGCAATAAAGGATTTTGTGACCTATGATGATAAAGCTACAAGCTTTATGCTTGAAATTAAGGACAAATATAAAATAGAAGAACACGATCTCAAATACATTATAAAGAGCTGTCACGAAACCACAGACGGCAAAAACATTTTTTCAGACACACTATCATCAAAAGTTGAAGAACTGCTTACAAAACATAAAATACCAGCAAGTGAAATAAGCACTATATTAGACAGCTCCAAGGTTGATGGCAAAGCTGATGAAAAACTATACACCGAAATATTAAAGATGCACGAAGCAGGTATATACGACATAAAAGCTATAGTAACCGCAAGCAAAATAAAAGACACAGCAAAAAATAAAACAGAAATTAATTACGACTTTATTGATAAAGCAATAGAGTGGACACAACACGGGATCAGCGAAAATTGGATACAAAATTATATTTATGCAATCAGAGATAAAGAGATAGACATAACAAAAGAAGATTATGTCCTAGACTTATCAAAAGCTGGATTTCCGTCAAAATCAATTGACGTTATACTATCTGCGAATTTAAAAAAAGACACAGATTTTCAAACATTTACAGACAAAATTATAGAAATGAATGAGCTAGGTATAGAAAAAAACGCAATAATAAAAATTATAGAGTCCTTACAAGGCAACATAGCAAACAAAGAAAATTCATATTTAAGTACAGAAAATCTTGAAATTGCAATAGAAATGTATAAATCAGGAATAAAACATCCTGAAAATATCATTCTAAAAACATACAACAACAAAACAGCAAAAGAATCTGCACTACAAGATGCTTACCAAAAAATACAAGAAGGCATATCAGAAGACAGAGTAGAAATACTTCAGAATACAATAAACTATCATCAAAAGAATGAAAAAATAGAGAAGCTGTCAGCAGAAGTAGCAAAAGCATTACCCGCAGAAAGCAAAGCCCTAAATACAATCATAGACAAAATGTATGAACACGAAAAATTAGCACCCCAAATAGCTGAAGCGATAAAAGCCGGTGCTGACGAAAATCATGTAATTGCGGTTATAGATATGTTTCAATCCACTCCGCAAAATATAGAGATACAATATGCAATAAGCACAATGCAAAGCAAATGTCTAAAAGCAATGCAAGAAAAACCAGAAAAAGCAGAAGCTTTTACAAACATATTAAGATATATTGAACCGGTCATCGGAATAAGAGTACAAATTCTAGATACATGTTTAGCACATCCGGATAATTGGATGGAAATCGCAGATGCAACAAAAGTTTTAATAAGCAAAAATAAAGAACTTTATACAGATTCATCAAAAGCCTGCAACTTAATATCAGAATTTACAAAAGCGGAAATACCTCTTGAAGATAATTTAAGAATGGTAAATTTAATCTGTGAAGCATCACAAAACCCAAATACAATCTACCCACCTGAATTTACACAAAAAATAATTGATTTGTATAACTCAAGCAAAATTGATGATGCAACACTTAATTTAATAAATCACTTACCGAAAACAAACGCAAAAGGAGTAGAAATTCTAGACACAATCGTGAAACTTAAAGAGCAAAAACATTTAACAGATGATAATCTAAATGATCAAACCCTTTCAAAAATTATATATAATGAAAAAACAAATGAATACTATGATAATTATGCAGAAATTCTAGATTTTTACGTTGAAAATAGCGAAATCATAAATAAACAAAATACAGATTCTAAAGGGACCAAAACGCTTTATAATTTAATTGAAAACTATAGCAGCCAAATAGAAGGTAATTCGCTTGATTTACAAGGATTAAAAGCAATAACCAAACTAGCGAAAGAAACTTCGATAAATTTAAACATTATAGATGGCGTAATAGCTAACGGATACGCAGGTAAACTTGCAGAATTTTTAGACAAGTTTGATTTAAAAACCTATAAAACAGAAGTATTACAAATTTTAAAACTTTTAGAAAATCCTTTTACTCATAAATACAATTCAGACATTTTAAGCCCGCAATTAACAAAAGAAAAATTAAATTTCATTCTTGATTTACAAAAACAGTTAAATGAGAAAGACATAAAAGACAAACTAATATTAAATAATAATTTTGTAAAAGAAGTTATAAACGAAGGTAAAGATGTACCAGAAGAAGCTTTTAACAAGCTTAGATTTTACATAGAAGCAGAATTATCCACCATTGAAAAGGGAGAATATTTAAATCCAGGAGCATACTTACATATATTTGAAACATACAAAAAGTCACCGGATCAAATAGATAAAATTGAATCAATAATCTTTGACCATGAATGGCATGATTGGATTTCACCAATAGAAATCATGAAAAAATTTTCAACTGACAAAGAAATTTTGCCAAAACAACTTGAACTTATGAACAAGCTTTTTGAAATATCAGGCAACAGCAAAGATTTATCAATCCAAAACTTAATAATTTCAACTTTAAAACCTGAATCTCCAGAAAATATAGATGCAAAATTAACATTTATCGCTCAAAATGAATCAAAAATGAAAATTTCAAATTTTCAAAAAATATTTAATGAAGACAAAACAGATTATAAAATATTACAACTATTATCAATAATTAGAAACGTCCGCAAAGATAACATAGATATAGCTAATACCTTCATAAATAAAACATTAACTAATAAAAAATTTAACGGAATATTATTAGAATATATAAATGACAATAACAAAAAATTTATAAATAAGATATTAGAAGAGAATAAAATAGAAAACTCTGTAACCCTAAGCTCACTAGCACAATCGACAGGAGCCTCAAAGGAAATATGTGAATTTATGGAGAAGAATATTGACATATTTCCCAAGGACATATTAGGTATAATTTCAGAAAATTTAAATGAATATAACAAAGAATTTGCAATAGAATTGTTTACTAAAGAATATGCAAACATATCAGAAGCGGAAAAAGTCAATATTTTAAGATTAACAAACAATAAAAATTTGAATTTAATAACCCAACTATGCGATGATAAAGATACAATATATAAAGGTGAACAAATACAAAAAGTGGCATATCTGACAACATCTTATCCAGAAACATATAAATTAGCAGAAGCATTATACACGGACAAAAGTGCAAAATGTCCCCCAGAACAAATTGGGGATATAATAGAAGCTGCAAAACTATTAAATAATGATATTAAAACAATACATTTAAGCAAAAAAATTAAAATATTTGAAACACTAAACAGCACTCCCAAAACAGTACTTGAATTATGTAAAAAAGTTAGCGGCATCGATTTAGAAAACAAACTAATCCAACTTACAACAATCTTGGGCAAAAAGAAAGATACTGTTAAAATTTCAAAAGAACAGCAAAAACAATTTGTCACAAATATTCTGACAAACAATAATCCAATAAGTGAAAACGTATTAAGAAATTATGATTTCAAACAATACGGAAAAGAGGGATTACCGCTAAAATACACAAGAGCAGAATTTACAAAAAATATAGAAACAATAATAAAAAATCTTTCCGAAAAAGAGCAATCAATAATACTGGAACATTTTGGTCTAGAAAGAGGCATTGCAGGATTTGACGGATTACCGAATAACAAACCTTTTGAAATGCAAGGAGCAAGTGAAGAATTAATAAATACAGCAGCAAAAGTTCAAAGTGAAATTGAAAACTTTACAACAAAAAATTCAATAAACACAGGAGATCCAGAAGTCGACACAATTCTAAACGGCTTAATATCAGGGCTTCCTGAATTCACCTCTATTGTAGGCAAGGAACAGCACGGAACACACGCCTATAGCGTAGACATACACACGCTAAAAGTGCTTCAAAGTGCAATGAATAATCCACTATATGAAAAACTTAGCGATAAAGACAAAACCATATTAAAATTTGCAGCACTTTGTCATGACTTAGGCAAAAAAGGTGGCACAGTAGACAAAGGTCATGCAAGCGCTAGTGCAGAATACGTAATAGGTATACTGGATAAATTTAACTTTCCTCGCTCAATTTCAGATAGAATAATAGACATTGTTGACAACCATCACTGGTTTGAAGCATACAACACAGGAACAGCAAGCGCAGAAGATGTAGCCGTAAGATGTCGCAGACCGGAAGACTTCCTGATATATGAAATTTTAGCAAAAGCAGATTTTGAAAACGTAAATGATAATTTTCATCTTTTACATTCACAAGGAGTAGAAACCCAAAAAGAATTTGATGATTACATGGCACAAAAAATGGAAGCTATAGGCTTAGTTTTGGATAATATATATTCAAAAGCAAATTTAGTATTTGATACCAAATTTATGCACAACGGCGCAAAATTTCCAACAGAATCCGCAAAAATTGGAAAAGAAACAGTAAATTTAAAAGTCCTAGACCTTAATAAGTTAAAAGACAATGCAAGTTTAGAAGAATACGGATTTGCAAAAGGCACTACCAAAAAGAATGCGCGCTTCCTAATCCATATGACAGCACCCGAAAATAGTTTTATGGAATCGGTATACATTTTAACATCTAATTCCTTAAATCAAAGTGCTTGGTCAACATCCTTAATAAAAGCAGACAACAACAAAACGTACGGAGATAGAAAATTTGGCTTTATATTTGATATAGACCTTGCAAACATTTCAGAAGCACATTATCTAAACACCAGTTCCGGCGGAAACAAAGATATTAATGTATTTAAAGACATCTTAATTACAAAAGATAACGATGTCAGAACATATGTTAAAGATAATTTAATAAAAGATCTTTCATCAAAAGGGATTAAATTAAATGACAAAGAATACGCAATTTTAGCAAAATATTTAATGTCAAAAAAATATACAACCCAGATTACAAAGGATGTAAAAATAGGCGATAAAGTAATCAATGCAAAAGATTTAGTCGAATGTTTAGAAAAATCTCGAGACAAATTGTTTAAAGGTTTTGAACACAGCGAAATAGTACCAATAAATCCAAGAATACAAGGTTTAATAGCAAAAGTAAACAGCATTGAAGAATGCCCTGAAGAATTTTTACGATTTGCAAAAGAACATAATTTACCAATAGTGTTAATGAAGGCAGCACAAAAAGAGTAGCTAAAAGAAACAACCCGAGATAAAAACCAGATTCAAAAAAACTACTCTTTAGAACTTTTGTATTTGATTGTGACTTATCCGATTTTGAACCGGAAACACATGTTTCTAAAAATGGGGCGCC
>CALVEG010000007.1 GCA_944326525.1 Candidatus Gastranaerophilales bacterium
GCATTTGCGATTAAACTTCCGGTTATTGTCAAATCGTTTTGAGCAATTGAAACACCGTCAATATTTTCTACATTTCCGCTTATTATTAGATCACTTGTTGTATTACCTGATGAATGCTTTATTGTATTGTTATTTGTTCCTTTACCTTTAAATTCCAATGTGCCATCATTTGTTATGCCATTATTTATTGCTAAATCTGATGCGTTGGCGATTAAACTTCCGATTATTGTCAAATCGTTTTGAGTTATCGAAACTCCTTCAATATTTTCTACATTGCCGCTTATTATTAAATTGCTAGCCCTATTATCTTGCGAATTCTTTATTGTATTGTTATTTGTTCCGTTGCCTTTAAATTCTAACGTACCATCATTTGTTATACCATTACTTATTGCCAGATCTGATACATTTGCAACTAAACTTCCGGTTATTGTCAAATCGTTTTGCGCAATCGAAACCCCTGCAATATTTTCTACATTTCCGCTTATTATTAAATTGCTAGTCCTATTATCCTGCGAATTCTTTATTGTATTGTTATTTGTTCCGTTGCCTTTAAATTCCAATGCGCCATCATTTGTTATGCCATTATTTATTGCTAAATCTGATGCGTTTGCAGCCAAACTTCCGGTTATATTCAAGTCGTTTTGAGTTATTGAAACTCCGTCTTTATTTTCTACATTGCCGCTTATTATTAGATCACTTGTTGTATTACCTGATGAATGCTTTATTATATTGTTATTTGTTCCGTTGCCTTTAAATTCTAATGTGCCATCATTTGTTATGCCATTCTTAATCGTTAAATTATTGGCATTGGTTGATATTACCCCACCGGTTGCTATTTGCAAGCCTTTTTGAATTATTTGTGCTGTATCACCAAGCTTTAAGGTTCCACTTACATTAGTTATACCTGAAGGATTGCTCTTATCATCATTAATTCCACTGTTTATTTCGATATTGCCAAGTAAATTTAATGTTCCTGTATTATAAATATCATTTGTAGCATCAGAAGTTCCGGCTTCAACTACTATCTTACTATCCGAATTTGTAGCAGACATTGTAAGAACACCGGCATTATATATAGCTCCGCCCTTTTCTGCGGAGTTGCCTGCAAATTGAACTAGCCCTGAATTCTCAGCTACAATTGACATCTCAGCTTTTTCTGCATTGTATATCGCTCCACCCATACCTAAGTTTGCGCTGTTTCCTGTAAATGTGCCGTTTGTTATCAGAAACGCTTCACTGGCTATATTTGCTATCGCACCACCATTGCCTGCATCTGCATCTACTGAATTACTTCTGAAATCTGTATTGCTTAATACTATATTTGCCTGCGAACTGTTTGCATAAATTACAGACCCATCCTTTATTGTATCTCGATCATAACGTTTTGCATTTTCTATTATTATATTTTCTATTTTAAAACTTGTCTGACCTGAGTTATCTGTTAGTTCAAACATTGAACCTTGGGTATCTGACTTATCACCAATTGTGCCAACAGCTATAATATAATATTCTTTATCTTCAGAAAGTTTAACATCATTAGGATTTATATAGGCTTCAATTGCTGTTCCATCGGCACTCTTGTATATGTATTGATTATTTACATTATCATACTCTAGTCTGCCACTTGCAACTTCTACCTGCAAATCTTTTAAAGTACCAGAAAGTACACTCTTTTCAAATGTTTCACTACCTTCTGATTCTGTTCGGCCTAATATACTAAATACACCCTTGTTTGTTTGATTTAAATCTCGATATATGTTATAGCTGCTTTTTCCATCGCCATCTACTAAAAAGCTGAAACCTCTATTATTGTTATTTCCGTCTTTTCCTTGATATATGTTTAAATCTCTTAGTGTGTCTGTCGATGAAGGTCCATTGTTTTCAACACGGATACTATCTATTACCTCTTTTCCTGTTGAATCCTTAAAACCTGAAGATTCTGATGTGACACCATATTTATATATATTTGTAGCCCAACTTAATATATCTATATCCTTGACATCTTCCAGTTGTAAAACTTTTTCCGGATTCTTATTTTCTATTAATTGTATTACTTTACCACCTGCAATTTGCCCCATTAAACCATTATCATCTGTTATATATAACTCTGTTAATGTTAATTTTCCGCTTCCATTGTTTACAACCAATTTATCTGATATCGGGTTGCTTGATACATTATCCAAATGTAAGTCTATATCTGTATTAAAATAGTTTTCTCCATTTGAAATTATATTTTCAAAATTATGCGAATCTCCGCCATGTCCATCGGCCAATTCTATTACTGAAAAATCATTTAATGCAATATTGCCATAATTATGGTTGGGATTATCTGTATGAGTAAATAATATATGCGCTTTTTCAAAATTTATTATATCGCTGCCTGTTGAAAACGGATTTGAGCCTCCAGCTAATATATAATTTGCATCTTTTAAAGTTAGTTTTCCGGTTCCTTGCATATCCCAAAATTTGTCAGCTAAAGTTATTTGCGCATCTGAACTTGAACCAATTATCTTTGCTTCCGCTCCGTCTTTCAATATAATATTTGCTATTGTATTATCTTTTATTGTAGAACTTCCTACTGTATAATCTAAATTCGCATTTTCTATTATTATATTGGCGTCAGCATTCAATCTGTAACCGGAATCTAATATAACTTGACCTTCTGAAATTTTTAAGTCACCGGTATAATCTGCTCCGTTTGAATTATTTAAACTAGAAAAACGTAAAACTGTATTTCCTGTTTTGTTTATTACGCCATTACCTTTTATTGAAGAAGCAATTTTGCTGTTCTGTGATGTATTTAAAACTGAATTTTCTGTATTTAAATTTATTTCACCTGAATTTATGGCTGAAGCTAGTAGATTTGCAGTTCCATCTTCATCACCTTTTCCGCCTGGATAAGCTTTTCCTATAGAAACTGTTGTTCCTGTAAAATCTATCTCTTTTCCCGATATACCTATATTTAATGTACTATTTGTAACTTCTATTGCGGAATCTATAATTGAATTATTCACATTTACAGTTCCACCAAGCATTTCTATTTCTGAATCTCTTACAACTCCTGTAATTGTAGTTGTCCCTAAACCTGAATTAAATATACTTGAATTGTTTGAAACATTGCCGGATATTGTTGTTTGGCCCTGAGCAATTGTTATAATTTCAGAACCTGAAACCGTGCCGCTGATATTTGTTGTACCATACGTTGTACTTACTGTTGAACCTGTTGTTACGGATCCGCCTATATTTGCGTTCCCATTGGTTACGTTTACTTGCGTTCCGTTTATTATTCCTGTTGATGTTACCTCAACTGATCCGCCGGAAACATTTACAGTCGAATTGGAAACTGAATTTGATATCGTTGTCTCGCCGCCTGAATTATTTATTGTCGAACTTCCGGTTACTTCACCGCGTATCTCTGTTTTGCCGGAACCGTTTGTTGTTACTGTCGATCCGTCTTTTATTATCCCGCTTTCCGTTATTGTTGTTTTGCCTTTCGTAGTCGATACGGATGAGCCGGAAACTGTTCCCGAAATTTCCGTCATTCCTGTTCCGTTATTTAGTATTTTTGAATTATCAGAAATTTCGCCGGATAAAGTTGTCGTTCCTCCTGTTGTTGTTATTGTCGAATTCTTTACAGAACTTTCTACCGCCATTTGACCGGATGATGACGTAATTGTTGAATTTCCTACTGTACCTGTTATCGTTGTCGTGCCGGAATTTGATGTTATCGTTGAACCGTTTGATACATCAGCAGTTATTAAAGTAGTTTTAGACGATGTCGCAATCATTGATCCATTTACTGTTCCCGAAATAGATGTGTTGTCTGCTGATGCTGTTATGTTTGAATTTGTTATATTTCCCGAAATTGAGGTCCCAACTCCGTCTGCATTAATCATTGAATTTATAACATCCCCAATATTTGCCGTCCCTGCTTTTACGGTTAATACTGAATTCTCAATTCCTCCTAATATGCTGACTATGCCTTCCTGACTGTTATTGTTTATGCTGATAATATTGTCGTCTCTTTTGTTTGATAGTCCCAAAATTTTATCTGATATATTTATCTCAGATTTATCAAATGCATTAAGTTCGAGGCTGCCGATATTTTTAATTACACCATTTTCATCATCTTCCGACAATTTGTTGTCTATAACTAACACCCCGCCGTTATTTGAGTTAATTGTTAATTCTCCATTATTATAAATTGAGGAATTACCAATATTTTCAGTTATTGAGGTATTATTTAAAACTAAACCGGTTCCACCGTTATTATAAATTGCAGCACCTTCTTCTGCTCTATTGGCTTCAATATTTGAGTTGTTTAAAGTTAAATTTATACCGGCTCCATCCGTATAAATTCCACCTCCGTTTACTGCCGTATTTCCTGAAATTCTTGAATCTGTTAAAGTAACATTAGAATTTCCTGACATTGCAATAGCGCCGCCATTAACCGCAGAATTGTTTTCCAAATTTGTGTTTGTTATGTTCACAACTCCTGATATTGCATTAATTACAGCTCCTGTCGTTGAATTAAAGCCACCAAAACTTGACACGTTATTTATGACTAATTCATCACCTTCTCCAACTACAATTCCTGAAAAACCTCCGCCATTTATTGCTTTAGAATTTCCAACAATTGTCAAGATTCCTGTATTAAGCATTTCACCCAAGTTCTCACCGACATTCTCTGTCTGCTGCAACCTATAATATCTTGTTCCCTCAGTTTCTGCTACAGCATCTTGTAAGCTGTAATCTCCTACCTTTAAAATTCCAGTGTTATTATTATACGAAACTAATGTATTCAGATTGGATATATTTCCGGAGCCAACAAGCTCTGTATTTGCCTTTACTCCAAAATTTTCCCAATCTGCAGAATTCAAACTGCCGGCAAGACCTTCAAATTTTGTTGCATCTCCTAAGTTTATTTTAGAAAAATATACCGTATGTCCATTTGTATCAAAATTTGAATTTCCTACAGTTTCTGATGTATTTAAATAATCTGCATGAGAGCCTATTGCATCTATTGCAACATCCATGTCCTCATATAAACTCAACCAACCAATATTTGTAGAATCAGATGAGCCATTAATTAAATCTAAAACCCCGCCGTAATAATTTAATGAAACATGATTTTCTGCAGTAACATCAAAACTACCCAGCTTACCTTTATTAAAGTCTTCTTTACCATTAGAAGCACCTAACTTAACAATTCCACCATACATATTTATTGTCTGGTTTGAAACTGTATTGTTAAATTCTATTGTTCCGGCTGTCGGAGTAATTACACTATCACCACTCCCATTAACCAGAGTAGCATCTGCACTATTTATATTTATAACCCCGTTTTGATTTTTACTGTTACCTATTGCATCATTAAAAACAACTCGTCTTCCTTCTGAAGCGTTTAGATAAACTGTCCCCATATTGGCAATTGCATTTGATTGACGATTATCAGAGCCTATTATACCAAATCTGTTGTCTTTTCCTATATAATTGTCCGTAAATTCTACATCTTTATTTATTGCCGCAATGTTTAAAGTTCCATTATCATTATTCGTTATGGCACCGCCTGAATAAATGTATCCTTCATCACTTTTTAATTCTTCATTTGTATGATTATTCCGAAATGAACTATCTATAAATGTAGCAACTCCAGTTGCACCCCAAGTATCGACAGCACCCCCGTTTGCAGTTGCTGAATTCCCGTCAAAATCAATGTTTTCTGCATAAAAAAGTCCACCTGCATTTGTAATAGCACCTCCATTGTGCGAAGTTGAATTTCCCGTAAAATTCGAATCTTTTATATATACAGTCCCCGAGTTATCTATTGCTGCTCCTTGAGATGAATTGTTACTGTTATTCTCAAACGAAGATGCTCCTATATATGCAGTACCTTTATTCAACAACCCTTGCATATTTTCATTTATTATTACGTTCTCAAGATTTACCTGACCACTATTATTTACAATCGCTTGATTTGAGTTGTTATGTATATCTGTATAACTAATGGTAAATATACCATTATCATTGTTCGTAAACACCACACCATCATTATTGTAATAAGAAGATCTAAATTCCTCCGGTTTGGAAGATGTTATACTAACACTTCCTCCATTATTAGTTACAAATTGCGTAAATTCGTTTTGTTTTAAATCTAAAATATTCAATTCTTGCATTGATGAAACTATTATCGGATCATCACTGCCTGTTAAAAGTCCGGTTAGAGAATATCTGTTTCCGCTAATATCCAATATTTTTAAAGCCGGGTTTATTTGCCCTAACTCAGCACTATCCATCAACCTTCTGTCTATATTACCAGTAATGTTAATTTTAATTATAGGATCCGTGCCGTTGACTATAGCTTTCTGCAAATCTGTAAACGCACCATAACCACCAATGTCTATCGCTTGAACAGATTGAACCCCAACACATATCGACATTGATAACGACAAAGCCACTGCTAAAATTTTACTTCTCTTCCGCATATTGATATTCCCTCTATTTTTGACTTCTTTTAATGATGGTTTTATTCAGTAATAAATTTTGTGTTGATTCTTCTATTTTATATGTCAAGTTTAACATAAACTATCTTTTTTGGCAATATAATTAATCCCTGTTTTCATCTCTTTGTAATTTATTTAAAAACCCTCGAAAACTTTTACAGTTACATTAATTCAGAATTATTTCATTTTTTTATTTTTCCATTTTTATGTTCATTTTTCCGGTAATTTTTATTCTTCTTGCCATTTTCCGTAATTTCTTATTTTAAATTCCAATTCTTTTTTAAGAATACTGTATATCTGGCAATTCTAAATTTTATTAATATTTAGAATATTTATTTATTCTTTTATTCAAAATATCAATATTGTTTTTCAAATAAAAACTTTCGCATAAAATTAATAATAAATCATTTTTATTCTTATGCAAAAATACAAAAATACCATTTTTTCTGAAAATATTTATTAATCAATCTGCACTTTATAAAGACTTTCTCAATTATGCAAAATCTGTTTTATTAATTTTGAACTATAAATCCACATCGGATTCCTTAATCGGAGCACCGATTACACGCTCAACTTCTGCCGCATTAATATTATAATTAAGAAGGTTTGAATAATAATCAAGCTGAGCATTGAGATAAGAGTTCTCAGCATCTTTAAATTCTATGGCGTCACCTAAACCTACCTGATACCTTCTAAATGCCTGATATTGCCGTTCTTTTGCCTGCTGAAGCGCTAACTTTGAAACATCCAGACTGTCGTGGGAATTCAAAAGATTTATATATGCACTTTTAACTTCCAAATATACATTTTGACGTTGTTGCTCGTAATCTGCAACATATTTTCTATATGTCGCTTTCGCCTCGTCAACCTGTTTTTTCAATAACATAAGGTTTAGAGCATTGTAATTCAATTGCACACCAACCTGATACCCGTAATCTGCATCAATCTGACGTCCGCCTTGATTATATGATCCAAATGCACTAATATTTGGAGTAAACGCACGTTTTGCACTTCTTACACCCATTTCTGCCGCATCCATTAATTTCTTAGATGCTAATAATGCCGGACGAGAAGCTTCTGCCGTCGCAAGCAAATCTTTAAAATTTACATCATAAGCTTTTGTATTTAATTGATCCTTTAAAACAACACCCTCAAGTTCCGGAATACCAACTGCATTTGCAAGTTCTGCGGCAGCCAATTCCATTGTATTTTTTGCTTTAATCAAGTTTACCTTAGCGTTTCCAAGGTTATACTCTGCTGTTGTTACATCAATTTTTGCTTTTTTACCAATATCATAATGTGCTTTTGCCTGCTTTAATTGAAGTTCAAAATCCTTAACCGTGTCTTCGTATACGGATTGCTGAATTTTCGCAAACACCAAATTGTAATATGCTACTTTCACATTATAAATTACTAACTCTATGCTTGTTTCAGCATCATATCTTGATGCTTCAAAATTTCGCTTTGCCATATCTGCAGAAGCTTTTGTTTTACCAAAATCAAACAATAACATATCTGCTGACAATGTCGGCATATAATACATATTATATTTCTGATTCATTGCACTCATAAATGAATTTGACATTGTCATAAACATATCATTTCTTGAATAGTTTACACCGGCACTTATTGTCGGAAAATAATTTGACCAAGCTTGACCTACTCTTGTTTTATAAATTTCTGCATTACTTATAGCAGACATTATTGTCGGATGGTGGGTAATTGCTAATTTTATACAATCACTTAACGTTACTTCACCATTCATATCTGTATATTCAATCTTGCTGTTTATCGCAGGGAATTTTGTTTCATACATTCCTTCCGCTTCTTTTGAAGATTCTACCTTTGTCTTAGCATTTTCAAGATTTTTCTTGCGCTCGGTTCGTTTATTTACCTTTTTCTCTTTTTCAGGTTTTACTATTTCTATTTTTTCAGGCTTCTTCGCTACTTCTACAGGTTTTGCTGAAGCTTCAACTTCTGCAGCAAACGCAGGAACTGCATTTAGTGCCAGTACTGAACATATTAAACATAAATTTAAAATCTTTTTCATTTTACAGAAATCTCCAAATCTTTTTCAGTTATTTCTTTTTTAGGGAACAAATCCACAAATTCCTGAACAATTACGTAGAACGCCGGTGTTAGTACGGCACCTAAAGTTGCAGCCGCTACCATACCGCCGATTACGGTTGAACCTACCGAAATTCTTGAATTTGCTCCGGCACCTTGCGCAAATATCATTGGCATTACACCTATAATAAATGCTAATTCTGTCATCATAATCGCTCTAAATCTTAGTTTTGCAGCTTTTATTGCGGCTTCTTTAACAGGTAGTCCATGTTTTTCGTGCTCTTCCTTCGCAAATTCTACAATCAAAATAGACTGCTTTGCCGCCAACCCGATTAACGTAATCATACCTACCTGTGAATAAATATCAAAAGCCTGATTTATCATCATCTGGAATATCAAAGCTCCCAACACAGCTATCGGTGATATTAAAAGTACCGCAACAGGAATTGTATAGCTTTCATATAAGGCAACAAGGAATAAATATACAAATATCAAGGCCATACTAACGATTATAAATGTTTGTCCCGACGCTTCTCTTTCCTGTGCCGAAGTTCCTGACCAGTCGAAGGTCATATCCTGTGGCAATACTCTTTTCGCTACTGCTTCCATTGCATTCATTGCATCTCCGGAACTCTTACCTGCAGACTGCTGACCTTGAATTTGTACAGACTTATACTGGTTATAACGGGTAATTGATGCTGTACCTACTGTCTGCTGCAGTTTTACTATCGACAATATCGGTACCATTACACCGTTTTTATTTTTTACATATATTCCCGATAAATCTGTCGCTTTATCTCTGAATCTGCTTTCTGCTTGCATCTGAACTTTAAATACACGGTCATATTTATTAAAGTCATTTATATAATATGTACCAACTAATGATGAAAGTGTTGAATAAAGTTCCTGTAAATCAACATTTTGTGCTAATGCTTTTTCATAGTCTATATTTACTATATACTGTGGAACATTTGCTTGGAATGAAGTATTTACGTTTGAAAGTGATGGATCTTGATTTGCTTCTGCAATAAGTTTATTCGCCCAGCTTTCCATCTCTTGAGGAGTATGTTCACCTTGTGAAAGCATCTGGAATTCAAATCCGCCCATCATACTCATACCCATAATTGCCGGTGGCGAAAAACAAATTATTGAAGCTTCTTTTGTTGTTCCGGCAACTGCTCGAACTTTGCTTAAAATAGCTTCGTGGGATAAATCTGTTTCTTTACCATTGATTTTTCTTTTAACCCATTCTACCGGCCCGATTTTTCTGTATGCGTAATCATCCAACTGAATAATTACTGTTGACTGGTTAACAGCACCGTCACCGCCAAACACCGTTAATTTTGATTCGTTTATACCATCAATATCTCTTATCTGGTCAGTAAACTTGCGGGATACTTCTTCCGTTCTCTGCAATGATGCACCATCAGGAAGTGTTATCGTTGCAAGTAATACACCCTGATCTTCATCCGGAATAAATCCTGTTGAAATAGTTTTAAAACATACTAATGTAAGAACTAATATTGCTGAATAAAATATTGCTACAAGTTTTTTATCGTGAACGAATTTTACAACATATTCCATATAAAATTCTTCAACTTTAGAAAATACTTCATTAAATTTTTCAACAGCAACTAAAGTTTTCTTTCCAATTCTTTCTTTTATATGTTCTAGTTTAACAACAAACGGATTGGAAGATAATTTATGAGGTTTCTTTTCCTGACCCAAAAAATGAGAACACATTGCAGGTGAAAGAGTTAACGCACATATTGCAGAAATTGCGATTGAAACTGCAATACAAACAGCAAACTGCTTATACATTACACCTGTCATTCCGCCCATAAACACAATCGGCACAAATACTGCCATCAATACTAACGCCATCGCAACAAGTGCAAATCCTACTTCTTGCATAGTTAACTGCGTTGCTATTATTGCCGATTTTCCCTCATCTATATGGCGTTTTACGTTTTCAATTACAACGATAGCGTCATCAACTACAACACCTACCGCCAAAACTAACGCAAATAATGACAACAAATTTATTGACATATCCATTGCCTTTAAAGCGAAAAACGTACCGATTAAAGATACTGGAATTGTTGCACAAGGAACCAATGTCGCCATTCCGTCGCCTAAGAATAAGAATATTATTATTACAACGATTAAGCCTGTCAAAAGAATTGTAAATTCAACTTCTTTCATTGATTCATGAATAAAGTCGGCATCATCTTTTACATATAAAATCTTAATTCCGTTTGTAAGACGTCCGTTTATTTCATTAACTTTTGCCTTAACTGCTTTTGATAGGTTTATTATATTTGCGTCCGGAAGCTGTGAAATTACAACAACTGCAGATGGTTTTCCGTTTACAAGCCCAAGGTTTGAATAAGATTCTGCTCCCAATTCAACACGAGCAATATCTTTTAATTTTACGTTTGAACCATCTGTGTTAGAGCGTATAATTATATTTTCAAATTCTTTAACATCATCAAGACGCCCCGGGGTTTTTAATGTAATCTGCAAAGCTCTTTTTTCATCTGTAGGTAATGCGCCAAGTGCTCCTGTTGCAACCTGAGTATTCTGATTTGTGACTGCCGTTTTAACTTCACTTGTTGAAATATTTAAGCCTGCCATTTTCTGAGGATCAAGCCATATTCGCATTGAATAATTGCCGCCTCCAAAAACCATTACATCCGCAACACCTTCAACACGTTTTAATTCATCTTTTATATATATAGAACCGTAGTTTGTTAAATCAAGCTGATTCCAATCTCCGGATTCAGGGTAAAGAGTTAATATTATAGCACCTGAACCTGAGGATCTGCTTATTGCCGTTACACCGGTTCTTTGAACATCTTCAGGCAACTGTGACTGCACTCGCTGAATAAGGTTTTGGACATTCATTAAGTTTATATTTTTATCTGTTCCTACCTTGAAATATATTGTCAATGAATAACTTCCATCGTATGAGGTCGATGTCATATATGTCATATTTTCAACACCATTCAACTTGTTTTCCAAAACAGTTGCAACTGTTGATTCTATAACCTCTGCACTCGCACCTTGATACGTAGCTGAAACCCTTACCTGAGGCGGGGTTACTTCAGGATAACTCTCCTGTTTTAGACCAAGCAAAGAAATAAGTCCCAATAATACTATACATATTGATATTACAAGCGCAAATCTTGGCTTTTTTATAAAAATATAAAGTTCTTCCTTATTTAGTATTTTCTTCATCGACTTTTACCTGTTTATCTTCCACTGCTTTTTTCTGAATCGGTTTAAGTTTTTGCCCTTCTGCGACAATATTTTGTATACCTGATACAACAATTACGTCATCTAAATTAAGACCACTATCAACTACCCAATTGTTATTTATATCATCTGATACTTTTATGTTTTTTCTGACAGCCTTGTCATCCTCAATTGCCCATACATAATAACCGCTCATTGCATCACCTTTTGTGCATGACTGCGGAACTGTTAAATATTTAACAACTTTCGGCGCTACAAGTTCTACTTTCATATAATCCCCAGGTATAAGCCATTTTTTAGAATTGTCAAATGTTGCTCTTAATGTAACCGAACCTGAATCTACATCAATTTTGTTATCTACAAAATTGATTCTTCCAATTTTGTCATACCAAGAACCGCCTGTAAATTGAACTTTCACATCTACATCTTTCAATTCGTTACTTGCTCTTAAAAGTTTTACAAAATCTGCGCTCTTTATGCTGAAAGTAACGTATACAGGATCTACACTTGAAATATTTACTAATCCTCCTGATGTTGCGGTTACATAGTTACCTTCTGTTATATTAACTTTACCTATTCTTCCGTCTATCGGTGATTTAATTGATGTATAACCAAGGTTAAGTTTTGCAAGTTCCAACTGCTGTTTTGCAGCATCTAACAATGCTCTGTATTGATTTCTTGATGCCAAACTTGAATCTGCATCAGATCTGCTTATCAAATCTTCTTTTACCAATGCATTTGCTCTGTTTAACTCCTGTTGTGCATTCTTTAACAAAGCCTCATACTGGTTTACATTTGCCTGGCTGTTGTTAACTTCATATTGATATTCCTTTGGATCAATCTGAAATAATAGCTGACCTTTCTTTACAAAATCCCCTTCTTTAAAATATTTCTTTATTAAAAATCCGGGAACTCTTGCCACCAAATCTACTGAATATTGTGCTTCTACTCTTCCAGTTGCTTCGGCCGAAACATTAACCTCTTCTATATGAGGAGTTGAAACTTCTACTTCTTTTGGCATCATCATTAGCTGCTTTTGTATCATGCCGGCAATATAACCTGATGTTTTGTTATATATTATGGGAACAATAATTACTAGCAAGACTAATATTGCAAGCTTTTTCCTTGTCATCTTTAATTTCATAATTCTCTCCAACTTAGTTAAATACAGTATTTCGTCCTAAATTTATCGTAAAATATTTAAGTTAACACTGTCAATAAAATCAAAAGAATATCCATTATTTGGAGTATATTTAATTGCCTGCTTAAAATATTTATCTTACTTATTCACAAACGTGCTCTAAAGCTTTTTCTAAAATCGTTTTCACGTGAAAATCATTAAGCGCATAATAAACATTCTTGCCTTTTTTTGTTGATTTAACAAGCTTTGCTATCCTTAAAACTTTCAACTGATGCGAAACCGCCGATTTTGTCATATTCAACAAAACCGCCAAATCCCCTACACACATCTCACTTTCTTCCAATGCCCACAAAAGCTGAATCCTTGTACTATCACCCATTACCTTAAAAAAATCCGACAATTCATACAATATATTCATATCAGGCATATTCGGCCGAACTTTTTCTACTATATCTATATTTATTGCTTCACAATCAGTTTGTCTGTTTTCCATATCATTATATTATCATTAATTGAACAATTGCTCAACTATTGTAAATTTTTATTGCACTTTATACTAATAAATCTTGACAGTTGAACAGTTGTTCAATTATAATATTAATGTATACATTTTTGAGGTTTTTAATATGTGCCAACATCATCACGAAAATTGCATCAACAAACACTTAGAACACGATTGCCACAACCATTCCCACGAAGATGAAGGAGATTTTAGTACACTAAAAATATTCACAGCTATCGTAATTTTTGCATTTGCTTTTATTCCGATATTACCTGAATTTTTAAAAATTTCACTTTTCATAATCTCATACCTTATTGCAGGTTATGAAGTTTTGCGCACAGCGTTAAAAAATATCTTAAAAGGTGATTTTTTTGACGAAAACTTTTTAATGGGAATTGCGACAATAGGTGCAATTGCAATAGGTGAATATCCTGAGGCTGTGATGGTCATGGTTTTATATCAGATTGGCGAATATTATCAGCATAAAGCTGTTGAAAAATCACGCAGATCTGTTACTGAGCTTATGGACATAAGACCTGATTACGCAAATATTGAAATTGCGGGGCAGCTAGTTAAAAAATCTCCAAATGAGATTAAAGTCGGAGATATTATAACGGTTTGTGCCGGAGAAAAAATTCCTCTTGACGGTTTAATAACAGAAGGAGAAGCATACATCGACACTTCTGCCTTAACAGGAGAATCAATCCCTAAAAACGTAAAATCAGGTGATGAAGTTATAAGCGGAAGCATAAATCTTAACGGACTTATTAAAATAAAAGTCACAAAAGAATTTAAAAACTCTACGGTTTCTAAAATTCTTGAACTTGTAGAACAGGCAAGTGCAAAGAAATCAAAAGCAGAAAATTTCATCACAAAATTTGCCAGATACTACACACCTTTGGTGGTAATTGGTGCTATTTTGGTGGCAATTTTACCTCCTTTATTTTTTGGAGGAGAGTTAGAAGTTTGGGTTCAAAGAGCCTTAATTTTTCTTGTCATATCATGCCCATGCGCACTTGTAATCTCCGTACCTTTAGGATTTTTTGCAGGAATCGGAGGTGCATCAAGAAACGGAATTCTTGTTAAAGGAAGTTGTTATTTAGAAGCTTTGTCAAAACCTGATTCTGTTGTTTTTGACAAAACGGGAACTTTAACCCAAGGTGTTTTTAGAGTAACCGAAATTATGCCGGAAAACGGAATTAACAAAGACGAACTTTTAAAAGCATCTGCCTATGCTGAAAATTATTCTAACCATCCAATTGCTCAATCTTTAAAAAAAGCTTACGGAAAAGAAATTAATACAAATGAAATTAAAGAAGTAACAGAAATTGCCGGATGCGGAATTAAAGCAAATATAAACGGAGATGAAATTCTTACGGGCAACACTAAACTTATGGCGCAATTTTCAATTACAATACCTGAAGTTCAAGAAACTGGAACTATTGTTTACACAGCAAAAAACAACAAATTCATAGGTTATATAGTAATTACAGATATTATAAAAGAGGATTCTAAAGCCACAATTGACGGGCTAAAAAATCTTAATATAAAAACAACTATGCTTACTGGCGACAATTACGAAACCGCAAGAAAAACAGCAGAAGTATTAGGTATAAACAACTTTTATGCACACCTTCTCCCTGAAGATAAAGTTACAAAAATTGAAAATATAATAAATTCAAAAAACAAAAATAAAACGGTAATTTTTGTAGGCGACGGAATCAACGATGCACCTGTTTTAACCAGAGCCGATGCTGGAATTGCAATGGGCGGGCTTGGTTCTGATGCGGCAATTGAGGCCGCTGACGTTGTAATTATGAACGACAATCCGTCTAAAATCCTTTTGGCTATAAAAATTGCAAAAAAAACCATCTCAATTGTCAAACAAAACATCACCTTTGCACTTGTCATAAAAGCTTTATTTCTAATTCTTGGTTCTATCGGAATGATGAGTATGTGGGGTGCTGTATTTGCCGATGTAGGAGTTGCTCTTATTGCCGTATTAAATTCTCTGAGAGCCTTAAGGGTTCGTTTGAATTAGAACGTGATATTTCTGATTTTAAAAGAGATAAAAATTCCTCTCTGTACATAAACCCCAAATGCGCGCCGTTATCAAGATACAAAGACTTTTTACCCGTATAAAGTTTAAGCTTTTTTAATTGCTGTGAACTTGTCAGATAATCATTCACAGAATGAAAAATTATATAATTATCAGCGTTTTTAAGATAATCAGATATTGAATGCAAACTTGTTATATATTCCAAATCAGCCAAATCGCTAAAATTATCTTTTAATAGATATCTTTTTGCATAATCTTCAAAACTCATATTATTAATTTGCAAATAAAGTTCTTTTTTATCAGTTATATTATCTTTTTCAAGTGTATAAACCAAATCGGAAAGCTTTTGATGCATAATAAACCCTGTGATTAATTTTGCCTCGTATTCAGTAAAAGGAAGTTTGTCAATTTTAAAATCTTTATCACTATCTTGTTTGTTAGCAAGTTGAATTATCTTAGATGCAGTAATTGCAACCCTGTCTTTTAAATTGTCAGGATTTTCATTCCAATCATCCGCAATTTTATCAAATTCTTTCATTGCATATATCAATTCAACAGGCGGACAAATCGAAATGTATTTTGAAATATTTAAAGTATTATTTTGAAACTCCTTATTTGCCAGAAAAAGTGCCATCAATCCGCCTAATGATGTTCCAATTACAACCCTGTCACTAAAAGTATATTCATATTTATCTTGCAAAAGTTCAACAGCCTTGTGAAGAACAATTTTTAAATAATCAGCATCAACAGACGGAATCCCAGGATAATACCCTTTCGGCATACTTTTAGCAAACTCCCACTGAAATGAACTCCCTAAAATTACGGCAGAATACCCCATATCATAAAAAAACTTTGCAAGTAAAACCGAATGCGAAGACATTATTCCTTCTCCAACTGATGGGAAAATAAATACAAGCGGTGATTTTTTTGTTTTCTTTTGAAGAATATATCTAAAATTATAATTATCTCTACCTTCTTCTATATTTACAGATGCAATCTTGATTCTGTTTGCAAAACTTCTATTCCATATAGAAATTTCTGCCCATATCGACTCATCCACCCCGGGAAGTTCAAATAATGCCGTTCTCATGCTGTCAGTCACGGGATTCTGGGGATTGTAATCAAATAATATCTCATCAGCCATAAGCTGTGATTTTTCATCCTTATATGAATTCAATACCACTTCATCAATTTTGTCACCCGCATTCACAATATCTGTAATAGATAATTTTTCACCCTCTGGAGTTTCGCTTGCAACTGAAACAGCTTTTTCTGATAAATCATTTTCCGATAAATTCCGGCTGTCAGAATGGTTTTCAACATCCTCATTAACCAATTCAGGCTCTTTATCAAAATCAAATTTATCCACAGCCTCCTGATTGTTCATAACCTCAATCGCTGTATCCAAAACATCTTTTCTGTCATAATTTTTTTGTTTAATATAACTTTCAACCCCATAAAATTTTCTTGAAATATCATATGGGTCAGCAAAATTTGACTCAACCATTTTGATAAAAGGCTGCATATAGGAGGTTTTATTGACAAGAAGCCCCGCCTTAACCATAGCAAGCACAGGGGTTGCAATATAGCAAGAAGGATTTAAAGCTGCATCAAGTCCTCTGCCTAACAAGCCTCTAGGATTTGTACCGCTTAAAACCGGCACCACGATATAAGGTCCAGATTTTACTTTGCATTTTGCAAAAGCTTGATCCATTGTTTCATCAGAAGGCATTATTTTAAAAAGGCTTTTTGCAGGGTCATACATCCCCCCAAGCCCGATTGTAGTATTTGTTAAAAACCTTAATGTTTCATTTTTGGAAGCTTCAAAATCCTTTTGTATTAAACTACTTACAAGCCTTGCAGGATATTCAATATTTAATGCAACTCCCTTAATCCTATCCATTCCGTATTTTGGCATAATGGAAGCCCATAATGTGTGTATAGGACGAATTGCATATTTATTTAAGCCGGAATTAAAATTGAACATCTTTCTGTTAAATTTTTCAAACTTGTCCCCGCCTAAATATTCATAAACATAATCAGGATAACGACAATCACCCTTTGGAAGCTCAGACGCAAAACCTGTATTGTAAATTCCGCAAACAAAAAATAAAATTAAATTTACAAATAAAATTCTGCCCTGCATGAGTTCTCCAAAGTAACAAGATTACCGAAATATTGTATTTTACTGGAATAAAAAAAAGATTACTCAATAGGATATTTTTTAAGACTAAAACCACATCATAAAAAAATCCCCGCAAACGGGGATACCCTTACAATCGGTGGTAATTAATAGTAAATCAATTTCATAATACAAATGTAAGGCATGACTAACTTTTTGTCAAGAGTTTTTTCTCTTTTAAAAAAAATAATTAAACATTTTTAATTATTTCTTGCAAAAGGCTTTTAAATCTTGATTTAACGGCATTTGTAGTTTCGATAACTTCTGCGTGAGACAATTTTTGTGCACCCTCTACACCGGCAGCAAGATTTGAGATACAGCTTATACCAAGAACCTTCATACCGCAGTAATTTGCAACAATTGCCTCAGGCACAGTAGACATTCCGACAGCATCTGCGCCTAAAATTCCTGCCATTCTTATTTCTGCAGGTGTTTCGTAACTTGGCCCTGATGATGCAAAATAAACACCATGTTGAATCTTTATTCCCAAATTTTCAGCGCACTTGTCCGCAATTACTATTAATTCTTTTTTATAAATTTCGCTCATATCAGGAAATCTTTCACCTAAATCAGCATTGTTGGGCCCGATTAGAGGGTTAGTCCCCATAAAATTTATATGATCTGTAATAATCATCAAATCAGAGGGCTTGAAATTTTTATTAACCC
Source organism: Candidatus Gastranaerophilales bacterium (assembly GCA_944326525.1). GTDB lineage: Bacteria > Cyanobacteriota > Vampirovibrionia > Gastranaerophilales > Gastranaerophilaceae > Scatenecus. The sequence goes on from CALVEG010000007.1 coordinate 18,379, forward strand.
CGCCTGCCGCATTCGTTAAGATAAGTGTTTTCACTCCAAGCTTTTTCATAACTTTTACAGGATAAGTAATTTCCTGCATAGAATGCCCTTCGTAAAAATGATTGCGTCCTTGCATCATAACAACATTTTTGCCTGAAATTTCTGCAAAAACCAATCTGCCTTTATGCCCTTGAACAGTAGATTTCAAAAAATTCGGGATTTCAGAATAGTTAACCGCAACATCACAATGTTCGTCAGCAAATTCACCCAATCCTGAACCTAAAATAATCCCGATTTCAGGAATTAAACCATTTGTTTTACTATTTATAAAATTCAAAGTATTTTCCATATAAACTCCCCTTAAATCTAATTTTGACACAATAATGCACAAAAGTTCAAACAAAAACCTTTGTGCATTATTAAAACTTAACTAACCAACAAGTCTGTTGTCATCCGCCTCTGAAGCTTTAACCATAATGGCATGCTCAACCGGATTTTCTTTTGTATAACCTGTATCGTAATTTTCTTCAAAACCAAAGTCATCGTGAGCTTTCTTAGCCTGATTTTCGTCAACAAGCTTCTTAGCAAGTTCAGCAATTTCATAAACAAGCTGATATCTGTTGTCTGTATTTTCGTTTAAGTCCCACGCTACTTTTATAATCTGTTCCATAAATGTAAACCTCACATACAATCTTTATAATATTTAATTATTTTAATATTATAATACAATTTTTAATTTTGCAAGTGGCAAAAAACATGTGTTCATGTATAATAAAGGCATGGTTAAACATTTCAAACTGCATTTATACGCTTGGATAGAGTTTTTAATTTGGCTTATCATATTGAGTTTGACCATATTTGGCATTAAGATTCACAATTATCACAAATCGCAGGAATTAAAGACATATCAAATTTTCATGCCTGATGTTGATGGAATGATAGTAGGCTCCCCTGTTAAATTTATGGGCGTTCAGGTCGGTTATGTACAAAAAATAAACATCGTAAACAACAACGTATACGTAAAATTTGTTATTACAGAAAAAGATGTAACAATTCCGCAAGGTTCTATAGCGACCGTAGAATTCAACGGACTAGGCGGTTCAAAATCTCTTGAAATTACCCAACCTACATCAGAAACCATTGCAACCAATAAAGTAATTGTCGTAAATCAACCTAAAAGGCTTCACGATTCCATGTTTCTTTTAAATGATATGTTTGATAAAATAGGAGCAATAGGAACTAAAAGTTCCTACTTTATGGAACAATTCGCAACCAATAACGGGAAACCAATTAACATAAATCCGTCATTAATTACACAAGAAATTAACAAAATAAACAATATTCTTGATAATATGGAAAACAAAAATCAGAAATTTAAGACAAAAATGAAGGAGTGGAAAAGATGAACTCAGAAAAAGTAAGAGTAATATCAAATCCGGTTGTGCTTTTAAACTTATGCACAATGCGCGATAAAAAGACAGACAGCCAAGGAGTTAGAATAGCGACAAGAAAAATTACAAGATGTCTTCTATATGAAGCATGCAGAAATCTTCCTCTTGTTGAAACAGAAATTACAACTCCAATTACGACATTTAAAACAACAACAATAGACCCCGACATCAATTTAATCATATCACCTATATTGAGAGCGGGGCTTATTTTTACGGATGAAGCAATCGATATTCTTCCCCAAGCCTGCATCAGACATATAGGAATGTATAGAGATGAAAAGACTTTAAAACCAATATGGTATTACAACAAAGTTCCGATGGAAGCTCCAAATCCTGAGAAGTTCTACATTTATATAACTGATCCAATGCTTGCAACAGGCAATTCACTTTTAGAAGCAATTAAACTATATGCAGACAAAGGAATACCGATTAAAAACATAAAATGCATCTGCATAATTGCTGCTCCAGAAGGTATTGAAAATATTCAAAAACATTATCCTGATATTGAAATTATCACCGCCGCAATAGATGAAGGCTTAAACGAAAAAGGATACATCGTTCCAGGAATGGGAGATGCCGGCGACAGAATTTTCAATACTTAATCCTTTACCAATAGTGATTTTCAGCTGAATTGTAAACTATCGTAAATTTTTTATATACTTACTCTTGTCAAAAAAAAAATTTCAGTTGAAAATACATAACGGGAAGGAAAAAAATGTTAGTAGGAAATATAAATCAAACAACAAAGCCAAAGCAAAAAGACTATGGCATATTACCCCCAAACAAAGTGCCAAAGTCGTCTGAATTTCATTCCGAAAACATGTCTTCAATTTCAAGTTTAAATAAGAGTCCTTTAAAAACGAATTCACAAGAGTTAGCTTTTAAAGGCTCTTTTTTTAGGCTTTATAAAGAAGCCGGTAAATATGACATTAATGCATTTTTAAATGAAATGGACAAACCACTCGACGGAATGGTTCGTAATTTATATAATGCTGTCACATCTTCAAAATTAACAACAAATCTCATTAAAACAAACCCCGATGGACAATTTATCACTGTTAATCAAAAAACCATTCCTACACTTATCGGGAATGGTTTTTCGGATCCTATACTTAAATTCCCCGGTGATATACTTAACGGGACTGTAGAACTTCTTGGGAAAATAGGTCCTCTATCAGATTGGTCAGAAAGAACTCTTCAGAAAAAATTATTTAAAGACATAAGACATCACTCAAAAATAGATTACGAAGTAAACGCACTTCAAGGGCTTTTAGAATTCAAGAAAAATTCAATAAATGATGCCTTGAAAGCAAAAGCTGCAGAACTTGGGATTGATGTTAAAAATTTAAGCGCCGAAGATAAAGCAAAAGTAGAAGCAGATGTAAATAAAAACTTTGAATGGTTAATTTTCCAACGTTCAATGAAACCGTTTGACACAAAAGTCGGAAACTATGACACAAAGCACGAAAGAGCACTAAACAGATTAGTTTCAGGTCTTCCGCCTGCAATATTCTTAGCAAACGACGCTTACAACTTGTCACGTATGATGGATGACAACCCGGAAGAAGCAAAAAAAGAAAAACGAACAAGATTTAGACAAGAAACTTCCAGAATTTTAACAAGCGGCTACTTAACCCTTATTACAATGGGAGCGCTGTCAAAACTTATAAACAATTCTAAAATCGGTATTATGGCGATGACAGGTACGACAGTACTTGTAACCGAAATGTACTCTCGTTTGAGAAACGGAAAGTACATTACAAGATTAACTCCGGAACAAGCACGAGCATTAAACGAAAAAAATCACGCTCCTGAAGCTTCAATCAAACCACAAACCCCTACATTCAAATCAAATACCGATAATAAAACCACCTCAAAAGATAAACATCAAAAACCGCTTTTATCATTTGACACAGTGCTAAAAGGATCAGCGGCCGTAATTGCAGGAGGTTTTGCAATAAAAGGACTTAGAAAAATTCCTAGAGTTGATGCAGCCTTTGAAGCATTCTTCAAACCTTTCAAAGGGATGTACAAAGAGTTGACAGAAATTTCGGATTATAAAGTTACTCAAAAACAAATTGATGAAATAGCTAATACCTTGATAGAGCGCGGCTTTAAAAATCGCGGAGAACAATACAGACAGGTTGCAATCCGCTCAAGAGAACTTGTCGTACAAAAAATAGTTTCAGAATTAGACAAAACCTCAGACATAAAAGTTATCGACAAATATTTTGCAAAAGCAGCCCAAAAAGATGTTCACCCTGATGATTTCAGAAAAAGCTTTAAATCCTTAATAGATATTTTGGATAAAAACGGCTATAAAGATTTAGCAGACAAATACAGATATTCATTCTTGAATAGTGTGAAATCTGATAAAACATTTATGCAAGAACTAGCAAAAGTTAAAGCAGATCTTCAAAACACAGGCGAATTAAACAAAGATTTTGCTCAAAGGGTTAAAGATAATGGTCTTACAGAACTTAAAGATACAGAATTTTCTGAACAAATTCGCAAAACACTCGAAAAATGCGGAGACAAAAACGGAAAATTATTCAAAGAATATACTGATGCACTTGAAGGGCTTGTAAATTTGGGCGCAAGAGATAAGAAAGTAAAACCTTTTGTGAATTTCTTAATAACCCCATTCTCATTTATGTGGAGCGTCGTGAAGTTTCCATACAAAATTGCAAATGCGCTTGTAGAATTATTTATGAAAAAAGCGCCAAAATCACAAAAATCCATTGATTCATTAAATATGGAAGCTGTTTCAAAAAGCTTTGACAAGATTTATGAACAAGTTGGAAAATACAAAAAAGCAATAGCTTCAACAACAGACGAAAAAGTCAAAGAAAAATATTATAAAAAGTTCCAAGATTTTGTAATGGACAATACGCTAAAAGCATTCAACGTGCATTCTATGTCCAACATTTCAAACAGTGACCTTTCAAACTTAGCAAAAACAGCAGCTTCAGCTGCAACAATCTGGTTCTTGATGACTGATAACTACAATATGGTTATGTTGAAGTCAAACGGAAACGATGTTGAAGGGGCAGAAACAAAGTTTAAAGAAAGATTTGTACAGGAAGGTTCAAGATTATTCTACCAGACATTATTAATTGATTTATTCAACAAGACATTCCAAAAACAATACAACGGATCACTTCTTGGAATGAGCTGGATAACATTAACTAACACAACAATTGGAGAATGGCTGACAAGAAAATCCGTAGGTGTACCGATCGGAATGCACACAAGAGATGAGTTAATCAAACTTGAAGAAGAACAAAATAATGCAAAAGGCTTCAAGAAAGATTACTATCAATTTATGAAACGTTTAACAGGCAAACGCTCAATTCAATCTTATAACGTGAACAAAACAAAATCACAGCAACCGGCAAATGCTAAATAATATAGACTTGCTGATATGAACTTGTAAAGCGTTCTTGAATAGCTTTGATATTATCTTTTTGCCAAATAAAAATTCCGATAATTATAGCGGCAATAATCAGAATAGTAACAAGAATTTTTGTTACTGCGAAGAATATTCTTACAATCAAAGAAATCGCAAGAACTATTCCAAAAATTATTAAACCCGTCATTAAATCCATAATTATTCTCTCACTTTATTTTCTTCGCCTTTAATAAGCCTTTGGATATTAGATCTGTGAAGCCAAATTATGTATAAAGCTCCAACAGCACAATAAACAATATATGCCACCGGCTGCTTAAACAAATACATCAAAATAGGAGAAATCGCAAGAGCGATTATAGAACCCAACGAAACATATTTTGAAGTATAAGTAATTACCCCCCAGATTGCAGCAATAATAAGCCCAACCCAAATGTTAAGCGCTAAAATAGTTCCAACACCGGACGCAACAGATTTTCCGCCGGTAAATTTAAGAAAAACAGACTTGCTATGCCCAAGAATTACAGCCACAGCAGCCAAAACAGGAAGCAAACCTATATCTGTAAAATTACTGCACAAAAAATACGCAAGCACAACAGGCAAAGCCCCCTTAAATGCGTCAAGAAGAAGAGTTATAAAAAACCATTTTTTACCCATAACTCTTTTAACATTAGTAGCCCCCGTAGAGCCAGAACCAATTGTTCTGATATCCTGTCCGGTTGCTAATTTTACAATTATATATCCTGTTGGAATTGAACCGATTAAATATGCCCCTAAAATTACTGATATAATTTCTATAAATTTTTCCATAATATTAACTCTCCTTTGTTCTATGATTTTAACATAACTAAAAAAAAATTGGCATAATGTTAAAATTACACTAAAAGATTGATTTAAAGGGGTATATATGATATTATATTGATGAAAAGAATTAGAAAAAGCACGAGAGAGATATGAAAAATAGAAGATTAATAATATTAGGCATATTGATAGTTGCAATATCAATTATTGGTAAATTGCTATGGTCAGCTATGTCAAACGTAAAAATAGATGATTTCAAACCGGCAGCGGTAATTTTTCTTGTAGATTCCTCTGCCTCAAACCAAAATGCACTAGCAGAACAGAAAAAAACTTTAAGACAAATATGCAATCTTCTTGATCCTGAAGATCAGATTAAGATTTTAAGAGTTTCAGAAGATGCATACTTAATATATGAAGGAACACCATTTAACAATTCCGGAATTGCCAAAGCACTTGATGCATTTACAGCATACGACAGCAAAGATTACGGAACCGCTTACGGATTGGCACTTAAAAAAGGCTTCAATCACGCATTAACAATGCAAAAAGAAGGCTACATTCCAGCAATTGTAGTTCTTGGTGATTTGGAAAATGAAGGCGCAATAGAAAAACAAATTAACTGGGATTTACTTCCCACAAACGTGGAAAAAGCAAAACAGTATATGCCTGAGTTTGCAATGATGTTTTTATACGCACATCCTGAAAAACTTGATCAGGTAAAAGAAAAACTTACACCAGTTTTGGGAGAGAAAAAACTTATTGTTTCTCCTGAACAAAACACTGACAAGGCTATAAGACAATTTATCCACGCTCTTGGCAGATAAACTTACGCAACTTAATAAATAAGGGGAATTTTATGACAATAGTTGTATCATCTTCAAAACTCGAAAAAGTGTTTGATGAAAAAGATGTAATTAATATAGGTACAAACCCGAATTGTGACTTTCATCTTGATTTAGATTTTGATGTTCTTTTAACGTTGCAATATGACAAAGATGAAAACAAATGCGTTCTTATGAACACATTTCACAATGAAAGAGTTTTGTTTAAAGGCAAACCTATAAAAAAAGTAGAAATAGGAAATATTTGCAAAATAATGTTTGCAGACAGCCCCGAATTTATAAATATAAAAATAATTGAGAATGCTCCAGTTAAAAAAACAATAACCTCAATCGAAAGAGAAGAAATGTCAGAAGAAGATATGAGAACTCTTTACGGTAATGATCAAAACGCGTTTATGAGAGCCAAATTAGAGAAACAAAAGGCAGATATAGAAGCAGCCAGAGTTTCAATAATCAAACAAGTTGCATTCCAAATAAATGATTTGAAAAACAAAATCGGTTCAAACACACGAACAAATGTTTTTCTACATTTTGCAATGGCAATAAGCTCGATTTTATGCGCATTTGGACTTGCAAATTATCTAATGGGGCTTTCAATAAAAGAGTCTTCCAATTATCTTCACATGCCAACAAACATAAAAGTTTGGGTTGCATACTCAATTCTCGTATTCGGTGCAGCAATAATGCTGAAACAAGGAATATATTTATTCTTGCAAAATTCTAACGACAAAAATGTATCAGGAACCGCAAAATTTGCCCAAGGATTTATGGTTGTATTATCGCTTTTATTTATGCTTGGGATTTATGTCGTAAACCTTGTATATTATATGAATTTAAATGATTTTGTTACATTTGCGATATTTGTATCACTATTCTTCTCCGGACTTTTAACAGCCCTTTCCATTGGGTGCGGATATTTCAAACACACCTCAGGCGAGTGGGCTATGACTCTTAACAAATACGAATACAGAGAAGATTTTGAGGCAGTTTTAAAAGCTTACAGACAATGGATTGAGAGATTTATAAACAGCTTTTCAAATACAAAAATTAACAATATTAAAGAAAGAATATTTAATCTTCAACTCAGATCAGCTGGAGAAATACTTCTTGGAATACTAACAGCACCATTTCTAGCATACGGTGTTTCAAATACTCTTGCAATGTGCTTTCCTGAAGCTGCAGGATGGATAAGAATATCAGGATTAAGATTTTCACCTGTATTTCTTGTATTAGCTTCATTTATGATTATATTTGCATTTTTTGCTTTTGCCGGCGCATTTACAACAGCAAAAAAGATTCAAGCTTCACAGGTTATCAAACAAGATGGATATAGCGATTACAGACAACATGGTGTTAGCATTTTTGGTTTAGAGGGCACAAGAAGATTAGAAACCGAAAAATTACGTCTTCTATACATAGGCTGCGCAATAATCTTTATAGAATTCACAATGAACGTCTCATATTTTGCAACCGAAATCGGTAGTGATTTAGTTGGACTTTTAAAAAGCTTTTTAGCAGCCCTTGTTCCAACAGCAATCCTAATCGCAGAAACATTTATGTTATCAAATACTATGTTTGACATTTATACCTGTGACGAAGTAATTGCAAGACGTGATAAAGATTAGAAATGAAAAATGAAACGCTTAAAGGGATTTATAATATTTCTTTATATATTTTTGACAATGCTTGTGCTAATTATCCAACCGGCAATGCACAAGCCCGTTTCTATTGAAAATGTAAACTTTAAAATTAAAGAACAGCTTATGCGTCCCAAACCCAAAAAAGTTTCAGACTTTATGGTAAGCATAAGATTCTATAGAGCAAATAAAACTGTAGCCCAAAAACCTGACTCCACAATTCATATAAAACCAGAAGATGATGATAAAAGAATTTCTTTTGATTTAACAGGTAATACTGATACAAACGAATCCTCAATAACATTTGAGGACAATATTGACACCACCTCCAAAGATATAAATATTGATATTTCAAGAGAAAAGGATTTATATAGCGAACGTTACTCTGACTTTGGAGATAAAAACACCCGATATAGCGAAAGTGAATTCAGTTTTGGCAACGATAACGAAAAATACTTGGAGCAGGAAATTGGATTTGAAAAGGAGGAAAATATAAATCAAAAAAATATTGAATACTCTGAAAATGATATACCAACAACAGATCAAGAATTAAACGCAAAAGATGAAATTGGGAGTTGGCGTTTTAAAGGCTCTAAAGAAGAAATAGTTGCTTGGAACGTATGGAGAAGTAATTTACAAAACAGAATAATGGATGAATCAGGAATTGAAGCACCAGTCGGAACGCTTATATTATTTTCATTTGATGTTTCAAACACAGGACATATAACAAATTTAAGATATAGTTGTTCAAACAAAGAATATGCACGTGATGCAAGAGCAGATATGGTAAGAATTTTAAGAAAACTGGAAGGCAATCCTATTTTAAACTTCCCTCCAAACACAAAAAGAACAGGGGTTAAATTTAAAGGCGGATTTTTGCTTGATTACACAACACAATATTCAACACCTGAAGATTACTCGGATTATGAAAGGATTAGACTATAATGGACAAAAAAACCTTTTTAATTACAGCTATAATAGTATTTGTCGTTGCAATATTTGCATCAACATTTGCTATTGCCGGGATGAAACCTCAGCTTCATAAATCATTCCTTCTTGAAATAATAAATGTGAAAATTAAAAAATAATATGTTATAATAAATACAGTTATGTATGTTTGTAAATATTGCAAAAAAAAGTTTAGAGAAAAAGTAGAATACTGTGACTGTGGCAATAACATGTTTGACGAAGTTGCGGAGCCGTTACCACCTGCTGAACAGGTAAATACAAAGCAAGAAGAACTGCCTTTTGCTCCGCACCCGATTTTACCGGCTCGTTTATTGTCAATTTCTATATTTATTTTGTGTTGTACGTTTTCATTATGTTTTATCTTGTTTTTTGGGCCAGAACCAAAAAAGAAAGAGGCTGCACCTATTACAAATCAAAAAACAGTTGTTAAAGATATTCCAAATATAGACAGTTTCTGGGATGATACCCCCGCATACGGAGTACAGCCAGACTATAATGCAGATATTAATGTATACAAAGACGGTTTAAAAAATGCATTGCTTGCTCATTTTGATACAAGCACAATAGAAGGTTCCGGCTCCTGCGATATTCAATTTACGCTTGATAAACACGGGAATCTAAAAAAGAAAAAATTATACCAAAACACAGCTAACAAACCATTAATAAATGCAACAAAAAAAATGCTTTCCGCTGTTAAAAGATATAACCCTCCACCAAAAAGCTATGACGGAAATCCTTTAACTTTAGAAGTTCAAGAAAATCCGGACGGATCTTATAGCCTTGTTTATAAAGAATAAAATTAAACCTTTATCTTTATAAAACCTCGATCAATATAATCTCCAAGGAATTTTTTAGCATAAGCATTATAATCGACGCGGTTATTTTTATTTTCAATACTTGCGTAACCTTGATTATATATATTTTGAATTTTTGCCATAACCTGCTGAAGCTCTTTAGAAGAAAGCTTGGAGCCATCTACAAATGCTGCAACTTCAGAAAATCTTCTTTTTATAAGCCCTGGCATAATTTGTTTTTTACCGTTCACAGTACCCGAAACTTGGTCAAATTGCTGCGCTGCAAGTGCATACTTACCTTCTTTTATTGCTTTTATAAGTTTCGGACTAGAATTTAATCCACCGGTATTGAATATTAAAGAATAAAGTGCTTCTTTTTGTTTTTGAGTAAGCTTATTAAAATCCTCTTTCAAATGTTTTTTTACAACATTTTGTGCTTCAATAATATCTCTTGCTAGAAGACTATACATTTCTGTATCGGAAATTGTTCTACCCCTATATTTTTGAGAATCCTTATGTGCCTTTGTATTATGCCCGATTCCGATTGTCAAAAATCCGCATCCGTCATCGTAAAGGGTTCTGCTTTTTTTCTCCAGCGATATTAAATTGTCTATAAATTCTTGACTTACACCTGTAATCTGCGTAACAGCCCGAGGTGTGCCTGCAATTCTTATATTTGTTATTTTTTGTTTGGCAAGAGGTAATGTCAGAGATTTCCCTTGCAAATCATTGTACACAACAAGATCTTTAACATCAACACCATATTCTTTTGCTATTGAAGTTAAGGTATCTTTCGGTTTTACATGATGAGTAACAATACCCATTGATGACGAAATCACGCCTTGATTATCATTTTCAACACCTTTGGATTCTTTTATAATTTTTTGAGTCATCTTTTTAACTTTTGGCAAACTTTTATTTTTAGCATTTGCAAGACGAAGGGACTTAATCTCATCAGATGTCGGAATCTCAATAATTTGCCCCTCCGAAAGCTTATTTGGATTTTCAATTTTATTTTTTTCTACAAGTGCCCAAACCGGAACTCCATACTGTGAAGATATTACTGATAAATTATTATCTTTTGTTATTTTTACGCTCTTATGCAAGGTATTTTGAACATTTTTTCGCCCTTGCTCCAGTTCCATAATATCTTCCGCTGATGGGATTTCTAAAACCTGATCCTTATTCAATTTTTTTGGATCTTTTATATCATTTACAAGCATTAAAGCCCATACAGGAACTTTTTTTTCTTTTGCAATCATATATAAAGTGTCACCTGTTTTGACTGAATAAGTTTCTGTTGTATCTGATATATATTCCTCTTTTTCTACGGTTACTCCGGCAAGCCCAAGGTTTTCCTCCATTTTTTTCGGAACATTTATCACAATACCTGTTTTTATTGTTTTTAATCCGGGATTAAGCTCCTTTAGCATCTTAACAGTTATATCATGCTCCTTTGCGATTTTATCCAAAGTATCACCTGATTTAACCTTATATCCCGGAACTTTAATTTTTTCACCGACTTTTAGCGCATCAAAATTTATATCCGGATTAAGTTTTTTAAGTTCTTCTTCATACAGATTGAATTTTGACATAATTGAAAAGGCACCTTTACCTTTTTCTATAGTCCATCTGCCCCAGATCTCACTATCAGATGTTTTTTGCGGTAAAGCCGTTTCTGCAATAGTGTTTATTGGAAGTTTAAGTAAATCACCTTCATGAATTATCTTATTACCGTTTTTGTCATTTTTTAATTGTTTATTTGCTTCTACAAGCTCTGAAACACTTATCCCATAATCATTCGCTATTTTATATAAAGTTTCTCCTTTAGCTATCTTATGAAAACCTTCCGGCTTATTAATATCATTTTTCTCAATATTCTCATCATTTGAGCCGGCTTTCTTATCCTCTTTTGATTTTAAGGGCTTGTTTTTAACTTTTTCTGGCGTTTTTTGTTCTGATGTCTTTTCTGTAGAATCTTTTGAGCCAAAAAGCTCCATAAAAAATCCTGACATCAAAATCTGACTTGTGGAAATTATGTTTGACATACTTGACTAACCTTTGAAATTCTCTATATTAAAAAAAACGGCATAGTTCTTCAAAACTTTAACCACAAGTCTGATTTGTAAATCTTTTTTTACAATAAAATTTTAAGGCTTAATTATACGAACCTATAATGCAACAATTTCGCCTACTATATCGCCGTGAAGTGTCTTTATAATATTATCAAACGGAACATCTGCCCAATGAAGGTTTTGTAATGATTTAACCACAACGGCCTCACGAGCTTTCATATCACAGTCACTTATTTTAACAACAAAAGCTTCTTGTTTCTCTACATTTACAACTGCACAAAGCCCGCCCGCGCCAACTTTTGCAACCAAACCGCTTGAATTTTCCATAATCTTTGTATCTAGTCTATCTTCTCCGCCTATCAAATACGGATGCTCTTGAAAGGCTTTTGTAATCTTGTCATAACGAGGATTTGTAAATAAATTCAAATAACCTCTCAGCATATCTTCTAAAGGCATTGACATTATCGGAACCCCGCAGCCGTCTTTTGTTACCGGAAATCTGTGTTTTAATTCACAAAGCTCAGTTATTTTTTCTTTCATCTTAATTTGCAATGGATGATCTTCGCTATCGTAATTTGACAAATCCCATCCGTTCATAAGACAGATTCCAAGCATCATGATATGTTTTCCTGCGCAATTGTTATGAAGTACAGTTGCTTCTTCTCCGCTTAATATCATCTCTTGCTGTTTTGTTTTTGAAAGAGGCTTGTGAATACCGCATTTTAAATAACTTTCGTCTAAACCCATTTTATTCAATAAAGATTTTTCTACTCTTAAATGGACATCCTCTCCGGCGTGTGAAGCACAACAAATTGCGATTTCTTCCTCAGTCATATTGTACTTTATATCCATTCCGTAATCTATCAATAGGCTTGCCTGTAAAGGTTTTGCACAAGACCTTAAGTAAAAAGGGTAATGACCGGTCTCGCCTGAATACTCAAGCACTCTTTCCTTATTCGCAAGCATTCTGAATCCAAAATGTTCCTCTTCTACAAGTGTGCCTCTTAAATATTTTACTAAAATTTCAGGTCTGGGGTTAAACATCTTTCTTCACCAATCTCAATAACTGTGTCAATTTCTCTTTTAATTTTTTGTTCTCTGCCTTTAAAGCTTCAATTTCTGCGGATTCTTTCTCTTGAGCGCTTCCAAAAGCTCTTTCTGAATCCGGAACCAAATTGTAATCTATAACAAATCTTTTTTTAGCCTCTTCTTTTAAGGTAAATATTATTTTATAATCGTCTTCTTTTACCAATCCCATTGTATCAAGAATTTCAAGATATTTAAGATGTTTACCGCCGATTGAATCAACTTTCTTTTGCTCACTCAGACATTCTTGAACTTGCTTAAAGGTTAACATCTTATTTCTTTGAAAATATTCACCAGTCTTGAACTTGCCTGATATAAACCCGGCCATTGCATAAATTTCATCAGACTCGGGACGCTCAATGTAATTTTGATCAACACAAAAAACAAAGTATTTTGCGGTCTCTTCCATTGTTAAAAACATGCTTAAAGAAATATCCAAAACACTGTAATCAACACTGCATAACTTTAAAAATGTATAAATATTTGCATCCAAGCCGCTTTTCTTCTTCAAAAGTTCTTCTCTTCCCGCAAAAGTTAATACAGGAACATACAAAGAAAACATTTTATCAGGAGATTTATCCAAAAATTCCGCACAATTAAGTTCACGTAAATTTTCTTTTAATTTGACGTAAATAACCTGCTTAACCCAAAGCGGTAAAGCCATTACCTTTTCTAAATAAGTGTCAAATACATTCTTTCTCAACTTAAAAGCTTTCTCCTTAGATATTTTTAACAAAAAAATATTATCACAAATTCCGAAATATTGCTATTCCTATAATAAAAATTTACCGCATACTAAACTTGCACCCGCAATAATTCTGGCGGTATAAAGAAAGCGAATTTGCAATTTTGTTGGTCTTTAAAAAACCGTCCTTCTTTTTAAAGTCTATTGCAAGAAAATTAATCCCTGTCTTAGATGCAATTTCCTCTCCAATTGTAGAAAGCTTTTGAAAATTTTTATGCGGACTTATCACAATTGATGTTGTAAAATTATCAATTCCAAGTTCTTTTGCTTTATTAGCTGTCTTCATTAGCCTTAATTCAAAGCACTTGTCGCATCTCAAACCTTTTTCCGGCTCCGTTTCAAACCCTTTTACATAATCAAAAAACTCCTCTTGATTATATTCTTCAACAAGAAGTTCTACCCCAGAATTTTCGCAAAGAATCTTCTCCGCCTCCAAACGTTTTTGATACTCCACATCGGGGTAAATGTTTGGGTTATAAAAATATACAACAACTTCATATCCCGCATCTTTCAAAAAAGATACGGGATATGCCGAACAAATTCCACAGCAAGCGTGTAAAAGAATTTTTGAATTATCTCTTTTCTGCTCCTGCTTCCATAAACATTCTTTTGAATTCATCATACTGTCTTATTCCAACATAAACATTTGAACCGATTACTGTTGAAGGAGTTCCTGCTATACCTCGAGAAGTTGCTTCATCAATATCTGATAAAATACGCTGTTTTACTTCTTCGCTGTTCGCATCTTTTTTAAGTTTTTCTATATCAAGATTTAAAGATTTTGCAATTTCCAAAATTTCTTCTTCAGTATTTGGCTGTTTTTCAAAGAATAAAGAATTTATATCCCAAAATTTATTCTGTTTTTCTGCTGCTGCTGCGTATCTTGCCATCATACAAGATCCTACATGGAAAGGCTGCACTAAATACTTATTACATTCCGTATCCAGCGGAAGATTTCTGTGAACTATTCTTATATTCTTTAATTCCTTTACTACTTTATGAATCATTATATTATACACTCTGCAAATATTGCATCGGTAATCAGTGTATGCATAAATAACAACTTTCGCATCACTATCACCTAAAAGATTACCGCTCACCGCATACTTGTTATGTTTTGCCGTTACAAACTCTTTGTATTCGTTATTTGCTTTAACTTGAGGAGTGAAAACATAAGAAAGCGAAGTATAAGTTAAAAACCCTGCTGCCGCAAGCATTACAACAATAAATGCCACCAAATATTTCTTAATTTTTAATCCGTCAATCATATCAACAACACTTGTTTTAAATGCTTTGATAACTCCGCCGTTTTTGTAATCTAAAGCTACAAGTGCGATTAAAAAATTTAAAATATATGTAAATGCGCATAACACACAAAGTTTTTTGATTTCAAACAAGCTTACACAAAGAAGTGTCACACTGATTGCAAATGAAATAATACCCAATGATGCAATATATTCAAGCGGATTTTTAAACACTTCTAAAAATCTTAAAAGTTTAAAATTTTTAAGCTTTGGCGCAAACAAAAGCATTGTTATAAAAGAATACAAAAATAATCCCCAATAAGCCAAAGGAACCCCAAAAAATTGAGATTCGTTAGTTTTTGCAATTCCGTCACAGTCAATAAACTCGTTTACAGAACAAAAACTTGGTAAAGCATAAGGATTAAAATTAGAATTGTAATAAATTATCGCAAGCTTTACTGTTGTTATAAATCCTACAAGCGTTAAAATCAAAATTATAATCTTTTTCACAAGAAAAGATTTGTTTTCATTTTCCATAACTATGTCTCCTATCCAGTATAATCATTTTACAATTATTTAAAATTTAAATCAATAGGAAGAAAAGGGAATTTTTAACCATTATTGGACATAACACCTTAACACTTCATCAAGTAACAACAATCTGATTTTTAACATTATTTCTAAATTTTTACCTCAAAATTACAACAGCAAAATCATTGACATAAATGTTAAAATATATTAAGATAGCCTGTATAAAATTAGGAGGATTAAAATGGCGGATACAAAAGAAATAATAAACTGCCCTGCTTGTGGCAAACCGATGGTAAAAATTCCAGTTCCGGCTGAAAACATTAACATTGACATCTGTTTAGACGGTTGCGGCGGAATTTTCTTTGATAACAGAGAATTTAAAAAATTTGACGAGCAAGCAGAAAATATTGACGAAATTATAAAAGCAATACAAGGTAAAACTTTCCAAACTGTTGATGGCAGTGCAACAAGAACTTGTCCTGTTTGCGGAATGAAAATGGTCAAAAATTTTGCAAGTTCACTTCATCAAATTCAAGTAGACGAATGCTATGGATGTGGCGGAAAATTTTTAGACAATGGCGAATTACAAAAAATTAGAGCACAATTTGAAACAGAAGAAGACCGTGCAGAAGCTGCCGTTAAAGAATTGTACAACGCTGTCGGCGGAAAACTGGAAGCTTTAGATGCAGAATGGGCAGCCGGCAGAGCCAGACGTTCTCCACTGCGGAACTTATTTAACGGAATGATGGGTATTGAATAAATTTCGAATATTTTTCTTGAAAAAAATCCGGCTTTAAAAATCAAGCCGGATTTTTATTTTTATACTAACTATTTTTCAGATGAATTTGCAAAATTTTCAAGTAGTGTATATGTTGCATCCCAACCGTTTACACCGCCTGTAGCTTTGTATCTTGCAATTTGTTTAGCTCTTTCTGATTTCTTTTTAGCCTGTTCTTTCTGGAATTTTTCTAATTTTTTCTCACTTGAATTTCTCTTTTCAACAATCGGATCCGCATAAGTTAAGAAGAAACGATATTCATTACACGCATACCCTGCTTTAACTTTTGAAGGATAATTGTATAGAAGATAATCGTAAATATTCATAGCTCTTTTAGAATTTGAAGGATCACCTTTTATAGATTCCCAAAAGCTTCCGGGCATTTTAGTAACCCAAACAACCATTGCAAGAGGATTGTATCCTGCCCCAATCATTAAATCAACTCCTGTTATATCAGCATCCATTGCATCATTTAAGGAAGCTTTGTTATTCGCAAACTCACTATTGGCAGCTGTATTAATAATATTATCCTCACTCAAAGTATTTGCTAAAGCTGCTTTTGCAAGGTTACGGAAATTTTCTTTTGAAACTTGCGCATTCATAACAGTTCCTATTTCATGAGCTATTACAGCTGCAACTTCATTATCATTTCCTGCATATACTAAATCCTGCTTGCTAACCTCTATAACTTTACTTGTTGTTGCACCTGAATTATCCGCATCAACATCAACTATCTTAAAGGTAATTGCTGATGGCAAACCGTTTTTTGTAACAATTTGCTTACCGACAACTGGAACTCTTGCTGCTGTATCATAAGCGGCAAATGAAGGTAAAGCAATAACTAACGCAAAAAAGACCGACATTAAAACTTTTTTCATCATACTCTCCTTATTTTTCCAAAATACACTTTTTGTACCTGTTATATGATTGAATTCTAACATAAAATACTGTATAATCAAATTATAGTTTTTTAGGTGTGGTTATGAAAAAGTTGGAAGACAAGAACAATAATACAGGTATAGAAGGTAAAGCTCTTATTAAAGAGGCTCTAAATGACCTTCACAAAGACAATCCGATTAAGGCAAAAGAAAACTTCAATTCTGCCCTTAATTATTTTAAAAAAATAAATTCTATCCCATATATATCTGTATGCTTAAGTTTTCTTGGGCTTACAAACTATATAATAGACAAAAACAACTACCAGAATTCACTTGCCTTAATGCATGACGGGGCGTATATGGCAGATTATTCAAATTCGCTTACCGCAAAACTTGTAAATGAATTTGTTTCTGGAAGCATCTGCTACGCTGAAGGTAACGATAAAGTAGCCCTTCTGCATTATGAAAATGCAAAAAATTATGCCTCTGAAGAAGACGAATTTTCACTTGGAAACTACATTACAGGTAGAATTAAACAAATTAAAAACGGTGAAAACTTTTCAATATCTATACAGAATGATCCTCTAATATCACTTGTTAAAATAGGACGTTCTATTACCGCACTAACAGACATAAATGTTCTTTTAAAAGTTATAGCGGAAGAAACAAAAAATGCAATGCAAGCGGACAGATGTACCGTATTTATTTATGACAAAGAAAAAGACGAACTTTGGTCAAAAGTTGCACTTGGAATGGATAGCCAAGAAATAAGATTTCCTGCGACAAAAGGGCTTGCTGGTTATGTTGTAAAAACCGGAGAAACCCTTAATATTGAAGATGCCTACAATGATTTAAGATTTAACAAAGATGTTGACCTAAAAACCGGTTACAAGACAAAAACAATACTTTGCATGCCAATAAAAAACAACAATCAGGAAATTATTGGCGCATTTCAAGTTTTAAACAAAGCAAACGGGACTTTCACAAAGAATGATGAAGATTTGCTTGTCGCAATCGGAGGAAGCGCAAGCATAGCATTAGAAAATGCCCAATTATTCGAACAACAGAAACAACTTTACAGAGAACAAAAAGAACTGTTTGAAAGTTTTATCAACACTCTTGCCTCCTCAATAGATGCCCGAGACAAGATTACTGCAGGTCACTCACAGAGGGTAAAGCTCTACTCAATGCTTCTTGCAGATGCCCTCAACCTTGATGAAAAAACAAAAGAACTCATAGAAAAAGCCGCAATTTTACATGATATAGGCAAAATTGGTATAAGAGACAGTGTCCTTCAAAAAGAAGGGAAATTAACCCCTGAAGAATACAGCCATATACAGGAACACGTCAAGATTACTCATAACATTCTTGACAACATCAGTATGTCCAGCGATTTTAGAATAATCACTGAAATAGCTTGTTCTCACCATGAAAAATATGACGGAAACGGTTATTACAGGCACCTTAAAGGCGAAGAAATCCCTTACGGAGGAAGAATTCTTGCCGTAGCTGACGTATTTGATGCTATAACCTCCCGCAGACACTACCGTGACAAGATGCCAATTAAAAACGTTATAGATATTTTAATCAAAGATTCAGGCACGCATTTTGATAAAAGTCTTGTGGATGTATTTTTGAAAATTTCAGTTGATAAAATTATTAAAGTTTTCTTAACTGAAAACCATCACAGCTTTAAAAAAGAAGATTCAGAAAAACTAAGTCACTATAATCTGCTTGATATTTACAACTACAGCATAAAAGAAGACATAGATTCTGAACAAAAAAACATTATAGATTTGTTTAATTACTATTATTCTGGTAAAATAGAAGAGTAAGGTGAGTTAAATTTGATAAAAAGCAATATAAAATTAACGTTGATAATAATGGGATTGTGTATGGGTAGCTGCATAGCATTGGCGGCAGAAAATCCTTATGCAACAATTCAACCAGCCAATCCTTTATCAAAACAAAAGTCCAATAATTTTATATTTCTTGAACCGCAAAAAGCAACACTGACTAAAAATGACGTATATAATCAATATGCAATCGGCTTAAACAGATTTATGCAAAGCAACGTAAGATCAGCTTACGCAGACTTTGCGATTTTAATACAAAGTATTAATCCAAGTGATTACGCTTATTTACATCTTGCAACAAAAATGGCAGATATCGGATTTTTTAATCTTTCTGAACTTGCTCTGAAAAAAGTGTATGACAAAGATATCTCAGATCTTCTGACTGAAGAAATAAAGAGATTTTACTTTCCCTCAGCAAAACTGACAAGGCAAGATGAAATATATCTTGGCGAAATATTTTCAAACATAATCTATAACGACCAAAGTCGAGAAGCAACTGCAGAATTAGTAAAAAACACTATTCTAATGCAGGGAAGTGATTATGCGAACTATCTTGCAGCACTTGGTTCATTAAAATCAGGTGACTACGAAAACGCTTTAAAATACATAAACACTGCGACTTCAAAAAATCCTCAAAATATGAATTATGCAAGACTTAAAGCAGAAATTCTATCCCAAGGTAAAAACCCTAAAGATGCCCAGAAAATAGTTTCATCTATTAAAGAACAACCATTTATTACAACAGAATATTTAAACAAAATAAATTCACTTGAGCAATATATACTCTACAAAACGCAAAAAAATGAAAATGCCAAAAATTACCATCTCGGTTATTACTATTATTATGAAAAAGATTTAAATAAAGCCCTAAGAACACTTCAAAGTGCAGTTTCAACGAAAAAGAAAAGCAACAAAGATGTTTACGCTTTATTATCAAGAGTATATTACGACATGAAAGAATATGAAAAAGCCGAAGATTTTGCAAATAAAGCTTACGACTTGAACAAACGAAATATAACAGCACTTTTGGTTTTAGGCGACATAAATTTTAGGAACAAAAATTATAAAACCGCATTAAAATATTATGAATCTGCGGCCTCAAAAGAAAAAATATCCCAAATTCCTGAAATAAAAGTTGCTGAAACATATCAAATGCTTGATAACGAAAAGAAATCAAAAGATATTATTGCCAAAATTCTCAAAAACCATTCTGATTGCGCAGAAGCATATTATTATATGGCACTTTTTGACAAAAGCAGAGAAGTGAATTACTTAAAGCGCGCAATATCAATAAATCTTAAATACAAAGATGCATGGATAGATCTTGCACGTGTGGAGATAGAAAAACAGAATTACAAACAAGCAAAGTTTTATCTATCAATCGCAGGATATATTGACGAAAATGATTTTAGATATTATTATTATCAAGGGTTGATTGCCAAGGCAGAAGGGCAGATCGAAAACGCCGATGCAAATTTCAAAAGAAGCCTTAAACTAAATCCCGACTACACTCCTGCTAAAGAGGAATTGAATATATGAAGAAGAATATTCTAATAGTAGAAGATCATGAACTAACAAGATTTGGCCTCAAAACTACATTTGAGGGAGTTGATTATGTAGAAAATATTTATGAAGCAGAATCAGCGGAAAAGGCAATTGAAATATTTAAAGAACATCCGATTGATGTTATAATAATGGATTTAGGCTTACCCAATATGAACGGCATAGAAGCAACAAAAGAAATTCGTTCAGCAAACAAAGATGTAAAAGTAATTATATTAACATCGCATAATGACGAAAAGGAAGTAATGAACAGCTTAAAAGCCGGTGCAAACGCATATTGTTCAAAAGAAATTAATCCTCAAAGGCTTGTATCTGTAGTTCAATCAGTTGCAGACGGAGCAGCTTGGTTTGATCCGAGCATTGCTCATATTGTACTAAAAGCATCCACTACATCTCACAATTTTGACACTGATGCAAGCGGCAAGGACTACGATTTAACCTCCAGAGAAAAACAGATTTTAAAACTTATGACCGAAGGGTACTCAAACATGGAAATAGCCCAGCTTTTAGTCATAAGCATAAATACAACCAAAGCCCACGTTGCAAGCATATTGCAAAAATTAGAAGTCGATGACAGACTTCAAGCAGCATTAAAAGCCCTTAAAAATAATATTGTGTAAAGGAATTAAGATGTCAAATACGGCAAATGTTTTATTAGTCGATGACAATCCTAAATATTTAAAAGATGCCCTTCCTTACTACGGGTACAATGTACGAGTAGCAATAGACGGTATTCAGGCACTTGAAATTTTAACCGAAGAAAATACAAACTTTGACATAATTTTACTTGATGTAATGATGCCAAATATGGATGGCTGGGCGACGTTAAAAGCAATAAGATCGCATTCAACAACTAAACATATACCCGTTATTATGATAACTGCCGTTTCAGAAGAACAAAAAATTGTAGCAGGTTTAAAAATCGGAGCCGATGATTATATAACAAAACCTTTTGTATTACCGAACCTTCTGGCTCGTATGGAAGCAGTTTTAAGACGAAGCAAATGGACAAAAGAATCATCCCAAAAAAATAATTCACATATAAAATTAGGTAACCCGATTAAATCTTTAACAAACAGGGAAAAAGAAGTATTAGCACTTGCATCAAAAGGAGCAAGCAACAAAGACATAGCAGAAAAACTTGTACTAAGAGAGGTTACAGTCAAGAGCCACCTTAATAGTATCTTTAAGAAACTAAACGTCACAAGCCGAACACAAGCGGTATTATTGGCGATGCAGACAGATTTGATAAAAAATTAATAAAAAATATACATAAAAGGAGAAACGAATGATTGATTATACAAAGGAAGAATTAGTCGAATTATTGCAAAAATATCCCGAAAAATTCAACGAATGGAAACAGGAGCAGGAGGACGTAGACCTTAGTGAGGTGGACTTTTCAGGCATTAGCCTTTCCGAGATAGATTTTAGTGACGTTGATTTAAATTCAAGTTCATTTGCAGATTGTTCGCTTTCTTTTGTAAAATTTGCAGGGGCAGATTTGACATCAGTTGACTTCACAAGAGCAAGAGTTTTGGAATGTGACTTTACTGAAGCACTTTTAAACGGAGCAGATTGCAGCTATGCAGAGATGACTTACTGCAATTTTACTGATGCCGATATGGCAGGTTGCATTTTTTCAGAAAGCGATTTAAGCAATTCCGACTTGTCAGCATCAGTAAATCTTCACGCTTGCAGATTTGACGAAGACACAGTATGGCCTGACACTGATTTAATGCCGGAAGATTTTGATGCGAAATACAGCAGAGATCTTTCTTCATTGCAAGATGACGAAGAATCATCCATAAGCGATTACTAAACTAATAAATATACAAAATAAAAAAGCGTCTTGTTAATAAGACGCTTTTTTTATAACTTTTATTTCTTAAACATCTGCACTAAGGTATTGTTTTTCATAATGAAGTCTGTCACGAAAACGATTAATCCTTTGCATTACTTCCTTAAACATCGGAATAGGAAGGCTTTGTTTACCATCAGAAAGAGCCTTTTCCGGATCATGGTGAACTTCAATCATAATTCCATCAGCTCCAACAACAAGTCCGGCTTTAGCCAAAGGTTCAATAAGATATCTTTGTCCTGTGCCATGGCTTGGATCAACAATTATCGGAAGGTGCGAATACTTTTTAATAACCGGAATTGATGCAATATCCATCACATTTCGAGTAAAAGTACTGTCAAAACTTCTTATTCCTCTTTCACAAAGAATAACATTTTTATTCCCCTGATATAAAATATGTTCAGCAGCCAAAAGAAATTCTCTTATGGTACTTGCAAGCCCGCGTTTAAGAATAACAGGCTTGTTGCAGCGTCCAACAGCTTGAAGAAGTTTAAAATTCTGAACATTTCTTGCTCCGATTTGCAAAACATCAACATAATCGCACATCATATCAAGATCTGACGCATCCATAACCTCTGATACCGTCAAAAGTCCTGTTTCTTCGCTTGCCTTTTTCAAATATTGAAGCGCTTTTTCGCCAAAACCTTGAAAATCATACGGAGAAGTTCGAGGTTTAAAAGCACCACCCCTTAAAAACTGACATCCTGCTTCTTTTGCAGCAATAGCAACTTTTAAAAGACCTTCATAATCATCTTCAACCGAACAAGGTCCAGCCATTACAACCGGTTTATTGTTACCGCCAATCTTAACCCCGTTTGAGAAAGAAATAACGGTATCTTCTTCTTGAAGGTCACGTGAAGCTAATCTGTAAGGCTCTCTTATAATCTTAACTTCTTTAACTCCTTCTAATGCAGCTAATCTATCCGGAGAAACAGTATTTTTATCACCAAAAGCATCGATTACGGTAAGAAGTTCACCTTGATTACATCTAACTCTAAAGCCATTATCAGTCAACAAATCCAATACTTTTTGTATGTTAACCTTTGTCGCATTACGCTCCATTACAATAATCATAATTCAAATTCCTCTCATTGGGGTTGTACAAAACCTGCGCTGTTAATGTAACATAAACTTATTTTTCAATCAATTTTACAACCGTTTTTCGTTAATTTTCTTTTCAAATTAATTGCCGGAAAATATTCCGGAAGAATATTTAAGCAAGTATTTACAGATTTTAAAGCACTTTCAAAACGTCCTTCCAAAATCGCAAACTCCGCAAGAAGAATGTGAAGTTCAGGATCTTGATAAAAATAATTTTTAGCTCTTTCAAGAAAAAATCTTGCATAAGAATACACACTATTTTTTAAAAATACACGGCCGATATATTTATAAACCTCAGGATTAACCGAAAAAAACGAATCCGCATAACTTAAAACTTCATCAGCATATTCACCTTTTTGGTAATTAATCAAAAGACCCAAATCTATTTCAAGAAAATTTCTCAATTCAAAATATGTAGGATACTGAACAGGTTTATTTAAAAGGATTCCGGCTAATTTTTCTCCCCACTTAGCACGAGGATCAGCCTCGGAGATTTCCAAGAAAAACTTTTCAGCCTCATCTGGTTTTGCTGTCAAAATTTTGCAATAAGCAAGTTCAAGCAAGCAATTATTTTTTTCAAAAAAACTTTGACATTCCTCATCAAGAGAGAATGTCAAAAGTTTATTTTTAGCATCTTCGTAAGTATTAATCATAATTATCTGTCATTATCTGACGTATTAAAATCAAAATTATTCAGCATAGAACTCATCATCATAGACTGAATAACTTGCGGATCAACATTTTGAGCACCTTCTTTTGTTCCTGCTTGCATCATATAAGGAAGCATTTGCGCCATTGGGTCATTGTTAGTATTTTGATTATTACCCAACATCATATTCATTTGTGCCATTTGCGGATTTTGATACATTGCAGGATTTGGAGTTGATGGTTGAATAGAAACAGTCATGCCCGCTTTTTTTAGAGTATTCAAAGCTTCAACAATTTCGTCATTAGAAACTTCGCCATCTGCAAGCGCAATTAAGTTGTCCGTAATATTAAAACTAGAATTTTTATCATCAAATTCTTTAATTTCCTGAATATCATCACTATTAAGTTCAGGTTTTCTATTAATATTTTTCTGAATAGATTCAAGGTTTTTCAACTTCATTTGTTCTTTCAACTCAGGAGAAAACCCATCACCATAAGGTGCATTAATAAATTCATCCAAAGGATCCGGTTCTTCACCAACCATCAAATCAGGATCAACACAAAGCGGTCCGCCGATAATACAATCCCTGCCTTTTGCAGCATAAGTAGTCATCGCTTCATTTGGGTTGATAGTTATAACTTTTTCATAAGCAGCAACTGCCCCGTCAGAATCACCAAGATTAGCTAAAGCCATTGCAAGATAGTAATAAGCTCTTGCATTATCAGGGTTTTTCTCTACAAAAGATATAAGTTCCTGTGCAGCACCTGTATAATTATTTTTCTTATAATTTGAAACAGCATGTTCTAAATTCGGTTTCGGATAAAGTTTCGGATCATATTCAAAAGCCGAAATAGTTATAGGAGCTTCAACAGGATCCGCTGATGGAATTGTAGAGCGGTTTATTACAGTATAAGGCTTAGTACTGCCTGCAGCTAAAGAGGCTCCAGTTGTTGCGCCTAATATCAAAACTGTTGAAATAAGTAAAGCTAAGTTTTTATTCATCTTAATCATCCTTTATTCTAAACTTAATGATTTTTTTATTGATATCAACTAAAGAGTATAACTCAATTTATTTTATTATATACCTTTTTAATAAAATATACACTAATATAAATATATGAAATTACTCATCAGTTTTTTTAAACATGTGTCTTTTTTTGTACAGTATAACAAAAAACAGGATAATAAGGACTGTAACACCTAAAATAACCCATTCTATATAATGTTTAATCGCTTCACCGAAGAGCATAAGCACGATACTTACGAGATAAAATCTCAAACCTCTGCCGAAAAAACTTGCTATCATGAATTTCCAAAAATTCATATTCAAAATTCCGCTGGTAATTGTAAAAATTTTATAAGGAATAGGAGTAAAAGCAGAGAAAAATACAGCAAACGAACCGTATTTCCCATACATTTTTTCGACATTATCAAACTGTTCGTGTTTGTTTCTAAAAATAAAATTAAAAACAGGACGTCCTCCGACATACCCGATAAAATATCCGAAAGCACCGCCGAAAGCAGAAGCTATGGTACAAATTGTGGCATAATAAAGAGCTTTATCCGGCTTTGCGATATCCATAGAAATCAAAAGAATATCAGGCGGGGGCACCAGAAAAAAGCTTTCTATAAAGGAATTAAGAGCCAATCCTTGGACCCCCCAACTTTGAAACAAATCATTTATTTTCAAAAGAATATCATGCATTGGCTCTCTCCATAACCGTTTTAATACATTCTAACAAGTTTTCGTACTTCTTTAAGGACTTTTTGCGCTTCCGCACGAGCCTTTTCCGAACCTTTTCTTATAATTTCATGAACAACTTCCGGATTTTGTTCATAGTATGCTCTTTTTTCGCGAATAGGTGCCATTTTTTCATTTATAACTTGCGCAAGCTGTCTTTTACAATCCGCACAACCTCTCAAACCTTTTTCGCATTCACATCTAACTTGCTGAACCTGTTCATCCGAGCCGAACACTTGCCAATATTTAAATGCAACTTCGCACTCGTCAGGATGTCCCGGATCATCTTTTCTCATTCTGCTTCTGTCAGTAATAGCAGTCATAATTTTTTTAGCCGTAACTTCCGCAGTATCAGAAATTTTAATATCATTTTGGAAAGATTTGCCCATTTTGTTTCCGTCCAACCCGCAAATCAATGAACAATTATTCAGCAATGGTTCCGGCTCATTGAAAAAGTCACATTTATAAATATTGTTGAATCTTCTCGCGATATCACGTGTAATTTCGATATGCGCGACCTGATCAATTCCAACAGGAATATATGAAGAGTTAAACATCATAATATCCGCACTCATCAAAACAGGATACCCTAACAATCCGTAACTTACCTGCGAATTTGCCCCTTCTTTTGTGCGAAGAATTTTTGCCATATCCTTAAGGCAAGGATCTCTCTCAACCCAGTTTTGAGGAGTAACCATACTTAAGTAAATATTAAGCTCTGCAATTTCCGGCACCAACGATTGCACATAAATCGTAGAAACTTCAGGATCAATCCCGCAGCTTAACCAATCTGCAACGACATCAAAAACATCATTTTGAAGATTTTCTGTTTTATCGTATTTGGTAGTAAGAGCGTGCCAATCAGCTACAAAGAAAAAGCTTTCATATTGCTTTTGGAGTTTAACCCAATTTTGAATAACTCCAAGATAGTGTCCCAAATGAAGTTTTCCGGTAGGCCTCATGCCTGATACAATTCGTTTATTCATGTTTACACGTCCTTTCTACAAATGACATTATATCAACAAAAAAACTAATATGTAAATAAAAGATTGAGTATGCTAATAAAAGCAAATTGCTTGATTTTCAATCAAAAACTGTTATAATAGAACTTATGAAAAGAGCTTTATTATGTATGTTAATATTAGGCAGTTTAAGCGGTATACCGGCTTATTCTGCAGCTCCCCTTGAAAACATACAACTTGAAATGAGAGAGCAGGATCCGGTAATATTAAATCCTGGAACATTTATCCCCGTAATAAGCGCGCAGGAAATTTCAACACAATATAATTCAGAAGGTTATAAAGTTAAATTTATTGCCACAACTGATTTATTTATGTATGAAACCAAAATAGTTCCAGAAAACACCCTTTTTGAGGGCTACATCGAAAAAATGAATGAACCCATAATCGGAACAAACGCTTCAATGATTATCCGAATAGCTAAAATGATATTACCTGACGGATATGAACTACCGATGAAGGGATATATTTACACTTCCAATAACAATCTTATAGGCGGAGGTGTTTCAGAACCGGAAAATTGGATTAGAATGCCCCACTATCAACAAAAATTAAAAGGAACAGCAACACTTCAACTTAAACCGGGCGAAAGAAGAAAAATGGGCGAACACACAACTCTCCCCTCCGGTCTTGATTTGCTTATAATACTTACTGAACCGCTAGAAATCACACACGTATTAACAAATTGACAAGAAAATTAAATTAAAATAAAATGTTATAAAATATAAAAAGTTTAATCAGACATTTAGAAGGGAAGGGATAAAAATGAAAGCAAAAATAAGTATATTATTAGCAGCAGTATTGTTTGGGGCAAATATGTCAATTGCAGCAAGCAATTTCAATTATACGGAACAACCTCCGGTATATCAACAGCAGCAATACAATCCTGCACCTCAATTTGGTGCACCGTCAAACAATTTTCAAAGACAAAATTATAATAAACCCGTAAATACAAACACTACTTTAAAAGGTCATATTGTAACCGTTCCTGCAGGTCAAAACATACCTGTAATCACAACAATGGCCCTAAGTTCAGAAAATCTTACTCTGGGACAAAATGTAACAGTTGCGCTGAATTCTGACTTTTACTATAACGGAAGCCTTATAGCTCCGGCAGGAAGCTCTATTACTGGTCAAGTTTTAGAAGTATCCAAAGCCAAAAGAGGCAGTATGAACGGAAAACTTATGATAAGATTTACTCAAATCACAACACCATACGGAACTCAAATTCCGATTTCTGCAGTAATCAAAACAGATGACGGCACAGGGGTTCTAGTCGGCGGAACCAAATTGGATGTTGCAAAAGATTACGGCAAAGACCTTGCAGTAGGTTCAGCGGCCGGTGCAACAGCAGGGCTTGTTATGAGTGCTATATCCGGAGGAAATATTGGTAAAGGAGCAGCTCTTGGCACAGCAGTAGGCGCAGGTGGCGGACTTGTTAAATCTATTTGGGATAAAGGAGATAACGTCGAAATCCCAGCAAATGCCGGAATTTCATTAACACTTACCCAAGCTATTACAGTAAATCCCGCAATATATAATACTAATTATTAGAAAATCGGGTAATAATTTTACTGTTAAATTATAATAGAATTACACAGACAGAGAGAAAACTGTAATTAGTAAAAGAACAACATTTAAACGAAAGGTTTAATTAGGGATATGTCAATCATTGGAAAATATACCGTTGATAAAGAAGAAGATAATCAGGAGAATGTCGGCTTTACGCTTCCTGCGACAGCAAAAAAGAGTAAAGAAGATGATCTGAAAAAAGACATTGTTATATCGACAATTCTTCACCCAACGGTAGTTGGATTAATTTATCTTATCTCATTCATTCTTTTATTATTCGGGATAAAGCTAAGTATTTTTGACAGACCGAAACCAAAAATGAAGGATATAGAGTTTGTTCTTGTAGAAAAAGAGGGTACACCTATAAACAAGAACACACCATACCGTTCAGACATAAATTCACGAGCAGGCGGACATCATGATCCGACAAAACCTGTTTCAATGCCATCCCCAGCGCCTGCAGCGTCACAAAAGCCATCTCCTGCACCGCAGCCACCGGCAAAAGCAAAACAGCCTGCACCACAGAAATCACAAACACAACCAAAACCACAACCGGTTAAGAAACCAACTATAGCGGAACAAATTCAACAAGCAGTTCAGCCAAAGCCTGAGCAACCTAAAGCAAAACCGGAACCGCCGGCACCGACAAAAGCACCACAAGCAGCAAAACCGGCACCTCCGACAGCTAAACCTTCAATAAAACCGCCGTTGACACCAAAACCTGTCGCAAAACCAAGCAGTGCCTTCCAAGTTCCTGTACCATCAGGCGGTACCAAAACAGGCACCTACGCAACAGGTCCAATAAGCGGCTCAGGAACAGCAAATAAAGGCGGAGGCTCAGGCGGACCCGTTAGTGGAAGTGGCAGCGGAAGTTACACACCTGCGCCAACCCTAGCACCTACAGGAGGCGGAAGTTCATCAGGACAAAAGCTTGCCAGAGGCGGTGGCGGAGGAACCGGCGGAGTTGGAAATCCTGGCCCAGGAAACCCTAACGGCGCACCCGGAATTGATACCATCAGAGAACCTGACTTTGGACCTTATATGAGAGAACTCCAAAGAAGAATTAAAATGAACTGGGATCCGCCAAAAGGTAACGAAAGCAAAAGAGTTGTATTATTATTTAAAATTGCTAAAGATGGAAGACTACTTTCTTGCAGCGTATACAAATCTTCCGGACTAAAAAGTGCTGATGATGCGGCGTTGAATGCAGTTAAGCTTACAGCCCCATTCAGACCGCTTCCGGCAGAATACAAAGGCGCAAGCATTGATATTCAATTCACATTTGATTACAACGTGTTTGGCGCTGCAGGTTACCAATAAAAACAGTAAAAATTAGAAGGAAAAATATAAAAGGAGAGGATAACAAAAATGGAATTACTATTACACTCAATTCAACTGGACTGGCCTGTACTTTTACCGATATTAGTTTGTTCAATACTGGTAGTAGCGGTTGTATTTAACAGATTTCAGTTTTACAAAGAAAACAAAAGAGATGTTGTTTTATTCATCCCAAAACTTCAAAGAGAACTTGCGAAAAACAATCTTCAAGGAGCACAAAGTATCGCTGAAAATTGCGGCGGCGTAATCGGAGAAGTTACAGAAGAAGCTGTCAGAATTTTTTCTGAACAGAAAAACGGATTTTCAAGATCTTTTGATATTGCAGCAGCACTTGCTACAAGAAAACTTGAAAGTCATCTTACAATTCTTGGTACAATCGGCGGTGTTGCACCGTTTTTAGGGTTGTTTGGAACTGTTGTAAGAATACTTTATACATTCCAAGATCTTGCAACTCAAGGTAATCAATCAGCAGCTGTTGCTATGGGTATAGGTTCAGCTTTGATTGCAACTGCTTTCGGTCTTGGGGTTGCGATTGTCGCTGTTGTTTTCTACAACTCTTTCCAATCAATAGTTAAACGCTATGAAGACGATTTTCAACTTATCAAGTTATTATTCTTAAGCTTCGTAGATTCTGAAGACGAATCAAACAAAACAACATCAAATGTTTCATTGTAAACTAAAGGAAAATTCACATGGCATTCAGCACAAATAAAAAAGAAAAACTTTTTACAGAAATAAACATAACACCTTTAACAGACATTTTCCTTGTACTGTTAATCATAATGATGGTTGTTGCACCGACTTTTCAATCAATGGACAATGCGATTACCGTCCCTGAGATTAACAGCGGGGTTGCAATTGAACAAAAAAATGCAACAATTGCAATTACAAGAGATGGCCAGATGTTCTTGAACGGAACTCCGATAACAGAAGATCAATTAACAAATGAACTTGTGACATTAAAGGAATCAATAGAGAAACCTGAAGTTGTAGTTAAGGCGGATGAAAAAGTAAAAAGTGCCGAGATTATGAAAGTTATGAACGCTGCGCAAGACGCAGAATATAAAAAACTTATTGTTGCCGGAGAACCTTTGAGTAAAAAGGAACAAAAAGAGCTGAAAGAAGAAAACAAACAAGGAGTCTAAAAATGAGCCGTAACCGCGGAGAATTTAATGAAATAAACATAACACCTTTAACAGATATTTTTCTTGTACTGCTAATCATAATGATGGTAATAGCACCACTTCTTGATCAACAGGGACTTAACCTTACCGTACCTGAAAATGTTGCAGAAGAACAGGTTAAGCAAGACACCAAGATTTTAACTGTTAACGTAACTTCTGATGATAAATATTACATTGAAGGTCAAGAAATTCCCGCAAACGAACTTGAAAATTATATTAAACAAAATGCCGCAAATTTTCCTGACGGTATGATGATAGAATCAGACGGAGAAGCAACTCACGGAGCTGTCGTAAAACTTATGGACAGTGCAAGAAACTCAGGTATTACAAGTATTTCAGTTTCCCAAGTGTAATAATAATTCCTATATATTTACAAAAAGACGGATTAAAAAATCCGTCTTTTTAGTTTTTAGCTTTTTTATAATTTTCCAATAAATTTGTACTCTTCAGTTGTTCATTATTTTTTTCTTGAGGCTCAGGCTTTATTTCAAACTTAACCGATTGTTGCTGTTGACTTTGTGTTTGAGGTTGCGGTTGAGTTGAAACTTTATACTGAGAATTTCCCTGCACCTCTGGCGGAACTTTAGGCTGCTGCGAAACTGTTTGTTGAGATTGATTCTGAGCTTGAGAATTTGTCTTAGTTCGCGGATTTATTTGCGACTGTTTATGAACATTCATAGGCTTAGATTTTCGGCTTGAGAACTTTTGTATTAAAAACATAGCACCGCCAAATATTGCAGCCCCCAAACCACCCCACAAACCTGCCGTTTTCCATTGCATATTCCGAGCAGTATCATTTATAACATTAAATAAATCTTTAGAAATCCCGTTATTTGGCTTGTGAACAAATTTGCCACTATTCCAATCAAAAGAAACTTCTACAGCATCTTTTACAGCCATATTCGAATCCAAACCCAATACTAAATTTTTATTAGCATTAAAAGTTTCTTTTAATGCAGATTTAAGCTCTCCAAAAGAATCAAATTGCGCTCCAAAATCTTTATAATAATATAAAATAGAACTTTTAAGTTCATTTGGATTTTTAGCGTCACGAACAGCACTATAATAATCAAGCATTATATCCGTCATATAAGACTCAGGTGCTCCAATAATATGTATCATACTTTCTATGCTCTGCTTAATTATTTCTTTTATGCCATTAAAAGATTTATCAGGAGAGATTTTATTATAAAAATCATAATTTGCATCAGCAATTTTTGAATATGAAGTTGCTTTTCCAATTTCATCAATAAATTTATTTAGACTTTCAAGTATCTTTTTATTTTGACTTCCGCCCGGAAGCTTGCTGGCCAAATTGTTTTCAACATTCTGCACAAAAGTATCCGAAATAACCCCATCTTTAAGATACGGTCTTGAATTATAACCTGCAAGTGCAAACCCCGCACCTGCAAGTAAACCAGTAGCAGATGAAGTTATCATATTATCTTTTGTTGAAATCTGCGAATTATTTATTGTTGACATAACCTTACTAAAATTTCATACACACATTTATTTAAAAACATCTCTTTAACAATTATTGCTTAAAAAAAACATAATAATACAAATTCTTAACACTTTCCTCTAAAACAATACACTTTTCAACTCACTCTTTTAATTTTAACCCCATAAAAAAAATAACAGCCGCTTTCGCGGCTTTATCTCATTGTAAAAGGTTAGTGTGTAGGAGAAAATAAAGAAAAAGAAAATGGTTTTATACTCATGGTATACCCTCATGTTTTGAACATGTAACATATACTTTTTATATCTTTAACATATCTTAATAATATACATATTCAGAATTCGTTTCATTCCGTAATATTAAATTGCAAAGGGAAAATATTTTAAGTAAAATGTTGTCATTAAATGAAACGGGGTAAGGAAATGGAGATTAGAGCTAAAAACCTGATAAAAATATACGGTGACAGAAGCGTTGTTAATGACATCTCGTTTAACATCAATAAAGGAGAGGTTGTTTGTCTATTAGGCCCTAACGGTGCCGGAAAAACAACAACATTTTATATGGTTGTCGGGCTTGTCAAACCAAACAGCGGTCAAATTATGCTTGATGATCAAGATATTTCATCTTGGCCTATGAATTTAAGAGCAAAAGCAGGTATCGGATATCTTCCGCAAGAAGCCTCAATTTTTAGAAAGCTTTCAGTTGAGGATAACATAAAACTTGTTCTTCAAATGAATGAAAAATTGACCGAAGATGAAAAGAAAAGAAAACTTGAAGAACTTTTGACAGAATTTGGGATTTTAAGACTAAGAAGCTATGCAGCCGTATCTCTATCAGGTGGAGAAAGACGAAGGGTAGAAATTGCAAGAGCGCTTGCTGCCAGTCCAGATTTCATGCTTCTTGATGAGCCTTTTGCCGGAATTGACCCGATTGCAATAGGTGAAATTAAAGATAACATAAGAAAAATTTCTCAAGAAAAAGGACTTGGGGTATTAATTACCGACCACAACCCAAAAGCAACTCTTTCTATTACTGATCGTGCTTATGTAATCTTTGACGGCAAAATCAAAATTCAAGGAAAGAGTGCTGACGTTGCAGTTGATCCTGTTGCTAAAGAATTTTATCTCGGAAAGGATTTCGCACTTTAATGAAGTCTTTTAAAATTACAATTTATGACAAATATATATTTTCACAAGTATTTTGGGCAACATTTGCTGCGATACTTTTGTTCACAGTTGTATGGATTGCGCCGGAAATGCTTCTTAACACCATCAAAAGAACTTTAGAGGGCGTTTATTCAGCAAAAACTGCAGTTCTTATATTATTTTATGAATTACCCAAAATTCTGGGAAAAGCTTTTCCTGTCGGCCTGCTTCTTGGAACTCTTTTTACTTTTGACAAGCTTAGCAAAGACAGTGAACTTACCATTTTTAGAGCTGTCGGAATGTCGTTTTTTAGAATTCTGGCACCGGTTTTCATATTAAGTCTTATAGTTACAGCTATGTGCTTCGTTACTTATGACAAACTTATTCCGATGTCATGCCAGAAACTTATGGATATTAGAGGAAGCAGACCTGTTACACAATATATTTATACTCAAAAAGACGATGGCGGACATCCGAAAATGGCAGTTGTTGTTTCCAGATTTTCAATGGGAGATATGTCTAACGTAATAGTGCTTGATTTTTCAAAAAAACAATACGACGATGTACATCAGTTGTCAGAAATTTATGTAGCAAAAACCGGTAAATGCTATGACGATCATTGGGATTTAAGAGATTTAACCGAATACAAAGTTAATTCAGACGGAATATTCCAAAGCATAAAGAAAATCAAACAAATGGATATTCTTAATGGGGAATCTGCACAAAATGCATTTACTCTTATGTCCTACAGCACAAAACGTGACAGAGATATTACAAATAATGATTTAAAAAATTATATTTCACTTCTTAAAAAAGAAGGCTTAACAGAAGAATACCGATTTATGCTAAACAAGTATTTACAAAGATTTTTCCACCCATTTGTTTGCGTTTTACTTGCTATTATGGGAACACTACTTGGATTTAGCAAACCGAGAGAACAAAGATTAGTTGGGTTTACTATTGCTATCGGATGTATATTTTTATATTATATAACTCTGCCATTTTTTGATCTTCTGGCAGAAAAAGGAATTTTGCCTCCGTTAATTACAGCATTATTCCCGCCTTTGGCATTCTTTTGCGGAATCGTAGGGTTTTACAAATCAAAGGACTTATAAAATGAAGAAAATATTAATTGCAATTTTTGCAATATTAATCGGAAATTTTTGTTTTGGAGCAGAACCTGTTAAAGTAGATTTCAATGACGGGATCTATCATATAACCGTAACAGGGGATAAGGTTAAGAAAAAAATAAAATTTATCTCCAGCGAAAGCCTTATTACAAACAGCGAAGCTCACAAAGCTAATCCTGATGCAATACTTACGATTAACGCAGGATTTTTTGACCCTGATAACGGGAAATCAATCTCTTATATAGTTACCGATAGTATAACTTCTGAAGATCCGCATTTTAATGAAAATCTGCTTAATAATCCTGAATTAAGGCAAAATTTAACAAAAATCCTCAACAGGACAGAGTTTAGAATTTTGGAATGCACATCTGAAAAAGCTTTGAAGTACGCAATTGTCCCACATAATACATCTGCAGACTTCAGCTGTTTTATAAAAACATCCGCTCAGGGTGGACCTTTAATTTTGCCGCAATTAAGACTGGAAGAAGAATTTTTCGTCGTAAAAAAAGATGGCAGAGTAATTCGAGAATCGGCTTCTGTACTTCATAAAACGGCTAGAACCATAATTGGACTTAAAGATGACGATCTTCATATTTTAATAATCACAGATAAACATCCGATGGATTTGTATGAAGTTCAGGAATATTGCAAAAAACTTGGGCTTACTCGTGCTATGGCTTTTGATGGTGGTAGCTCAACATCTTTCAATTACAAAGACGAAATTGAAGTCGTTTCTACAGAAGAAAACTCTACGGGTAGAAGTGTAAAATCATTTATGCAGATTACGAAATAACTGAGTTGTTTATTTTGGCAATCATTTCATCCAACGTCATACCGTATTTAAGCTCTGTATTTGTATGCTCTATAGGAGTAGTAAGAGCTTGTAACATTGTTTCTGCCCTTTCCCTGCTCAATCCCATTTGCTCAAATTCTTGATATACTTTGTCTGATCCTGAATTTATTTCAGCAATGGAATTTTCCAACCATTCTGTTGTTGGTTGTATTTTGTCCTCTGCAACCTGCGACCAGTCAACTTCTGCGGCTTTTTGTCTTACTCTGGATTTGTTTTCTATTAACTGATTAAATAAATTCTGTGCTTTATCTGACGGAATATTTTCTTTATTTAATTCCTCTAAAACATCTGCCATTGACCTTTTTTTGATAATCGTATCAGCAGAAGTAAGCATTTCTACAAATTCATCCGCCTCAGCTCTTGTAATCCCTTGTTTCATATCATATTCAAAAGCAGCACGTCTTATATCAGCAACTTTCGGACTATATTGAAAACCTAACATATACTGATTTACACTTGAGAAACCTTGATCCAACCAATCTTGACGATTCTTCAGACGAGTTTTGGTATCACATACAAGCCCTGAATCCATAAGCATTCTACGAATTTTTATTATATTATCAGCATGCATATTGTATTCATAATCACCTGCATCAAGTCTAAACTTGCTGCCAGCCAAGCGTAAAGCAAAAGCTGCATCAGGTTCATAAGAAACCAAATTACTTACAATTGTATCTGTATACTGAGGATTGTTTTTTGCGAAATCTATTGCTTCTTGTGCAATTTTTAAATTATTTTCTCCTGCAAACTTGCCCGGAATAAATAATATTGAATCCTTAACTTGTTCAGCATCTATACTTCTTATAAAATCTAGATACTTTTTAAACTCCCCTACTTGGTTTTC
The DNA here is from genome assembly GCA_944326525.1 of Candidatus Gastranaerophilales bacterium. GTDB lineage: Bacteria > Cyanobacteriota > Vampirovibrionia > Gastranaerophilales > Gastranaerophilaceae > Scatenecus. The sequence continues at coordinate 54,910 of CALVEG010000007.1, forward strand.
AGGTGATTGCTTTGCGATATAATTTTCGCTATTTGTAAAGAACGCAGCTCTGCGTCCTAAATTTACATAATTTCCATCTTTTGCCGGCCCAAATAAAAAGGCTTTTATCTCATCAGCAAACACTGTACTTTTCTTTGAATAATCAATAAATTCACCTGATAAAGCTTCTATTATAGAATGCTTAAATCCCGGATTTTCATTTGCAAAAGTGGCAGCTGCTTCTCTTGCACTTTCAAGATTACTTTGTGAAAAATATCTCATATTAAGAATGCTTATCCCTTTAAGCCTGTCTGAACCGACTTTTTTTATAAAGTCGAAATAACTCTTCAACTCCGAAATTTGTTTGTCTTCAGGTAATGTTGAAATCAAATGCAAACTGTTTCTGCAAAAATCATTACGTAAACTTGTATCAGCAAAACCTTCTGAGCCTACAGGCGGAAATATAACATCTCTTACGGCTAAATCTAATTTTTCACCACCACTTAAATATTTTTTATAATTATCGGCATATTTAACTTCATCTTTCCAAAACACCTTATGATATTCAGGATTTGCCTCTGTAAATTCCATAATCTTCTGCATAAAACGCTCGTAATTATCACGTTTTAAACTTCTCAATACAGGAGTTGCTGTTACTTCACTAGGATCTATAGTCTTTATAAAGTCTAAAAAGCAAGATAAAGCTTCATATTGCCTACGATAGGACATATTAGCAACATTATTTTGAAACTCTCTCCAAAATACACTTTTCTCGGATGAATTTTTACATTTTTTATATCTTTGAATATCTACCAAAGAAACAGGAATTAAATCATCTATTGAATTACGGCTTAATCTTTCAGCTCTGTTTCCTTCAACAGGAACTTCTACTCTGGTATATTTTGCAGGGGTTTGCGCTACAGGACTTCTTCGCGCAAAAATTTCCTGTATAGATTCTGTAACCTGAGGCTCTGCAGGTTTTGTAACCTGTTGAGCTTGAGGTTTGGGACTTCTTCTAAAAACACCGTGCTTAGCTGCATAAGCCGCAGCCAAAATTACTGCAGAAACTGTTACTGCTCCTTTTAAAAAATCAGAAGCTTTTTTCTCTGATCGCCTGCGTTCTTCAGCATAATTTCTTGTTTCACCTGAAACATTTTCGCCAAATGGCGCAACTCCCGATTTGATTACATTAAAATTGTATATTTTTGATACGTTCATGGTTAACCTTTTTAGCCGATATTATAAAATCCCTAAAAGTTTTTTTTTGCTAAAAAGTTTGCAAAAGTTTACAAGATTTTTAATTAAAGGAGATTCTCCGAACAAATACGAAGAATCTCCGATTTAAATTATAAAACAAATTTTCTTCTTAACTATTTAACAAAAAAGCTTGCATTTACATTAGCATAAATTTTCACAGCCCCTGCTTGTACAGGAATTGACTCTCCATAAGAAGAACCTTCTGCTGCAACTGCGTCTGCTGCCTTTGCATTAAGCATCATATTTCTATAAGTTACTCTTGATGGCGTATTTGGAGAACAGCTTCCGTTAATTGTTTTTATACCGTTTATTGATGAACCCGCAGCTTTTATTATGCTATCAGCTTGTGCACGTGCTCTTTGAGTTGCTGTTGCCAGTAGAGCATCACATTCCTGTTCGTATTTTGAAAGTGTAAAGCTTAAATTGCTTACATCTGTTGCACCTAAAGAAATTGCTTTATCAATCATATCTCCAACTTTGTCAATAGATTTTGTTTGAATCATGACTGTATTTGAAACTTCATATTTGCTAAGATTTTTTTTGCCGTTTGAAGAATATGTATAGATAGGATTTGCTCTGAAATTTGAAGTTTTTACATAATCCCCGTTTTCGGTATTAATCATTTCTTTTAAAGCAGTATAAACTTTGCCTGAAATTTCTTTATTTTCCAAAGTTGCATTCTGCATTGATTTGTTATCAGATGTGACAACAGAAATTGAAATTTCTGCCAAATCAGGTGTCAATTCTTTATTAGCAGATGCGCTAATTGTAACATAACCGCGTTCAGGACTTTCTGTAACAGTTACTGCCGCATTTGTTGAACTTACTGCAAAACCTGCTACAACTGCTGCTGATGCAGCTAAAACTAAAAATCTTTTCATAAATTCTCCTTTTTCTTCTCTTCTGATAAAGTTGCGGAATTCTCTTTTGCTTCGAGATTTTCCTTGCTATGTAATTTTTCCGAATTTAAAATTATTGAATTAATTTTTGCTCCTTGTGATCGTGCTTTAATTTTAGTCATCAAGTCCTGAATTTCATCTTCATCGAGCTGCGCAGGACGCTTCAACTGTACAAACGAAAATCTTCCGCTTGTAAGATATATTCCAAGAGCAACAATTCCCCATAAGAGAATCCCTTGAAAAATATTTATTTCAGGAACTCCGAAACTGGCGGCCAGAAGACAATTCCACAGACACATTCCAACAAGCCCAGGGAATACGATAAATCCTGCTGCAAGGCATACAACCACAAAAATTATAAATAATAGTCCTCTTATACCTGATATTTGTACTATTTTAGCGTTTTTTCTCATTTATTTCCCTCCTTTTCAAAAGGTATGGAATTCGTTTTTATCATTTCAAGAAATTCATCTTCTGTCAATATTATAACACCTAAATTTTTAGCCTTATCAAATTTAGAACCCGGATTTTCACCTGCTATTACATAAGACGTATTTTTAGATACAGAGGATGAAGGTTTTCCGCCAAGTGACTTGATAACACTTTGAGCCTCATCTCTCGTCATATTTTGCAAAGTTCCGGTCAATACCAGCGTTTTACCTTTTAAAATATCACTTACCTGTTCAACTTCCTGAACAGGATTTATACCTAAAGCCTTAAATTCATCCAAATATTTTAAAGTTTTTTCATCATTAAAATACTCTCTAATTTCTATTGCGATTTTTGAACCTATATTGGGGATTGCAGTAAGATCCACTGAATTTACATGATACAAATTATCCAAAGTCTTAAATTCATTTGCGATTATTTCTGCGGTCTCTTTCCCGACATGCTTTATATTAAGAGCAGTCAAAAATCGACTTAAAGAACGGGTTTTGCTGGCTTGAATTGACTCATACATATTATTTGCGGATTTTTCTTTCACATTATCAAGCTTAAAGAAATCTTCCTTTGACAATTTATACAAATCAATCGGATTTTTAACAAGATTTTTGTTAAAAAGCTGTTCAATAATCCCCGGCCCAATGTTATCGATATCCATAGCATCACCTGATACCCAAAATTCAAGTTTTGATTTTAACAATGCAGGACAATTCGGGTTTGAACAATAAAGATTAACTTCTTCTGCTCTTGTTACAAGCTCCGAACCGCATACAGGACAGGTTTGAGGTGGCACATAGGCAGGAAGTTCAAAGTGCTTTTCACTTTCTTCAACCTTAATTACTTTTGGAATAATTTCGGCTGCTTTTTTAATGACAACCTTATCACCAATCCTTGCATCAAGCCTTTTTATCTCATCAAAATTATGCAAACTTGCTCTTGCAACGGTGCTTCCGGCAAGATTAACAGGAGTCAAAATCGCAACAGGTGTCACTGCACCTGTTTTCCCTATATTAAGTTCGATATCAAGAAGATCCGTTGTCGCTTCCTCGGGCGGAAACTTAAATGCCGTTGCCCACTTTGGCGCTCTTGCCGTAAAACCAAGTTCCTCTTGATAAGCAAGCCTGTTTACCTTTATAACAACCCCGTCTGTTGCGTAATTAAGTTCAAAACGCTTATTTTCCCACTCTTTACAGTATTCTATGGCCTCTGAAATATCTTGACAAAGCCTGATGTTAGGATTGATTTTAAATCCTAATTCCTTTAATCTTTGCATACTTTCATAATGAGTTTTTGGCGGATTTTCGATATTTTCAAAGCTCGAATTATAAACAAATATTGACAAATCTCGCTTTGCGGTAATCGTACTATCAAGCTGTCTTATTGATCCTGCCGCAGCATTTCTCGGATTTGCAAATGGTTTTTCGCCCTTTAAAATGTTTTCTTCATTCAATTTTTCAAAAGATGTTTTCGGCATATAAATTTCGCCTCTAACTTCGACATTTACATCCTTAAACAACTTTAAGGGAATTGCTTTTACGGTTTTAAGATTTGTTGTAATGTTTTCACCCGTAACTCCATCGCCTCTGGTGACGCCGGTTGTAAAAATCCCGTTTTCATAAGTCAGTGCTATCGCAAGCCCGTCAATTTTTAACTCGCAAACAAGTTCAACTTTATCGTTAAAATTCTGCGAAATCTTTTCATACCAGCTTTCCAAATCCTCATAATTGTAGGTATTATCAAGACTGTAAAGACGGTATTTATGCTTATACGGCAGAAATTTCTCGCTTATTGAACCAACTCTTTGCGTCGGGCTGTCAGGAGTTTGAAGTTCTGGATTTTCTTCTTCAAGCTTCTTTAATTCAGCAAACATCTTGTCATATTCAAAATCGCTGATAGTCGGATTATCCTCTACATAATAATTGTAATTATGCTTGTTAATTTCATCTTTTAAAAAGTTAATCCTGTCTATCATAAAGTTTGCTCCCCTAAAACAACTTGACTTTTTATTTTAATTTATAAAATCATCAACAATTCACGTATAACTTTTGTAGCAACGGCAGTTGAAACCCCTGATGCATCATAATCCGGCGCCAATTCGACAACATCCGCTCCAACAATATCAAAGTCTTTAAGATACTTGAACCAATCTAAAAGCTGGTTAAATTCAAATCCGCCCGCTTCAGGAGTGCCTGTACCTGACATTACGGAAGGATCAAGCACATCTAAATCTACCGTTACGAATATTTTTTTATCTTTCAAAGCATCAAGATCTGAAAATTTCTTAGCCAAAGTGTTATGAGTTTTCATAAACTCAAATTCTTCTTTCATACCTGATCTTATACCTATTTGGCGAATATTTTGAGGTCCGACAATCTTTGAACAATGGCGGATTACAGCCGAATGCGACATTTCTTCCCCGATATACTCTTCTCTTAAATCCGTATGGGCATCAAAATGGACAATTGCAAGATTTTTATAGAATTTAAAAACAGCCTTAATCTCAGGCAAAGTCACAAGATGCTCGCCGCCTATTCCAAAAACCCTCTTCCCATCACGATAAATGTCCGTAACGTTTCTTTCAATTACATCAAGAGATTTGTAAGTATTGCCAAGCGGAAACTCCAAATCGCCTGCATCATGGAAATTCACATCGGCCAAATCCTTGTCAAAATATGGCGAATATTCTTCCAATCCCCAGCTTGCAAGTCTAATTTGCTCAGGTGCAAATCTTGACCCCGGCCTATAAGAAACTGTACCGTCAAAAGGTAAACCTAACATTATAACATCTGACTTGTCGTAATCAGGGTTCTGCCCCATCCAATTTCTATCTAAAAATGGTCCGCTCAACATCTTTTTATCTCCTATACTCTCTTTTATTTTACTACAAAAACAAATTTACATCATATCAACCGTCAATTGACAAGAATAAAAACTACCGCAAATCGTAATATCTTAATGTAACAAATGTAAAAAAAATTTAACTTAAAGCAATTTTCACATCATCAAAAACTTTATATATATGTAATGTAGTGTGTAAAGGTTAAATATCGTGTTCAGTCCGGTAGCATCAACAATATTTGCATATAGAAATGCCGAAAAGACCAAAAACGGAGAAATCGGCAGAAGTGTCGTAACAGTCGGTCAATGTACAGGTGTAATTCAAGAAATCTCAAAATACGACAACATATTTTCAGCCTCTGCAAGAAGCGCAATGAAAGCACTTCAAAGTTTCGCTGCAGACAACAAAATAGCAGGCTATGCCGGAAAAGCTTTACAATTCACAGCTGACAACGTAAACCCTCTTATTTGCGCCTCTAGCGTAATCAAAGTTGCAATGTCTGATGACAAAGTGCACGATGGAATAACAGAAGCAACAGCACTATCAGGGATGTTTTTGGGTGAAGCGTTAATGAAAATGCACTTTAACGGTATATTTTCAGAATCAGCATTCAAAACAGCAGCCCAAAAAGTTCCTCAAAAATCTGCCCTAAGATGGATTTCAGAAGCAATAATTAACTCAAAACATACAGGGAAAGCCGCCTCAATTTTAAAAGGAATACTTTTTGTATGCGGTTCAATGGGCTCCTATGCTGCAGCTCAGGAAGTCGGTAAATTCTATGCAGAAGATATTATGCGAAAACTTGGAATAGAAAGAAAAGTTAAACCCGACAAACAAGATTCTGCCAAACCTCAAACAGAAAAACAAGAAAAAAGCCCTGAAAACAAGTAAAATCAATCAAAAGATTTAGTCCAAAAAGTTTGATATGTGCTATAATATAAAATATGAAGAGGGCATTATTTTCAGCTGCAATAATTTTTATGCTGTCGACCTTAGCAAACCCTTGTTATGCAATTAAAATCGGCTTGCAATCAGGAGTTGACCGCATAGGTATCGGTGCTTCCGCCGAGACCTCACTTATTGATGCAAATACAAACAAAACCGTCTTAACCCTTGAAGCTATGAAAGGATACGAAATTATCCCATACAAAAACACAATGGCAATAGGATTAAAAGGGAAATTTTATCAGATTTATTCTGATTACGTAGTCTTAAAGGCTCCGGAAGATGGATTTGTTAGCGCAAAAGACAAATGGTATCGAGGAATTTTAATTATCCAGAATAAAAATAAAAAACTAACAGTTATAAATGATTTGGATTTAGAAGATTACTTAAAAGGCGTAGTCCCGTCAGAAATGCCTTCTGGCTGGGAATTGGAAGCCCTTAAAGCACAAGCAATTGCAGCAAGAAGTTATGCACTTGCAAACTTAGGTAAACGAGCTTCTTTAGGATTTGACCTTAAAGACACGCCCGAAGATCAAGCCTATGGCGGCGCTTCAGCTGAAACCACAAAAACAAATGAAGCTGTTGAAAGCACCTCTGGACTTGTTTTAACATACAATATGAAAGTAGTTCCTGCATATTATTCTGCATCAGCAGGCGGCAAAACAATAAACGCATCCGCAGTTTGGGGAAATGATTTACCTTTCATCCGCTCTGTTCCTTCATTTGACGGAAACGTTAAAAAGAACGGTCACGGAGTCGGAATGTCACAACATGGAGCAAACAACCTTGCTAAAGAAGGTTACAATGCCTACCAAATACTTAGCTATTTCTTCCAAAATATAAAATTTGCCAAAGTAAGTGAAACTTCGGTTAATTAGTAATAAGTTTAATACATAATAACTAAAAGCATTTCGGCAATGTTATTCTGCTGTAAACCTTAATATATTTATAAAAACCGAAAAAAAAATCCTAAAACCCCCTTGCCAAAAACTAATAAAATGATATAATAGCTTTGTCGAATACAAAATGCATGCGGAAGAGAGAATGGTTTCTGCTAACCCGTAGGCGAAAAAGGTAAGAAGGAGGTTCATAATGAACAAAGAAGAATTGGTAAAAGAAGTTTCAAAAAAAGCTAAAGTTTCACAAAAAGCAACTGGTGATGTAATCGCTGCTACATTGGAAACAATTCAAAAAACAGTTTCTAAAGGCAAAAAAGTAACTCTAGTAGGCTTTGGTACTTTTGAACCAAGAAAAAGAGCTGCAAGAACAGGCAGAAACCCACAAACTGGCGCTGCTTTGAAAATTGCTGCTAAAACAGTTCCTGCATTTACTGCTGGTAAAAAATTCAAAGAACTTGTTAAGTAATTAAAGTTTTAGAGAATAAAAAAGGCGGGCATTAAAAAAATGCCCGCCTTTTTACAACATATAATTTTTAAACTAGACTACAATTGAATCGTTCTAAAAATTGTGTAATATCTATAATTTCCCCAATAAATAACAAGAGAAAGATAGTTATGATCAAGATCAGTAGCTTCTAAAAAAGTTTGCGGTGTAGGTTTTCGTTTTGCACTTGGGAAAATTTTGCCGATTGTATCCAGCGCTTTTATATGCCAACTTTGTGTTATGGTTAATTTTTTTTGCGGGATATTATCTTCATAAAAAGTTTCAGGCACAATATCTCTTTCATAAACAGGAATAATATATCTTACTTTTCCGCTATCTTTAAACAAGATATACCAATTTCCCTCGTGCTCTCTTGGAGTAAGCACATAATATCCTGGTTCTATTGCAATAGACTTAAAATAAATAGTACTTGAAAGCCTGAATAACGGATAAGGAGACCAGGTAGAAGTTTGCGTATCATAATACTCACCCGGATCTACATCATGAATATACCTGTGAGTCGGGACTTCAAGACTACGATAAACCTCTTCGTAATCAACATTTTTGGCTGAAGCAGCCATTCCAGTAAAAAAAATCATTGCAAAAATAATAAGCTTTTTCATACAGATATTTTAACGATATTTAAATAAAAATCAATCCTTTGTATAGATGGAAAAGAAGAAATAAACAGATTTATATTAAGGTCTTTTACCAAATGGCTATACTATATTAAATTTTTGCTGTATAATGATCATACTTGAGTTGCAAATAATTATTTAAGGGAGAACTTAATGAATAAGAGTCAATCTGCGGGGTACATAATACTAGCAATAGTGGTAGTAATTTTCACAGCATCAGTATTTATGGGCGGCCCTGTTACCAAAACAAAAGAGCTTTCATACTCCAATTTTTTGGAAAAACTTAGCAATAAAGAATTCAGTAAAATAGAGAAAGCAGACAACTTTTTAATTGCAATACCAAAAGAGCAGCCAAAACAAGAAACCCAAAAGAATACAACAAACATTGAACCGAATCCGTTCATGCCTGTTGTGGAAAAGCAAGTTCCTGTTTTGCAATACAAAGTTTTGACACCATACGATCCTGATATTATGAAAAAACTTGAAGAGTCAGGCGCAGAAATTGCGGTTAAAAAACCGAGTGAATCTTCGCAAGTAATGAGTTTAATAGGTTCATTGTTATTGCCTCTTTTATTCATAATTCTTCTTGTCGTAACCGCCAAAAGCATTCAAGCAGGTGGCTCTCAAGCGATGTCTTTCGGCAAAAGCAAAGCCAAATTAATGCTTGACAGCAAAGTAAAAACGACATTTAAAGACGTTGCAGGCATTGATGAAGAGAAAAAAGAACTAGAAGAAATCGTCGACTTTTTGAAAAACGGCGACAAATACATAAAACTTGGTGCAAAAATTCCGAAAGGTGTACTTTTGATAGGTGCGCCAGGAACAGGTAAAACTTTAATGGCAAAAGCAGTCGCAGGAGAAGCAGGAGTTCCGTTCTTCTCAATCAGCGGTTCTGATTTTGTCGAAATGTTTGTCGGTGTAGGTGCAAGCCGTGTAAGAGATTTGTTTGACCAAGCAAAAAAACATCAGCCATGCATTATATTCATTGATGAAATTGATGCCGTCGGTCGCCAGAGAGGTGCCGGAATGGGCGGAGGTCATGACGAAAGAGAACAAACTCTTAACCAGCTTCTTGTTGAAATGGATGGTTTTGATGAAAACACAAATATTATCGTAATCGCAGCAACAAACAGACCTGATATTCTGGATAATGCGCTTTTGCGTCCTGGACGTTTTGACCGCCAGATTGTAATTAACAAACCCGACATCTTAGGTCGTGAACAGATTTTACAGGTTCACGCAAAAAACAAACCTCTTGATAAAGATGTTGAGCTTAAAACTCTTGCAAAAAGAACACCCGGATTCTCAGGTGCTGATTTGCAAAACTTATTGAACGAAGCAGCCCTTCTTGCAGCACGTCACGACCAAAAACTTATCACAATGGAAAATCTTGAAGAAGCAATTGATAAAGTAATGGCAGGCCCCGAGAAGAAAAGCAGAATGATTACTGATGAAGAAAAAGAAAACACAGCCTACCACGAAGTCGGTCATGCCCTTCTTGCAAAACTTCTTAAAAACTGTGATCCATTGCATAAAGTTTCAATCATTCCAAGAGGTATGGCGCTCGGTATCACGATGGTTTTACCGGAAAAAGACCACCTAACGATGAAAAAATCACAAATTTTGGATACAATCACAATGACCTTAGGCGGCAGAGTTGCGGAAGAAATAGTTTATGGCAAAGATTCTATCACAACCGGCGCAAGCAATGACCTTGAAAAAGTTTCCAATATGGCTCGCAATATGGTAACAGCATACGGTATGAGCGAAAAAATGGGCAATATGGCATACGGCAAAAACGAACAAAATATTTTCCTAGGCCGTGATTTTGGAATGAAAAGAGATTATTCCGACGAAATTGCAGCAGAAATTGACAAAGAAGTTAAGAAAATTGTCGATGAAAGATATGAAATCGCTAAAAAACTTCTAACTGAAAACCGTGATATGCTCGAATATATCTCTAAAAATCTTCTTGAACGTGAAACTTTGGATGAAAAAGAGTTTAACGAATTAATGGAAAAAGTAAAAAGTGATAGAAATGCCTAATAAATCGTTGGAAAGCATAATAAAAGAATCACTTGAAGGCTTTCCGCAAAACTCAAAATATATTATGGAAATTCCTGTTTTCAATCCTGAAAACGGATTTCCTTTTTTGGAAGGAAATTTAAAAGAACAGCAAGGCGCCTGCGCAGAATATTTTGCACAGATTTTCACTCCACAAAACAGCGCAGGCGCCTTAAATTCGCTTAATTGTACTCAAAAATTATTACCTGATATTATCGGATTAAGATTTAATATCAAAAGTAAAAATGAAATTAAAAAAGCTATTAATACATTAAAAGAAGTTCTTCCTTACATAACTTTGCCACTAATGATAAGGGGTTGCGGAGATGATGAAATTGATAGAGAATTGCTTCCTGAGCTTGTTAAAAATCTTGACCGAGAAGCAATAATTTCTTCAGCAAATGAAAACACTTATAAAAGTATTATTCCTTACACAAAAGATAAGCATTATGTAGTTTTAAAATCCCCCATAGACATAAATTTAACCAAAGAACTAAACATTTTATCTTCAGATCTTGGTCAACCATTGGAAAAGATTATAATAGACACAGACATAGGAGGCCTTGGATACGGCTTTGAATACGGTTACAGTATAATTGAAAAAATAAAACAAGAAGCCTTAAAAGATAAATATCTATCAATGCCGATAATCTCATTTGCAGGAGAAGAAGCTTTAAAAACCAAAGAAGCCAAATCAGAAGATTTTTCAAAAAGCTGGGGAAACTTAGCAGAAAGAAAGATTTTTCTTGAGATTACAGCTACAAGTGCCGTAAGAGCTGCAGGCGCAAATCTTATCGCAGTAAATCATCCACAAACATTAAAAACATTAAAAGGACTAAAATAAAATGGAATTATCAGGATTAAAAATTTTCAAATATTTACCTGCAGCCCAAAAGGCAGAAAATTCCAACTGCAAAAAATGCGGATTTCCGACTTGCATGGCTTATGCACTAAAGCTTGCAAAAGGCGAAACAGAAACCGAAAAATGTCCGTTTTTTCCGGATGAACTCAAAAATCTTGTTGAAAAATCAAACAAAATTGCACAAAAAACGATTGATATTAAGGGATTAAAAATCGGCGGAGAAAATGTACTTTTTCGACATGAAAAAACTTTCATAAATCCAACAGCTCTTTGCATTTTAGTCGATTGTGAAGATAAAAATTTTGATGAAAAATTAAAAAGAATTTCTGATTTTGAAATAAATATTTTGAATAAACCCAAAAGAATAGATCTTGTTATTTTAAAAAATGCAACAGCAGAAAAAGCTAAAAAAATACAGGAACAATTTACGAAAAATCAAATTATAACTTTTGAAGAATTTGAAAAACTTCCGATAAAAATAATTGAGGATAAAAATTTCACCCAAACAGCGCAGGAATTGAAATTAACAAGAGAAAAAGCAGTAAAAGAAAAAGACGAAAAATATTCAAATCCTGTTTGCGTATATTTTCCTGCTGTTTCGCAACAAAGTTTCAATGAATTAAGCGCAAAAGCATCATTTTACATTTGCAAATATGCAAATATGCTATTGTTTGAAGAACTGAATGAAAGTCTTATGGCATCACTTATGCTGTTAAGAGAAAATATTTTTACAGACCCTAGAAAACCGCTGAAAGTAGAACCCAAAATATACGAATTTAACGGCGGAGACGAAAATGCGCTTATATTTTTAACGACAAATTTTGCTCTTACATTTTTTGCAGTTGCAAATGAATTGGAAAAACTTCCTCGCCCCGCGTATTTAATAGTAACACCGGCAGACGGAATGAGTGTTTTAACAGCATGGTCAGCGGAAAAATTTACAGCCCATATGGTTGTGAAAACTTTAAAAAATTACAATCTTGCATCAAAAGTAAAAACCAGAAAAATCATAATACCAGGGCTTTTAGCGCACATGAAAAAAGAATTGCAAACCGAAATAAATAATTCAGGCTTAGATTTTGAAATTGTAATCGGCACAATTGACGCTTGTGAAATCGCAGAATTTGTAAAAAAATTTTAGATTATAAAAAATTGACTTTTCGTTAAAATACATTACAAAGTTGAAACGGTGTGAAAAAAAATATTATACTGTATCAGAGGGAAATTATACATTTCTTAGTTTAAAGGGATAGCCAAAATAATGGAAAATATCTTACAAGCTCTTGAGCATACCAAAATACCGGTCAGCGATAATTTATATGCGGAATATGACTGGTTTAAAAAAGTTTTTCCAATCGCAGCGCAAAAGTCAAGCGACGGTTTTTTTCTGCCTGGATTTAGATTTGAGCTTGTTGCGGTAAGCAAAAATATAAACTTATTAATGACAAAAGAACCCTATTTTGTAACAAAAATCAGAATAGACAAACTTTATGATATGTTCTTTAGAATTTCCTCAAAAACAGTTGGCATGCTGCTTGAGAAAGCTTTAGGACGCGGAAACCGAGCTTTCAATATTAACAGAATTACAGACTTGGAAGGCGAAGTTTTAACAGCGTTTAATGATTACATGTTCAGAATTATGGCTAAATTCATTACCCCAACCCCTGTTGTCAACATTAAACGCACAAATTTTGATATGATTCACCTGACTTTTATTGTGAAAAATAAGGAAGATGGAGAAGCCGGCAAATTTATCATATCAATACCCTCAGTAAGACTGGAAGCAAACAAAGTTGTATCAACAGAAGACAAGTTTGAATATTCAGACTTTTACCAATGCCCGATAAAAGCAAAAATCCAAATCGGCTCAACAAGATTTACCGTAAAAGAAATGAAAGAGCTTGCACCGGAAGATATTATTCTTCTTGAAAATAGCAAGCTAGATATAATGAGATTTATACTTAAAGATTATGAAAAAGACTTTAGCATAAACCCGAATATGGGACTTGAACATCCGCTTGACGGGGACGGAGGATATAAAATGGACGAAAATACCGAAAATACAAATACTTTATGGGACAGTATCGAAGTCGATATGTACGCAGAATTTGATCCCGTAAAGATAACTCTCGGCAATTTGAAGAAAATAGAAGAAGGTCTTGTGGTTGATATCGCAGCACTTTACGACAATAAAGTAACCCTCAGAGTCGAAAATAAAGTTATTGGCCACGGAGAACTTGTAATCATAAATGACCGCTATGGGGTAAAAATTTCTGACATAGTAGAAAAAGGTCAGCAGGAAGTTGAAGATATGCAAAATGCTCAGCAAGCATCGCCTATCCAACAGCCATCACCTCAAATGCAACAGTCACCTCAGCCGGAAGGTCCGGCAGAACCGATGCCGGCCCCTGAACCGCAAGCAGGAGAAGAAGAAGAGTTTGACTATAGTGATTTTGAACTTGAAGATGAAGATATCTAATTTTAATTTCACTAACACGCACTCAAAAATCAATTTAGCAAGATAGAGGATAGATTATGGGAAATTACATCTTAAATTTCGGAGTATACACAATGGCAATGTGTGGTCTTATATTCTTCGCATTGTTTGTATACAAAAAATTCTCAAGCGGGAATTTTGGCATAAGAAACTCAAATTTTTTGAGCATAGAAGATACCCTATCATTTGCACCAAGAAAAATGCTTTACGTAATAAGAGCAGGGCAAGAGAGATTTTTGGTAGCCTCAGATGCGGATAAAACTTCTCTTATCGCAAAATTAGAAGACAACAATCACATTCCAAACAAAAATTCAACACCAAATTTTGATACAGAACTTCTGGCAGCTGCAAACACAGTTTACAGACCGGTAAGTGTGGATAAAAAGGTTACAAATATAAATCAATCAGCGCCAAGACAACAATTCTCACACGAATCAGCAGCAGATAATTCTCTATCAGGAATTGATGATTTACCGGAAATTAAATCATTTCCGAAAAACAACAAAAAGCCAAACAACGTACTAAAAAGTATGGTAAATAAAATAAAATAAAATAAAAGTAATAAAATGAAGGTATAATAAATGGATTCCGTAATAAAAGATATAAATCCCGTAATACAAATGTTGATAGTGATGACATTATTTTCACTATTACCTTTTGTATTTTGCTGTATGACAAGTTTTTTAAGATTTGTGGTAGTCTTTTCAATGCTAAAAACCGCAATGGGAACTCAACAAGTACCTCCATCAATTGTAATCATAGGGCTTTCAATAATTCTAACCTTTTTTACGATGGGATCTACATTTCAGAAAATGTATGATATGGGAAATGTTCCGTATCAAAAGAACCACAATATAATTGAAGCAGTAAGCGAAGGCTCAAAACCATTAAAAGAATTTATGATGAAACAAACCCGAGAAAGTGATCTTGCATTTTTTGTGGAACTTTCTCAAAAAACTCCGCCCAAATCGCCTGAAGAAATCACCATCTGGCAGGTGGCACCGGCATATATCATAAGCGAATTAAAAACAGCTTTTGAAATCGGATTTATAATATTTGTACCGTTTATTGTGTTAGACCTTGTAGTTGCAAACATACTTCTTGCCTTAGGTATGTTTATGTTATCACCGACGATTATTTCGCTTCCGTTCAAGCTTTTAATATTTATTGCGGTAGATGGCTGGGCGCTAATTGTACAAGGACTTGTCACAAGTTACAACTAGAAATTTTAAAGGATATAATATGATAGAAATTTTAGCTGAATATTTGTCAAAAGGATTTATAACAATGCTTGCAATCTCAATGCCCTGCGTACTTGTTGCGGCAGGAATAGGGCTTGTTGTAGGTATTTTGCAAGCGGTTACACAGGTTCAGGAACAGACAATTGCAGCAGCACCTAAAATTTTGGGGGTATTTTTGATTATCATAATAGGCGGATTTGGTTTTATCAGAATGCTTACAAACCTTTTTTATGAAGGCATGGCACTTGCATTTAACGGAGTTACCAAAAACGATAACTATGTTTTATCAAGTGACTATTACAAGTACACATCTCCGTTTAAGGGTGAAATGCAGGACAGATTTAAAGACAGCACAAACATTGATTACATTATGCGCCATCCCGGCAAAATTCCTTTTATCAACAATCAAGAACGCTTGAAAGATTCACCTGCCAATATGATGCCAAATCCAAAACCTGACTTTACGGAAACTACTACAATTCTTGGGAGATAATTTTTAAATGGAAACAATTTATATTGAATTAATGAAAATGTTTCCTCACCTGAATGCTGCGTTAGCATCAGGAATTTATATTTTCGCAAGATTGCTTGGATTTTTCCGTTTTGCACCGATTTTTAACAAAAAAGAAGTGCCCGGAATGGTTAAAATTTGCCTTGCGCTTCTTTTCACATTTATAATAGGACCGTTTTTAAGACCTGACACATTGGCAGGAACAACTGATTCATTTATACTTTCTATTCTATTAAATTTTGCAGTAGGTGCAATGATAGGTTATCTTGCACAATTAATTTTACTTGCAGTTGACGCAGGCGCTGATATGATTAATATGCAGATGGGACTTTCATCAGCTATGGTTCTTGACCCGACAACTTCCAGTCAGGTTTCGATTTTGACAAGAGTTATGTCACTTTTGGGCGTATTAATTTTTATGCATATCGGAGGAGTTTATTGGCTTGTAAGAGCTTTTTTAAGAAGCTTTGAGATATTTCCGCTTTTTGCAACTAGCGTTCCTTTAAAAGAACTTGTAAATATGAATTATTTGATTAAAATGAGTTCAAATGTTCTTTTTATGGGGCTACAAATTGCCTCACCGGTTTTACTAGCGACTCTTGGGCAAGACATAATCCTTGGCGTAATTTCAAAAACAGCACCACAGGTTAACGTATTTCAGTTAAGCTTTCTGTTTAAACCTGTGTTCGGTGCGGCAATTATGGTATGGATTTTGCCTATGTTGTTGGATGTAATTTCAAATTATTTTCTCTCTTACGCAAACATTTTTTAATTAATGTTTTTAAAGCCATGATATAATTTTTGTATGACAAAAAGTGCTTACATTCACATACCTTTTTGCAGGCAAAAATGCCGTTATTGTTCTTTTATCTCGTTTGCCGAACCGGATTTGATTGAAGATTACCTTGAAGCACTTAAAAAAGAAATTAATCAATTTTATAAAGGAGAACTTCTTGATACTCTTTATCTTGGAGGCGGAACACCTTCGCTTTTAACAGCGAAACAAATTAAAAAAATCTTATCTCCATTTAAATTCGACAAAAATACGGAAGTTACAATGGAACTTAATCCTGAGCACATAAGTGAAGAATATTTGTCGGAAATTAAAAAAGCAGGTATCAACAGATTAAGTATCGGATGTCAAAGTTTTGATAAAGAAATTTTAGATATCATCGGACGCAAACATACGCCTGATGATGTTGAAAATGCTGTTCATTATGCCCAAAATGCAGGATTTAAAAATATAAATCTTGATTTTATTTACGGACTACCCAAACAAACTCTCAAAAGTTTTACAGACGACTTAATCCATGCCAAAAATCTGGGTGTCAGCCATATTTCCCTTTACGGGCTAAAAATTGAAGAAGGGTGTTACTTTTATAAAAACCCTCCGACTGAAATTGCCGACGATGATCTTCAATCAGAAATGTATCTTGCAGCAATCAAAACTCTAAAAGATTTTGACCACTATGAAATAAGCAATTTTGCAAAATCAGGATATTTTTCACGCCACAATCTGAATTACTGGAATAATGAAAATTACTACGGCTTTGGAGTTGCAGCTCATGGATATCAAGAAAATATCAGATATTCAAATCAGGAAAATTTAAAAAATTATATTCTAAATCCGCTCAAAAAAAATAAAACGCACACACTTTCAAAACAAGAGCAATTGGAAGAAGAAATTTTTCTTGGTTTTCGACGAAAATCAGGGATAAATTTTGAAAAAATTAACAAAAAATTCAGGATAAATTTTGAAGAAAAATATTCAAAAATTCTCTCAAAATATTATAAAAGCTCCCACCTTGAAAAGACGCTCTCCGGCTGCAAATTGACAATTGAAGGAATTCTTGTAAGTAATTATATTTTATCTGATTTTATAGAATAAAATTTACTTCAGAAAAAATAAATTCTAAATAAAAAATCCGCTTTTTTCAAGGCGGATTTTTTATAACTTAAACAAATTTTATTGTAATTATTTTGCAGCTCCTTCTGCAGCATTTTCAGCAGCTTCAGTTGCATCCTCAGCTTTTTTGCCGAACCATTTGCCAAGCGTATTGTCATAAGCTTTAACAGCAGATTCACCGATATCATAGAAGAAGTTTTTGCATTTTTGAGTAATACCTTCCGGATTTTCGATTTTAGTCCACTGTGAACCTTTACGTCCAACAGCATAACCTAAACCAATCCAAACAAGCGCAAGGGCAGCAACTACACCTGCAATAATTTTACCTGTATTATTTTTTTCTTTTTCCGGCTTAGTAGAAAAAGCGGCTTCATCCGATTTTGGCTGCTGAGGTGCTGCCTGAGCCGGAGCAGAAGCTGAAAACTTTCCAGGATCATTAATTAACGAATTTAAATCTTTCTTAGCACCGACATCACCACGGAAACTAACACTCGAAACAGCATTTATCATGAGAAAACCTCCTTATATACACACTTGCGTTACTTCTATTAACACTAAAATAAAACCTGAACAAAACTTATTTTGTCCTAAAAAAATTATTTTTTCAATATTTGTTACAAAACTTTACAGTAAAAATGGAATATTTTAAATTCCCGTGTCATCTTATATAACAAGAGGGAGGAAATTAGGAAAATGGCAGGACAAGAAACACTAATTTATATTGAAGAAAACGACAAAAACGAAGCAGGTATAAACGCAAGACATTTTGCAAAAGAAGACATTCAAAATAGAGCTTACTACAACACCTTAGGCGCTCAGTTAATAAAGAAATTCTTAGCAACCGAAAATGTTGATGCAACAAACACCTACAACATTCACTCAATCAAAAAAGTTCTTGAAGAATTGGATATTTCAGACATTATGCTTGAAAATATTCACATAGAAGTTCGTATTGTCTTCAATGAAAATTTCATCTTTATCCCCAAAAGCCATTTCAAATATGAAATTTTGCCTGACATATACCTTGTCCTTTTAATGTCAAACGACAAAAAATATGTAAAATTTATGGGATTTTTTGAACCCAAACTTATAAATAAAAACAACCAAAATGAAAATTACTATTTTATAGAAAAAGAAAAATTAACTCCTGCCTCAAACTTAAAAGAATTTATCAAAAATTTCAAAGGAAATACAGAACACTCTCTTTCAGAAAATGAAATTGAAGCTTCCGATATGCTCATGCTTTCAATGATAGACCATGACATTACAGAACAAGATAAAAAAACACTTCTTAAAAATCTTGTAAAATCGGCAAAACTAAGAGACAGATTTATAGAATTTGAAAACTTTGAAAATTTATCTTACAGAGCAGAGCACTCACCCGAAGTTAAGAAACCCGAAACAGACTCAAGCTATCCTTCACTTGAAGTTGCAGCGGCGGCAACAGCAGAAGCTCTTGAGCAACTAGATTTTGCAGGCAGTGCAAACACCCAAGACCTTCCTGATGAAAATGAAATAATTAACGGTTTTACGAATCTTGAAAGAAATATTCCTGATTTAACCCCAGAAGACAGCATATCTGAAACAACAAATGCATCAGTTGATGATATGTTAAATGAACTTTCCGACTTTTCAAATCTATCAGAACTGACAGTTGATGAAGTTATGACACCACAGAATAATGAAACAAAAACTCCTGTTGAAGAAATTTCATTGGAAGATTTTTCTAATGAAAATATGGATACTGAATCCACTCAAGAAACAATCCAAAATCAAATACCCGAAGAATTAAAAACAGAAGACCTAGAAACTTTGACAATGGATTTTGATGATATTGCACAGGATAGCCCTAAAGAAATTAATGAACAATCTACAGTTTCAGGAATAATAGAGCAGGAAAACACTCCAGAAACACTGAATTTTGACGAAATAATGCCTCTCGAAAACTCAATTACAGAACCAGTTTCTAATCAGGCTGTTCAAGAAGAACCTCTCACTGAAACTGTAGATTTCAGTGCTTTAGAAGATTCAACAACAACTTCAGCTAAAAATACAATTACAAACACTCAAACAAACACTCAACAGTCCGAAACAATGAACTTTGACGAGATAGAAACAGTATCTCCATTAACAGACTCTACACCTTCTGTAAATAATACAACAGCTCAACAAGCACCAGAAACATATGTTGAAGATTTTGAAAATATTTCAACATCTACAACCGAAAACATAGAAGAAAACCCACTTCCAGATACAGAAGATACAGACAAAATTCAACCAGCAGAAAACATTTCAGAAGAACCGGAATTATTACTGGAAGAACCTTTACAGGAATTATCTTTTGATGATGCTGACCTAACTCTTGAAGAACCTCTTCTTGATATAGAAGAAGAAAAAGCAACGTCAACAACAGAAGAAGCGCCTAAAACATCAACAACGAATGCTACAAACTCAGAACTTGAAGATTTTGATAATCTAGTATTACAGGATGAAAAGGCACACGGAATAGAAAGAGAAGAAAAGGCAACTGAAATTTCATCTCAAGATTCACAACCTGATATTTTGCCAGAAGATTTAGAGCTTGACAGAATGTTAGCAGACGAAAACTTGACTGAAATTGCTGAAACAAACTTAGAACCATTATCAGAAGAATCCGCAAATGGAGATAACGCATTAAATCAAGCCCTTCCAATGGAAGAAAATATACCAAATACAGAAAATACAGAAGTTTCCAATTTAACACAACCGGAAATTCCAGCGCTTATGGAATCCGAAGAACAAACTTTACAAACTTCTGAAGACACCATAACAGATTTAAATCTGGATGCAGATGAAATTGAAAAATCAACTGTAACTGATGATATCGCAGGAGTAGAAGGTTTTGATAACGAAACAAACAACACAGAACTATCAACAGATGAATTAATATCACAAATTGATGACTTACTTGGCACCTCAGAAGCAGGCGAAACAAACAACACAGAAAACAAAAACTTAGAAGAAATAAAAGATGAACCATCCGAAAAAGATGACAAACTTGAAATGCTATTCAATACAAAAAATTATGATATTTCAAGCAGTACAAGTGACTTAAACGAAGAATATGAAAACGAACCCGAAGATACAACACCGAATTACTCAACGGCAAATACTGCACAAAGCAAGGGGAAACAAGCAGTACTAGCAGCCGCAGTCGTTGCAATACTTGCAATAGCCGGTGGGGCAGGATTTTTCTTACTTAAGAGTAAGAATTCCTCAGATATTTTAGCTCAAAACCCAATAGAATCTGACGGAACAAATATTCCAACGCCATCAGAAAATTCAACAGAAGCAGACAATACTAATTTAATGACAAATGCGCCTGATATAAACACTCAAGCCCCCGCAGCAAAAACGCCTGATATACAGGAGCCTGCAGCACCTGCAGCCAAAGCAAAACCAAGTTCAAAACAACAAACTCCACAGGCAAAACAAAAACCTGCCGCAGCCTCAACACAATCCAAAAAGCCCGGCAATACACCTCTGCCTTATGTAACAGTAAGAAGTTTAGCTTGGGAAGTACCGGACTATTTATCATACAGCGACAAGGTTAAGAAATACTTGCAAACAGCAGGCAAAAGCATTCGTCTAAGTTTATCAAGCGACTTACTTTTAGCCACAGAATATGCATACTCAAACCAAGTCAAAGTAGAAATAAAACTAAAAAATGACGGCACCGTACAAGATGCCCAAATAACAAAATCGAGCGGATCAAATCAGATAAATGACATTGTGTTACGAACTGTTAAAGATACATTAAATGTAGTAAAACCCGCTCCTGGAGAGATTCCTACACCAGATTTCAAGTTAGGGCTTATAATTAATTTGTAAATATGCTATAATACTGAAAGTTATAAAGGACTATAATTAGTGGAATTTACACAGGACAAAATAGACTTAATAGAGCGCATAATAAAAACTGACCGAAAATTTGCAAACAATGAAGATTTATACGATGATTTCTTCAACGAGACCTGCAAAAGATCTGTCAATATTGTAAAGACAATAACTTCAGATGCAACTTTAGAAGCATATTTAAAGAAGATAGCAACAACATCAATATTGAACGTACTAAAAGATTCGGGCAGATTAAGAAGAACACGTGCAGGGTTTACCCCTACTGGTGAAATATCTCTTGATTCTCAGGAATCATTTAACAATTATGCAAATGCAAAAATCGTATATGAACCTGCGGATTTAAGCACAACGCCAGAGGACGAACTTTTACGAAAAGAGATTTTACAACACGTAATTAATTCATTGGAAAAAATAAATAAAGCAGAGCCAGACAAAAACTATTTACAAATCTTTAAGTTGCGTTATGATAATGGTATGACACAAAAAGAGATTGCGAAAGTTTTGAATCTTTCCCAATCGGAAGTTTCGAAACGCTTGTTCAAATTAATGGAAAAAGTCAAGCAGGCGTTTAATTAATCAGGATTTAACAAAATGAAATGTCCCATTTGCAAAAAAACTATTCCGGACAATGCACTAAAATGCCCTTATTGCAAGACAAGAACGGGATTGGTTTGCAAAAACTGCAACACAGTAAATACCATTTTTGATTTAGTTTGCAAAAATTGCGGTCAAGAAATTTTAAAAATTTGTCCGCAGTGTAAGAGTGTAAATTTTCCAAATGCTGAAAATTGCAGAAAGTGCAACTACAAATTTCAGCCAAAAGAAGAACCCTCAGCAAACAAACAGCCAAACTTGTTTGAGTTTGCAACACAAAACCTTGTAGCGCAACAAAGTGCAAAGAATATTCTTGTTAAAAATATTTTATCAGATGACAAAAAAATATTTTCACTAAGTGGTCCAAAAGGAACCGGTAAAACACTTGTCATTTCGCACATTATAAATGAATTAAAAGAAAAAAATTATGTATGGTTTTACGGAAGCTGCACTCCAATAACCCAATTGACTCCAGGCGGTTTATTGCAGGATATAATTTTAAATCTTTTTAACCTTCCGAATTTTTGTATAAACAACAACAAATTTCGAAAAGATGCCACAAAATATTTTCAAAATGAATTTCCATATCTTGAACCCCAAGAAGTCGGAGATTTATTAAACTTTCTATACCCGACAAAAAATGGCACCTTTGAAACAATGCTTGCCGGAAAAACCAGACATTTTGAGTTATTAACCAAGATTTTTGAAAAAATAATACAATACAGCCGTTTTGTAATTGTAGTAAACAATTTTGAATACATAGACGGCTACTCCTATGAGTTTTTAAACAATTTCATAAAAAAAGACAATGTCTTTGGGGATTTAAAACTTTTAATCGTTTACAACGAACATAAACCAGCGAAAGGATTTTTCTACTTCCCCGAAAACAAAGCTGACGGTATTTTTACAGACGTATACCTTGCACCCTTGGATGCAAAACAGATGTTTGCATTTGCAGATGTAAAAGAAGGCGAAGAAGACTTTCCAAAACTTGATGACACAACAAAAAGAAAAATTTTCCTTCAAAGCAACGGAAATCCGGCGTATTTAGAACAGACACTGGAACTTTTCAAAGAAGAAACCTCCAAAATTCGCCATAATGCATTTGTAATTCCGCAAACATACACAGATGTAGTTTCAAGACGCCTTGCGATATTAAAAGATAAGAATTTAAGAGCCTATATGACATTAATGGGCTGCGCAATGATAGGCGACAAAATTAACCTGAATCTTATCAAACAAATTTTTCAATATAGAGATGAAGATTTCAGTGATGTAATAGCATATTTACAGCAGAGAAATTTCATCGAACCGATGAATGATATTTATTATCGCTTCAAAAGCTTATACTTATGGGAAACAATAGTCAAAGCGGTTAAGACAGATGACCGTTATGAGGAAATAAACAAGAAAATCTTTCTTGCGGTGGCAAATTTCACAATGAATTCGACAGCAATTCTTGGTATAATTGCTCAAAATCTTAAGCATCCGAAACTTGCGCTTGACATTTGGACAAAAAATACACGTCTGGCATCGTTTATAGGCGACACCAATCTATATGCAATTTCGCAAAAACAATGTCTGGCTCTTATAAATGAACTTGATGACACAGAAACATTAAAAATCAGATACAACATTTGCGAAAGACTCGGAAAACTTCTTGCCGATTTCAATCCGAAAGAAGCGATGGATTATCTTCCTGATGCAATTATGAACGCAAAAAATATGGGAGATTCCCCGAGAGAAATTGAACTTCTCGGATATATGGCAAGTTGCTGCCGCAAAACAGGCAATTATTTTGGAGAAGTCGAATGCACTGATGCAGTGTTAGAAAAGATGAATCCTGATGACAAACTTGAACTTGCACTTGTAAGATCGACAAAATTGAATGCTCTTCTAAATATCGGAAATTGCGGACAAATAATTAATCTTATAGACAATGACATAATGCCTGCGTTTGATGACTTTTTAAGCAAAAACGAACCTCATCCGACAATTCCGATGGATATAATTTTTGAAACTTGGATAAAAACTTATTTGGTACTTGCAAATGCACTTATTATCCAAGGCAATAACCGTTCATTTGAGATTTTAACAATACTATTTGATGTATTGGAAAGAAACCGTATTGAAGATGAAAATCTTATATGCAAAAGCCAATTAGCACTTGCATTTGCAAACACGATGAAGGGCGATATTCCGGAATCAGAAAAAATTCTTGAAGAAATACAAAAAGAATATCAGTCCAAATCAATGGACAACGAATGCGTCACAAGATGGAATTTTATTAATATAATAAACAATTTCTTCCGCAAAAGATATAACGGATTACAGGAGGATTTATTCCAAATTGTAACTTTTGCAAACAACAACGGCGATAACTTCACAAAAAACATGTTAAAAGCCATGCTTGGTATAATCTTCAAAGAAAATGAACAAACAAATCAAGCTATAGAAATTTACAATGACCAGATTGCATATTTTTCAAAAGAAAAAATGGCACTCGGCGCGCTTTTAACCTGGTATTTGATAGCTGATGCCACAATAATTACAGAAGGTCCTCAGCAGGCTTTGGATATAGCCTCCCAAGCCCTTGAAGTTGCACAAAATCCTAAAATTAATAACCACTTCTTTGCTTGCCTGCTTCAATCAGTTATGGCAAAAGCAACATTGGCATTATCGGATTTTGAAAGCACCAAAATTCATTTGGAAAACGCAATTATTACAGCTCGTCAGTATGGCTTAAATGATCTTATTTCAAGACTATACCTTCAATACGGAAGATACTTCCAAGAATTGGGATTAATAAAATCAAATCGTCAAAAGGATTATCTGATAGCAGCAGCCAAAATGTATGAAAAAGCCTCTGAAATAGTAAAAGCTACAAGAAACAATTGTGTCCATCAGGATATTCAAAAAGCAAAAGCCGTTTTAAAAACATTCTGCCACCTAAATAAAATTCCAATTGAATTGAAAAAATAATTTTTATATTTTGTAATTCTAAATTCGGTTTTATACAAATTTACTTGATAAAGCAATATTTTTGTCATAGTATTTTAATAGGTTTTAGAGAACCTTTTAACAGAAAAATTAAAAATCCGAAATAAATCAGCTTTAAGGAGAAGATATGAACGAGGTTTTAAAAAAGTCAGCAGCCGAACAGAGCAAAGCTTTAAGGAATAAAGAGATTTCAGCAGTAGAATTAACAAACGCTGCATTTGAAAGAATAGAAGAACTTGACGGAAAACTTGGCGCATTCAATTCTTTAACCAAAGAAACCGCGCTTAAAACAGCCCAAAAAGTTGACGAAAAAATTGCACATGGTGAAGAACTTCCGCTTCTTGCAGGGATTCCGCTAGCATTAAAAGATAATATGAATTTAAAAGGTTCAAAAACAACAGCTTCAAGTAAAATACTTGAAAATTTTGTATCACCTTTTAACGCAACCGTAAGTGAAAAACTTTTAAACAACCTTGTTCCGATTGTCGGTAAAGCAAACTTGGATGAATTTGCAATGGGTTCGTCAAACGAAAACTCAGCATTTAAAAAAGTTCACAACCCTTGGAATTTAAACAAAGTTCCGGGAGGTTCCTCAGGCGGATCAGCAGCAAGTGTTTCCTCTTGCGAAGCGACGCTTGCACTTGGATCTGATACAGGCGGTTCAATCAGACTTCCGGCATCTTTCTGCGGAATCGTAGGGATGAAACCAACTTACGGCAGAGTTTCAAGATACGGTTTAATTGCATTTGCATCATCACTTGATCAAATCGGACCTTTTGCAAGAACTGTTGAAGATGCGGCAAACTTACTGGAAGTAATTTCCGGTCACGATCCAAAAGACAGCACTTCTTTAAATCTTCCTGTTGAACATTATGCAGAAGACCTTAATAAAGACATTAAAGGTATGAAAGTCGGTGTTATAAAAGAACTTATGACAGAAGGGCTTTCCGACGACGTTCAAAAAGCAATGGAAAAAGCTATTGAAGATTATAAAAAACTCGGCGCTGAAATTGTAGAAATTTCACTTCCAAAACTTAAATACTCAATCGGAATTTACTACATTTTGGCAACAGCAGAATGCTCATCAAACCTAGCAAGATTTGACGGTGTAAAATACGGTTACAGAACACCTGATGCTAAAAATCTTCTTGAAATGTACACCAAAACAAGAGCAGAAGGATTCGGCCCTGAAGTTAAACGTCGTATAATGCTTGGAACTTATGCTTTATCTTCAGGATATTATGACGCTTATTACAAAAAAGCTCAACAAATGAGAGCATTAGTAACACAAGATTTTATTGAAGCATTCAAAAAAGTTGATATTTTAATTTCACCAACTTGTCCAAATACAGCATTTGATCTTGGAGCAAAATCAAGTGATCCGCTTGCTATGTATTTGACAGATATTGCAACAATTTCAGCTAACCTTGCAGGAATTCCTGGAATGAGTGTTCCTGCCGGATTTGATAAAGATGGCATGCCAATCGGTCTTCAAATTCTCGCCCCTCAATTACAGGAAAAGAAATTGTTCAATGCTGCTCATAAATTTGAAAGAGCAAATGATTATTATTTGCAGCTTGCAAAAATATAATTTTAAACATATAAACCCAAAAAGCGAGCTAAATAGCTCGCTTTTTTTAGTTTAATTAATTTGAAATTGACATTAGACTTCTAAAAAAGTTCATTATACCAGTAACTATAATCCCAACAACCAAAACAATAACCAATAGATACCAAATATAATCAGGAACTCCTTGGTTCAACATATCTTCATTTTGAATTCGACAAGGCTTTCCGATACTTTTCATAACATCTGCAAACCTAAAGACATCTTTTCTGAACTGCATCGGTACAACCATATTATTTTTATCGTCAAGCTTAAACATAATTTCGCAGTTAACAATACTCGTATATTGTGCCCCCAACCCGAGAAGCCAAAATAATCGAGGTCTTTCATCGGCATCAATTCTTACACGCTCAACTCTATCAAGCGGTAATTTAACCCTGTCATCAAATATTACAAGACCGGCGTTTGTATCAATAACCATTTTCTCAAACCCGCCAACATCCCATTCTCTTAAAGTCGGCTTGTATAAGAAAATATTGTACAAAACAAACACAAAAAACGGAATAAAAACATACGTATTTGTATGATAAGAAAACAAAGCCGTCGCCGCCCAAATAAAGGAAGCAAACATAATCCAGTCCATTAATCTTTCACTGTATAAAAGCGAAGATTTAATCTGCGTATAAAATACATAACGCGCCATGTCTATAAGAATAAACGTATACTTCTAAAAAGTCAATTATTATTTGATAAAAATCCACCATTAAATTGAACCTTTATTAAAATATAAAATAACTATACGGCATTTAATCTAAAATTTCTTATATCAACTTGTTTTTCAAAATCCAAATTAAATTCCTTACTGCCAAGTTTAATAGTCTGCGGCAGCTTCATTATATCCGGCTGAACAATCAAAGAAAGAGCATTTATTCCGTTAAACTCTTTCAAATCTTTAACAATTTCTTTAGCTTCTTCACAATCGGCGCCATATTTTGCAGAAACAATACTATACCAATATTCACCACTCTTAGGTTCATAAGCTTCGTATCTTTCGGACAAAACAACTCTTCTGTCATCATTTTTCAAATCTGCCATAATATACTCCTTAACTATTTGGGGCGAAATTAATTTATAATATGCCACGGTCCGAATAAAATATAACAATTAAATTTTAAGTTTTGATATCAAAACCTTTTTCTTCAGGTGGAATATCCTCTACCCTTGAAGAACTAAAACCAAATCCAAATAGTGAAAATTTTGTTTTCTTTTCAGGAGAGGCAACTTCTGCATTCTCATTTCTGGAGGCTTCAACTTTATTAAGCTCAGCAAGTGCTCTTAACGCGCTAATATTAGACATGACATACCCTCTCTTTCAAATATATTTGTGCAACCATTTTTCTTATAATTAATATAAAAATTTTGAAATTAAGGAATTTCGGCATGCCGTTATATTGTTACATTGCGTAACAAAAGGCGAAGCCTGATGGCTTCGCCTTATTTGAGCAAATAAGTATGAAATTAAATTTATTTTACTCCTTAGTGTATTCTGCGTCAATAACGTCGTCATCTTTGTTGTCGTTTGAAGATGATGAAGAAGATGCGCTGTCACTTGAGGCTGTTGATTGTTCTTCTTTCTGAACAGCTTCATAAGCTTTTTGAGAAATGCTGAACATTGTCTGCTGTAGTTCTTCTGAAAGTTTCTTGATTTCGTCGACAGGTTTGTTTTCATCAAGAGCCTTTTGAAGTGCAGCTTTCTGTTCATCTAGTTTTGATCTGTCAGCAGAATCAATTTTGCCTTCAAAATCTTTAACTATTTTATCAGCTGAATCTATGAAGCTTTTAGCATTATTTTTAACTTCAGCTTCTTCTTTTTTCTTCTTATCTTCAGCAGCGTTAGCTTCAGCTTCTTTAACCATCTTATCGATATCGGCTTCAGAGAGGTTAGAAGAATTTGTGATGGTAATTTTCTGTTCTTTATTAGTAGCTTTATCTTTTGCTGAAACGTTAACAATACCGTTTGCATCGATATCGAAAGTAACTTCAATTTGCGGCAAACCTCTCATAGCCGGCGGAATACCGTCAAGTCTGAACATACCTAAAGATTTGTTATCTTTAGCCATCGGTCTTTCACCTTGAAGAACGTGGATATCTACAGCAGTCTGATTGTTTTCAGCAGTTGAGAATACTTGAGATTTAGAAACAGGAATTGTAGTGTTTCTCGGAACTAGAGGTGTCATAACGCCGCCTAAAGTTTCGATACCCAATGTCAAAGGAGTTACATCCAACAATACGATATCTTTAACTTCACCTGCCAAAACACCTGCTTGAATTGCAGCACCTACGGCTACAACTTCATCAGGGTTGACTGACTGGTTAGGATCTTTGCCTGTGTATTCTTTTACTAACTGCTGAACTGCCGGAATACGGGTTGAACCGCCAACCAATACAACTTCATTAATATCATTTTTAGTAATTCCGGCGTCTTTCAGTGCATTTTCAACCGGAGTTTTGCATCTGTTCAATAAGTCACGGCACAAATCTTCAAATTTCGCTCTTGTCAAATTCAAATCTAAGTGTTTCGGGCCGTTTGCATCTGCTGTGATGAACGGAAGATTGATATTTGTTTCCATAACTGAAGACAATTCGCATTTAGCTTTTTCAGCGGCTTCTTTTACACGCTGCATAGCTTGTTTGTCACCTTTAAGATCTATACCTTCTTGTTTTTTAAATTCTTCGCAAATCCAATCCATAACTTTCTGGTCGAAGTCATCGCCGCCTAAGTGGGTGTCGCCTGATGTTGAAAGAACTTCGTGAACGCCGTCGCCGATTTCAAGGATTGAAACATCAAATGTACCACCGCCTAAGTCGAATACCAGAACCTTTTCTGATTTTTCTTTTTCAAGTCCGTAAGCCAAAGCCGCAGCTGTCGGTTCGTTTACGATACGCAAAACATCCAAGCCTGCAATTTTACCTGCGTCTTTTGTTGCCTGTCTTTGAGCATCATTAAAATATGCCGGAACAGTAATTACGGCAGATGTAACTTTTTCTCCAAGATAGTTTGATGCATCGTCTGCGAGTTTTCTCAAAATCATTGCGGAAATTTCCTGCGGGGTATAATCTTTTCCGTCAATATTTACTTTATAATCTTCGCCCATGTGTCTTTTAATAGACGCAATAGTTTTATCAGGGTTCAAAATAGCCTGACGTTTTGCAAGCTGCCCAACCAATTTTTCTCCAGTTTTAGAAAAACCAACTATTGAAGGGGTTGTACGGGAACCTTCAGCGTTTGCAATAACTGTAGGTTTACCACCTTCCATGACTGCTACAACCGAGTTTGTTGTACCTAAGTCAATACCAATTGTTTTTGCCATAATTCATTATCTCCTTTTCAAATAAATTACTTTTCTTTTATAATTCCGTTATAACACTATTTTTTTTTAAATCTTAAAAAATAAACAAAAAATTAATATTTTATTTCATTTAAATTTTCTATAAATAAATGCTTTTTAACTTTGAAATTTCTCGTAAAATTTTTCTTAATTTTGAACAACTTAAAAAATAAAAATAATTCTCTAATTTAACCATTAAAATTTTCCCTTATTTGTCTTTAAATACTTGACTTTTAGGCTTATAAATTATATCCTGAAATAAAGGTTATACTTAGTAATAAGGGGTTAAGAAAACAATGGGATTAAAGAGAAAAAATGTCCTTTCCTTGCTGGATGAAAGAACTAAAAAATATGGTGAAAGAATTGCGCTTGGCACAAAATCTCCACTGGGCTGGAAAGAATTTACTTATAAAGGTATCGGGCTTTTATCAAGAAAACTTGCCTGCTATCTTATTGATAATCTTGGAGTACAAAAAGGTGATAGAGTGGCAATTTTGTCAGAATCAAAACCGGAATACGGAGCTTGTGTTTTTGGCTCAATTATGTCAGGTATGACAATTGTTCCTCTTGATATTAAACTTACAAAATATGAACTCAATAATATTTTATCCGACTGCGAACCTTCTGTAATACTTGTATCAAGAGCTTATTTAGACAAAGCTGTCGGATTACAAAAGGAATTACCTTTTTTGAAAAACATTATTATTATGGATGAACCGGCATTTGGTGATGAATTTATAAGTCTTCACAATCTGCCGGAAAATTACGAAGCAAAATGGAAACCTCGTTCTGCAAAATCTACCGTATTCATAATTTACACATCAGGCACAACCGGTTCTCCTAAAGGAGTTGAAATTTCTTTCCAGAATATGATGACTCAACTTGATGATTTGGAAGATGTTTTAGGTAAAATACTTCCTCAAAAAGAAACCTTAACAATCCTTTCTATTTTACCTATGAACCATCTCTTTGAAATGTCTGTGGGATTTAGTACTTTTTTAAATTTTGGTTTTTCGGTTTATTACACAACTAGCTTGAAACCGAAAGATATTTTAGGAATTATGAGAGCAAAAAAAGTTGATTTTATGATTGTTGTTCCTGCATTTTTGAAACTTTTAAAAACAAGTATTGAAGCAGAAATAAATTCAGGCTCAAAAAGAATGAAAGCTTTTTTCAAAACAATGTACGCTATTGCAAAATATATTCCCTCATATAGAATGAAAAAATTTATATTCAAAAAAATTCACGAAAAATTCGGCGGACATTTTATGGGATGTATTTCAGGCGGAGCACCACTGGATGTTGCAGTAGGAGAATTTTTTGAAAGAATAGGAATAAAAGTTTACCAAGGATACGGCTTAACGGAAACCAGCCCCGTAGCATCAGTTAACACGGACAGATGCCGTGATTTAGCATCAGTCGGACGTCCGCTAAAAAGTTTTGAAGCAAGAATTGATCCTGAAACAGGCGAACTTCAGCTTAAAGGCCCATGCATAATGAAAGGTTACCACAATCAGCCTGAACTTACTGCTCAAACGGTTGACCCTGACGGCTGGCTTCATACAGGTGATATTGCAAATATTACAAAAGATGGACACATTTACATTACAGGCAGAATTAAAAATATGATTGTTTTATCCGGCGGCAAAAAAGTTTTTCCGGAAGAAGTTGAATCTGTAATTGAAAAAAGCCCTTACTTTGCTGAAGTCTGCGTAATAGGTGTATCAAGAACTTTCGGTTCAAAAGACGGTACTGAAGATATTGCAGCTGTCGTAGTTCCTTCAGAAGAACTTACTTCAAAATATGATGACAGTACAATTGAAAAACTTTGTAGAGATGAAGTTAAACGTCTTTCACAGCGTTTAACACCTTACAAACGCCCGATTAACATTGTAGTCAGCAGAACTCCGCTTCCAAGAACAGCTACTAGAAAAGTAAAAAGGAAAGAAGTTAAGGAACTTGTAAAGGCTTAATATATGATTAAAAAATTTCTAATTTCAATATTACTACTGGCGTTTATCGGAATTTTAACACCCGCAAATGCCGAAAGAACAGTTGGACATCCCGGAAAAATCTCTGGGCTATCAGTTGGTGCTGCCGCACTTTCACTTATTGTATGGCCAGGACTTGGACAGGTTATCCTCGACAACCCTTACGACAAAAACTGCACACACGCATTGCTTGGTTTGACCGTAGTTTTCAGATTGTGGTCAGCTTATGATGCCTTTGTTGACAGAAAAGGCGGCGTTTGGCATAACAGAATCTAGGAGAAATTATGATTAAAAAAAGATTTATAATACTAGCTTTAGCAAGCATATTTATACTTCCTGCTATTGCAGATGAAATAAACGAAACAGGTGAAGTTGTACTTGATGAAACCGATACCTTGCAGCTTGAACAAACATCCGAACAAAATGAAATAAGACCTGCTATACAGATTGTTGAAGAACCGAAGTGGGAAGAATTTTGTGAAACAGGTTATGAAAATGCAAAACTTCGCGAAAAAAAGAATATCTTTAATATAATAAATTTTGTTGATGCCGAACAAACAAAAAGCAATTATTGGGCACAAAGACGTGATAACTTTGAAAAGGCAATCAATCATTGCAAAACACTTAACGATGAAGAAAAATCTTATTGCTATGAGGGGGTTAGAAAATCCGAACTCGAACGCAACGAAATGTATGAACAACAACGCAAACAAATCAACTATAAAAACAGAGGAATTGTTATAGATAAACCGAACTACTAACTAGGGTATGATTTCTACATAAGTAGAAAACAATATTAAATAAAAAAAACAATAGGCGCCGAAAGCAAATGCTTTCGGCGCCTATTTAACTCTAAAAAGTTTTTATCACTTATGAAAAGTATCTTTTCAACAAACCGTCGAAACCTTTTCCGTGACGAGCTTCATCCTTAGCCATTTCGTGAACTGTGTCGTGAATTGCATCATAACCCAATTCTTTAGCACGTTTTGCGATAGCAAGTTTACCTTCGCAAGCACCGTGTTCAGCTTCCGCACGAAGTTCTAGGTTTTTCTTTGTTGAATTTGTAACTACTTCACCCAACAATTCTGCAAATTTTGCTGCGTGTTCTGCTTCTTCAAAAGCGTATCTTTTGTATGCTTCTGCAACTTCAGGATAACCTTCTCTTTCAGCAACTCTTGCCATTGCAAGGTACATACCTACTTCAGTGCATTCGCCATTGAAGTGTGCTCTTAAACCTTCCATAACTTCTTTATCTTCAACAACACCGTCACCTACATTGTGTTCGCAAGCGTAAACTTTTTCTCCGCCGCCAATTTCTTTAAATGTAGTAGCTCCGCAAAGAGGACATCTTTCGGGTGCTTTATCTGCTTCGGTTGACCAACCGCATACTGTACATACAAATTTTGCCATTTTTTACCACCTTTCTTAATTTCGTTTGAATTTTTTTATCTATCTCTTTTACATGTTTTACTATACAACACAAATTATTTTTTGTAAAGTAGGAATTATTCCTATTTTTTTAAAAAGGTAAACGATGACTTTTCTTTCTGGTTTTTTCCAAAACTTCCGAAAAAGGAATAATTGGCTCCATCTTATACCCGCAATCATCGGATAACGCTCCGCCCATTGAGAAAAGTTCTTCCTGAGGATAGCGTCTGCATATTCCGGGACGACTTTTATGAATTTTACATTTGTGAGTTTCCGGATCAAGGTTTGTACATTCAAAAATTAAACCTATATCATCCTTGCCAATAACTTTCAAATAAGTATAAAATCTGTGCAACAACTGCAATTTTTCAAACTCTTTTTCGTCCTGAATTACATGCTTAAAATGTTTGACATAAATTTGAGTGCAACATTTACCGCATGCTTTACATTTGCCAGTACGGTAATATTTGCGACGAAGTATTGTTGATAAAAACCATTTCTTTAATTTTAAAAACATAATTACATGATAGCAGAATTTTAAACATTTCAAATTATTAACTTTTGTAAACTTTTTGACGCTAAATTGGCAAATAATTTTTTTCAGGGGAATTAATAAGACGTACCCCTGAATAAATTAACATACTATAACATAACCAAAATAACCAACCTTGACCTCTGATAAAATAAAAATAAGAGGTCTTTTTTTTTGCGGCAAAAGAGTTTTAGAAAAATTCCACCTTCGGGCAATGAAAACCTTTCTACAAAGATTTAAGATATAAGTGGTTGGTAGTAGAAAGGCTGTATAATATGAAAAAAATAATTTTACTCGCATTATTAATGACTGTAACAGCACCGGTTAATGCTTCTTGCGCTATATCAGGAAGTTCCTGTGCCTATTCTATGATGACACCACCATTACAGGAAAGGTATCTGCCTAATTACGTTCAAGAGATGCAAAAGCCTGATGCTTTCAGACCACAATACATAAAGCCTTATTATGATGAGCTTATAAACACTGAAACAGGTGCAGCAACAGGTTCAGCAAATAATGAAAATAACTACAATTCCAACTGCCAGTTTGGTGTTTGTTTACCAGAAGTTAATTCGGGCGGGTCTGTGAGTGAATAGTCATTAAGAGGAGGCGCCGGCTTTTGAACAAAGCCGGCGCTTTATTTTCAAAAACCTGCATTTTATTTCATTCTTAATTAAAATATTATTTGTCCCCTTTGTATTTGCGGATTTTCAACTCGTCATTTTCTACAACAAGTTCTACCTCATCAAGTACCGGATTTACATTTAATAATTCCAAAATTGCCTTAGGGATTATTATTCCCCAACTCGTGCCATGTTGTCTTAGCTTTTTATGCATAATTTCCTCAATGTATATATTGTATCCTATATTCTTGACATATTATGCTTATTATGTATATAATTAATAAGCATTAAATCAGCATAAAAGAGAAGAGGCATGAACAATTCAAATCTTTCATTCATTCAAAACCAGACCGACAGCGTTGAAATGCTTGCACAAAACATAAGGGTTTGCGCCCATATTCTCTGCGTTTTAAGCGAAAATCGACCCTTTGCACAACATGATGCCGAAAGTGTCGATTTTATTTCTAAATGTATTTTTAATCTTTCTAACAAACTCTGTTCTAAAATTGATTGTATTGACTAAACAAGCTCGCCTTGCAAATACCAGGTCTTTGTTCCTGTAATCTTTGCATTCAAAAATTCACCTGTTCTATCGGTTTCAAAAGGAATATGTACTATTTTGTTGTTTCTTGTTCTTCCAGTTATTACGTTTTTACCCTTGTGATTTTCAAAATTCTCAATCAAAACCTCCATGACTCTGCCAACGTATTTTTTGTTGGATTTCAAACAATTTTCGCGAACTTTTTCATTCAATCTTGCAAGTCTTTCAGTTTTTGTATCTTCATCTATAAATTTGTCAGTCCATTTTGCAGCAACTGTCTTTTCTCTCGGTGAATAAGCAGCAGTATTGGAGTAATCAAGTTCAAATTCATCAATCGCAGATAAGGTTTCTTTAAATTGTTCCTCAGTTTCTCCTGGAAAACCTGCTATAAAGTCACTTGTTATCGTTACATCTGGAACTTTGTTTCTTACTTTTTCGACTATTTTTTTGTAAGTTTCACGGTCGTAACGTCTGTTCATTTTTTTCAAAACTTCGCTTGAACCTGATTGCATAGGAATATGGAAATACTCACAAACCTTATCCAGTTCAACTACAGTATCAATAAGTTCATCAGTAATATCTGTCGGATATGATGTTACAAATCGAATCCTAAATTGACCTTCGAGATTATTCAATTCCCTCAACAAATCTGCAAGACGATAATTTCTGTCTTTAAAATCCTTGCCGTAACTATCAACATTCTGACCTAAAAGAGTAATTTCTTTAAAACCTGCATTCAAAGCATCTTTTGCCTCTTTTATAATAATTTCAGGAGTTCTTGAACGCTCACGCCCTCTTGTATAAGGAACTATACAATATGTGCAAAAGTTGTTACAGCCTTCTGTTATCGGAATCCATGCGTTTACGCTTTTTGCCCTTGTAATTTCATACTGCGATGCTTTATCATCTTCTGTCGCATTTGTTTCTTCGCATTCCAAAACTCTTTCACCGTTGTTTATCCTTTTTATAATTTCAGGAAGTGAATAAATTTTGTGCGTTCCGAGAACAAAATCTACGTATGGCGCACGACGAAAAACTTCTTTCATTTTTTGCTGGGCTACACATCCGCAAAAACCTATTTTCAAATCTGGTTTTGAAGTCTTTTTCCATTGCCCCCAAACGCCAATTTGACTAAAAGCTTTATCTTCGCTCAACTGCCTTATTGAACAGGTATTAACCATCAATAAATCCGCTTCTTTAGGGTTTTCGGTCTGCTCATAATCAAAATGTGAAAGCATTCCAAACATTCTTTCACTATCCGATTTGTTCATCTGGCAGCCCATAGTTTCTATATAAACTTTTTTCATTATTTAATCCCTTAACTACTTAATATTGTCTTTAAGAAAATTATAATATAAAAAAAGTTATACTGTATGAGCAGTTTTGAAAGCTTGCGCAATTGACTCTGTATATGAAGGTCTTAAAATTCCGACTTCTGTGATAATTCCAGTAATCAATTCATTCGGTGTTACGTCAAAACCGGGATTTATGACGTTAACCTGAGGTGCGCATATAATTTTGCCGTTTATATGAGTAACTTCTTCTCTGGAGCGTTCTTCTATCGGAATTTCATCTCCTGATTTAATTGAAGTATCAATCGTCGACAAGGGTGCGGCTATATAAAACGGAACATTATGATATTTCGCAGCAATTGCAAGTGTGTATGTACCAATTTTATTTGCGGCATCTCCGTTTGCGGCAATTCTGTCAGCACCGACACAAACCATATCTATCATGCCTTTTTTCATAAAATACGAGCACATACCATCAGTTATTAAAGTTGTCGGGATTCCGTCCGTCGTAAGTTCAAATGTCGTAATCCTCGCTCCTTGCTGGCGAGGTCTGGTTTCGTCCGCAAAAACCTGTATGGTGTTATCTTTAGCATAAGCACTTCTGACAACCCCTAGCGCCGTCCCGTATCCGACAGTTGCCAAGCCTCCTGCATTACAGTGAGTCAAGATCGTTGCACCTTTTGGAACAACTTCGGCTCCGTAATCTCCAATTTTTTTATTTATTGCAATGTCTTCGTCTTCTAATCTTTTACCGTTTGCAATAAGTTCTTTGACAATCCCGTTTATATCAGATTTTGAATTTCTTATAACATCTTTTTGCTTTTCACATGCCCACATCAAGTTTACCGCTGTCGGACGAGATGTCGCCATATAATCCGCTTTTGCCAACAATTGATCTATAAATTCATCACGTGATAAATCTTCTTTCTCAAGTTCCTGAGCATACAATGCAATTCCATGTGCTCCTGCAACTCCTATAGCCGGTGCTCCCCTTACTATCATGGTCTTTATTGCATCATACATCTGATTACCGCTTGTTATTTTTACATACTTAAATTCATAAGGTAACAACGTCTGATCTACCATTTTTGAATAATTATCTACCCACTCAATTGTCTTTATTTTTGAATGAAATTCTGTCATTTTATTTGTAATTCCTCATATCATACTGTTCAAAACTGTTTTTTTGCGGCGAATTTAATGTCTTTGTAAACTCAATTAAATAATAAGTTACAAACCCGCTGAACGCATTCATTGTAGCTGATAACACGCCCATGAATATCGCAAGCATTATCATAACACCAAATGTCGCATTTGACAAAAACATTGACACACCTAAATTAGCCGAATAATTAAAAAACTTCGCTAACACAATTACCGCAGGAACATATACTGCACAAAAAGCTATGAATGAAATAAAACCTATAATTCCGCCTATTACAGCACTCTGTCTTACCGTCGCAATTTCTAAAACTTCAACTTTTGTCATAAATAAAATTACTACAGGCGCAGATATAAGAAGAAGTAACCAAAATATTATTTCTCCCACATACGGGACAATAGTCAGCAATCCGCTGACTATTCCCAAAAACACACTTAGTAATATTATTATTTTTAATATTGACTTATTCATAAAGCTCTCCGAAAAATAAATTATTTTTCCGTTGGAACATCCTCATAATAAAGAGGTGATTCTGCACCAAAATGCTCTTTGGATAATTTTACCAACTCATCAATTTTTTCTGTATTGCCTTTTGTTCTGTATATTTGAGCCATAACAGGATATGCCGCCATTAGCTTTGGATATTCTTTTATTAATTCTTCCAATCTTAACAATGATGTATCATAATTTCCGCTTTCATAATTGATATACGCCAAAAGATATTGATTGTACGGAGTATTTGATACATCAATTGTAGTGTTTGCATATCTTATAGCATCTTGGTTTCTGTTCATTTTTAAATATAAAATAGCAAGTGATCTTAATGCTAAAGCTTTATCCATAGGAACTTCTGTGCTATCTGATGCCTCTATATATTTTGTTTCTGCTTTGTCGTATTTACCAGCTTTATAAAATTCATAAGCCTGATCCATCGCTACTTCATAAGAAGTTGCTGTGCGTTGACTATTTATATGTTCAAGTAAAGTATCCTTAATTTCTGAAGTATCTTTACCTCTCAAAGAAGATAATCTAATCATACTTGCAGATTCTTTCTTTGTGTAATATTTGTTTGTAACTGTAGGCACAAAATTGTATAACAATTTCAACGTGCTGATATCTACATTTGAAATATTAATATTTTCATAAGAAGGTGTCTCATACATAACATCTATTGCTCTATCACTATGAACACTTATCCCTAAAATATGACCAATTTGGTGCTGTAAAGGCGCATAAAGCGTTGCTACAGCAACATCTGCACCATCACAATCTTTTTTAGGAACAATTAATTCTGCATTTCTTAAAATTCCACCTGATATATTTAATTTATAATCATTTGAACTTCCATCTGCACATTCATTTGAAGGAGTTTCGGGGACTGTAACTATTATATTTGCACCCTCTTCTTGATCAACATATTTGAATGACACAAATCTATCACTTGCATGCTCCCAGTTGCCAAAAGCAGTTTTTATAGCATC
This sequence comes from Candidatus Gastranaerophilales bacterium, assembly GCA_944326525.1. Lineage (GTDB taxonomy): Bacteria > Cyanobacteriota > Vampirovibrionia > Gastranaerophilales > Gastranaerophilaceae > Scatenecus. Next base: position 93,872 of record CALVEG010000007.1, read on the forward strand.
TGCAAACCCTTTCGGCAAGTTGCTTTCATCTTTTATGTAAATACTCAACGGAAATGAAGATAAATTCCAAAGTACTAAATTTTGTGAAAAATCAAATTTATCAATATAATTTGCATCCAAACTCATTGTTGAAGATGCTCTGGCTGTAATATCAGGAATTAAGCCGTCTGTTTTTATAACAAGTTTTTTACCGCTGGTTTCATCAATATATTCTTCTTCTGATCCGGAATCATCCTCATCTTCAGTATCTTCTTCACTTATAAAATCACCTCTTTGATCTTCCGGAATTTCAACACCTATAACAGTACCATTTTGTTCAGGCTCTGAAGTCTTTTTGGTTGCATTGTGATCAGCAACAACATTAGAACTCCATATCATGACGCCTAAAAGTATAACTATCATTACGGTAAAAATTGCTAAAATTTTATTTCTATACATAATCCATCCTCATATTTCCAAATATCATTCACTTAAACTTATACCATTGCAGTCTGCACAGCACAGGAACGTGTATGACAAATCGCAATTGCTATACTATCGACAGTATCATCCAATTTTGGAAGTTCAGCCCCACCTAGCGCAAGCTTAACCATCTGTTCAACTTCCTTTTTATCGGCCCTTCCATATCCTGTCAAAACCTGCTTCACCTCCATTGGAGTGTATTCAAAAACCGGTATATTAAATTTTTCAAGTACCGTTAAAATCACACCTCTTGCATGAGCTACAGGCATTACCGTCGTTTGATTTCTAAAGAAAAATAACTTTTCTATAGCACAAACATCAGGCTTATAAGTTTCAACTACTGTCGACATATCATTGTATATTTCAAGAAGTCTTGCTGATTCTCTTTCCCCTTTTAAAGTTTGAATTGAACCGGACGCAATTAGTTCTATATTACTGTTACAAAAGTCTATTAAACTATATCCGACAATTGCCATGCCGGGGTCTATCCCAAGAATTTTCATATTATTAATTATAACCTATTGCGCACTTGCGCGCAACATTTTGTCAAAAATATGAACAAACTTAACATTTAACTTGATTAATAATATCTCTCATGCTACCATGCCTGTAAGAACAATTTATTAGGGTTGTGAGGTATATATGAAAAGTTCAACTATCAGAAGATCAAACTTATCTAAGGAGAAAATGGCTGTATTAGAAGCACTTTCAAAATACAGACAAGACAGTTATGATAATACTCCAAATGTTTATGTAAGACCTAACAAAGAAAAAGAACTTGATGTTTTATGGCAGAATTTCAAAATTAATCAAAAAGCAGAAAAGTCACCGAGTGTATATCTGGCAACCGGATTTATTGCAGGAGTTGCAGCAACACTTCTCCTTGTAGGACTTGTAAGTTTATCAAGCGGACACATAGCAGCTAATAATGAAAATGATATTTTTAATCCTGCTCGTGTAAAAGGTCAAAATGAAAAACTTAATTTGATTCCTGCAACAACAGAAACTGTAGCCGCAGAAGCAGCAACCGGAGCATCTGAGGTTTACACAGTACAGAATGGAGATACTTTAGAAAGCATTTTAATCAGATTTTATGGTGGATATAGCCCTGCAAAGGCCACTGCTGTTATGCAAGCTAATAACATGTCTAATCCGAATAAACTTTCTATTGGACAAAAATTAACTATTCCAATGAACTAAGCAGTATTTAAATAAAGAGAATTTAGCGCCGCAAACCTGAAGTTTTCGGCGCTTTTGTAGTGTTTTCAAAGATTTTAAAAACAAATGTTATTATAAATATTTTCTATCTTTCAATTCATCAGGCAAAAACTGCTGATAGACATCAGGTGCGTCATGACTATAAATATAACCTATTCCAAAACCGTATTTTGAAGCATCCTTATAATGAGCATCCCTTAAGTGCATTGGAGGCGGAAAATCTTTACCGCTTTCAATATCAGCTAAAGCAGCATCAATTGCGCAAATCGCCTTATTATTTTTAGGAGCTTTCGCAACATAAATTACAGCCAAAGCTAAAGGAATTCGCCCTTCAGGAAGCCCTAAAAGTTCGACGGCCTTATACGCATTAACAGCGATATTTATCGCATTCGGATCAGCAAGCCCTACATCTTCTGCCGCACAAACAATCAACCTTCTTGCAATAAACCTCGGATCTTCGCCAGCCGCAATCATTTTTGCAAGGTAATAGATAGCTGCATCAGGATCAGAACCTCTTAAACTTTTCTGAAAAGCCGAAGCACAGTCATAATGTTCCTGCTGAGAATATCTTGTGTTACGTTTTTGGCAAATTTCCTCTATGATTGAAACTGTAAGATTTCGTCTGTTATCTTTAAAATCACTTGCAAAATACGCATTTTCAACAACATTCAGTGCATATCTTGCATCGCCTCTGGCAATGTTTACAATAAAATCCAAAACTCCACTCTCACAATCCATTGCGGTATAATGTTTTGCAAGATAACTAAACCCTTTTTTAATAATAGTTTTCATACTCTCATCATCAATAGAATTAAGCCTTATAACCTGCAATCTTGAAAGAAGCGCCGGAACCACCTGAAAAGAAGGATTTTCTGTTGTTGAACCTATCAAAAACAATGTTCCGTTCTCAAGATGAGGAAGAAGTGCATCTTGCTGGGTTTTAGAATATCTATGAATTTCATCAATAAATAA
>CALVEG010000008.1 GCA_944326525.1 Candidatus Gastranaerophilales bacterium
CAAAGAACTTCGTTAGGATGATTATTCAAATTAAATGCTCCTTTACATTGTATCGATTTAAGAGCTCCAAAAGATGGGGAATTTTGAGAATAAGAATTGTTTGAATATCTGTTTAAATCATTAACAACACGCATATAACCTCCTAGTATCCTTTCAGTTTATTATAAATATAATAAATTGCAATATTTAACTATTTAGTAATGATACTATTGTTAAAAGAATTCAGGCCTATCAATTAAATATCTAGTATCACCTTTCTCTAAATATACTCCTTTTTATAAACATTGTATAATAAATTAAATTATATCCTACTACTTTATTACTACAAAACTACTGAATAATTTTTTGGCTATTTTAATTAAAAAATTACGATACACAATAAAAAATTTGCTCCTTTTAAAGGCTAAATCTATAACATTAATTTAAGTTTTTATAATTATCAATCCCCAAATTCCCGAACTAGTTGTCAAATATTCCTGAACTGGTTGTTCTTTTACGTCATACTTGCTCTTACACTAGTTATCTTTTAATAACTCTTTCAGGAATGAATTATTGTAAGGGTTTCTGTGTAAATTTTTATGTGTAAGTTTATGTATTGAGCTAATTTCTTTGATTTGTTCAAACATTTTAATATCAAACGGTTCAAATAGCGCATTTTGTAACATAAGAACATTTTGAATATAGTATTTTGGCATATTTTGAAAAATTTCAAAACATTTTTTGTTTTTTAACACTGCTAGTACAAAAAATTTATCTATCATTAAATACTCAATTAATTTATCTTCATTTTTCCAATATTCAAATAGTAAATTTAAAATAGCATTTATCAATATATTGCCCGGTTTTGCTGAAATAAAGTATGAAGATTCTATGTCAATTACTTTATTTATGTGATTTGAAAACAATTTAAATTTTTCAATATTGTTGATAAATTTTAAGTTTTCACTTTCTAGAGATCTAAATGTAAAAAAGTTTGCTCTTAAAATTTCATCCGGAATTTCATTGGTTAAATAAATTGTCGAATCAACCCAGCACCCGCCATATTTAGCTAATAACATCAATCTGACCATATCGGAATAATTAGCATGAGATATAATTCCTTTTTTATATTTTTGTTCAATATAATCAGGCAGTTGAATATAGTCGCTTAAATTATTTTTATCTAATAAAATAACACGGTCTTTGTGAAAAAATTTAACTGTACTATGGCATTTTTTAACTATTGCGGGCATGTTTTCTTCACCTTGAAGCCATAATTGCCATATTTTGTTTGGATATTTATTTGAGGTTTCTTGAATTTTTATATTGTCTAAAACATAAGAATACTTTTCCAGATAGTTTAAACTTGATGTAAATTTGGTCTTTTTCTTTGCCTTTAATAGAATTCCGTTAATTAAGGCAAAAAAATTATAATTTAAACTTCCAAAGCGATGTAAAAATCTCATATTTAAAGTCTCCTTCCGACTGGAATAAAATGTAATTTTTTCATATAAGCTTTTAATCAATTTTTTTGAAAATTGTTATTACAAGCATATAAATAAATTATACTTACTAAAGATACATAGAAAAGCAGTTCGGTAATTTCTTCCATAACCATATTATGGTAAACTTCTTCTCCTAATATTCCGCCAATTATGCCGACAATCATTAAAACTATGTTCCATACGGGGAATTTTATATTTTTAATAATATCCCATAAAGTTAAAAACAGCTTGTTAATCAGAAAATAAATCCCGACGTAAGCCATATATAATCCGTATAAAGGATGCGCAAGCCAGCCGTATTTAAGATCTTTCCAACCGTAAAAAGCGTTTACCTCACCTGGAATAGGGAAGAAAATTGTTCTTCCGCAGTTTATTTCTCTTAAAAATAAGATAACAATTACAAGAGCTGCAAATTTGAAAAACTTAACCATGGATTCATCAACAGACGTTATTTCGTTATCTTGATTTTGTTTGCTTTTGATTTTTTTATAAGAAAGACATAGTATAAATCCGCAAAGCAATACTATAAGCTGCAAGTTTTCTAATATTCCATTTTCATATCCGTATTTTTCCGGCAAATATAAAATACAAGGTGCTATTAATATGGTATTTAATATTGCTATCCAAGTGACTCCATAAATTTTAAAATCTAAATGTTCAGATGCAAATTTTTCTATTCTTTTTAACATTATTCCCCGTCTTAATTCCAAAATAATTTCATAGATATATTACATCAAAATATTATAAATGTTTAATAAGTTTTGTAAAATTTGAGAAATGATTATTTAATAAGTTGCACAGTTTGAGGCAAACTAAACTATTTTAGTTATTCTACATACCCTTGTAATTTAAAAACTTCGAAAAGTTCCATGCCTTTTTTGCCGAAAACATCTTCAATATCGGAATCTCTGCCATATTGCTTGTTATAGATATATTTAAACATTACTTGATTTAGCGAATCTGTTTCTGCATAATCCTCTTTTCCGACGTAGCCGAAAAATTTTTTAATTTGGTTAAATACTTTGTAAAATTTATTGTTGGTTCTTTTAAGTTCTTTTTCGGTAAGTATAGAAGGCTTTTTTTCTTTTTGAAAAATGTTTCATCTAAAGGCAAGCATACTCCTGTCGGTATTCAATTTAATTCAACATCTACAATGCCACTATTAGAAAGAACTGCTTTATGGAATTCTAAATATTTACCTGCTTTTTCAAAACTTCCTCAAAAGGCTTTTGATGACTTAGCAAAGTCTTTTGCTAAATTAAATGCAATAGAAGTTGACGGATATAATTACGCTTTTGATACGCTTAATCCTAACAATTTTGTCCTCGTCGGCAATTCATTTCGAATAGTGGATGAAGTTGATAGAACAGTTAAAAAAGCTCCAAATAGTATTGCGGGATTACTTAGAGTTTTCCTTGAGCTTATGGATGTTGATAATCTTGCCCCTAAAGATTTTATGAATATAGATATGAGACATTCCTTATTAAAGAAAATAATTTTAGCAGGCGAAAAACATGAATTACCATTAATTTCAGACAATAATGATCTGGTAACTTGGCAATATGTTCTGGATGACATCTGCGATTATCGTAATTTGCTTGAACAGCTAAAACGATTTCGAAAAGCTTATCCTGACATGCACACTCGTCTGGAAAAGGTAAAACAACTATTAGATGATGAAATAAATTATTCTTATAATAGTTTTTATTAAACTTTTAAACCTATCACACTAACAAAAATAAAGCACAAAAAAACGGTCTAAATTAGACCGTTTTTTTTTATTTAGTATACCCAATTTTTTTACGCTCTTTTACTTTTGATTCAGAGGCAAAATTATTAATAGCTAAATCAAAATCTTCATTTGTTATTTTTAATTGATTAATATCAGCTTTAGTAAAGGTTCCATTTGCCATTTTTTCAAAAATACCTAATCTTTCAAAGGCATTATTATGAGCATCTGCAGAAAGTCTTGCAATATCGGCCCCAGTTGCTTTTATACTGAACATTTTTTTAGCAAGTTCATCTTTGTCAATATCTTCTGCTAATGGCTTTCTTGCTGTGTGAATATCAAGAATTTGTCTTGTGCCTTGCAAATCTGGTGGTCCTATTTGTATATGTTTACCAAATCTTCCTGATCTCATAATCGCGTCATCAAGCATTTCTATCTTGTTTGTTGTTGCAAGCACAAATACGTCATCCCCTTGTTTTTCAATGTCGCTCATTATTGATAAAAATTGGTTTACAAATTCTGCACTGTAATTATCAACGTTATCCCTTTTCTTAGCTACAGAATCAAATTCATCAAATACAACTATACTTGGCTGTTTTTCAATTGCTTCATCAAAAAATGCTCTTAAATTTTCTTCTGATTCTCCTACCCATTTTGATTTAAGCTCTGAACCGTTAAGCTTTACAAAATAAGCATTTGATTCATTAGCTAGCGCTTCGGCAAGCAAGGTTTTACCTGTACCAGGAGGTCCTGTAAGTATTATTCCATGGTTTACTTTAATATCGTCAAAAGCTTCCGGATATTGTATCGGAAACAAAACACCTTTTTTTAATTCTTCAATCGCTTGAGCCTGACCGCCAACATCTGCAAATGATAAGGGTTTATTTTTTCCTTTTGTTTCTTTTACCAATGCTGAAAGCTCTTTTGCATTCTGTCTTTTAATCACATCTTTTGATGCTTTGGTAAAATCAAAAACTTTAGCAAAAATATGTCTTTGTAGAGAAAGATTTGTTTTAGGTTCTTCTTTTATTTTAATTCCCATATCATCGACATAGATGATATCATCTGGAACTACGTAAAAACTGTCATTTGGCTTCAGAGCATCTTGCCCTCCTTCGTTTGATACTAACAAATCAAAGTCATTTATATTTAAAACTTCCTTTTCTCCCGTTGCGTTTTTGAAAAAGGCAAGATTTCCATTTATATTATCATCTTCAATAAAAAATACTCTTTTTATAACATGGTCAACTGAGTCCAAAGAATTTTTTAAAGCTTTTTGGGTTTCTTTGAAATTTCTGCCTACAGTAATGACATCCCCCCTTTTAAAGACATCAAAAAGTGACGCAATTCTGTCTTCTAAAGGAATTTGTTTTGCTAAAGCAATTGCAACTTCATTTATGTTTCCGAAACTTATCTTATTATTTTTGGGTTTATTATGTAGAACGACGACATCTGAAGTTAGCGGATTTGAAACTGACTTAGGTTAGTTATTGTTAGTTTGTGTTGTCTGTGGGTAATTTCCTCTAAAACTCTGAATTGGTAAAATTTTCATAACTCGTTCTCCTACTAAAAAAATGTGTCCTACATTAACCTGCTACAATTGTAGCAGGTTTTACTATAAACACAATACCTTGTAGTGTAATATTTACAATTATTAACCATTTTTTTACGTTTTTGTGTTTTATTATTCACAAAAACAAGGCAAAAAGCATACCAAATAAGTGTTTTTGACACACAAATATTTAACGGTTTAATTTGTATCTATATTTTTTATTCGTTTACAAAGTTTATAAATCTTTCAAACGCCTGCGTGCCATGCTCATTTCGTTTAAAGACTCCGCAACACTCCAAGATTTTTGCAAAAACTTTTCCTGTTTCTGTTTGCAAAATTGTTTGAATATTTTGACTGTTTACTTGGTAATTCGGCAAAAATTCCTCAACCCAGTCTGCATGTTTTGCGATTATTTCGTTATTTCTTATATCCTTGCTGTTCAAAATATAGTCCGACAGAATTTCAAATTCTGATTTTAATCTTGAAGGCAGAACAGCTAGTCCCATAACTTCAATAAGTCCAATATTTTCTTTTTTAATATGATGATACTCGCTATGCGGATGATAAACCCCGAGCGGGTGTTCATCTGTTGTAATATTATTTCTTAATACCAAGTCAAGTTCAAAAAGGTCACCTGATTTTCTTGCAATAGGGGTAATTGTATTATGTGGAATACCGTCAGTATAAGCATAAATAAAAGCATCTTCATCTGAATATTCTCGCCATTTTTTTAAAATCAAGTCAGCTAGCTCAATTAAACGCTCATAATCATAATGACGAATTCTAATCACACTCATCGGCCATTTTACGATACCGCACTCTACATCACTAAAAGCTTTAATTGAAAATCTTTTTTCTATAGAAGCTTTTGCCATAGCAAAATCATAATGTCCACCCTGAAAATGGTCGTGAGATAGAATTGATCCGCCGACAATTGGCAAATCTGCGTTTGAACCTATAAAATAGTGTGGAAATTTTTCTATAAATTCAAAAAGCTTTTTAAAGGTAGATTTATCAATCTTCATCGGAATATGCAGACTGTTTAGCACAATGCAATGTTCGTTGTAATAAACATAAGGCGAATACTGTAAAAACCATTTCTCATTATCCAATTCAAGCGGAATAATACGGTGATTTTGTCTTGCAGGATGGTTTAATCGTCCTGAATATCCTTCATTTTCCGCACAAAGCGCACATTTCGGGTATCCTGATTGTTTAGCGGATTTTGCAGCGGCAATTGCTTTCGGGTCTTTTTCGGGCTTTGAAAGATTTATTGAAATATCTAATTCGCCATACTCTGTATCAGCTTTCCATCTCAAATCTTTTTTAATCCTGTATCGTCTTATGTAATCAGTATCTTGAGAAAATTTGTAATACCATTCCGTTGCAAGTTCCGGTGAACTTTTGTATAGCATTTCAAACTTATCAATAATATCATGCGGAGGTGGTACTATACAGCCCATAACTTTTGTATCAAATAAATCTCTGCTTATAACATTATCTTCTATCAAACCTCTTTGACATGCATAATCTAAAATTTCATTCAAAATTTGCTCTAAATCGGTTTCTGAGATTGATATTTCTCGTTCTTCAAACTCATCAAGCTGCAAAACTTCAAGAATACGATTTGTCGCATAAATTTTATCAGCCTCTTGTATAAGATCGTTTTGGATGCCGTATTGAACAAGTTTTGAAATACTTTCTGAAATCATAAAACCCTTTCTTATGCTTGATTGAAACCGTACGGATGATTTTTGTGCCAATTCCATGCTGAGGCAATAATTTCTTCCAAATCAGCATGTTCAGGATTCCAGCCTAAAACTTTTTTTGCTTTTTCGCTTGAAGCCACAAGTTGTGCCGGATCTCCTGCTCTTCTTGGGGAAATTACGGCAGGGATAGGATGGCCTGTAACCTTTCTTGCTTTATCAATCACCTCTTTTACGCTGAAGCCGACACCGTTACCGAGGTTAAAAATATCACTTTCTCCGCCTTTTTGAAGATATTCAACAGCTAAAATATGCGCCTCGGCTAAATCTGTTACGTGAATATAATCTCTTATACAGGTTCCGTCTGGTGTGTCGTAATCGTCACCAAAAATATTTATCTGCTCACGTCGGCCGTTCGGAACTTGTAAAATAAGCGGGATTAAATGTGTTTCAGGCTCGTGGGCTTCTCCTATTTTACCTGACTTGTGAGCACCGCAAGCATTAAAATATCTTAATGACACAAACCTTAAATCGTGAGCTTTTGATACCCATTTCATCATTTTTTCCATAGCAAGTTTAGTTTCGCCGTAAGTGTTTGTCGGCTCTTTTCTGTCACTTTCTAATATCGGTATATTTTCAGGCTCTCCATAAGTTGCTGCGGTTGATGAAAATACGATTTTATTGATACCGTTTTTAACCATTGACTTTAAAAGTACCATTGTACCATATAAATTGTTGTCATAATACTTTAATGGATCTGTCATACTCTCGCCGACAAGTGAATTTGCTGCAAAATGGATTACAGAATCAATTTTTTCTTTCTTAAACAATTCATCAAGAAAATTAATATCTCTAATATCACCTTTATAAAATCTTGCAATCGGATGAACTGCCTCTATATGACCTGTTTGAAGACTGTCAGCAATAACTACATCTTCACCTTTTTCTATAAGTTCATATACGGTATGCGATCCGATATATCCAGCTCCGCCTAAAACTAATACAGTCATTATTTACCTCGTTTCATTATTCAATTCTAATACCGCCGAAAGGTCTTATTGATAATATGTGACAGCTGCCTTCTCCTATAGCTTTTTCAACTCTTGCCTTAAATTCTTCTACCATATTCAAAGGCACAAAAGCCTGAACCGTTCCTGCAAAACCGCCTCCGTGTACTCTGTAAGCACCTTTGTGTTTTAAAAATTTATCACATAAGGCAAGTACCAATCCGACAGCTTGATGAGTTGAAGAACCGCATACTGAAACATTTTGAAGATACATATATGATGATCTTCCGGATTCGGTTACAACTTCTAAAAATCTCTTAAAATCACCTTTCTTTAATGCTTCAGCTTCTAATATAGCACGATTGTTGTCTGAATAAAAGTGCATTGCTCTTAAAGTTGCTCTATCTCCGCATTTTTCTCGCACTAAAGCTATATTTTCCATAAATAAAGTTTCGTCAACTTCTCTTAAAACTTCTTTTCCAAAAACTTGCGCAACCTTTTTCATCTCGTATGGTATCGCTGCATATTCATCCGTTAAATCAGCATGGTCGGCGCCACTGTCAATTATACAAAGTGCGTAGCCTGATTTTGAAAAGTTAAAATCTACTTTTTTTATAATCGGATTTTCTAAATCCTTAAAATCAATAGACACAACAGCCCCGACAGATGATGCCATCTGATCCATCAACCCGCAGGGTTTTCCAAAATAAACGTTTTCTGCATACTGACCAATTTTAGCGATTTCAACATCGCTTACTGAATTATTTGCAAAAAGTCCGTTTAAGATATTACCGATTAACACCTCGAATGAAGCTGAACTTGACAAACCTGAACCTTTTAATACATTTGAGGTCGTGTAAGCATCAAAACCTTTAATTTCATATCCCATTTCTTTAAATTTTGCAACAACTCCACGGATTAAAGCTTTTGCTTGATTGTATTCAGACATCTGAGGAGTTAACTCATCAAGATTGATTATATCCAGCGGGTAGCCTTCTGATTGAACTCTTATAAGATTCTCATTATTTAAAGATACAGCTGCAATCACGTCTAAATTAACACTTGCCGCTAAAACACAGCCTCGTTGATGATCTGTATGATTCCCGCCGATTTCTGTTCTTCCGGGTGCACTAAATAAAGATAATTCTCTATCATAACCAAAATTTGCACTGAATCCGTTTATTAAATCTATATATCTTGCCTGAATCGGTTTTGGATCTTTTTCACAGTAAATTTTCTCTAAAACCGAATCATATAAACCATTCGATAAATCTTTTTTTAACTGTTCCGCTAACTTCATCAATAAATACCCTCTTTTAAATATTTATACCCTATCTTTTTCAAACGTAACATACATACAAAGTTGTAATTTTTTTAATCTGATAATTCTTCAAAAAATGGGGCATAATAAATTATATAGATTTTAGAAGGAGATTTATATGGAAGACGCTTTTCAAAACGAAACCATTGATGCACAGAGAGCTTTGAAAGCGAAAAAAATGAAAGTATTTATTACTTTCGCAGCTGGCATGGCAGGTCTTTTATTTGGGCTTGATATCGGTGTAATAGCAGGTGCATTACCTTTTATTACAACTCATTTTGATCTTTCAAGCAGACTGCAGGAATGGGTAGTTTCTACAATGATGCTGGGGGCTGCATTAGGTGCGATTTCTACAGGATGGATTTCCTTTAGATTAGGCAGAAAAACAAGCTTAACCGCCGGCGCTGCCTTATTTGTTCTGGGATCTTTAGGTTCTGCTATGGCTCCAAATGTTGCAATACTTTTAATTTCGAGAGTTTTGCTCGGATTTGCTGTTGGTATTGCTTCTTATGTAGCACCTTTATATCTTTCTGAAATGTCTGAGAAAGAAAATAGAGGAAAACTTATTTCTATGTATCAGATGATGGTGACTATAGGTATTTTAGTTGCTTTTATTTCTGATACTATATTCAGTTATGGCGGACATTGGAGAATGATGCTCGGGATTATAAGTTTGCCGGCATTGTTATTAATGATTTCCGTCTTCGGGCTTCCTGACAGCCCAAGATGGCTTGCTTCTAAAGGAAAATTTGAAAAAGCAAAAGATATCCTTAGAATGCTTAACACTACTGATGCTAAAGCTGATAGTGAATTAGCTGAAATTCACGAAAGCTTGAAGGTTAAGCAAGAAGGATGGAGTTTATTTAAAGAAAACAAAAACGTACGGCGTGCTGTTTATCTCGGAATGCTATTGCAGGCAATGCAACAATTTACGGGGATGAACGTAATTTTATATTATGCTCCGCAGATATTTAAACATGCCGGATTTGCGAATACCGAACAGCAGATGATTGCTACCGTAATTTGCGGTGCAACTAACGTTCTGGCGACCCTGATTGCAATGAAAACTGTAGACAAACAGGGACGAAAACCTGTTTTGAAAATTGGGTTTGCAGGGATTGCGCTTGGAACTTTCTTGCTCGGTGTTTGTTTGTTTATGATTAATGCAGGATTTAGCGCTCTTTGGATTTCGATTTTCGCCATTTTAATGACGTTATTCACTATCGCAAGTTTTGCTATGAGCGCAGGACCTGTTGTATGGATTTTGTGTTCCGAAATTCAACCGCTTAAAAGTCGTGACTTTGGGGTAGCTTGTTCTACAACTACCAACTGGATTGTCAATATGATTATCGGAGCTACTTTCCTCACATTAATCAATACTTTCGGTATTGCAGTTACCTTCTGGATTTATACTTGTTTGAACGTATTGTTCGTTGTCCTGACGATTTTACTTATCCCTGAAACTAAGGGAATTTCGCTGGAAAATATTGAAAAGAATCTTATGGAAGGCAAGCGGCTGCGAGATATCGGTGTATAAAAACGAAAAAAGAGCGATGGCTATAGACGTCGCTCTTTTTTTATCAGTTGAATTTATAAATTATATTTTTATCAAAAATTTCGCCTGCTTTTATAATTGGTTTTAAGAAATTGTCGTGTTTAAATGAATTTGGGAAATACTGGCATTCCAAACAAAATCCGCACCGTTTATCAATTTTTATATCATTTCTACTTTCAAATTCGATGTCAAGATAATTTCCGCTATAAAACTGAAGTCCAGGAAAATCAGTCAAAACTTCCAATTTTATCCCGCTTTCTTCTGAATAAGCTTGAGCAACAGATTTAATTCCACTATCATAGTCTTTAACAACCCAATTATTGTCAAAGCCTTTACCGAATTTTATCTGCTCAAAGTCGCATTCAATATCATCTCCGATTTTTTTGAAATTTCTAAAATCCATCGGAGTGTTTTCCACAGAACAAATTTTACCGTTTGGAAGTGAATTTTCGTCATTCTCCGTATAATAATCTGAATTTATCTTTACATACTGTTCTAAAACATCGCCTTTACCGTCAAGGTTAAAATAAGTGTGATTTGTCGGGTTGAAAACAGTATCATTATCTGACTGTGCTTTATAGTTTATTTTCAGAGAAAAATCTTCTATTGTATAGGTAACTTTTATTTGCAAATTCCCGGGATATCCTTCTTCGCCGTTGGGGCTTAGGTATGAAAATTCGATACCGTTATCAATTTGTTTAAAATCCCAGACTTTTTTATTTAATCCTGAAAAACCTCCGTGAATATGGTTGCTGCCTTCATTTTGGGATAGTTGAATTATTTCATCTCCGATTTTTACAAGCCCGTCTTCAATACGGTTTGCAATGCGTCCGACTGTGGCACCTAAAAATTTGTCGGATTTTATATAATCCTCTAAATTTTTGTAACCTAATACAATATCAGTCATTTTGCCGGTTTTATCAGGTACCCTAATCGAAAGTACAGATGCTCCGTAATTTGTTAATTCAACAGATATTTGGGAGTTTTGCATAGTAAATGAAAATATTTCTTTATTTCCAACAACTCCTAATTTATTTATCAAAATATCAACCATAACTTTCTTATTCTAACATATTAAGCTTTATCGGGCAATATTGATACCTTTTATTCTATTAGCGTATTAAAATTCTCATTAATACGATTTAACATTTGAATTATTTCAGAATGTTTTTTATAATAATTGCCTCTATATTTCTCATTCGCACTCAAAGTTAAGTATTTGGTCAATAGTCTATAAAACTTACATAATTCTTTAATTGAAGTATTATTTTTTTGTCTAAGTTCTTTTGAAGAAGATTTAATCAAAAGATTACACAATTCATTCAAATCATCTCTTAAGTCGTTTTTGTACTGTGAGTCTGGTGTATTCCAGATTTTTATTTTCCTATCCCTATATATCGGATCCGTAAGGTAACTGTTTAATACATCCCTTTTAAATTTTGCATTAAAATTACCTTTATTTGACATTATTGTATCTATCAAATCAAACCAAACAAGCTGTTTTTCCCTTGGAATATCCGTGTCATTTAATATTGCATTTGCAGCGTTAATTGTATTTTTTAGTTCTGACGAGGCGCCGATTGTAGCGTATTCTTTAAAACCAGTATGCCATAAAATATCTTCAACTATATTGGATATTGATTTTGTGTTTGAATTCAAAATTAAGGGATGAGATAGAGTTGTTTCATCAAAAAGTTCAAGAATATTAAAAATATCTGCAGTGTGAATGTTTCTATTTCTGTTTCCCCATACAAGATCGGATTTGAATAAATGTTCAGCACCCTTCAATGAATCACCTGAGATACAATAATCCATCAAAACATATTGCTTATTTGATTTTTCAACAACGTCTCTACTTAAGTTCTTTGATTTTAAATATTCTAAAAAAGTTTCCAACCCTTCATCATCTTTAATTTTTTCAAATATAAATTTGTAGTTCTTTTGATAGTTTGTTGCATAAGGATTGAAATAACGCTTTGCTCTTGACATCGGAATATTTATAACATTTTCTTCCCCTAGTTTTGTCGCTAAGGATTTACAAATACTCGATAAAGAGCGGCCAATTGATAATATAACGTAATTATTCTCACCGAATTCAAAATTAAGTGCTGTTTCTACACATTCTGCAATGTATGCATGAAGCTCTCCAATTGATTTCAATTTAGATGGATTATTCATAACCAAAGTATTAAATTCATTTCTTAAAGTATTTATTTGGTTGGCAGATAATTGCAAATATTCTTCTTTGGTAAAATTTTTAAATACCTTTAAAGGATCCGTATGGATGTGCGCAAAAAAGTTGTAAGGTAAAACTCCGGTAAAACTTAAAGCTTGTTGAGATTTAAAATAGTCAGGTTTAGAATATAGGCTTAAAGTTTCTGTTTTTTTATCGCTTATCAGTTTGCGATTATATGTTTTATTATAGGGGGTATTAAAATTTATTTTATTGATTTGCATAGCACAAGTCTAAAAACTTATAAATAAAAAATTTTGTTAGCAAAAAAAATATTTATAAGTTTTTAACAGAATATGAAAATTTCATTTAACTCTTGCTCTATTACTAATTCTTGTATTTATCATAAGTTGAATTCTTTGTTTAGACCTGCAAAAAGCGAGGCGGATGTTTTTTGCCGAACACCAAAGTTTGAAAATTTACAATTTTTCAAATGTAAAACTATAAAAGAGGCCTCCGATTTTGCAGAAAAAAATTTCAATATCTTAAATTTTGACGTAAACAATTTGCCCGATGCAAACCTGATGAATTCAATTATGACAAAAATTTTTAATATAACTGAAGGTCAGGCGAAGTACCCTCCTGTTGTTTCTCTGAAACGTCAAAAAGGCTCAAGATTCACTGGTGAGTGCGGCGATATTTATATAAGTATCATAAAAAATAAAAAGATAGCAGATATACTAATTCACGAAATCGGGCATTATAACCACCAGTTATGTTCTAAGAATTATTTTAAAATGGGAAAACTAAGCGAAATTGAAGCTGATGGGATTACAGATTTAAGCATATATGACAAGTTTATGAATGACAGAAAATCTTTAAAGCTCATAAAAAAATATATTTGTCCCTATGCGACCTCTTCACCTGCAGAATTTGTCGCTTGCACTTTTGAAAAAATAATTAACGGGAAACAACTTCCGCCCGAAATTTATGATCTTTACAGCAAATATGAAGGACCTTTTGCCGATATTTTCAAGAGAAATCTTTCGATTAAGCAGGTCTGATATTCTATGCTTTTGATATTTCATAAACATTTTATTAAAAACAAAGGTCGAAATCGGTATAAAATAAAAATAATTAGATTTTCAGATTGACAACACTATTGCATTTGATATAAAATCGTCATGTGAAAATTAGGTACTATTCCCGGATCGTCTAGTGGCAGGACTGAAGATTCTGGCTCTTCCAACGGTGGTTCGAATCCATCTCCGGGAATTTTTTGTTTTTATATAAAGGATTTACGATGAAAGTCGCGCAAAATTATACCCGGTATCAATCTGCAAAATCAAATATCGCTTTTAATAGCTGTATTTTAATGTCCAGTTCGTTGTCTATAGAATAAATTGTAGGTTGGGCATACTTGCCCAACAACACTAAATATTAGCAGTAGGAAGCTGTGTGATGCAGTATTCATAAACTGGCTTAAATCGGACTTTATTAAGAGACAAAATTTCAAAAAACATTTTTTAAATTAGGCTAGGACTTCCAAAATCCAAGAAAATTCCGTGTCCAATTAATGTCCTATTAATCCTTGTTGGGCTGAAAGCCCAACCTACGAAACTCCTTTTTTTATTATATTCGAAAACTTGCCTACTGACCGATTACGTTTTTAGGGGGACATTTCAGAAAGCCCAACCTACTTACTCGTTCGGAAACTTTACAAACTTTTTTACAATTCCTTTACAAATAGCAAAAAAAAAATTTTCCAGTTTTAGAATATCACAAGGAGGTTTTATGCAAATAAATTCTATTACAAATAATTTCAATATAAATACCCAAAATCGTAATTATTTTTCAAAAAATGAATCTCATGTAGCATTTGGTTCCAGAGAAGATGTTCTTGGGTATACCTCTAAAATTGCTTTAAAACATATAGATGAAAAAAATCTTTATAAAGCAAAAGTTAAAAAAATAATAAAAGATGCTATAAAAAATTGTGATGTTAAAATACTTTTTGAAGCAGTAGGCCTTAAAGCAAAAAGAGATTTATTTGGCAAGTACACCGTTTCCGGATATGGAAAGGGTGGTGGTGCTGCTCATGATTTCTCAGAGCTTGGTGTTGATGAAAATAAATTGTTAAAAAATATAAAAAGAATAACAGGTACTGCTGATTTTAGAGCATCAAATGCTACTGATTTGGGCAGTCTTAAACAGATAGATGGAGATCTTTGGTTAGCTTCTGACAAAAGCACACCACAAGAGAGATGCTTTAACTTTATTACACATAAAGGTAAAACAAAATATTTTCTTAGTAAACCTTGTATTCCCGGGTCTTATACTACATCTAATTTAGATTACCCTCCTAACTATTACGATCATGAATGGAAACCACGTCCTGAAGACTATCGCCCTTCTATATTTTTTTAACCAGCAATATAATAAAAGAACATTATCAGTCATACAAAGCTTGTAGGTTGGGGTTTCTACCCCAACGCAAAGTGTACAAAAATAATCAAACCATCTGAAACAAAAAATCAAACCATGTGTTTTTTTTACAATAGCCTCAGAAAGATTGAATATAAAGGACTCTTTAATCCTAAAGTCTCCGTTGAAGATGCTCGGGCTGTTGTTGAAGCTAAAAATTCAAATTTATTTAAATCTTTTTTTGAAAAATATGACGGGATTGCAGTGTTTAATTTGAACAAAAAAAAGAGTTCTGACAAGTATTTTATTAGTTTGAATTTTAAATATTCTGAACCTGAAACGAAAAAAGGATTTGCTGCAAAGTTTTTGAGCGGGGTAAAGAAAATCTTTACACCTAAAAAAAGCCAATATAATGAAATTTGTATATATTCAAATGAAAATAATTTTCCGGCTAACGCCTCTTGGAAACTTGCCTATGATGTTCAATTTCTAAATTTGGAAAAAATTGAAAAACAAATCGAATATAAAAAACAAGAAGAAGCAACTCTTAAACTTTTGAATTCTATGATTGATAAATAGCAAGAAGTGTGACTCGTATGGCGCACCTTTTAACCCTTTAACCTTTTAAATCGTGATTACTTCCTTGGTTGTTTTGTAAATTTTTATATACAAAGAGGGATTTTAAGTAAATTATTTACATGTTTGAATTTTAAATAGAAGTCACATAAAATATAGGTGCTTAAATGAACATAAACCCGATAAAAAGCCAATATGTAAGTTCAAACCTGCCAACTTCAGGCGAAAAACTTAAAAAAGCCTCTCAACCTGCATTTACAAGTTACTATGAAATTGACGGAAATAGCGTAATCTCAAGGGAGCAGGTATTTACGCTCGGAACTTTGATGAATAATTTTTGGCTGCAAGATACAAGAAATACGTTTAATGAGATTAAGCGTAAAAACGTAATGGGTAAATTTACGGTAAGAGTAAACGATTTGAAAGACAAGGCTTTTGAAGATATTATGCAACGGAATAATATCAAATTTAATAAAACCGATAGAAAAATTTATTATTAATCGCTAATTAAAAAAATATTAAAGCACCTTACGTGCGATCTCGTGGCGGTCAAGCAGCACCATTAGAATAGAGATGTCCGCCGGCTTAACCCCTCCAATACGAGAAGCTTGGGCAAGAGTTTTTGGACGGATTTTGTTTAGCTTATCTTTAGTTTCTGAAGATATATGGTCGATTTTATCATAATCTATATCATCGGGAATTTTATATTTATCGAGTTTTCCTGCCTGTTCGACCTGAAATTCCTGACGTTTAAGATATCCGTCGTATTTGATTAGAACTTCCGCTTGCTCATATACATCTCTTGGCAAGTTTAGCAAAGCGGTTTCTTCATCTATTTCCTGCAAAATCCTATAAGTAATATTCGGACGTTTCAAAAGTTCTGCAGCCTTCATGCCACGTTCAAGGTGTTCGCCGTATTTTGAGAGAATTTCGTTTACTTTTTCGGTTGCAGAAATTTTGTGTTCAAAAAGCCGAGCCATCTCTTTTTCGATATTTTGCTGCTTTTCAGAGAAAATTCTAAATTGCTCATCATTGACTAACCCGATTTTATGACCAAGCGGTGTAAGTCTTGCATCAGCATTATCCTGCCTTAAAAGAAGCCTGTATTCAGAACGTGATGTAAGCATTCTATATGGATCTTGAATATCTTTTGTAACTAAATCATCAATTAATGTCCCGATATATGAAGAACTTCTGTCAAGCTCAAGCATTTCAGAATTATTTAAGTAATTTACTGCATTAATTCCAGCTATAAGCCCTTGTCCTGCGGCTTCTTCATAACCGCTTGTTCCGTTAATCTGACCTGCAAAGAAAAGCCCCTTAACGTCTTTTGACATAAGCGAATGCTGGGTTTGAACAGCCGGAACGTAATCATATTCTACTGCATAAGCAGGTTTTATAACATGCGCCTTTTCAAGCCCCGGAAGTGTATGAAGCATCTTAACCTGAACTTCAGCTGGCAAACTGCTTGAAAATCCCTGAATGTATATTTCATAAGTTCCAAGTCCTTCCGGCTCAATAAATATATGGTGCGAAGGATTAGAACTGAATCTTACGACTTTATCTTCAATCGACGGACAATATCTTGGCCCAACGCCTTCTATTAGACCTTGAAACATTGGTGATCTATCAAGGTTTTCTTTAATTATTTTGTGAGTTTCTTCATTTGTACGCGTAAGGTAACAAGGATATTGCTTTCTTATAGGGCGATCGGGCTTAAAGGAATAAAAATAAAGTTCCTCATCACCAGGTTGAATTGTCATTTTTGAATAATCAATTGAGCGCTTGTCAACTCTTGGAGGAGTGCCTGTCTTAAGTTTTTTGAGGTTAATTCCAAGCTTTCTAAGTGAATCAGAAAGGCCTATTGCAGCCATTTCTCCGAGTCTGCCGGCGCTGTACGATTTAAGTCCTACAAAAATTCTTCCGGCAAGTGAAGTTCCTGTTGTAAGGATTACGCTTCTTGCACCGTACTCAATTCCGAATTCATCAATAATTCCTGTTATAACCCCGTCCTTTGCAATTAAATCTGTAACGCAAGCTTGGCGAAGATGAATATTTTCAATCCCTTCAATTACATTACGCATATAATTCATATACTGTTTTTTATCGGATTGTGCTCTTAGCGCCCTAACGGCAGGACCTTTTGAAGAATTAAGCATACGCATTTGAATATAAGTAGCATCGGCAGCTTCGCCCATAACCCCGCCTAAGGCATCAATTTCTCTAACTATGGTAGATTTTGCAGGGCCACCAATTGCCGGATTACAAGGCATAAGTGCAATATTATCCAAGTTAAGCGAGCATAAAAGAACTTTAGCACCTAATCTTGCGGCAGCTATTGCAGCTTCGCATCCTGCGTGTCCGGCTCCTACTACTATACAATCATAATTATTCCTTGCGTAATTCATAACTAAATTATACTACAAAGGAAATTTGTGAATAGTAATCAGAGTTTTTTAATGCATTTAATAAAACTTCCAACTAAAGTATAGATTATTCTCCTATCTGGTACATTTATACGATTTTTAAATTATTGGATAAAGTTTAATATATATATGACGAAAAATTGATTATACATCTTATATGGAGCTCATAATGTCAGAACAAATTCTAGCAAAGCCAGAATTGGCAACCGAAAATAAAAACGCCGAAAAAGCCAGATGCTCACTTGAAAAAGCAAGAGTGGCGCATGAACGATACCTTATAAGGCAAAATAATCAAGATCTAAATGAAGCAATAGAATTTTATATTGATGCGGTTAAATTGGATCCTACAATGCCTGAGGCTTATTATAGGCTTGCAAGTTTGATGTTCGAACAGGGGCAAATTAGCCTTGATACAGCGATTGAACAGTGCAAAACTGCTGTTTCGCTTGCTCCTAAAAACATGAATGCTCATATATATACCGGTTTCTTTATGAAAATGGCGGAAGATTTTAATGCTGCCGAACAGGAATTTAAGTCTGCCATAAAAATGGGTAAACTTAATTCCGCAAGACCAAGATTAATTCTTTCTCAGTCAATTTTGCAAAAAATAAATTCAAAATCAGCTAATCCATCCGATTACTTAAGCTTTTTATATTACTTTTTATCCGGAACTGTAATGCTGGCTTGGGATAGACCATCTATTAAGATGTTCTGTAAAAGCATGTCAGATGATTTTTCTGTTTTTACATACAATACAGTTGGTGCTTTTCTTGAAAAATTTAAAATGTACCCAATGGCTGAAAATATCTATAAAAAAGCCGTTTTAAACACCAACCATAGCGACATATTTTACGACAAAATGGGCGATTTGGCTCTTAAAAACAGCGAATTAGATATGGCTGTTGACTGTTACAGACAAGTTTTAGAAGCAAATCCGCTTAATCGCGATGTTTTGGTCAAACTTGCAACCGTCTTACAAACATATTTCCCTGATAACACAGATGAAACTATTGATTGTTATGAAAAGCTTTTATCATTTGAAGAAGATAAGGCTCAGATTTATTATGAACTGGGACATCTTTATTTGAGAAAAGAAGATAAAATTAATTCAATTAGCGCATTTAAACTTGCGGTAGACGAACAACCTAACAATCCATTTTATAATAATTCACTAGCCTATGCATATTCTAAAGCTGAACTTTATGATGATGCTGTTGAGCACTACAAAAAAGCTATTGAATTGAATCCTGATGGAGAATGGACTTCTATTGTTTGTCAGGCTTTAGGATCAATTTACGGAGAAGTTCAAGGTAATTTTGAAGCTGCTGTTGCAACTTATCAGGCAGGAATTATTCTTGATCCTAATAATTATGATATATATCTTGCACTTGGCGACATTTATATGGCTCAGTATGACCTTGATAAAGCAATAAAAACATATTGCGACGCAATTACACTTAACCCTGAAGATTACAGAGCTTATTCAAAATGCGGAATTGCGCTTTGGGAAAAAGATTATCTTGAAGAAGCGCTTGTGTCATATCATAAGGCTATTGAATTAAATCCTGAAAATGAATTTGCGCATAACAATCTTGGAATTCTATACCTTGACGGTCTTATGGACGCAGAAGAAGCACTTGAATATTTCGAAGAAGCTATTGAACTTAATCCAAGTTACACATTAGCTTACTTCAACGCAGGCCGTGCAAGCCAGCAAATGGGATTCACTAATGATGCCGCTCATTATTATCAAATGGCAATAGATTTGAACAAAATTACACAAGACTTAGACGAAGAAGATATTGAAGCTCGTTTGCGCTCTTTGTTTGAAGTTTAAATTAGAATAAACTCAATTGCTCTTGCTTTGCGAAGTGTTTCTTTAAAAATGAAGGTCTATGATATTTACACATCCCGTATTGATCTATAGCTTGTATGTGTTCTTTTGTCAAATAGCCGGCGTTTTTACTCCAACCATATTCCGGAAATTCACTGTCTAATTCTTCCATATACCTATCACGGGTAACTTTTGCCAAAATACTTGCAGCAGCAATTGAAGCTGATGTTGCATCACCTTTTATTACCCATTTTTGCAACGCTAAATCAAAATCTTTTATCCTTTTATTTCCATCAACCAAAACTAAAAAGTTTTGACAATTTGAACCTGCTTTTTCCTTTGTCGCTTGTTTTATAACATTTTCTACCGCAAGTTTCATTGCTTTTAAAGAAGCATTCAATATGTTTATTCTCTCGATTTCATCGACCTCTATGCAAATTGTCGAATTAATCGTATTTTCTTTAATTATATCGTACAAGCTTTCGCGTTTATTCTTCGAAAGCTGTTTACTGTCGTTTAATATTGATAACTTTTCAATAAGCTCTTTTGAATAACTCGGGAAATAAACAGCACTAGCAAAAACTCCGCCTGCTGCAGGTCCTCTGCCCGCTTCATCTGTACCTATAATTTTATTTCCGTATGAATTATCGTATGAAATAAGTTTTAAAATATGCGATTCTGCATTTTTATCCGTATTAACTTTTTGCGCCATAATCCCCAGTATCTATTGCTGATTTTTATTACTATGTATTGTCTGATAAATCATCCAAAACAAATTTGCCGATTTTACCATCCCTAAAATCTCTCAAAATATATATTGCAGTCCGCTCTAAATCTGTTTCGCCGCCTGTTTTAATCCAATTTCTTGCAATTGATATGCTTTCCAAATCAATTGAACTATCCGCTTGAAGATTATAGTAATCCCTAACAATTTCCGGATATTTTTCACTTAATATTTTTAATAGCTCATTTGCGACGGCAATATTTGAATAAGCATTTTCAGATATAGAATTAACAAAGGCAAGTTTAAGCGCAATAGATTGATCTTCCTGCTTCATCGGAATAATTCCTGGAGTGTCCAAAAGTTCAAGCTGCGGATTAATTCTAACCCACTGCTGCTGCCTTGTAACACCGGCTTTGGCTCCTGTTTTTGTTTTTGATGAACGTGTAAGTTTATTTATAATACTTGATTTCCCGACATTTGGCATGCCGACAACCATAACTCTTGCAGGACGTCTTAAAAGACCTTTCTGCATTATCGCCTGAATTCTTGGCTCAGATAATTCAACAACCTTTTTAACTATTTTGTTTAAATCTTTAGAATTTTTAGCATCAGATAAAATCACAGGAAAGCCTGAGTCCATTTCAATTTTTTTTGCAAAAATTTCAAGATTTGTTTTGTCAGCTAAATCTGATTTATTAAACAAAATTAAACGGGGCTTGTCATTTAACAGCCCCGCAATATTCTTGTAACCGCTCGAAAACGGAATTCTTGCATCAAGTACTTCTATCACTGCATCCACAAGTGACAACTGTTCTTTAAGCTTTTTTTCAGCTTTAGCTATATGTCCCGGATACCAGTGAATATGAATCTTATCTTTTTTCAATTTTTTCCTTGATACGTGTAGCTTTACCTGAACGTTCTCTTAAGTAATAAAGTTTTGAACGTCTAACATCACCACGTCTAAGAAGCGTGATTTTTTCGATTCTTGGTGAGTGCATTAAGAACACACGTTCTACACCAACACCTTGGAACACTTTTCTAACAGTAATAGTTTTGTTGATACCTTCGCCATGTTTCTTAATGATAGTACCTTCAAAAGCTTGTGTTCTTTCTTTGTTTCCTTCAATAATTCTTACAAAAACCTTAACTGTATCGCCTGGGTTTACGTCAGGAAGTTCTTTTTCCATGTAAGTTTTTTCTAATTCATCAATAATAGGGTTCATTTCTTTTTCCTTTATATGTTTATATTTCGTACTTTTCTAAATTCCTTAATCGGTGTTTAAACGCTTTTTCCACACAAAAACTCACCGACGCACGTTCGCAAATCTAATCGTATCTCAAAGAACAAATTTTTGCAAGCGGCATTTTAAAATTTTGTAATATAATAAAGTTATGGCAGGCGATTACAAAAAACTTTTAAATAAGAAAAAGAAAAAATATTGCGATACAAAAACAATGGGCGTAAACATCGACAAAAACGAGTATTACGAAATTATATTATCCAATTCTGCGCATCCTGAAAAATTTAATCAACCAAACTCTTGACAATATATTTTTTTCAGGGTAATTTTAAAATACATTGAAATTCAAATAAGCGGTTGTATGCAAAGCAGAATAAGCGACTAATTATCGTTTGACATACAAAAGGTTTAAAAGGATTTTATGACAACAGAATATGGGCGTGTGGTGGAATGGTAGACACGCTAGTCTTAGGAACTAGTGCGAAAGCATGGGAGTTCGAGTCTCTTCACGCCCACCATTAAAAAGACCGCTTATTGCGGTCTTTTTTAGTAATATTTAAAATTCAGAAAATAAAATCTGTTGCAAGCATATCAGGTGGCTCTCAGCACTAGCATTGCTTGATATGAAGTTAGAATTCATTGCGCTACATTATTTCAAGTTAAATATCTTAACTTTACAAGTTTGTAGTTTTCGTCTGCTGAAATAATATTTTTTGTATCAATACATTCAAATTTTGAACTTCTTGGGAAAATTATATCCCCGTATCGTGAGATTTTTGAACCTTTCGGTACTTCTATATCATATAAAATTCCTTTGTTATTTGGCAAAAAATTTCTTGCATAAGCTTCAGATTCCGCGGCATAAGCATATTCTCGCATTGTTATCACATCACCTTTTTTAACATTAAAAGCCTTTTTATAACTTGCATATTCTGAAAAGAATTCCGGTTTTTCACCAATACATCTGTAAACATGCATATCTTCTTCTGTCGGAAGAAGCCGTTTAAAATCCAAATCCGTTTTGGATATAATCTGTCGCGGAGTGAGCCCAACCTGAGGCTGAATTTCATCAATCATCTTAGGATATGGAGAATGTATAAAATGGTGGTTTATAGAATGCAAATATTCTCCCAAATCAACGGATTTTTGTCCTTGGCAAGTTAATTTTCCGTTATCTTTAACCATTTTCCAATATTTATGGCAAAAAAGTTCTTCTGTTGGCACAGATTTCACTAAATTCTTAGTTTTTCCTGTTTTACCAACAACATTCCTGACAAGAAATCCGCCCAATTTCAATAAGCCTTTTATCATAAATTTTCCCCATTAAACCTATATTTATAATAAGTATTTTTTGGAGAAAAAATTGCCCTATTAAAAACTAACTTAACACACAATTCAATTCTGACTGTACCGCGGAAGAAGAACGTCCTATGCAATAGTATTCAAATCCCCTTTGACTCATACGCTCAGGATCATATTGATTACGCCCGTCAAATATTATTGGATTTTTCATTAACAATCTCATTTTCTCTAAATCAGGACGTCTAAATTCATTCCATTCTGTTAATAAAAGCATTGCATCTGCATTTTCAAGAGTGTCATAGGAATTTTTAGCATAATAAATTTTTCCGCCCCAAATATTATAAGCCGTTTCCATAGCTTTGGGGTCGAAAGCTCTTATTTTTGCGCCTTTTTTAAGAAGTTCATCTATTATTGTAATAGATGGTGCCATTCTCATATCATTTGTCTTTGGTTTGAAAGCAAGCCCCCACACGGCAAAAGTTTTTCCTACCAAATCAACACCAAAACGAGTATAAATTTTGTTTAAAAATACCGTTCGCTGTTCTTTATTAATTTCGTTTATTGCCTCTAAAATTCTATGTTCGCAACCATTATCAACAGCAGTTTTAAGAAGAGCTTTTATATCTTTTGGGAAGCAGCTTCCGCCATAGCCCAACCCCGGGAAAAAGAACTGAGTACCGATACGTTTATCAGAGCACATACCATTTCTTACCATCTCAGCATCAGCACCGATTTTTTCACAAATATTAGCCATTTCATTTGCAAAAGATATCTTCATAGCCAGAAAAGAATTTGCGGCATACTTGGTCATTTCAGCAGATCTTACATCCATTATAACAAACCTGCTTGCAGTTCTGAAAAATGAAGCGTAAAGTTCTTGCATAACCGCTGTAGCTTTTGGCGAATTTGAACCTATTACAATTCTGTCCGGCTTCAAAAAGTCATCAACCGCAGCTCCTTGTTTTAAAAATTCAGGATTTGAAACAACATCAAAATCACCTGAGTAATATTTTCTTATAATTTCTGCAACTTTATCTGCGGTACCGACAGGGACAGTTGACTTATTCACAATAACCTTGTAACCGTTCATTGCTTGTCCAATGCTTTCAGCTGCTGAAAGAACATAAGCTAAATCAGCAGCCCCATCCTCACTTTGAGGAGTTCCAACCGCTATAAAACAAACTTGTGATTTTTCAACAGCAACTTTTAAATTGGTTGTAAATGTTAATCTGTTATCCAAAACATTTGATTTAATAAGTTCTTCAAGCCCAGGTTCATATATAGGAATAACACCTTTGTTTAACTGCTCAATTTTTTCAACATCAGTATCTACACATATTACGTCATTTCCCATATCCGCAAGGCACGTACCAGCGACAAGCCCTACATATCCTGTTCCGATTACACAAATTTGCATCTATGAAGCTCCAATTTATTAATTATATACCCGCATAAATATAACTTAAAAAATAATTTTTGTAAATCTGCAATCTTTATGCAATAATAGATTAAAAAAGGGGTATGTAATGGAATATAAACTTAAAGAAACCACGTCAAAAGATGCGTTTAACTACGGTTATTTATTAAAAAGGATTTATCCTTATATAAAGCCTGTCATGGGAAGAGCGTTATTAAATCTTTTAATTGCTGTTCCGTTAGGGCTTTTAGATGGTGTAATGGCATTAGCATTAAAACCTTACATGGACTTTGTAGTTAACGGAACTCCGGATCAGACTTGGTCGTTTCTTGGCAAAACTATTTATATCCAAACATTTCTTGCTGCTATAATCCCCTTTGGTATTGTCGCTTTTGCACTGTTTCAAGGAGTTTTAAAATACGCAAGCAACTACCTTACCGATTGGACTGGAAATAAAATTTCAAATTCTTTAAAAGTGGCATTGTTTAGAAAATTAACCGGACTTGATCCGCAGTTTTATGATGTAAATTCCTCCGGGCTTGTTCTTCAAAGATTTCTTACAGACCCTGAAACAGCTTCAAAATCAATTATCGAAAGTCTTAAATCATTTATTGCAAATGTATTCGGACTTGTAGGGCTTGTTGCTGTTCTTTTGTATACATCCTGGAAACTTGCAATTATAGGGGTTACAGTCATGGCCATTGCAATAACTCCAGTTATATTTATCAGAAAAAAGATTAAAAAAGTTTCCAACGCCACAATGGTCGTCGGCGGAAATATGACAACAAACTTTAACGAAACTTTTGCCGGAAACAAAATCATTGCAGCTTATAATCTTCAAGATATGCAGAATGAGAAATTTGAAGGTCAAATTCATCAACAATTCGACCTTGCAATGTCACTAAGTAAAAGAGTCGGATGGATGTCACCGATTATGTATTCGGTTTGTTCAGTCGGAATTGCTCTTGTAATGGCTTACGGAAACCACCTGATTCTCACAGGGCAACTTTCAGCAGGAAGCTTTGCATCTTTTGTAACCTCACTTCTGCTTCTCTATAAACCGACAAAAACATTAGGTAACAGTCTTACATCTCTTCAAACGACATTTGTTGCAATGAGCAGAACTTTTGAACTGTTTGACCTTGTACCTCAAATTACATCACCTGAAAAGCCTTATGCTATGCACAATCTTGAAAAAACTATCGAATTTAAAAACGTGAATTTTGAATACGAAAAAGATAAACCTGTATTAAAGAATTTTAATCTTTCCGTAAACAAAAACGAAACAATAGCACTTGTCGGAAATTCCGGTGGCGGAAAAAGCACGGTTGTAAGTTTACTTCCAAGGTTTTATGATGTAACGTCAGGTTCAATTCAATTTGATGGAATTGATATCAGAAACTTTGACTTAAAATCACTAAGAGATAATATTTCATTCGTATTTCAAGATAATTTTCTGTTTTCCGGCACAATAAAAGATAACATAATGATGGGAAATGAAGGTGCAACAGAAGAAGCACTCGAAAAAGCAATAGAAATGGCGCATTTAGATGAATTTATAGATGCACTTGAAAAAGGCTTAGACACTATTGTCGGTGAAAGAGGAACGACACTTTCAGGCGGACAGCGCCAAAGAGTTGCAATCGCAAGAGCTATTCTTAAAAATGCACCGATTGTAATTTTGGATGAAGCAACATCAGCTCTTGACAACAAATCAGAAGCAATTGTTCAAAGAGCCTTAGATAACCTTATTAAGGATAAAACCGTCTTTGTAATTGCTCACAGATTATCAACAATTAAAAATGCAGACAGGATTGCAGTAATTAATGACGGAGAACTTGCTGAATTAGGTTCACACGATCAGTTAATGATGCTGCCTGACGGTATTTACCGTAAATTATACGAAATGCAGTTTAAAAACCAACAGGAAACAGCCGCTGTTTAAAAAGGAGAGAAATTTATGACAATTGAAGTTAAACCGCTTAATGCACTTGTTTACAACCCCAAAAAAGTTAATATAAATGACGTTATAGCACCTCCTTATGATGTAATAAGCAGCAGCTACAGGGACGAGCTTTATGAAAGAAGCCCTTACAACATAACACGTTTAATTCTATCCAATGCGGAAAATCCTTACGAAGACGCTGCTAACTCTTTTCAAAAATGGATAAATGACGAAATTCTTATAAAGAACGAAAAACCTGTTATCTTGTACCTTGTACAAAAATACAAGCTTAACGGTAAAGAAATCACCAGAAAAGGCTTTATTGCAAGAAACAAAATTGAAGATTTTTCAACAAAAAACATTCTTCCTCATGAATTCACAATGAGCGGGCCAAAGGAAGATAGATTAAAACTTACAAAAGCTTGCAAGGCTAATTTTTCACAGATTTTTATGGTTTATTCAGATCCAGAAAAGAAAATTGAAAACGCTGTTGATCTTTCATCAACTTCATTTATTGACGTTACAGACGACAACGGAGTAAGAAACATTGTTTGGAAAATTGAAGATGAGGCAACAATAAAGTTAATTGAAGATGTTCTAAAAGACAAAACTCTTTTAATTGCCGACGGACATCACAGATATGAAACAGCTATGAATTACAGGAACTTTCTAGGCGACAATGCAGGGGAAGCTAATTATGTAATGAGTTATTTCACAAATATGGATGATGATTTGCTTATATATCCTACCCACAGGATTATAACAAAATGGATTGAACCTTACGTTCTTCTTGAATCCGTCAAAAAATATTTTGATGTTAAAGATTACACATTCACAGGCGCAAACAAAAACGAAATTAAACAAGAATTTTTGTCTGCAATTGAAAAATCTGCAAAATCAAAAATTTCAATGGGGCTTTATATGAAAAACGTCAATAAGTTCTACCTTTTAACGTTAAGAGAAAATGTTGACGAAATTTTAAATGAATATAAGGTTCCGGATGTCTTAAAAAATCTTGATTTAACTGTTCTTCATAAGGTTATTATTACAAAAGAACTTGGATTTACCGAAGAAGAACAGATGGCGCAAGACGGAATTAAATATATCAAGGTAGAAAACGAAGCTTTTGACATGATTGATCTTGGCAAAGCCGAAGCTTCATTCATTATGGCTTATCCTAAAATTGAAGATATCAAAAGAATTTCATCTGCGGGATACAGAATGCCACAAAAGTCAACTTACTTTTACCCGAAACTTTTATCGGGAATTGTAATAAATCCGTTACAAAATTAAAAATTTTGAAAAATTCGCGCAATTATTTCTTAATTAAATACTTTATATATATAAGAGGAAATTAAGGGAATATTATTTTGGCGTTTGAATTTTTTAATTTTAATAATTTGAATTGTTTCAGGAATCTAAATCCATTTGGCGGATTCACAAGCTTCTGCCCTATGAATTTTTGCATGCCGGCATTTTTCACAGTACCGCAATTCCCGCCAATTTCGTTATTTTCTTTTAATTTATTTACACCGACAATGCCGGTTTTAAACAATAACCTTTTTAGCCAAAATATTTTCGACTCACTTTATAGAAAACCAATAAGTCCAAATTTTGACTGTTTTAAACTGACTGATATTCCGCTTGATGGTTTTAAACCTGTAAATTACGCAGTACCTCCGCTCAAATTTGACTCACCAATATTTAATACAAATCTATTTTCATTCAACAAAACAAAAACATCTTCTACCGCTAAAACATCTTCAAACTATCCTGCACCAAAAACAACAACTAGCATCGAAGAAGTAAACAAAATATATAACAAAGAAAAAGGTAAAAAACTTGCAGAAACAACAATTGCAGGACTAAAAAGCGCTCAGAACGGATATTGCGCAAGAGCAGTAAAATTGGGAATTAAAGATGCAGGACTAGGCTCTTATCAATCAGGTAACGCAGATGATATGCCCAATATTTTGAAAGGAAACAGCAATTTTAAAGAAGTAAAAGTTGCAGCAGCAGATTTAAACAAACTTCCAGCCGGTTGTATTCTTTGTTATGCACCGGGAGATTGCGGATACAGCAACGAATATGGACATACAGAAACCACTGATGGAAACGGAAACGCATACAGCTTCTTTGCTAACAGTAACATTAAAAAATCCGACAATGTTAGAGTATTCGTCCCCGTTTAGGATCTAAACTTCTATATTCATTAAGCAAATAAGAAATTCTAACTTTTAATTCAGCGATTGTTCCGTCATTTTCAAGACAATCATCACAAAGAAGCAGTTTATCAACTTGCGGCATCTGAACACTTATACGTCTGGAAGCATATTCTTCAGTATATCCGTCACGCTTAAGAAGTCTTTTATACCTATATTTATCTTCCGAAAAGACAAGAATAACCTTATCAAACATATACTGCATGTCCGCTTCATAAAGCTGAGGAACTGATACAAATACAACTGTTTCATCCTTATGTGCTTCAAAAAACTCGTATATCTTTAACTTTACAAACGGATGAATTATAGACTCAAGCTTTTTAAGCATCTTTGGATCATGAAAAACGATTTTACCTAACTTTGTCCTGCAAATATTGCCTTCTTCATCTGTAATATCAAACCCCTTAAATGCTTTTAAAACTTCTTGTTTAATATCTATGAATTCTGAACCCTTAAACACAGGGATAGCACTTTGCTTTCCTGCAAGCAGATCATGAGAAACATCATCAGTATTCAAAGCTGAATACCCCCAAGATTTTATAATTTTTTCTACAGTTGATTTTCCTGCAGCAATATTTCCTGTAATAGCGACCTTAATCATTCTTTTTTATCCTATTCAACAAATTTTTCAATTCTTTAATCTGACTTGGTTTAATTGGCTTAAACTCTCCGCGTTTCAATCCATCTAAATTTATTATACCATGCCTTACTCGTTTAAGTGTCTTAACCTCATATCCAAAATACTCAAACATCTTTCTTATCTGCCTGTTTAGTCCTTGATAGAGTATTATTTGCATCAAAGTATGCTTTTTATCAGCCTCTAAAACAGAAATATCTGCATAAGCTTTTTTGCCGGGTTCAATTTCAATACCCGCAGCCATTTGTTCAAGCTCATGCGGGTGCACTTGGGCATTAACGGATACAAGATACTCTTTTGGAATCTTTACAGACGGATGAGTAAGCTCATTTATAAGATCCCCGTCATTTGTCAATATCAAGAGTCCGGTTGAATCTTTATCAAGCCTGCCTACCGGTTTTAAATGATATAAATTTTCAGGCAAAAGATCATAAATAGTTTTTCTGCCTTTTTCATCATCTGCTGTTGTTATATACCCAGCGGGCTTGTAGAATCGGTAATACTCATGCTTTACTGGATGTATAAGCTTTTGGTTAACAACAACCTTATCCTTGTCAGTAACAAGAAACCCTAACTCTGTTATTTTTTTACCATTAACAGACACAACGCCGCTTTCAATAAGCTCATCAGCCTTGCGTCTTGAACAAATTCCCGCTGAAGCTATAAACTTATTTAGACGGTAAGAGGGCATTCAACCTCCTTTTTAAAAACATCTGCCAAAACTAAAGGCATACGTCTGTAAAGTTTCCCTGCCTTATTAATTGCAACAACTTCAACTTCGGCTTCTACAAAAGGCTTCAATGTTTTCTCAGAACGTATTGTTTGCGCAAACGTAACCGATAAACCGCTAAAACTTTTTATATAAGTTTCAACAATCAACTCGTCATCAAGTTTTGCAGAAGATTTATAGCGAATATTAAGATTAACAACCGGCAAAACAATATCCTGAGCTTCAAGTTCTGTTAAACTATGCCCCATCATCTGGCACCATTCAACACGCCCCATCTCAAGCCATCTCAAATAAGATCCGTGCCATACAACACCGTATGAATCTGTATCCGAATAATACACTTTTTGTTTTAAGACATTACAACTCTGCTTCATAATCGGATTTTAACATGACTTAGCAAATAAATAAAAAAAATTAATAATTTGAAATATTTAAGAATAATTAAATTATGTAAAAAAGATTAAAAAAGTAGCAATTTTGAATCTTTACTGCTTTTATAGAGATGTGTTTACAGGTACAGTACAAAATAGCAATATTCAAAATCAATACTATTTAAACGCCCCTCAATACAGGCGTATATATTATACTGAGCCCAAACAGGAGAGTATCATCCCTGAAGATGCAAAACCGTTAATAACTTTTGGGATTTTGCAGACGCTAACCGTACTTTTACAAAAAGCTTCAAAATGGTGCGGAGATAAACTTATGCAGGGAAAAGAGTTTACCTCTCCCGAAAACATTAAAAAAGCAGCAGATCACATGCTTTCTTCAAACAATTTGAAAGACAAAATTAATGTTGAATACATAACAAAAAAGAATGCCAAACAAGTTGCAATGAAATACGGGCAAAATAATACTGAATTTTTTAAAATACTAACCCCTGTTGCAAATGGAGAGAACGCATTTTACGCAGATGGGCTAAAGCTTGCTGTTGCACCAAAATCAAAGCCGTCACTTATACTACATGAACTTGGGCATGCCGTTAATGCCAATAAAGGTAAATTCCTAAAATTTTTACAAAAATCAAAATCAAAAATTGCCAACTTAACTCCGGCACTACTGCTTCTTAACTCTATTATTCCAAAAGAAAAAGGAAAGAAAACTTTTTTGGAAAAATACGCTGGACTTATCGGTTTTGGAGCGTTTTTACCGACAATTATTGAAGAAGGCATAGCTTCTGTAAGAGGAGTAAACGCAGCTAAAAAAATTCAACAAACCGTAGACAAAACGATTAAACTTAAACCGCTTAAAAGAAATTATTTCTTTGCCTGGATGACGTATTTAATTGCAGGGCTTGTCTTTGGGACTGGTGTACATTTAAATATGATGGATTTTCATAACAAATAAGAATTGACTTAAAATATTTTTTATCGTAGACTTAGATTGATCGCAGGATCGTGACAAAAAAATATCGGGATGTAGCGCAGCTTGGTAGCGTACCTCGCTTGGGACGAGGGGGTCGCAGGTTCAAATCCTGTCATCCCGACCATTAAATAAAAGGCTTTAGGAAATATCTAAAGCCTTTATTTTTTTAATTGTACGCAGTAATCTTTGACAGTTACTTTTTTTGTATTAGAATTTAATATATACATTTAGATTATTATGAGGATTAGGGAAAGTGGATTTTACAACTTGGACCATTGAAGCATTAAAAGTGCTAGCACAGTTTGTCGGAAGCTATGGAATAGCGATTATTATTTTAACGATTATAGTAAGAATGTTCTTATGGCCATTGAATGTTTCTCAGCAGAGATCAATGCGTCAAATGCAGACTTTACAGCCAAAACTTAAGGCTATTCAAGAACGCTACAAAAGTGATCCGCAAAAAATGCAGATGAAACTTATGGAAATATATAAAGAACATAACTTCAATCCGATGGGCGGATGCTTACCTTTACTGGTACAAATGCCGGTATTTATCCTTTTGTATTCAGCATTAATGAGTCCTCAATTTATACAAATGGCAGGAGATTCAAGCTTCTTATTTATAAACAGCTTAGCAACAACGCTTCGAGCAACAGCTGGAATTTCAAATGACGGCATTATGGGAGCGTCCAAATACGATACCTTTATCTTAGGTAAAACAGCAACCGTATACTTGCCAACAGAAACTCTTCAAAATGTAAAAGTTGAGAAACCTAATAAAGCTTTAGAAATTCAAGGTGAATTAAATCCGGGTGAAGATATTGATTTTAAAGTAAGTCTTGACCAATTAGATTTAAAATTCAGCCAGCTTGATATGATTGAAAAGGCTGATCTTGATATTACTGATATGAACACAAAAGAAACAGAAAGGGTAACTTTCGTACGTCAAGGCGGACTTTTAATTGCTTCCCTACCTTCAAAAGCTGTTGAAAGATCTTTCCATTGGGATGTTCTTTTGTTAATGTTATTGTTTGGTTTAACAATGTGGCTATCGCAGAAGTTTATGATGGCACAAAACAAAAACAACATGCCTGAGGATCCAACCCAACAAGCAATTCAAAAATCTATGGGAACATTTATGCCGATAATGATTATGGCGACATTTGTTATAATCCCGATTCCGGCAGGTGTTTTTATCTACTTGATTGTATCAAATGTAATACAAATTTTGCAAACAGTTATAGTAAATAAACAAATGGATGCCGAAGATGCAGCAAAAAAAATTCAGGCAACAGACGGCTCTAAAGTTATTGAAGCGGAACTTGTTGACGAAAATACAAATAAAAGTAAGTCAATAGTTGATAATATGAAAAATCTATTCAAAAAAAAGGAGCTTTAAACAATGAAAGTTCCTAAAACTGCATACACAAAAACCCAAAAATTAGTAAAAGGAATTGATTATGCTGTTAAGAACAGAAAAGGCGCCATCAATCATTTGAAAGCGCAATGCGGAAAAGAAACTCTGGATGAGTTTTTAGCTAACGGAT
This sequence comes from Candidatus Gastranaerophilales bacterium, assembly GCA_944326525.1. Classification (GTDB taxonomy): domain Bacteria; phylum Cyanobacteriota; class Vampirovibrionia; order Gastranaerophilales; family Gastranaerophilaceae; genus Scatenecus. The sequence continues at coordinate 32,918 of CALVEG010000008.1, forward strand.
ATATTAACAATACAAACAGCAAAAACAGCACCGAATATTTCAAAGTTACCAAGAAAGGTGATGAATATTATAAAAAGCTTTTTGGCCGCTATGAATATTACAAAACCCGCATTTTAGGACTTGTTGAAAAAATAATGGGAAAATTTTAAAATGCTTTTATCCGAATTTGATTACAATTTGCCGGAAAATTTAATAGCCCAGCTTCCTGCGGACAAAAGAGAAAACTCCAAAATGATGGTGCTTGATAGAAATACAAAAACAATCCAGCACAAACACTTTTACGATATAGTTGATTTAATTGATGAAAATTCAATTTTGGTACTTAATAACACAAAAGTCATGCCGGCACGGTTATATGGAATGAAGGAAGAAACCGGTGCAAAAATTGAAGTTTTTCTTCTAAAACAACTAAAAGGTAAAACTTGGGAAACTCTTATAAAACCATCAAAGAGAGTTAAAGAAGGCACTGTTATAAAAATCAGCGATGAATTATCGGCAAAAGCAATAGAAAAAACAGAAGAAGACGGCGGATGGCTTGTTGAACTGATTTATGAGGGGAATATTTTGGAAGTGTTGCACAGAAACGGCAATATTCCGCTTCCGCCTTATATAGAGAGAAAATTAGCAACTGAAGACATAAAAAAGCTTGATTTTGAACGCTACCAGACAGTTTATGCACAAGACGAAGGTTCAGTTGCCGCACCGACGGCAGGATTACATTTCACAAAAGAGATTTTGCAAAAACTTCAGGATAAGGGAGTTGAAATAGCTTACGTTACTTTAAATGTTGGACTTGGGACATTCAGACCGGTAAAATGCGATAATATTTTAGAACACAAAATGCATTCTGAAACTTTTGAAATAACTGAAAAAACAGCAAGAAAAATTAATGAAGCAAAAGCAAAAGGGAAAAGACTAGTAGCTGTCGGCACAACAACCGTCAGGACTTTAGAAACAGCTTATCAGAAATACGGTTGTATAAAAGGCTGTCATGATCATTCTGAATTGTTTATATACCCACCTTACGAATTTAAGGTCATTGATGAATTAATTACAAATTTTCACCTGCCGAAATCAACTCTTCTGATGCTTGTTTCAGCACTTGCGGGTAAAGATTTTATTTTCAAAGCCTACAATGAAGCGATTGGAAATGATTACAGATTTTTCTCCTATGGAGATTGCATGTTTATAAGATAAATTAACCGAAATCGAAATCGTTAAGCGTAAACTTACCTTCCTTCAGCCATTGATAAATTCTTTCAAAATAGTCCGCCTGATCTTTTGGGGTAAATTTACTGTTTACATCTTGTAAAACCTTTACTTGTTCAATCAGTTTAGCTTGATTAGATTCTATTTTACCGTTTACGGCATCTTTTATGTATTTCAAAGCTTTAACCCCTTTAGGATCAGCCATACCAATTGATATGTCTGATAACACATCAAAGGTGCTTTCTCCAGAAAAGTTAGGAATTGGCTCTGATTTATTTTTTTCGATATAACTTTCTAAAAGTTTTTTAATTTTTACAAAGCTATCGCTCATAAAATCGGTTATGATGATATCATTTTCACAATAATATCTTAAAAGTTTCTTTTGACATTGATAAGCAGATTTTTCTAATTCGTTGTTACAATATTTATGTAATCTTGTAAAATATTCATACCTCGAACTTGTAACTGGCGCATTGAAAAGGTCATAACTGTAATTTTCAAGAGCTGATAAATATTTTTTAGCATCAAAATTGGTAATATCGGCATCCTCACTCATTTTAAGCCAAAAACTTCTATCAAATTTTTTAGTTTTTGAAGCACTAACAGGGATACTTTTCAAAAAAGCTTTTTCGACGTTGTCAATTCCTACAGCCTTAACAAGTTTTGCAAATTTATCAATATGATCAACTTCATGCCTTATTCCAGGAATTAATTGTTTTATTGGAACTTCAACAGCAGGTGATACAAAGAAAGCACCGTCAAAAAAATCAACCGACAAAAGGGATCTACCAGGGGAATCATCAAATTTTATCAGTTCCGGATGTTTGTACCCTAAAGCTTTAAGAAATCTATCTCTAATTTGCAAAGCTTTTTCGGTTTGAGAACCTTTTACCTTCAAAAGTTCCTCTAAAAGCTCAGGCGCAAGCGTAGGATCTTTAGTAAATGTACAAATATCAGATTTTAAAGATGCCGCAAACTTAAGCCCGCTAATATCAAGCCTTCTTATATTCTGCGGTTTTGTGGCCAAAACAGTTTTCTTTCCGCTAGCTTTCACAAACCTTGCAGTATATTCAAATAAATCTACAGCAAGACCCAATTTTCCCATTTATTTTCCCCTAGATACATAAATAAAGTATTTTTATAAGAAAAAATTGCTAGTTTATATTTTATTTTGACATTTTTCTAAAAATCATTAATTCAAATAGAGGATAACAAAACGGGTTATAGTATATAGAATAGTAAGTGATGTCGGATAAGGCATGATTTTTCGACAAAAGACAAGGGGACGAAAATTATGTTTTCGGAAATGATACAGGGATTATTAAATTCAGGCGGAAAGACGCAAGCTATGCAAAGATACGCACAGCTTCAAAATCGTGTTGCAAACTTTCGAAATCAAATTAACGGACCTGAAATGCCGCAGAATGCAAATCCGATTGATACACTATACCCCACAAATAAAACAAATGTTCAATCATTTGAAAAAGTTTTAAAAGCCTCAACTACAGATTTTGGAACTCTTCTTCGCGGCCCTCAAATGATGAACGTTAATGCTAATATTATAAAAAATCAAACTCCTGTACAGTCCTTAAATTCAGCGTTAAAAGAGCTTCAAAACACAAAACAGGTAGAAGAAATACAAGTTCCGCCTCTTAATATTGATAAAACATCAGCAAACAAGAGCCAAATTCTAAGCATGATAAGCCAAATTGCAGACAAACACGGAGTTGATGAAGATTTAATTAAAGCTGTAATAAAACAGGAATCAGGATTCAACACAAGAGCAAAATCAAAAGCCGGTGCAATGGGGTTAATGCAATTAATGCCTGCAACAGCCGCAAGCCTTGGGGTTAAAGATCCTTATAACCCTGTTCAAAATGTTGAAGGCGGCACAAAATATTTAAAATCCATGCTTGACAAATATAATGGAAACATAATTTTAGCACTTGCCGCATATAACGCAGGTCCTGGAGCTGTTGATAAGTATGACGGAGTTCCACCTTATAAAGAAACTCAAAACTACATAAGAAATATATTAGCCAATTATTTAGAATAAGTTAAAATTTTTGCATTAATTATTTTTTCTGCTACAATGACCTTAGCTATTATTAATAAAAGAAAGGTCGTTAATGAGATTTTCATCATCTTTTAAGGTAGGGATATTAACACTTATAGCACTTATACTTCTTGTTGGAGTAGTGTTAAAAGTTAAAGGGAGAGCACTAACATCCGCAAAACGAATAGAAATAACATTTAAAGATGTTAATGGCATGCGTCCCGGAGCCGGCGTTCAGATGATGGGATTAAAAGTAGGACAAGTTGAAGAAATAAAACCAATTATTGAAAACGAAAACAGTCATGTTAATGTAAAATTTGTAATAACAGAACCAGGAATTGAAATTCCACAAGCTTCAGTTTTTTCAATTCAGCAATCAGGTTTAATCGGAGAACTTTTCCTTGAAATTACTCCTCCAAGGACAAGAACAATTTATATTCCCGTAGAAAATAAGAATGTTCTTTATAAAGATGACACCGTTCAAATGCGGCTTGATGATAAAATATACGATGTAGGTAAAATTAAAGAAATAGAAATAGTTTCAAGAGAAGTTTTACCATACAACATAAAGGATGTAATAAAAACAAATAACGCATATAAAATTGATTATATTGTGAACCTTCCGGGGCTGATACTGCCTGAATTTTTAAAAGGCAAAGCCATTTCAACCAATGGGAAGAAAACTCTTTTAATATCAACTCTTGATGATGTAATTCTGCCATATCCGACACAGACATCACCTTATACGGTAATTGAACCTATGAGAATCTCTGACTTTATGGAATGGCAGTATAGAGCCGCAGAATCATTAACTGAAACAAACCAAAAAGTTAATATGCTTTTATCAGACGAAGTTATTGCGGAATTGAAAAATTCTGTAGCGAATATAAACTCATTAACAGCTCAAACAGCACAAACAATGAGTAAAATTGATGCTCTTGTAGAATCATCAAAAGACGATATTAATACGCTTATGGCAATGTTAGACCAAACATCAAAAGACTTTAACAAGCTGTCAGAAAATATAAATACCATAATCGGCGATCCTAATTTCAAAACAACAATGCTTTCGACAGCAGATTCATTAGACAAACTTGCGCAAAATATAAATAAAATTATCGGAGACGACGAACAAGCAGCTCAAATGGCAGCAGACATAAGGGAAATTACACATAACGCCAATGAAATAAGCAGTTATATTAACGAAATAACACAAGATGAACAACTGAAAAAAGATTTAACAAGTGCTGTTTCAAACGCAAACAAAGCAATGATTAATCTGAATACAGCGCTATCAACAGTAAATCAAGTGACACCTGAAAAGAAAACAGAATTGCAAACCATTATAGAGGATACAAAAGTTACAACCTGCAATTTAAGGAAATTTTCAGAAAAACTAAATAAAAGATTTTTATTATGGAGATTGATGTTCTAAATTAAAAAGAAAGGATTTAATAATGCAAATTACCCCGATTAACAGAACAAATTTCAAAGGCTACGGATATTCAGACATGCAAAAGCTGACAAAGTATGCGCTTGAAAGACAAAAAGGCTCAATGTATGATTTAAATAAAAAATTTGCGCCTGATTTAATTAAGACCTTTACAGACAGCGGAAGATTACATGTTGATAGAGCACTTCAAAGCTGGCAGGCTGACAAGTTTTTAAGAGAAATGCCGCCTATGCGCAAATCCAAAAATTTTGGACATAATTTTCAGAATAACAAAAAAGCTTTTTTTAAAAAGTAACTAAAAGAAAGATGACTCGCTAATGAATTTAGCTGCAAAAATAACAAAAATTCATTATGATAAAAATGCAAAAGGCATTTTATTTGGAATGCTTAAATTTTGTTCGCTTTTTTACGGATTAGGAAGCAGATTAAAAAATTATATGTATGACCGCAATATAATAAAACCAAAATCCGTTGCAGCTTATGTAATCTCAGTCGGAAATGTAACAACGGGTGGTGTTGGGAAAACCCCTGTAGTATCTAAAATTGCAAAATATTTTATATCAAAAGGAGAAAAAACTGCAATTATATCAAGAGGTTACGGCGGAGCATTATCCAATAAGCAAATTAACGTAATCTCAGACGGGCAAAAGATTTTTTATAATGCCCGCCTTGCAGGAGATGAACCATACTGGCTTGCACAAAACACAATTGGTGCTGTTGTAATAACGTCTAAAAACAGGGTTGAGGCAGCTAAATACGCAATCGAAAAATACGGTGTGACAAAAATCGTTTTAGACGACGGATTTCAGCACAGAAAATTGAAGCGCGATTTGGATATAGTTCTAGTAGACAGTGAAAAGCTTTACGGAAACGAGCATTTACTCCCAGCTGGCCCCCTAAGAGAAGGTAAAGAAGCCTTCAACCGCATTGATAGAATGGTAATCGTAAGTAAAAACACAGACCACACAAAAGCTGAAAAATTAGCAAAAATCACTTCAAAAAAAATGAATATTCCAACAGTTTTATGTAAAACCGAACCCGATTATGTATACAATATAAAAACAGGTGAAATTTTAAAAGAAGACACCGAAGCAACAGCTCTTTCAGCAATAGGCCAGCCTGAGCAGTTTTACAAATTTTTAGGTAATTATCGAATTACAAACACAAAAACTTTTGATGACCACCACCAATATGAAGAAGCGGATCTTCCAGCAGGCACTATAATAACTACAGAAAAAGACGCTGTTAAACTTAAACTTTTTGATAGAGATAATATTTATGCTTTAAAGTTAAGAACAGAAATAGATGTTGAGGAACTTTTAAATGCTGAAATCAAATCAAAATCAGGAAACTGATACGGATATAGATAAAATTGTAGAAAGATTAAAGCAAGCAAAACAGCCCAGAAGCGAATTTGTAAACTTAATGGAAAGTTTTAACAATCCATATCTTGTCTTAATTGCTTGTATATTAAGCCTTAGAACAAATGACAAAACTACATACCCTGCGACATTAAGAATGCTGGAATTAGGAAGAACACCTGAAGATTTTGCGAAGTGTGATGTTAAAGAATTAGAAAAAGCAATCTATCCGGTAGGATTTTACACAAACAAAGCCAAACAAATAGTAGAACTTTCAAAAGAACTTGTTGAAAAATACAATTCAAAAGTTCCGGACTCAATTGAAGAAATGACAAAATTCAACGGAGTCGGGAGAAAAACCGCAAATCTTGTTATGGCAAAAGGATTTCAAAAACCCGCAATCTGCGTAGACGTACACGTACACAGAATTTTCAACCGCCTCGGCTATATAAAAACTAAAAATCCTGAAGAAACTGAATTTGCCCTGAGAGAAAAATTACCGGAAAAATACTGGATGGATATAAATACTCTTCTTGTCACCCACGGGCAGAACATCTGCAAACCCGTCAATCCTAAGTGCGATATTTGTCCGGTTAAAGATTTATGTAAAAAGATTATTTAAAAATTGACATAAATAGAATCCCTGCGCTATCATTAACTGAAAAAAGTAAAGGGGATATTATGTCTGCAATTGTAATAATTTTGATAATAGTGTGGCTTTTTATAATTCAAAACAAATTAAACAAGCTTTCTGAGTCAGTTAACGCCTTAAAAAATAGTTTTTTAACAGACTGCATTCTACCTAAAAAACAGTCAAATCCTGAAAAAAACATTCCGGAAGATACAAATGAAAAGATTGCACCAGAATCACCACAAAAGTCATTAGAACCCGAATCAATAAATGATATTCCTGACTCTTATTTCTTTAACCAAACAAATAAAAATAAAGAATCTGAAGATACTTTTGAGCAAAAATCTTCAAAAGAAAAACAGCCGACAAGTTTTGAAAATCTATTTTTAGGAAACATTTTCAATAAAATCGGAGCTTTTGCAATTCTTATTGGTCTTGTAATTCTTATAAAGCTTGTATTACCGTATTTTGTATTTACAGATGAATTAAAAATAATCCTCGGTTATTTGGCGGGATTTGGAATGATTATAGGGGCATTAAAACTTAACTCAAAAGCTAATCAGAAAAGTTTTTCAGAAGTTCTTTTGGGAACAGGTTTTGGCGCACTTTTTATTTCAACATACTGTGCAAGCGGAATGTTTGAATTTTTCAATTTAAGTCAAACAGTAATAATAGCCTCTGCGATTTTACTTGCAGCATTTTACTTGGCTGACAAGCTTAAAACAATATCAATGCTTGTGATAAGCCTACTTGCAGCTTACATAAATCCGATAGTATTTAATGCCGGATTTGATGTATCAACCAACTTTCTTTTCGGGTATTTCATATTTATAAATATTCTGGCACTTGTATATACTTACAGAAATAACTCAAGAGAAGTTATAAACTGCATTAATTTAATTGCTACATTTATTGCAGTCGCATTATTTCATGATAATGACACACGTATAATAATGCCTATAATTCTTTGGATTATTTATATAGCCTATGATTTGCTGACTAATTCCGCTAGGGGCGAAAATAAAGTTCTGAGATATATAAATTTTGGTGGGTTGACATGGCTTTTATTTTTAATGAAATCGGAGCAATATACCTATAATCTGTTTGGACATATAGAACTTGCAGCATTAATCGTTTACGGAGCTTTGGCATATTGGAAAAAATCAGAGCCCGAAAAATTTCCAAATTACATAAACCTATTTTTAGCATCAGGATTTTTTGCGGTAATCTTTATTTGTGATGGTTACGAGAAAATAAAATGCATAGTATGGGCATTAGAAACAATAATTTTAGCTTATTTTGCATACAGATATAAATTAAAAATGCTTGCAACATGGACAGTAATAATTTGGGCGTCAACATTATTTTCAATAATTCCGGTTGACGGAGTTTTTGCAATTAAGAGCATAAAAAACTTCACACCAATATGGAACATTAGACTAATGATGTTTACACCTCTAATATTGTCCTCAGCAGTGTCACATTATCTTTTATCAAAAACAGACGACAAAACATTTACAAATTTGGCAGAAACCTTCAAATTTGCCTGCATAACTTTGATTTACCTTTACATGGGGCTTGAATTAAACAATATAATTACATTAAGAATAATTGGAGAAAACACTTCTATATACTTTATCAACCATATGACAAATGCAATACTTGGATTTGCTTATGCCGTAAGCTTAAAACGCTTACATAATACAATTTCGGATTTCAAGCCATTTGTATTGGTGATATCTGCGTTAGTAGGAATTTTTACATTCTTCTATCTTATAGCAACCGGCGCACATTACAGTCCGATTAACGCATTTATACCTTTAATAAACATAAGAACAGCGGCATTTTTATTTGGTATTTCAGCATGCATCATATACAACAAACTTGACGGAAAAGATTTTTACAAATACATGGCAATAGTATTAGGCTTTATACTGATGCACAATGAAGCCGGCGATATTATTTTCAAATATACCCTAAATTCCGGATTAATTTCAGTCGGCTGGATTTTATATTCCGTAATAATAACGACAATCGGAATAATCAAAGGCAAAAAATGGTTAAAAAATTCGGGTATAATTTTATGCATAATATCGATTTTAAGGATATTTTTCCACGATTTAGCCCAAGTGGATATTTTATATAAGTTCATAGCGATTTTGACATTAGGAATAAGTTTAATGATATTATCATACTTATACAATCAAAAATCAACGAAATAACCCTGCCAAGAGGAAAAGCCCGCTTCACAAACTTGCTTTTTAAATGCAATTGTGCGATAATCCTTATAAGATTAAGTGATACAAATTACACTTATCGGGGTTAATAGTAAATCATATAGGAGTCGAAAATGAGTGTAGGAAATCCTCATGGTATTGACACATCCAAATTAGATACTATTATCGCAGATTGCGGAGGTAAGAAATCTAATTTGATTGCGATGCTTCAAAAAGTACAAGAAGTATACCGATATCTTCCCGAAGAAGCGATGATTTATATCGGTACAAAAGTAGAGGGGCTTTCGCCGGCAACGGTATTTGGAGTTGCGACATTTTATGCGCAATTTTCATTAGAGCCCAAGGGCAAATTTGAAATTAAAGTATGCGACGGAACAGCCTGCCACGTAAGAGGTTCAATGCCTGTTTTAAATGCCATTAGAGCTAAATTAAACATGCAAGCAGGTCAACTAACAAGTGAAAACGGATTATTTTCACTTGAAACAGTAAGTTGCTTAGGTGCCTGTGGTCTTGCGCCGGTTGTAGTTATTAATGATAAAGTTTATCCTCAGATGACCTCTGATGCTATCACAATAGTTTTGGATACACTGATTAAGGAGGGCAACTAATGGAGAAAACGACATTGAATATAAATATACTTGAAGAACAAAAAAAAGCACAAGATAACATAAAAACACAAGGATTAAGAGTGCTAGTCTGTGCGGGAACAGGTTGTGTTGCAAACGGCTCCTTAAAAGTAATTGAAAAATTCAAAGAACTTGGGGCAGATGTTTCAGTTCTAACTGATTACGATAAAATGACAATCGTACCGACCGGTTGCCACGGATTTTGTGAACAAGGTGTTTTGGTTGTAATCCCTGACAAACACGTAACTTATGTAAAAGTAAAAGAGAAAGATGTTGAAGAAATCTACGAAAGCCATATCAAAAATGATAAACCCGTAGAAAGACTTCTATATGTTGATCCCAAAACACATCAACACGTTCAAGATGATGAGCACATAAACTTTTATGCAAAACAAACCAGAACAGCTCTTGCAAACTGCGGAAACATAAACGCAGAATCAATAGATGAAGCAATTGCCGTAAGAGGTTATGAAGCTTTAGCAAAAGTTTTGGAAGAAAATAACCCGGAAGCTGTTATTGAAACAATAGAAAAATCTGGCTTAAGAGGCAGAGGCGGCGGCGGATTTCCAACAGGCAGAAAATGGAGATTTACGGCAGCAAACAGAGGCGGAAAATCTTACGTAGTATGTAACGGAGACGAAGGTGACCCAGGTGCATTTATGGACAGATCCGTAATGGAAGGTGATCCTCACAAACTTCTTGAAGGTATAGCTATCGCAGCATTTGCAATAGGTGCAGATGAAGCCTATATCTATGTTCGTGCTGAATACCCGCTTGCAATAAAACGTTTAAGAAAAGCCATAGCAGATGCAGAAGAAAGAAACTTCTTAGGCAAAAATATCATGGGAAGTAACTTCTCGCTCGAAATTCATATTAAAGAAGGCGCCGGAGCTTTTGTTTGCGGTGAAGAAACCGCACTTATAGCATCAATCGAAGGTGAAAGAGGAATGCCAAGACCTAAACCGCCATTTCCGGCAAACAAAGGTTTATTTGGCAGACCAACCCTGATTAATAACGTCGAAACTTTAGCAAATGTACCTGTAATATTGCTAAAAGGAGCAGACTGGTTCTCACAAATGGGAACAGAAACTTCAAAAGGGACAAAAACATTTGCACTCACAGGCGAAGTAAACAACACAGGGCTTATCGAAGTTCCAATGGGAACAACGCTAAGAGAAATCGTATTTGATATCGGCGGCGGAATGAGAGACGGAAAGAAATTTAAAGCCGTACAAATCGGAGGACCTTCAGGCGGATGCTTAACTGAAGAACACCTAGACATCCCAATGGATTACGATAACTTGATTAAAGCAGGAGCAATGGTAGGCTCTGGCGGTTTGGTTGTAATGAGCGACAAAACCTGCATCGTTGAAGTTGCAAGATTTTTTATGAACTTTACCCAGAACGAAAGCTGCGGAAAGTGCGTTCCATGTCGTGAAGGTACTAAAAATATGCTTAAAATTCTGGAAAAGATCGTAGCTGGTAAAGGCGAAATGAAAGATCTTGATACATTGGAAGAATTAGCACACGCAGTTAAAGACGGTTCACTTTGCGGACTAGGAAAAACTGCACCAAACCCGGTTCTTTCGACATTAAAATATTTCAGAGATGAATACATAGCGCATATTAAGGACAAAAAATGTCCGGCAGGGGTTTGTACGGCAATGAAAAAAGTCGTGATAAACGAAGAATTGTGCAAAGGCTGTACAAAATGTGCAAGAATATGCCCTGTTGGTGCAATTTCAGGAACTGTAAAACAGCCTCACCATATTGATCAATCAAAATGTATCAAGTGTGAAGCCTGCTTTGCAAGCTGTCCATTCAGAGCAATCGTTCTGGAATAATAGAATAAAAATAGGCAAAATAAATAATAAGGAAATAAAATTATGACAGATAAAAAAACGTTATTTATAGACGGCAGGGAAGTTGAATTCACCGATGAACCAAACCTTCTTGAAGTAATAAGAAAAGCAGGTATGAATGTACCGACTTTTTGTTACCGTCCGGACTTAACCTCATTTGGAGCCTGCCGTATGTGTGTTGTAGAAATAGAAGGCAGAGGGATTCAATCATCCTGTACAATGCCTCCGGAAGCAGGATTAAAAATTCATCTTAATACGGAAAGAACAAGACGAATAAGAAAAACTGTACTAGAACTACTTCTTGCAAACCATGATAAAGAATGCTTAACCTGTGACAAATCAGGGAATTGTGAGCTTCAGAAATATTCAGAAGAATATGGGATTAAACGAATTCGTTATCCAGAAAAACAAATTGAAGATTATCTTCCAATAGATGACAGTTCTCCGTCCCTTGTAAGAGATCCGAACAAATGTATTTTGTGCGGCGCATGTGTAAGAGCTTGCTCAGAATTTCAAGGTCACGCAGTTCTCGGCTTTGCAAATAGAGGATCAAAAACAGTTGTTCAGCCAATGAACGGAAGACCACTGGGACAAGTTGATTGCGTAAATTGCGGACAATGTGCTGCAGTTTGCCCGACAGGCGCTTTAACAATTAAATCAGATGTAGAAAATGTTTGGAAAGAAATTACAAATCCAAATAAAAAAATTGCAGTTCAAATGGCACCTGCAACTCGTGTTGCAATCGGTGAAATGTTCGGACTTGAACCGGGTGAAAATTCTATCAAAAAAATGAACGAAGCCTTAAGAAGAATAGGTTTTGACTTAATTTTTGACACGAATTTCTCTGCAGATTTAACAATAATGGAAGAAGCAACTGAATTTTTAGAAAGACTAAAATCAGGTAAAAATCTTCCACTATTCACATCTTGCTGTCCAGCGTGGGTTAAGTATCTTGAAGATCAGCATCCAGATATGCTTTCACACCTTTCAAGCTGCAAATCTCCGATGTCAATGTTATCACCTGTTCTTGTAGAACTTGTTCCGAAACACTTCAACATTGAAAGAGAAAATCTTGTAGTTGTAGCGATTATGCCTTGCACCGCAAAGAAATATGAATGCAAACGTTCAGAACTATCACACGACGGTCGCCCTGATACTGATTATGTATTAACAACTCAAGAGCTTGGCAGAATGATAAGAGAAGCTGGAATTGACTTTTCCGCTCTGAAAGGTGAAGATGCTGACAGCCCGTTTGGCGAATACACAGGTGCAGGAACAATTTTTGGCGCATCCGGCGGAGTTGCAGAAGCTGCAGTTAGAACAGCATACGAATTTGCGACAGGCGAACAGCTTAACGATGTTAATATCAAGCAGATGAGAGGTACAACTAACAGAAGCCGCGATATTGAATTAGATCTTAAAGGCACAAAACTTGTTGTAAGAGTTGTTTCAACCCTAAAAGAAGCAGAAAAATCAATACAAGAAATAAAAGAAGGCAAAGCACAATTCCAAATGCTTGAAGTAATGGCATGTCCAGGCGGATGTATTAACGGAGGCGGCCAGCCACGAAGCTGTGATAACAGTAAAATAAAGCAAGAACGTGCAGAAGGGTTATATAAAGAAGACAGCGAATTACCTATTAGAAAATCACATATGAACCCATCAATACAGAAGCTTTATCAGGAATATTTGGAACACCCGAATTCCCATAAAGCTCACGAAATATTGCATACTGTATACTCAGACAGATTCGCAGGTTCATATAAGGATATTTAAATACTTATTTATATTTAGAAAGCACCGGTTTAAAAACCGGTGCTTTCGGGTATAATAAAACTTGAATAAAAGGTAAAACGTCTGGAATAAAAAAATAATCAAGGGAAAAAGATGAACAACTTTATAAAAAGACATAAAATCATAATAGTTTTAACAGTATTATTGTTTTCAATTATACCAATATCATCAAATGCAGCAACAAATAGCTATTCTAACGATCATATAAAATTAAAAAGTATGGCAAAACTTTATGTAAAAACCGTATTAGAAAGAGGAAGTAACGCTTCAAAACAAAAAATACTCCAAAGCATGATGGAAAAGGGCGCATCGAATTTTCAGTTAAAAGAATACACCCCAAACCCACAACGCGGAGAAATAAAAATTGATGGACAAATGGTAGATAGCAAAAACAAAAGCTGCGTTATTATAAAATATAAATACAACGGTAATGATTACGAAACCGGAGCTTGCAAATCGCCTTTTGAAAAATAGTCAATATAAAAATTTATATCAAGAATTTAATTATAATTTTTCTTTTTTGCCCCTATATAAAGGTAAGGCCTTGTTTTATCTACACATAATGAACGATTTTCAAAAAAAGTTCTAGGCTTGCTGTGTGAACTTTATTTAAGTTGCTTTACTTTAATCTTAAGATACTATATAATACTAGAAGCATCTAAAATAATTTATAGAAATATTAATTTTTGTAAATTTTTTAGCAAAAAAATAACACCACAGGTTTTAAACTAAGTATTAGGGTAAAGCTACCTATTGAATAATCGATAATTTAATAAAGGTGAATGATGGAAAAGATAAAATTTAACAGGCAGGTATTAAAAGCAATTATAGGGCTATCTGCTGTTTGTGCAATTACTGTACCAACGTCATTGAATTCGGCACAGGCTGCTGATCCTGTACTTCCGATTTCAATTCAGCAAATGATGATGGAAGGTGGAGCAGCTGGAAGTGTTAAGCACGACACTGATATGCTTCGTTACAAACGCGATGAAAAATCAATAACAGATGATTATAAACAATACACCCAAGAAAGAAATTTTGAAGGTAATGGCGGAGGCCAAATTATTCAAAATAATACAAGTGCTCCAGATTACAGCTATATGCAAGGGCAAGTTCAGGATATTGACACAAATGGTGTGTTTATAAATTCTGTAGATGTAGCACCTTCTGAAATTTTAACAAAAGAAGAAATTAATTCTATTGTTCAACCAATAGTAGGTCGCAATGTATTTATAAGCGATATTCAAAAAGTTATTGATCAATTAAACAATTTATATGCACAAAAAGGTTTTGTAACAGCAAAAGCCTTTTTACCAGAACAAACTGTACAAAACGGCAATATTCACATCGAACTTATCGAAAGTAAAGTCGGAAATATCTCCGTAGAACAGAATAAATGGACTAGAACAAAATATATTACTGACCGTATTGAACAACAACCAGGTCAGCTTTTTGATATTGTAGAATTAGAACAAGATATTCTTGATTTTAACAGATATAATGAAGGTGTAAACCTTACTGCTAACTTAACAGCAGGTACAACACCAGGGACAACAGATATTGCAATCAAAGCAAATGAAAATTTCCCATTCCATGTTGTAGGTATAATGGATAACGCAGGTCGTTATCAAACCGGACATTTAAGAGGCGGTGCAATGATTTATGCGGACAGCTTGTTCCATAACAGAGACCGTTTATCTCTTGGTTCATACTTCTCAGGTGGCGCAATAAGCCCATTTGCTGATTATAACTTCCCTGTAAACAAAAAGGACGGACGTGTTGGTTTTATGTACGCGTCAACATTTGCTAAAATTAAATGGGGTCCTTTGACAGATCTTGATTTGAAATCTAAATCATACATATATTCATTGTACTATTCACAACCGCTTGTTAGAAAACCAGGCTTTGAGTTGAAAAGTTACTTAGCCGGCAACTACAAGAGAGCAAGAACCAGTATATTTGATGACTTAATTGATTTAGGTGTAGATGAAATCACCAGTGTAGATTTGGCATTAAACTTAAGAAAAGATACCAAATATGGTATCTGGTATGCAAATCAGGGTGTATCTATGGCATTTCCTATATTTGACAGCCAATCAAGCTACGTTAAAATTAATGGTAGTGCAGTTAGATTACACGACTTCTCACACGGCGTAATCGGTCAATTAAGAGGTAACTACCAAGTTATACCAAATGATAAACACATTCCTTACCTTGACCAATTCCAGGTTGGTGGTTTAGCAACAGTCAGAGGCTATTCAGAAGGTATTTTGATGGGTAAAAATGGTTATTACTTAAGCGGTGAATTGATGTTCCCATTATTACCAAGAGAAATAACAAGCCCAAGATCAGGAGAAAAAGTTCCATTCATCGGAAAATATGTTAAAGGTGCAGTATTTGCAGATCACGCAGGCGTATTTCCAACACACAGAGAAGATTATTATGATGGAAGTTACTTCTTAGCATCAGTCGGTATGGGTTTAAGAGTACAGTTGCCGGGTGACTTAAGCGCCAGATTATATTGGGGCTATCCGCTCATCAACAACGCATATGAAACAGACAGAAAATATGGAAGATTCCACTTTGAACTTACTTTGGAACCGAACCTTGATGCATTGTTGAGAAGCAGAAGCACAGCACCTCAAAGAGTCGAAAAACATGTTGAAGCTGATTACGTAAACAACTACGATGATGTAAGACATTATGACTACTTCAATGACGGTTCGTTGTAATACAAAATCTAAAGTAAAATAAAAACTTGAATAAAAAAAATTATGCGGTAACTTTATAGATGAAGTTACCGCATTTTATATGAGGAGGAGAAAAATGAGCAAGGGAATTTTTATAACAGCAACAGGCACAGATGTCGGTAAAACTTATATTTCAGGTTTAATCGTAAAATGTATGCGAGAAGCTGGATTGAATTGCGGATATTATAAACCTGCTCTAAGTGGAGCTGAAATTAATAAAGAAGGAAAGATTATCCCTGGCGATGTAGATTACGTTTTAAAAACAGCAGGGATTAATGAGGCTCCTGAAAATTTTGTTTCGTATATTTTCAAACCTGCAGTATCTCCTCATCTTGCTGCTGAAATTGAAAATAATCCGATAAAACTAGATAAAATAAAATCTGATTATAACAGGATTAAGGATAGATTCGACTATATTTTGGTCGAAGGAGCAGGCGGGATTGTCTGCCCGTTTAATCAAAGTGAAAACTTAATGCTGCCAGATGTTATAAAAGCTTTAGGACTTGATATTATAATTGTTGCATCAGCTGAATTGGGTGGTATAAATTCTGCAGTTTTGACTGTAGAGTACGCCCAAAAACATGGAATAAATGTTAAAGGAATTATTTTAAACAAATATGACGAAACCAGCCTAATGCAGCGTGACAATAAAAAACAAATAGAAGCTATTACAGGTATTAAAGTACTTACGACTGTAAAAGAAAATGACATAAACATAGATTTAAAAGAAATTCAGCCGCTATTTAAAGAGTTGAACTAAAGGGGAAAATTATGAATGAATTAGCAGAAAAAGATTTGAAATATATATGGCATCCTTGTTCACAAATGAAGGATTACGAAACCCTATCACCGATAGTAATAGAAAAAGGCGAAGGGATTTATCTATACGACACTGAAGGAAAACGTTATGTAGACGTAATTAGTTCCTGGTGGTGTAATCTGCTTGGACACTGCAACCCGAAAATTAATGAGGCGGTAAAAAAACAAATAGATAATTTGGAGCACGTAATTTTTGCTAATTTTTCACACAAACCGGCAATAACACTTTGTGAAAGATTGTCTAAAATTTTACCTAAGGGTTTGTGTAAATTTAATTTTACAGACAACGGCTCTTCTGCAATAGAAGCGGCAATGAAAGTAAGTTTTCAATACCACACACAAACAGGAAATCCACAAAAAACAAGATTTATGGCATTGACAGACGCCTACCATGGAGAAACAATAGGAGCATTATCAGTTGGTGACTGCGATCTTTACACAAAGTTATACAAGCCGATTTTAATGGATATTATAAGAATAAAAGGTCCTGACTGTTATCGTTGTCCTTATGGAAAAACAAGAGAGAATTGTTGCTGCGAATGTTTTGAAGATGCAGAAAAACAGTTTGAAAAATACGGTTCAGAAACTGCAGCAATTCTTGTTGAACCTCTCTTACAAGGTTCAGCCGGAATGAAAATTTATCCGCCGCTGTATTTGAAAAAATTAAGAGAAATTTGTGATAAGTATAACGTTCACCTGCTTGCAGATGAAATCGCAACAGGATTTGGCAGAACAGGTAAAATGTTCGCCTTTGACCATGCTGGAGTATCGCCAGATATTATGTGTTTATCTAAAGGGCTTACAGGAGGCTATATGCCTTGCGCCATGTTTGTGACAACAGACAATATATATAACGCATTTTACGCAGATTATGGAACAGGAAAAGCGTTTATGCACTCCCACACCTATAGCGGAAACCCTCTTGCGTGTTCCGCTGCTAACGCAGTCCTTGATATTCTTGAAGACGGAAGTGTCTTAAAGCAGGCTCAAGAAAATGCAATTTATTTTAATAAAATTATAAAAGAAAAATTCCTTCCGCATAAAAATGTAGGAGAAGTTCGCTCAATCGGGCTTATCAACGCAATAGAGCTTGTAAAAGATAAAACAACCAAAGAACCGCTTGATGGAAAACTTCGCACAGGCTATCAAATTTACAAAAAAGCCCTGAAAAAAGGCGTAATACTCCGTCCGCTCGGCGACATAATTTATTTTAATCCGCCTCTTGTTATTGAAAAAAAAGATATGGATTTTGTAACAGATGTTGCACTTGAATGCCTGAAAGAAATCTTACCCGAATAAAATCTCATATAAAATTTTGTACAACAATTTATCCAATACAATTTTTGGTATATCGCCTATTGCGTGCAAAAACGTGGTTTTGAGTTTTAATTTAAGACAGTAAACCTAATTACGTTAAAAAATTAACGTAATTTATACACTTATCCTAAAATAAACTCACTTAAACGGCGACTAAAAATTTTTAAAAGAAACTTTTATCCACACACAACGTCTGTTAAATTGTAAAGAGTTTAACCTTCTGTCGTCAATTCTTCCCAGATGCTAGGAACTACAATTAACGCAGTGTAAACGATGAACCCGAATAGAATTAAATTGATAGCTTCCATATAAACTCTCCTATAGCTTACATGTATATTATGCCCATGCTGGTATTATATGTAACATAATTTTACAAATTAAAATTAAAATTTTTGATAACATAAGAAGTGAGGAAAATAATGAAAAAGAATCTAACAAAACTTTTTAAAAATCTATGTTGTTCCGTATGTAAAGAAGGATTTACTGAGGATTCATTCATCGTAAAACGTGATGAAGCGGGACTTTTGGTCGTAAATCTACAATGCCAAAATTGCGGCAAAAAATATGGTATAGCATTTTTAGGCTTTTCGAATATAAACATAAAAGACGAAGATCCTTTTGAAGTTATAGAAGGTCCTGATCCAATAAGCTATGATGATGTAATTGATGCTCACCGATTTATTAAAAATCTTGATGAAAATTGGAATAAATACTTACCTAAATAAAATTTTTACGGGAACTTTTTACAAAAAAGTTCCCGAAATTTTATTATTAAAATCTTAAACAAAACTTATCCCATTAAAATTCCTGCAATAGCTGCAGACATATAACAGGTTAGAGTTCCGCAAATTAAGGCTCTCACACCAAGACGAGCCAAATTTTTTCTTTGGTTTGGCGCCATTTCGCCGATACCACCCATCTGTATAGCAATAGAACCAAAATTACCAAAACTGCAAAGTGCTATACTAGCAATCAAAAAGCTTTTATCCGAAAGTGGCTGCGTTAGCGTACTCATATCAACATAAGCAACCATTTCATTCAAAACAAGTTTCGTTCCCATAAGACTTCCAACAGTAGTAACTTCATTTCCGGGAACACCCATAAGATAAGCAAATATAGCAAAAATTTTGCCCAAAATCATCCTTAACGAAAGTTGGGTTAAATCAAATGAAGCAAAGTTTATATGAGCATAATTTACAACTAACCTGCCAACTCCACCTAAAATCCAATCAACAAAAGCGACAAGTGCAACAAGAGCTAAAATCATTGCGACAACATTAATTGCAACTTTCATTCCTTCTGACGCACCTTGAGAAATTGCATCAAAAAGATTTATATAAGGTCTTCTTCTTTTACTATAATTTATTTTTATATCTTCACTCGTTTCAGGAACCCCTGTTTCAGGATAAACAATTTTTGAAATAACAAGAGCGCCCGGAGCCGCCATAACCGAAGCAGCTAAAAGATATTGAGCTGGAATACCCAGACCAATATAAATCGGCATAGTAGCAGCAGAAATACAAGCCATACTACCTGCCATTGATGCCAGCAATTCTGAACGAGTAAGTTTTGCCAGATATGGTCTTATCATAATCTGTGCCGCAATCTGTCCAACAAAAGCACTTGCAACATTCGACAAAGCTTCAGCACCACTTACTGACATTATTTTATTCATAGCTTTACCCAACAACGGAATTATTCTTTGCATTATTCCGTAATAGTAAAGTATGTTGACTAATATCATCATGAAAATCAATGATGCCACAAGCTGTAATGCAAAAACTTGAGCGCCTGCACCAAAAATCTCACTTAATTTTTCTGAACCCATTAAATGTCCGAAAACAAAATTTCCACCTTCTTTTGCAAAATCAAGAATTTTGGAAACAAATTCACCTAATGTTAAAAATATTGTTCTGCCTATTGGAACCTTGAAAATAAAAACTGCAAATAATATTTGCAACAAAAATCCTGTTCCTACTGTTTTATAATTAATTGCTTTTTTATTATTCGACATTAAAAATGCAATTAAAAATATAAAAATTATCCCAAAAATTCCGAAAAATCTTTCCATATAACCTCTCTTCGACTCATAAACCAATTATACAAAAAAGGAGTATAAATTATACTCCTTTTAATGAAATTTTGATAAAAATTAACTATTAAAATTTAGCTTATGACACCTTTTTTCTAGAACCGGATGATCTTGTTTTAGATGTTCCTGTTTTCTTAACTTTTGGCGCTTCAACCGGCTCTGAAGCAGCTGCTTCGACAATTGGTTTTAAAGGCTGTTTACGAGCTTGTTTAAAGGCTTCTCTTGCTTCTTTATTTGCAATCATCGGGAATTCATCCAAATTAAATCCAAGATCCTGCATGTGACCAAGTAAAGTTCCGCCGACAATCTTGCCGTCTTTATCTTTAATAATCCAGCTTTGATCTCCATCTATAGAATGTCTAACCATTTCTTTGTATTTATTTTTATCAAAGAATGTATCAATTGCGCGATAAAGAGCTTCTTTGAAGTCATAAATCATCGTATCAACAAAATCATATCCTGATAATCCTGCTTCCGGTACAGTACGTTTTGACAAGAATCCGTTATAACCGTCTATAATACTGTCAACATGCCCGCCGACTCTTGTTGCTACAACCGGAGTACCTTTGTACAAAGACTCCCATTTTGAACCATCCGGTTCAAAGAAACTTGGATACAACGTAATATCAGATCCTCCATGGAATACGTTATTAGGAACATATCCAACCATATAAGGTACAGTATTAGCATCTTGTCCTAAGTCAGCTTTAAACTTACGGATTAAAGCTTCCCATTGTCCGCCTTCTCCATCGGCTCCGCCTATTGGGAATATCGGTTTTGGCTTACCAGGATATCTTTCAGGCCACTCTTGCAATACTTGTCGCATTACACCTTCCAGAATATTTATACCTTTCTGACTTACAAAACGTGTTCCACAATTTATGACTATTTGATCGTCCAGATTGTCCATATCAACATGTGATAAATCTGTTACACCTTCTTCTGCTAAATTAAAGAATCCTTTATGCCCCTTGTTATAATCATTCATCGCTTGCAAGTATCTTAAAAATTCAGCTTTATTCTGGCGTTTAGCGCTCATTATTGTTTCTATATCATCAACATGAGTCATTGGAGTAAAGGTGCGTAATTTTGTTACTCCTTCTTTATCCATATCATTTAAGAATTTGTTTAACTTATCTATACCAAGAGCTCTTAATGATTTTATTAGTTCATTTGCATTATTGTATTTAAACTTGATTTCTCGTTTTTCTTTCGCATCATAAAATATACTTCTTATGCTTGCTTTTTGCTCTGAAGTTAAGTCTAAACTGTCTATTCCTTTTTTCAAAATAGTAAATTTATCAGAGTTTAGGTTGTTATTTATGTCATTAATTATGTTCATAGAACTTAATTCATTAACAGATCTATCCCAACCGTTGCTTTCACCGTACATTGTACCTTCATTTAAGCGTACACCCATAATATGGTTAAGAGCTCGGCTTCTTACTGAATCAGTAGCGATTTCTCTTGCATATGTCGGAGAAACCGGTTTTAATCTGTTTGCCAATGATGCTGAAATGTTTGCCAAATTCAACACTCCATCTATAACGTGAACATTTTGTAAATTACCCAAATCAAGTCCTGTTTGAGATGTTGTATAAATGTCATACGCATATTTGCCGTACAAGGTATTCAAAATATCTGCAGAATGTGCATAATCATCTCCTTGATAATCCAAATTATGGATTAGTTCTACGTTATTCATATTTTTTAGTTTTTTCGCCGCTGCAGCACTAAGTTCTCCATTTGCAGCTTCTGCTGTCGATAACAGTTTGGTTAGCCCTGGCATTGCCGCAGCATGCCAATCATTTAACAACAAAGCATCCGGTGCTGGAATTTCATCAAATACCTTCTCGTTAAATACTTTGTATGAAGTAAGAGATTCCGGCGCTAATTTTAACTTTATAAATTCATAAACTGCTCTTGGGAAAAAGGCATATCTTTCTTTTTCTGAAACCACTTGGGAATCTGTATACAAACCTTTTGCCGCAAAGAAATCATTATTTCTGAACATTAAACGTTTAAATCCGAATTTTGGATCTATGCCATAGAAAACTTCAACTTTTTCTTTTTGGGATTTTCCGTTTCTAAAGACGCTTATATCATATTCTGCAACTTTATCAACGTCCATTTCCATATCTTTAAATTTGTAATGCCATTTGCCATTTTTTTCTACTATTGATGAAACTCCCGGAATTTCATTCAACGGACGAACAAGAAAATTACTTATTCCAAGTTCTTTTGTAAGGTTTTTCGCAATTTGAACAGGAACTTCACCTAAACCACCCTCTTTTTCAGGAATTGATTCTGCTGTTAATGAATATACTGTAGAATTTTTTTCTAATTTAGGAATTTTAGTCCCTTTATAAATCATAGTTCTTGCAATATCTCTAATTTCATCAGCTGCTTTTTTAGGCAACATAACTCTTTTCCCACCTGCACCTAAATTTTGAAGTAGCGGAAGATTATCAACTATTGCAATATTTCTATCAAGCGCATTTGCACTTGAAGGTACATGAATCCCGTTTATTCTTTCTTCCAACGCCTTCAACCAACCGGTTGCAAAATCTCCGGTTTCTTTTATCTTTTGTGATATTCCGCCAAAACAGCCGTCATACCAGTTAAATTTATCTCTTAACGTATTTTCAAGCTGTCTGTTCCAATTCTCAATACCGTTAAAGCGATCGTTAAATTTGCTTTCTAAATCAGATTTTGCCTGAAGATTAGCAATTTGCTCTTTTAGCGGTGTTAATAAAGTATTCATTCTTTTTGAAACTTCTTCTTCAATTTCAGAACCTGCATTTGCGGCTGCCTTTGATAAATTAGAATTTTTTCCTCCGCCTCTTAATACTGATACTGCACTAAGACCAATTGATGCTATTGCAACTGCTGATGATAGATAAGCCACTTTCTTAATTGCATCTGTATCCTTCTCAACCTGTCTTTCAGGCAATTGCGGTGCAGTAGCTGTCGTTAATGATGGTTGACTTTGCGGTGTAAACATAAACTGGTTTAATTGACCGTTCCCAAATGAAATCTTCTTGATGTGCATAAAACCTCACTATATAAACTTTAATCACTATTTAATAGCCTGTGAAAACTTCTTTTTGCTACTTACAAAAAAGCACTTCACAAATCGTTACATTTATTTATTGTTTCCCCAAACAAAAATAAATAAACTAAAAGAGCCAACACAATTCTAATCACAAAAAAAATATTACGTCAAGCAATATTTTTAATACCCATATCTGTTATATCTTCTAAATAATTTACCTCATTCCACTTTTTAATACGTAGAATAGCTCAGCTAAGTATTTGATTTTAGCTTACAATATTTAAGCCCAATTATTTTGATATCTCCTTGCGATAAGATATTTATGAATTACACAAAAACGCATAAAAAATTTGCGCTTGGCGCGATTGTCTTGTCCTGCTCGCATAAAACGTGTCTCCGGTTGAGCATTTCAAGAACTTTGTTCTTTACATACTCAAGCCTTCGCACTCTGCTCGCAGAACGCTCGAACGCAAAACGCATTCTCATCTTAACCTTAAAGCAAAATAAAAGGAAGGCAATGCCTTCCTTTTATTTTGTGCTTGGCGCGATTCGTCTTGAATTTGCTCCACGCTCACGGAGGCTCGCCTGTTGTGCTTACGCACAAGCCGTCTCGTTCCGTTCGCTATCCGGATTTGTGCCTGTGGCACTTCATCCGTCCGCAAATTCGCCGAACGCTTTGACAAGGCATTCGCCTTGTACGCGTTCTACAAATCCTGTCAAAACAGATAAAACAGAGGATAGGTTAAAACCTATCCTCTGTTTTATGCGCTTGGCGCGATTCGAACGCGCGACCTATCCCTTAAAAGGGGAGTGCTCTACCTGCTGAGCTACAAGCGCAAATGTTTTTGCTATTCATTTCGTCAACTTCTTTATGCTATCAAGAACATTTTTTTATGTCAACCTATTTTATTAAATATTTTATTTTTTTTGTAAATTATATTATTTTTACCTCCAATAATTTAACAATAACCTTGTAAAACAAAAATCCGTACTGATTTTACAGAACGGATTAAAACAAATTAATAACATTTACTTTAATTATAAAATTTATTTCAACCTAAATCTATATATTTCTTTGCACAATCAAACATAGCATTTACAAGTGCTGCATTTGAATAAATGTTCATGCCGTTTGTTTCCAAAACTTGTTTCATGCGCTTTTCCCACATTGTATAAATATCTTCCTTATCTATATCAAGAACCTGTGCTATCATACTGAGTTCCTTATAATCTATGGGTATTGGAATATTTCCTCTTAATATATCAACTATTTCTAATCGTTTTTTTCTTGGAAATGCTTTTAAAAAATTAACCGTACTTATATTTTTTTCTTTCATCATGTCTTTTAAAAATTCAACAGTTTCGTCTACCAGAAGAGGTTCTTGCGGAATTTTATACTCTTCAAATTCCTCCGGTTCAATTTCCATTACTGTTGCAATTCTCTCTAATGTTGTTGTTCTTGTTGAAAACGGAATTGCATCATCTATCAAATTATAAACATACGACAAGGTTACACCGATCATTTCCGCAAAATCCTTTTTATGTATACCGTTATCCTCTAAAAATTTTGCAACTTTTTCAGAACTTTTCTGCTGAATTATCGGTTTATCTTTTGCACTCATATTTTTATCCTCACTTTTTGTTTAATTTCATTATTAAAATAAGTGTTTTCTATCATTTTGTTAAGCGAAAAGCCGGTAAATCAGGACGGTAATATTTATTTGCGTTAAAATTATAAATATAAAGGTGAAGTAAATGAAATTAATTGCAGGATTAGGAAACGTAGGGGAAAAATATCTTTTTACAAGACACAACGCAGGCTTTATGGCGGTCGATAAAATCGCACTTGATAACAATATCCAATTTAAAGAAGATAAAAAATTGAAATGCTTGCTGGCTAAATTTAAATTAGGGAATGAAGATGTTATTTTAATTAAGCCTACGACTTTTATGAACTTGTCAGGTGAAGCCGTTAGCGCAGTCATGAATTATTATAAAATTGATATTAAAGATGTTTTAATAATTTATGACGATATTTCACTTGATTTAGGACGGTTAAGGTTTCGCGCCAATGGATCTGATGGCGGGCATAACGGGATTAAATCCATAATCAAACATCTTAATTCTAAAACCTTTAACCGCCTCAAAATCGGTATAGGTCCACAGCCTCCTATTCCTAGCGAAGCTTTTGTTTTACAAAATTTTTCTAAAGAACAAATGCCGGAATTAAAAGAAACAATAACAAAGGCAGCAGAAGCGGCGCTATTTTCACTCAAAAATTCTATAGATAAGGTGCAAAACAAATATAATTAACCACTTGGACTGTTCCTAAACAAAAAGTTTTGATATAATAACTCAAAAAGGAGTATATGATTAATGAGCATACAAATCGCTGAACAATATGAAGAAAACGAACAATACGACAAAGCTTACGAAGAATATAAAAAATTATATGACAAAAATCCTAAAGACATGAATATTCTTGAGCGTTTGGGACATCTTTCTTTGATGCTTGGTAACAAACAAGATGCTGCGGATTATTATTCAAAACTTCTTGAATTTGACGTTACTAATACAATGGTATATGAACAGCTTATGGACATCTACCAAGATACTGACAGATTCAAATATTATATTCACAGAGGTAATCTTCATTCTATTGAACACAAATTTGAACATGCCATAAATGATTATAAAAAAGCTTTGGCACATACTCAGGAAGAAAAGGATATTATTACAACAAGATTTGTTCTCGCAGCACTTTATGCACAGACTGGTAATTCGGCAAAAGCAATTGATGAATATTTAAGATTGCTTGATTACAGCGAAATTCCGGAAGAAACTTTCATTAATCTTGCAAAACTTTATATCGCTGAAAACGCAACTTCAAGTGCAATTAACGTTTTAGAAAGAGCTGTTGCAAAAGGCATTAAAAGCGAAATAATAATAGAAACCCTTGCTGATTTGTATTTAAAGGACAACAAAGCTGGTAAGGCTATGGAAATAACTCAAAATGAACTTACTAAAGTTAAATGTATGCTTGATTGCGGGGATGATGATAAAGCTTACGAAATTCTTTCTGCAAATAAAGATAAGTACCAAACAAATGCTAAATATCATTCCCTGTTAGCACAATATTACTTTATGAAAAACAAATTTGACGAAGCACTAAATGAAGTTGAGGAATTTGACAAATATGAGAAGAATTCTCCGCTTACATACCAAATGAGAGCGCTTATTTATGAAAACAAAAAAGATGACTACAATGCCCATTTAAACTGGGGAAAATATAATATTTTAAGAGGTAATAAAGATATTGCAATTAACGAATACCTTAATGCATATCAAATGCGTGATGATGACTTGAATCTTTTAAGCTCGCTTGCAGTCTTATTGGAAGAAAACGGTGACAAAAATCATGCTATGGAAATTTATGAAAGAATTGCAAAACTTGAACCAAGCAATATTAAGGCTATAGAAAAAATTGCAGACTTCAGGCACGACATAGGCGACTACAGAACAGAATGTGATTATCTTGAACTCTGGTACGAGTCTGATAAGAGAAATTATACTCTAATCAAACGTATGGCGCAGATTTATGAGAAGCTTAAAAACAAACCATCTGCCATTGAATTTTATAAAAGATATCTTCAATCAACCACCGTTCCGGATTACGAAGCTGTAAAAGCGCATCTTGCAAGGCTTGAAAATACCGAGATGGAAATGGCAAATGAAGAAGGTTGGCTTGATAAAATTATGAGATTTTTTAACAAGGATTAATCAACATAAATTTAAGTACAAAAAGACTTATTTGCGGTGCGTCAAACGACGCACAAAAAAGAATACAACGAATATTTAAGCCTCTGGCTGGTCTTGCGCAGACGCCGGTCGCTTTTATGAAAAAGCGACGCAAACCACGCCCTGCACTCCATAAGCTAATCATATGTAAATATTTCACCTTAAGCAAGCAAACTCGCTCTGCTCAGACAAAGCTTGCTTCTGAAATTGTGAAACAAAACAATGCTTGCTCACTACGTGAAGGGCGGTTATTTAAATAAAAATTTGCTCACTTCAATATCATCGCAATTTTTTTATTTTCATGGATTATTGTGACTATTTAAAATTTAAAGGTGTGTCGTTCTGACACACCTCAAATATTCAAACAAAAGTTTTTGCTTATTAGTATAATTGCTCTAATTTTTAGACTGAAAAAGCAGACTTTAAAAAGTCTGCTTTTTATAATTATGATTGAGTTACTTCTTCCGGTTCTTCTTTTGCTTTAGATTTTTTCGGCTTCACTCTTTCAAACGTAATCTTATCATCTACAAGAGTTATCCTTATTGTGTCACCAGGAGAGTATTTTCCTGAAAGAATTTCTTCAGCTAACATATCTTCGATTTTACGCTGAATTAACCTTCTCAACGGTCTTGCACCATAGGCCTCAGAATATCCATTTTTAGCCAAATGATCTTTTACTTCATCTGTAACTTCTACAGACAATTCACGTTCTGCAAGGCGTTTGAACAAATCTTTCAGCATCAAATCTACAATTTGTCTGATTTCTTCCTGATTCAAATGAGCAAATACTATTGTTTCATCAATACGATTCAAGAATTCAGGTCTGAATGCTTTCTTCATTTCTTCTGAAACCGTATCTTTAAGTTTTTCGTACTTGTCTTTTGACTCATCTTCTGCTGTTGAGAAGCCGAGTTTTGAAGTATTAGTTATCATGCTTGCGCCGACATTTGACGTCATGATAATAATTGTGTTTTTGAAATTGATATGTCTGCCTTTTGAATCTGTCAAACGACCGTCATCAAGTATCTGTAGCATGATGTTAAATACATCCGGATGTGCTTTTTCAATTTCATCAAACAATACAACTGAATAAGGTTTTTTACGTATCAATTCAGTTAAATGTCCACCATCATCATATCCTACATATCCAGGAGGTGAGCCGATAAGTTTTGCGGTTGAATGTTTTTCCATAAATTCTGACATGTCAACTCTTATCATGTTGTCTTCTGAGCCAAACACAGCTTCTGCCAAAGCTTTTGCAAGTTCGGTTTTACCAACACCAGTCGGACCACAGAATATAAAGCTTCCTATCGGTCTGTTAGGACTCTTTAAGCCGACTCTTGCACGTCTTATAGCTTTTGATATTGCAACAACCGCATCATGCTGACCAATTACTCTTGCATGAAGAGTATCTTCCAATTTAAGAAGTCGTTCACTTTCACCTTCTGTAAGTTTTGTTACCGGAACACCTGTCATTGTTGCAATTACTTCTGCTACATTTTCCGCTGTTACAGTCGGTTTGTTTGCCTCATGTTCATCGCGGTATTTTTGAGCCATCTCTCGAATTCTGTCTTTCATGTCAGCTTCTTCATCTCTGAGTTGGCTTGCTAAATCAAAGTGCTGATTACGAATCGCATCTTCTTTTTCTTTTATTAAATTTCTAAGTTCTTTTTCAAGCGCTTTACCTTCCGGTGAAAGTGTTGAAACTTTCAAACGAACTTTTGAACTTGCTTCATCTATTACGTCAATTGCTTTGTCCGGTAAAAATCTGTCTGTTATATATTTGTTTGACAATTTTACAGCCGCCACAATTGCTTCATCAGAAATAATAAGCTTATGGTGATCTTCAAACTTAGGTTTAATACCTTTCAATATTTCAATAGACTCTTCTTCTGTAGGTTCATCAATCATTACCGGTTGGAAACGTCTTTCAAGTGCTGAATCTTTTTCAACATATTTCCTGTACTCGTCAAGAGTTGTCGCACCGATAACCTGAATTTCGCCTCTTGAAAGTGCCGGTTTTAAAATATTTGCCGCATCAATTGCGCCTTCTGCAGCACCCGCACCTATTAGAGTATGCATTTCATCAATTACAAGGATTATATTTCCTGCCTGACGAATTTCATCCATAATCTTTTTAAGACGTTCTTCAAATTCACCTCTATATTTTGTTCCGGCAACCAAAAGTCCCATATCAAGCTGTATTACTTTTTTGCCATCCAAAATATCAGGAACTTCAGAATTTACAATTCTGATAGCAAGACCTTCTGCCACAGCTGTTTTACCAACACCTGGTTCACCAATCAGAACCGGATTGTTTTTTGTACGTCTTGCAAGAATTTGTATAACTCTTTCGATTTCTTTTTCTCTGCCTACAACAGGATCTAATCGCATTTCTTGCGCAGCTAAAGTTAAATCACGACCAAATTCATCAAGACTTGGAGTTTTTGTTTTTCCGCCCGATGAAGATGATGAACTTGAACTGCTTGAAGATGATGTTTGCGGTTTTGTTTCGCCAAGCATCTTAATTACGTTGCTTCTAATCTTATTTAAGTCAACACCAAGATTTTCAAGAACTCTTGCCGCAACACCTTCGCCTTCTCTAATTAATCCTAAAAGAAGATGTTCAGTTCCTATATAATTGTGTCCTAATTGTCTTGCCTCATCCCAAGACAATTCCAAGACTCTTTTTGCTCTAGGCGTAAACGGAATTTCGACCGCTACAAAACCTGAACCTCGACCAATTATTTTTTCGACTTCGGCTCTTGCATCCTTGAGCGTAACTCCCATTGACTTAAGAGTTTTCGCTGCGACACCTGTACCTTCTCCTATTAACCCAAGAAGAACCTGTTCTGTTCCGACAAAATTATGTCCGAGCCTTCTTGCCTCTTCTTGCGCCAACATTATAACCTTTATGGCTTTCTCGGTAAACCGTTCAAACATTTTCTCTCCTATCTTATCTTTTCAGATATATATATTTTACATAAAAAACAAAAAAGTTTCAAGCTGTAACAAAAAAAATAAACCGATTAGCATAATTTATATTTTTTCTTATATTTGAATATTTTTCTTACTTTATAAACATGCCATTTATCTGTTTTTTAAAATAATCATTCTTTATGGCTCTAAACCCTTATAAAACAAACATTCAAAAACTTTAAAACAAAAGTGTTGACATTTAATTTTGTTTTACATAGAATAAAAAACGTGAAAGAAATGCAAGCCCCCATCGTCTAGAGGCCTAGGACAACACCCTTTCACGGTGTAGACAGCGATTCGAATTCGCTTGGGGGTATTTTTATTAGGAACCTAAATGGTTCCTTTTTTAGTATTTAGGGTTTTTAATATAATTTATTCCTTATTTATTTCTTATTGAAATTACTATCCTTTTATAATATTTTTTTATTATGGCAAGACTAATCGGCATATCTGATATTCACGGAGAACTCGAAAAACTTTGCAGGGTTTTAGATAAACTTAACCCGCAAAAAGATGATACCATCATTTTTATGGGTGATTATATTGACAGAGGTGCCAAGTCTAAAGAAGTTGTCCAAAAAATTATTGATATGCAAGATGTCTGCAATTGCGTTTATCTGATAGGTTCTCATGAATACGCACTTCTGCATGCCAATTCCGACGATTATTATCATTATTTATTCTGGAATTACGGCGGGGTGCAAACCGCCGAAAGTTACGGAAGTTTCGACAATATTTTGAAAACTCACGGAGATTTCTTCAATAGCCTTAAATTTTATTATATAAACGGTAAATATCTTTTTGTACATGCCGGAATCAGAGATGGAATTCCTCTTGAAAAACAAAACGAAGTCGATATGGTTTATATAAGACGTGAATTTTACGAAAAACCGCATTCACTTCCTTATAAAATAATTTTCGGCCATACAGAATTTGACAAACCGCTCATTCAAAATGATAAAATTTGTATTGATACTGGATGCGGCAAATACAAAAACTCTCCTCTCACTGCAATCGTTTGCGAAAATAACATTGAAACTTTTGTCAATTCTGATTAAGTCTAAAAAGCTTAATACTTAATAAATTTATATCCACTACTCGGTTTTGAAGTTTGATTTTGGGTTTGAGTTTGAGAGTTTTGCTGAGTATAATTATTCGGTTGAGATTCGTATTTTATTTTCACGTTTTGCGGAATATTTCTTACTCCGTTTTTACCTGCATTTACCGTTCCTCTAGGAACATTAAACGCATCTTCAAATGCCTCTTCAAACTTTTCTCGGCTTCCGTCAACACGATAGAAGGTCCCGCCCGTCATCGACGAAAGACAATTTAAAAATGTATCCGAACCTAGTTGAACAACATCTATTTGTAAATCCTTATTATTATATATTATTGATCTTATATAAGCACAAGGATCCCCCCCACAGGTTTCTCCTCCGTCAGTCACTAAAATAATCTTTTTTCTTTGAACAACAGCAGGCTTATTATCCGAAGTCAAAATATTTACCCCTTTTAAATCCTTTGTAACTGTTTGCTGTAGTGCAAATTCTATAGGAGTAGCCCCTCCGATTTTGGCTTCTTCTAAGGCCTTTATCACTTTTGATTCATTATTTTTTTTGAAATACACGGCAAGCCTTGATGCTTTACACGCATCTATATATGAAAAAGAAGTTAAAGAAGCGCCTTCTCCAAAAACTCTTAATGCAACGGCTGAACTATCAGGGATTTTAGGCAAAATGTATACCAAAGTTTCTTTTGCAACCTTTATCCACCTGTCCATACTGCCTGAATAATCCACCAGTAGTTCTATAGCTTCCCCCTGAATATTTGCATTCTTGGGACTTTGTATAATTTCCACCTGCTTATACGTCGTCGGCGTATAAACATTGTACTGGCCGGCTTTTACGACGGAACAAATTCCAGTTACCATAAACACAAGCAATAACCATAAAATTTTTCTTATAATTTTCTTTTTCATAACTTTATTATATTCACTAACGAGTACCTTTGCAAGAAAAGTTAATTTTCCTCATAATTTACAAACTTATAATTTGATGCAAGCGGCTCCCTATTTGATGCAATTGGTGGTCGCCTTGTCGAAAACTGCTGACGGCTTGTAGTAATCGGCTGATTGTTTGAACATTTTTTAATTCTTTTTGGTTTAATAATTTTTTCATTGTAAGTCCTTGCATCAGATACAGTACCTTTAGGTACATTGAATGAGGTTTCAAATGCAGCTTCAAATTTTTGTTTACTTCCATCTACTTTTTTAAACTCACCGCCTGTTGCCTCTGCTAAACACGCAAGCTTGTCACTGTTACCAAGTTGAATTACATCTATTTTGATATCGTTTCTTTTTCTCATAACTTCTTTTATATAAGCACAAGGATCTCCGCCACAGGTCTCAAAACCGTCTGTTACAAGAATTATCTTTTTCTTATTTCTTGTTCGGTTGCTGTTATAAACACTAACACCTCTAAAATCACTTTCTATTACTTGCTGCAAACCGTAAACAAGAGGTGTCATTCCGCCAAGTTTTGCTCCGGACAAGCCTTCTGAAACCTCTTCCTGATTTTCTTTTTCAAAATTAGTTACAAGTCTTGAGGAAACACAAGCGGCTTCTTTTCCGCCTTCTGTTGCCCTTTCACCAAATACTCTTAATGCTACAGCTGATCTGTAAGGTATTCTTGGCAAAATAAATTGCAAAGTTTCCTTTGCTTCTGCTATCCATCGCCCCATACTACCTGAAAAATCAACCAACAACATCACGGCTTCTCCGTTTATTGAAATATGTGACGGACCTCTCAATCTCGTCAATTGTTTATATCCGGTGGAACTGTACACCTTAAATTCACCTGCAATAACAGGCTGACAAAAACACATAACTATACTTATGCATATTATACTATTTAAAAATTTCTTCATTTTCACCTAATCGCAATTTTTCCCTATGTTTATATAAAGTCAAAACCGAACAAAAAATTTACAAAATCGTTAAGTATGTATAAAGTTTTGTTGCAAAAGATAAACCAAACATCTATAATATTCTTAAGGATTATGATGAAAAAGTTTTTTATTTTTTTAATAACCTTATTATTAACTTCGGTCCAAGTTTTTGCAGCCGATGTTTCAAGATTGTATAGAATTAAAGATGCCGACTCTCAAAGCGTAAACAAAGTATTATATCCGTATTTAAAGAAACGCTTTCCTAATATGACAAAGCAGCAGAACGGATACATTCTTGAAGACAAGCAAAAAGGATACTACTACGTAATAATAATTTCAGAAAAAGAAGATAATTGCTATTTTTATTATATGTCTAACAACGAAGACGAAGACTTAAGAAAAGATTTATTGAAGACCTTAAAAAACAATGATTTAAAAAACAAGCGAGTTATAGATTCAAGTCTAAAGAGTTACTTTTATGGAGAAGCATACACAAATCTTGCACACAGCAACGCAAGCGTAAATCTTCGCTCTCAAAAAAATGATCCTACGACCTCTGAGAAAACACCAGCCCCTGTTAATGCAAAAGAAATAAATTATGATTTCAGCGACGAAGCTCAAGAAAGATTTAACACCATGCACAATCCTGATATCATAAACCTTGACGTTAGTGATAACGGTAAACAGAAAGTTGAAATTAATCCAAAAAGAAATGTAATAAGGCTTCCGCAAATCGGAGATGCCGGGGTACAAAGTGCATACAACCCTTATACACAACAGAATTCACACAACCAAACAGTTCAAAAACCAACAAATGTTTTAAGCGGAAGTGTAGTTTATATACCGGACGGAACATCATTTACTGCAGCACTTTTATCAGACATTAGCTCGGAAAGTCTTGTAAATAATGATCGCATAAGTGCCGAGCTTGATATGGACTGGACTTATAACGGACAACTGATAGCGCCTGCAGGAAGCATATTAAATGGAAGAGCCGTTGATACTAAATCAGCTTCTTTTGCAATGGGTAACGGACAAATAGGATTACTTTTTGATGAAGTTATGACTCCGGATGGGAACCTTATTCCACTAAAAACAAATAAAGTCTACATTGTCGGAAACAATTCAAGAGCCTTAAACATAACCAAAAGAGTTGCAGGCGGTGCAGCTACCGGGCTTTTACTTTCTGCTGTTTCAATGCTTCTCGGTGCAGACCCGACACATGCTATTATTTACGGAATGTCAATCGGAGCAGGCGGAGGTGCTATTTCTGCAATATCTGCAAAAGGTGAAGAAATTCAACTTATTGAAGGTTCGCAGCTTCAAATTATGCTGACAGAACCTGTTACAATCCAAACTTACAGACAATAACCGAAAGGATTTTCAATGTCAGTAACAATTACATCAAAAAATAACGAAAAAACTTTTCGAGAAAAAGATTTTATAATCATCGGCTCAAATTCTGACTGCGATTTTAGAATTGATGCCGGATTTGAGTTTATTTTAACAGTCCAATACAACAAAACCGATAAAAAATGTACTGTAATAAATAACTTTGAAAATCCAAATATACTTTTTAAAGGCGAACCATTCAAAGGAAAACTTGTTCTTACAAAATTTTGCAAATTAAAACTTGCAAACTCTGACGAATTTATAGGTATAAAAATCACCGAAAATGAAGATGCAACTTCATCGAATCCCGAAACAAAAGAATTAACCCAGAAAGATTTGCAGGATTTATACGGGGATGAAGTTAATACCGGTATAAAACTTAAACTTGATAAAATTAAATCCGACATTGAAAAAGAACGTATTACGATAGCTAAACAAACTTCATTTGCGATTACAGATATAAAAAAACGGCTGTCTTTGAATTTTAAAGCTGCTGTTATGTTAAATATAGCACTTATTATAAGTACAATTGTTATGACGTTTGGTATAACAAATTACCTTATGGGGCTTCCGATTTCAGATACTGTTGCATTTATGACAATGCCCACAAACATTAAAATGCTTGTTCTATTTTCTGTGCTCGCTTACGCAGTTTCACTTTCACTTAAACAAGGAATATTCCTGTACCTGCAGAACAAAGATTTAGCAAACCCGCCTCATGGAGCAAAATTCGCACAAAACTTTTTGATAATTTTATCAACAATTTTCATGCTTGGATTTTACGGGGTGAATCTTATTTATTATATGAATCCAAACGGAAGAATTTTTTATGGCGCAATAGTATCATGGTTTTTTGTAACGCTTGTTGCAGCAATTGCATTTGCTTGCGGATACTTTAAATACAGCGGTCATAAGCTTTCTATGGAACTTTACAAGTATGAATACCGAGAAGACTTTGAATTAATCCTGAATAAATACCAAAATTGGATCGATATGTTTGTTAACAGTCTTGGTAATGTAAAATTAAATTATGTCAAAGAGAAAATTTTTACACTTCAGCTCTGGAGCCTTTTAGAAATAACGCTGGGAATTTTAACTGCACCATTCTTGGCTTACGGAGTATCAAACACTCTTGCGATGTGTTTTCCTGAAGCCGCTGGATGGGTAAGAATTTCAGGGCTAAGATTTTCACCTGTATTTTTAATTTTAGCAACAATGCTTATTATCTTTGCTTTTTTCACTATATCTAACGGATTTTTGAATATGAAAAAAGTAGGCGGTTCTGATGTTATAAAGCTTGACGGATTCAGAAACTTTATCTCGCACGGGGTAGATATTTTTGGGTTACAAAAAGTACAATCGCTTGAAAAAGAACGTATTCGATTTTTTACAATCGGAATTTCAATCATATTTATAGAATTCACGATGAATACCTCATTTTTTATATCAGAAATGGGTGCCGATCTGAGCGGATTACTTTTAAGCCTTATTGCTGCAACAGTTCCAACAGCGCTTTTAATCGCGGAAACATACCTTCTCAGCAGAACTAATTACGAACTTTTTATTTGCGACTCACTGATGTCCAGAATGGATAGAAAATGATTAAAATATATCTAACAGTAACTGCAATATTTATGATTATTATAACGATTGCCGCAGGAATTATAAAACCCGGCATCAACAAATCAGTGCAATTCACAAAAAGCGATTTTCAAATAACAACAACCGAACTTGCGCAAGATAAAACAGCTACCCACGAACCACCAGTTCAAAATAAAATAGTTAATACAGAGCTTACAGACACAAAAGTCATAGAAAAAACAATTGAAACAAAAGCACCTCAAGCCAAACCCAAAACACAAATTATAGAAAACAAATCAAATACACTAACAAAAACAAAAGAAATAACAACACAATCTCCAAAAACTCAAACAAAAACCCAAACTGTTAAAACAACACCAACAAAAACAGAACAAAAAACAATTACCCAAACCCAAACACCAACACAGACACAAACAAAAAACGTTGAAACAGCACAGCTTCCGCAATCCGTAAAAAATATCATAACAGGATCTCAAACACAAAAAAACACCGAAAGCACAGTTAAACCAAAAGAACCGCAAAAAGTTGTTTTACCAAACATACAACCAACCCAAACTCCTGAACAAATAATAAAAGAAGCAGATAAAGAAGACCGCCCGCTAACAGAACAGGAAGAAATAATCGTCTGGAACATTTGGAGAAGCAATCTTCAAAACCAGATTATGCGAGATACAAAAATTTCAGCACCACTTGGAACAACATTCAAATTCTCCTTTACGGTAGACAAAAAAGGAAGAATTTCAAACCTAAACACTTGGGCTTCTCCCTCTGCTTACAACACCGTTGCTGTAAACTATTTAAAACCGCTTATTCAAAGTTATCAAGGACAACCAATTTTAAACTTTCCCTCACGCACAAAACGTGTTATAACTAATGTAACCGGAGGTTTTGTAATTTCCACGGAAGACAAATTCAGCACCCCCGGAGACTTCTCGGATATAGAAAAAATCAAAACATACAAATAGATAAAAAACTAGGAAAAAACATGTATAGATGCACAGAATGTCAGGCAGAATATAAAGAAAAACCGGAATATTGCAATTGCGGGAATGATGAGTTTGAAGAAATCATAGAAATACAAAACCAAACTCCTAAATCGTCATTAAACAAAGAACCCACTTTTGAATCGACAAATGGACAAAAACTGTTTTTAATTAACAAACTATTTCCAATAAGCTTTTTAGTAATTTGTATAATTATATCAATATCAATTTGGCTGATAAAAATACCGGCCAATGAGAAATCTGCTGAAAAAAACATTAAAACATCAACCACAAACGACATTCCAACAGATGTAGATAATTTCTGGAAAGACACAACACCTTTGAATGCTACACCAGAAACACCTGTTTCCACAACAACAACAGAACAGCATTCTCAAAAAAACACTTCCCCCTCACAAAAAACAAATTCTACAACCACGCAAAAGCCACAAACCAAACCACAAACAAAAACAACAAATCCACCTAAAACAATAATACCTAAACCAGTGCAAACCGCAAAACCAAAATCTAATAATAATAACAAACCGGCAACATCCACAAATAATAAACAAACGCCCCAAAAGCCAAAACTGCCTGATTCTGTTCTGAACGTTGGAAAATCATCACCTCAAACACAATCTACACCAACAACACAGACTGCGCAGACAGCTCCAAAACCATTCAATTACAAACCAGCACCAAAGATGGATGAAGAAGAATTTTTAAAATACAAAGGCGAAATCAGAAGTGCACTTCTTTCAAAACTTAATGTTGCAGCAATTCAAGGTTCTGGAGAGTGCGCCGTTGAATTTTCACTAGACAAAACAGGAAAACTTATAAATCGAATCTTCGTTTACAAATCATCCAACAAATCGGTTAACGACGAAGTTTACCTTATGCTTATGCGGCTTCCGTATTTCAAAAATCCGCCTAAATATTACAACAGTGAAAGAATTAGGCTTAAATTTTACTTCAATAACGGATACTATGAAATAACCTTTATCTAAAAATTGCAAGTTTATTCCAAAAAGACTCGTAAGTACCTGTGAGTTTTTCGTATCTTCTTCTTGTTTTTGAATCTACAAAATCGTTATTTTCAAGATTAATTTTTTTCATGCGTTCTTCAACCATGCTTTTAAACTCGGTTTTGTAAGGCTCTGCAACTTCTCTAATCCAAGAATAAAACATGTTTATTGCAAAAGAATGGAACACATCAAAATATTCCTTTTTAATATCATCATTTTCAACTTCTGAATGAATATAATTGTTTATACTATCCAAAGACTTAATCAAATCAAAAACTATTTCTTTGTTAAACGCATCATAAGTTGAAGCAGATGAATTAATTCTGAAATAATAAACTGTTTTGCGTGTAAGCGCTATACTTGAAGCAAGCATTGACGCTACGAATAAGAAATAAGTATCTTCTCCGTATTTTAAATCTTCAACAAAACTGATATTATTTCTGTTAATCAACTTAGCACTAAACAATTTATTACTTATTACTCTTGATTTAACAAACCTTGACTTGTCCTGATAAGTAGAGAATAAAGGTTCTTTAACTTTAAAAGTCTGACGTGAAATATAATTATTAGCTTTTTTTCTGCCATCTTTGTCATAAGCAAGTTCACAAGCAACAATATCTGCCCCTGTATCATCAGCAGTTGAATATAATGCCCATAAAAAGTTTTTCTTAACATAATCATCGCTGTCAATAAATGCGATATAATTTCCTCTTGCTCTTTCTAAAGCATTATTTCTTGCGGCGCTGACACCTTTATGTTCTTGCGACACAATAACAAACCGTTTATCTTTTTTGGCATAATCGCTTAAAATAGACATTGAATTATCTGTAGATCCATCATCCACGCAAATAACTTCAAAATCTTTAAAGCTCTGAGCACAAATACTGTCTAAACACTGTTTTAAATACCGGTCTGAATTATACACCGGAACAATTACACTAATTTTTATATCATTCATATTTTCCATGCCAATTATAATACCGAAAAAAATTTTAAATATCATCATATACTTTACTTATATTTTTTTTCTTGTATCATATAAACTATGCAGAAAATGATTCAATACCGACGCAGAAAATTAATTAATGAGGTTTTGTTTAAAGACTAAACTTTGGCATTTGATGCGCGGATAAAAGATTTAAACAAGACCTCTAAAATTTAGAGGTCTTGTTTTTTAAAGCATGCCGACATAGAAATTTTTAATTTGTAAAAAAAAGTTAAAAATTAAGGCAAATTAAGCAATAAAAAAATTCAGGATACTTAAAACAAAAGTGAGAAAGGCAAATATGACATTAAGACTTCGACGAAAATCTATCATAAAAAAAGCTAATGCCCCAAAGCTTAGATTAATGAATTTAATCTGGGGCTTGTGATAGACAGTAGAGTAAAAAGCTTAAAATAAGACTTTTTACCGCAATCGAAAAGGAAAATTTAAATGATACCCGCAATAACTGCAAGCAAAATATATTCAACACTTGGAAATGAAAATTCACTAGTACCCCTAGCGATGAAAGATATCGCAAACAGCATGGGATTAACAGCAGCCTCATACATTGCAGGCGACGAAGCTGAAGGAAGAGACAGATTTATAGACGAATTTGGAACACAAGCAATATGGCTTTTCGGGATTCCTGTTTATAAAAAAATTCTTGATTTAGGTTTATTCAAAACACTTGGATATGATCCAAAAGTCGATGTCAGAGTGCTTAAAAATCCTGATATATTTGAAAAAGCAAAAGAATATGCCGCAAATGATAAAATAAAAGCATCTTTAGAAAAAATCGGGAAATCACAAAAGGATATTAAAGTTTTCAAAGGCTTAAGTTTTGGAAAATTTGTAGCTTCGACCTTTCTCACAATCGGTTCATACTATGGGCTGACAAAATTCAGACACAAACACACTGAGGAACATATTAAAGAAGAATATCTAAAGAAACAAGCAGCGCTAAAACAAACCAAACCTCTATCTCTGACTGCTTTTCAGGGGCAAACTTTGAATAAAGTTCCATCAGCATTCGGAAGCGTACACAACAGCACAAAATCAACTAACAACAAGGATAACAACCCCTCATTTGGCGGAATTCAGGATTTCATGTTCAGCCCGACAAAAAACCTGATGATAGTTGATGCTTCAATTACCGCAGAAAGAATTTTCGAATCAAGAAATCTTCAGGATACCGTAGGTTACATTGTGAAAGAGGGAAGTTTCTGGGCATTTATGTATCTTCTCGGCGGAAAAATCCAAAAATACGTAGAAAATCAAACCGAAAAGAAACATAATATGAATATCAAGCTTGATGCAAGAGTAATTGAAAGTGAAGAACTTAAAAATGCACTTAAAAACAAAGAACTTCCAACACTTCTTCAAGCGTTTTCAAACCTTAAAAAAGATGTAGACATATACGACTTCATCTGTAACCCGAATAACAAAGATAATGTTATAGTAAAAATGGCAAAAATGTCAGATATAATAAAAGTTACAGATTCTGAGGCAAATCCGTCTGATGGAACTTTCACAAAGATTAAGAATTTCTTTGCAAAGCCAAAAGACATTAATAACGCAGTAGATACAAGATCATTTATTGATCTTGATGCCGTAAAAGATATCAAAGAAAATCTTGGAAAACTATACGACCAATTTAACAATTACAAGGCAAAAGCAGCTTCAGGCAAATCAGATGATGAAATTTTAACAGCATTTTTGAAAGACTTGAAGAAATACAAGCGGGCCTCAATTCTTAAAAATATCGGAGCCTGCATTGGCGCCCTTGGGGTTTTATGTCCGGCACTAATGCTTGCGCTAAGATTTGGTGACAAAGACAACAGAAACTTCAAAGTCAAAGAAGATATTGAACAAAAGCTTGCAGCAGATATTAAATCAGGCAAAATAAAAGTTTAATAAGCTCAAAACTCAAATTAAATTTATTTTGAAGCACCCTCAGCAGCTAGGAAGCCTGTAGACCAGCAGTTTTGCAGGTTAAACCCTCCGCAGAACCCGTCAATATCAAGTATTTCACCACAGAAATACAGATTTTTGATAATTTTGGATTCCATTGTCCTGTTATCGACTTCACCAAGCGAAACTCCCCCGCAAGTGACAACTT
Organism: Candidatus Gastranaerophilales bacterium; assembly: GCA_944326525.1. Classification (GTDB taxonomy): domain Bacteria; phylum Cyanobacteriota; class Vampirovibrionia; order Gastranaerophilales; family Gastranaerophilaceae; genus Scatenecus. The sequence continues at coordinate 74,009 of CALVEG010000008.1, forward strand.
CTCCGCCTTTTGCTGTTGAAATTGCATCAACTTCAAAATTGGATAAAATGTTTGTAATTTTATCACGCATTTTGCCGTCAATTTTGTGGGCTTCAAGGTTTTCATCAATCTTGCATATTTTCAAAACTGCTTCTGCCAAAGATTTTGGCACAATTTCAGAAACAATATTTTTTATATTTTTATGGGGATTGGCATTTAACAGATCTTGCAAATCCTCACCATGCATAAAATTAAACACTATTTTATAAGGGAAGTTTTCTCTTGCCATAAGTGAACTTATTTTATATACGAGAGGGCCTGAAATTCCTTCGTGTGTGAATAAAAAATCTCCAAAATAAGTTTTGCCGGCACAAGCTGCTGATATATTTTTTAAGGAAACCCCTGAAAGAAAAGAAAAATCCTCTTTTGTTTTCAAGGCAGTTAGGGCAGGTTTGGGTTCAACAATTTTATGTCCAAATCCGCTTGCAAGAGAAAAAGCAGAATGCCCGCCAATTGCAATTATGACTTTTTCAAAAAAATACGCTTTACCTTCACTTTTAACTTCAAATCCGCCGTTGCAAAGTTTTATTGAAATAACGTTTTCTTTTATAAATTTAACCCCTTTAAGTGAATTTATCATTGCATTTCTGACATCACTTGCCTTGTCTGATACTGGGAAAATTCTCATATCATCTTGAATATATGTATCAATTCCAATTTTTTCAAAAAATTCCAAAGTATCAGACGTGCCAAATCGAGAAAAAACAGAATACAGGAATTTTTGACCTCTGGGGTAATTCACAGCAAGCTCTTTTAAATCGAATTCGGCATGCGCAAGATTACACCTGCCACCACCTGTCGGAAGAAGTGTTTTAAGCGGTGAATTTTTCTCAAAAACAGCAGGCAAAAAACCTTTTTGCTTTAAAAAATAAGCACACGCACATCCAGCAGGGCCTCCGCCTATAATTGCAATCCTAGATTTCAACCCTTGTTCCATAAAGAAATACCATTTCCGGATTTTCTAGGTCGTTATGAAGCTCAATTATTGACTTGTGCAAAACAGGATGAACATAATCAGGTATCAATTCCAACAGCGGAACCAGAGTAAATGCTCTCAAATGCACGTATTTGTGCGGAATTGTAAGTTCTTCATCCTGAACTATTTCGTTATTGTAGAATAAAATATCTATATCAATGGTTCTATCTTCATAATTAGAATTTTCAGAAGAACGCTTGCGACCAAGCTGAGCTTCAATTCTCTGGCATTCCAAAAGCAACTCTTTTGGAGAAAGTTTAGTCTTAATTTCTACAACAGCATTCACAAACCAAGTTTTAGATGACATATTCCAAGGTTCGGTTTCATAAAATGCGGATGTTCTAATAATACTTATATTTTCGCAAGCTCCAAGAAGGCTTGTTGCCTGTTGAATATATCCGATTCTATCGCCTGTATTTGACCCTAAACTTAAGTAAACAATTGCCATAACAATATTTTATTAATTTTCATCTATTATGTCAACAAATATTTGTTATTATGATAATTTACAAAATAAACAAACAAAAAAAAGGGCAGATATTAAATCTACCTTTTTATAATAACAAAATAAACTGCCTTTAGTTTTTAAGCTTTTCAATTGTAGCATTTAAAGCCGCAACAACAGTCAAAATATCTCTTTCAGAAACAAATCCTAAAGTTCCTATTCTAAAAATCTTATCTTTCAAATCATTCTGACCGTTTGCAATAATTATATCGTAATCATCTTTTAATCCTTTTCTAATATCCGGAACAGAGATACCTTCCGGCGGATAAACAGATGTAACAGCATAACTTGCTTTATCATCATCCTCAACAAAAAGCTTCAATCCCATATTTCTCAAGCAATTACGCAATAAAAGCGCATTTGATTTATGTCTTGCAAAAATATTTTCCAAACCTTCACTTTTAAGCATTTCAAAAGCCTTATGAAGTGCCACAACAAGATTAACAGCAGGAGTATATGGAGTAGTATGCTGTGCAAGAGATTTTTTGTAGCTGCTCCAGTTAAAATAAAATCCAGGATATTTGCATTGTTTGTGAACCTCAAAAGCTCTGTCACTTGCGGTTAGAAAAGCAAGCCCCGGAGGTATCATAAAGCCCTTCTGAGAACCCGACACAACAACATCAATTCCCCACTCATCAGTTTTTAAATCCATAGCCCCAACACTTGTAACCCCATCAACTACTGAAATAGCACCATGCTTTTTAATAATTGAACAAAGTGTTTTAATGTCATTAACAGCACCGGTAGAAGTTTCTGAATGCGTCATTGTGACGATTTTAATTTCTTTATTTACGTCTTTTTCTAATCTTTCTCTCAAAATTTCAGGGTTTATAACTTCACCGTAAGGAACCGTAATTCTTTCAACATCAGCCCCGTGCGATTCAGCAATCTTGGCCCAACGTTCGCCAAAATTACCAATAACAAGCGAAAGCACTTTATCTTGAGGATTTACGAGATTTGAAAGCGCAGCATCCATTGCACCGGTTCCGCTTGAGGCAAAAATAAACACATCATTTTTAGTCTGAAAAATCCATTTCAAATCTTCATTAACTTCATCAAAAATACGCGAGAATTCCGAACTTCTATGCGGAACAGGCGATTTTGCCATTTCTAATAAAACATCTTCCGGCACAGGTGTCGGCCCTGGTATCATTAATAAAGTTTTGTCTTTCATTTTACCCCCGATCGCTTAACTTTTATTTTAAACTTTTTTATATTAACACATTTTTTTGTTTTGTGTATAATCAGTAAAGAAATGTTTATATATGAAATTTTAGCAACAATAATATTTATAACACTTCTTCCGTTTTACTACATAGTGAGAGTAATTCAGAAGAAATACCTTTACGGCTGGAGAGAAAAACTCGGATTTTTTACACCGCCGAATTTGGGTGATAAAATAATTATGCTTCACGGAGTGTCTGTTGGGGAAATTATTGCGCTTGAAAATTTGACAAAAAAAATTAAAGAAACATTTCCGGATTACAAAATTGTAGTTACAACAGGCACAAAAACAGGCCAAGATATTGCTAAAAAGAAATATGAAAAAATTGCAGATTACATAACTTATTTTCCGTTTGATGTGCCGTTTGCAGTTAAGGCATTTCTTAGCAAATTAAACCCAACGGTTGTTTTGATTGCAGAAACTGAATTGTGGCCTGATTTTGCTTACCAATGCAAAAAAAGAAACATACCGCTTTTTGTAATCAACGGCAGAATAAGCGATAGCACGTTTAATGCCTACAGAAGAATGAAATTCTTCTTTAAGCATATTCTAAAAAATTACACAGGATTATATACTCAAAGTATTGAAGACCGTGACAAACTTATTGCAATTGGTGCTAGTCCTGAAAATACAGAATTTATGGGAAATCTAAAGTTTGACATAAAAAAACTTGATGTATCAATTGATATTGGTAAAGGTGAAAACAAGCTTATTATCGCTGGAAGCACTCACAAAGGCGAAGATGAAATTGTGCTTCAAGCATTTAAAAATATTAAACAAAAAGTACAAAATGCAAAGCTTTTACTGGCTTCTCGCCACATTGAAAGAATCCCTGATATAGAAGAACTTGTTAAAAACACAGGCTTAACTTATGGTTTTCGCTCAAAAGGTGACTCATTCCAAGATAAAGACATAATTCTTCTTGACACGATGGGAGAATTAGGCAAAATGTATTCAATATGTGATTTTGCCTTTATCGGTGGAAGTTTCAATAACACCGGCGGGCACAACCCTCTTGAAGCTGCAGTTTATAACAAACCCGTTATTACAGGCCCATGTATTCACAATTTCAAAGATATCTATGGAATTCTAACTCATACAAATGCAGGAAAATTAGTCAAAACTCCTCAAGAACTTGAAAGCCAGATGTTAAAGCTTCTTACAGATGAAAAATACTACAATGACGCACAAAACGACTGTTTTAAGGTTTTTGAAGCTCAAAAAGGTGCTCTTGATTTTGTTATTAATAAACTTAAAAAGCTTTTATCTGCATAAATTAGCATAACCCCGAAACCCTTGTATTTCCTGTATATTTACAAATTTTACATCTGATTTGTAACGAAATATTACAAAAAACAGATAAAAAATTAAAGATTTTAAAGAGCAATGCCGTAACACATGACACAAGGAAACGAAATTGAAAGGGAAATGTCATGGGAA
>CALVEG010000009.1 GCA_944326525.1 Candidatus Gastranaerophilales bacterium
AATATTCATTTATTACCTCTTTCTTTATTATGTTGTTATTTTAATACAATATTGGCTGTTTTTTAATCATCTCAATCTAATGTTTATGAGAAACTTCATTCAAATATTTATAACATTAATTTAAGTTTCTAAATTAATCTGTCCCAAAATTCCTGAACTGTCTGTCAAATATTCCTGAACTGGTTGTTCTTTTACATTAGGGCTGAAAGTGCTTTTAGTTCGGCATAAAGTTCTTCTAATGAGCCGCCGGCATATGTAGAAATCTGTTGCGCTGTTTCTGTATATTTTGAAGGCAGTTCAACTTTTTGTTCAATTATAGCTTTGGGTTGAATACTATGTGAAAATTCATGTATATAAAGATGTAGTTTTGATGTTGTTGAGGTTCTTTTAAGTTGTTTTGGGTTAAAAAATTCCATTATTTTGTCTTTGTAACGTTCTAATTGCACATGCATAAATTACTAATTTCGTATGATGGCGATAATAATACAATTGTCTTTCCATTAGGCAATCTTAAAGTTTGTCCGTTAGTAAATGCGGCTGGAATTGTTCTGCTTATAATGATTTCGTCTGGCAATTTTTTACCTTTCTTAGTCCATACTTCACAAGCTTTTAAAATCTTCTTTGCTTGGGGGAGATCATCAGATAAGGCTACAAACTTAATTCCATATTTTTCTTTTAACAATGACTCACAATTCTTTACAACTTATTTCCCCTGTGATGTTTTATAAAATTATTTGATTCGTCTAATTACATCTATAACCTGCAAAATAAATTTACAAGCATCATCGTTAGGCACGAATTTTTTTAATATTTCTTTAGTCTTCCCAAGCTCTGAAATATTTAATTTTGGCATAAAAGAATATTCCTTAATGCCTAAATTTTCCCAATATTTGTTAATTAAGTTGATATCAGACATTGTTTTATTAGGCATTAAATCTTTATTTAAACTAAGAAATTCAATAGGAAGTTTTTTATCAATACCAATTTCCGGTCGTGCAATAAGATCTTGAAAGTATCTTAATGAATTTCCAGTTCTGGTATAGTCAACAAAAACAGTTGGTTTTCCAGAAGCTTTAATTTTATCAGCGCTAATTCCAAGGCTTTCAATTGCTTCTTTGTATGTAATGACATCTTGTCTGTCAAGTTGTTTTAGGTAACTATATTTGCCGGCAATATCGTATTCTCCGTTTGTTAAATTTGATATCGGACAACTTAAGGCATCGTGACCTTTAGCTTTTAGTATTTCCATTAGTAGAGAAGGTGAGCGTCCGATTCCTACTATTTTAAAACCATTAGGGTATCGTTTTTTAAGATTTTCTTCTATTATGTTGGTTAAATGTAATACGTCATCTATTTTTTCTTGAGATTTAATATTTGCTCTAAGTGATAGCTTTTCACTTTCTGTAAGTTTGTTATATTTCTCAATCCCATAAGTACCTGTTTTAACTATCTTTCCTTCAGGTTCAACTGTTTTGGCGGCTTCAAATGTGTCTCCTGTAAAGCTGTTGCCATAGCTTCGATTACCGTCGTAGATGCTGTTCATTCCATAAGGAGATGACATGTTATTAAATTGATTGTAATTAAATCCATTACCAGATGTGTATGTGTATGGATTAAAGTCTATTTTGTTCCCCATAATATAATAAAGTTTTTTAGTGTATAAAAATTGCCTAAAATAATTGTATATTTTTGTTAATTTATTAAATTTTTTTATAAAGAATTAAAATAATCTTCCGATAACGTAGGAGTGTAGCAAAATTAAAAGGAGTAAAACAATGCCAGGATCCCCGAATGTTGATGGTAATGACCTGTTAAAATTTCACATGGTTAAAAAAGCCGAGATTAAGCCGAATACTGAATTATCAAAAATAGTAGATGCTGAAATAAAAGAGTATTTTGAAAAGTTTGATAATAACCCTCAAAACGGAACTCTTGATCAGATAGAATTGTTGGAATATATAAAGGAGCGTGCAAAAATACCAAGTGCAGATCCGGGGCAAGGTAAAAGAGAAGAAATTACCTCAGAAACTGGAGAAAAATTAGTAAAATTTACAAAAGGTGCAGTCACTCAATATTATGATATCAAAGGGCGTTTGCTCAAGGAAACCACAAATTTAGGCTCTGGGGGTATAAAAGAAGTTAAATATGAATATACCGAAGATGGAAACGTTAATAAGATAACATTTATGAATGGCAAACAGGTTTCAGCAACCGATTCATCTGCTGCACCTGAGCAACCTGCTGCCCCTGCAAGTACAGAAACAACGGAAGCACCCGAACAACCTGCTGCTCCTACAAACACAGAAACAACAGAAGAAGCAGAACAGCCAGCAGCACCTGCAACTCCAGAAGCAACTGAAGATCCTGCAGCCCAAAATAAGCCTGAAAACAGATATAAGGGTGAAAATAAGCCTGCAACAACTGCGAATTGGAGTGAATTAAACGGTAAATACTTTGAGGCAATTGATGAACCCGATGAAAATGGTAATCTTCCAACAAGACCAATTCACGGCAAGGTAACAATTGAAGGCGAAATAGCTGAAGGTCAGAATCCTAAAAAGTTTACGATTACAGATCAAGATAATGGCCAGGTATATACATTTGAACTATGCGAAACAGAAGATGGTAAAGTTATTTACAAATGCACTTCCGGAGGTGGTAAAACTTACTCTGAAGGAAATTCTTATGAGTTAAGAACAATTAATGGTGTACCTATGCTTGTTCAAATGGAAGGTACAGAAGGTCATGGTGTGGCTTTAGGTAAATCAGCACCAAAGGCGAGCGAAGCCCCAAAAACAGGCGAAGCACCAAAGACAGAAGAAGCTCCAGAAACTGGTGAAGCACCAAAAGCAGGCGAAGCACCAAAAGCGGAAGAAGCTCCAAAAGCAGAAGAAGCACCAAAAGCAGGCGAAACGCCAACCATGACAGCGGAAGAGCGAGCAGCTAAAGTTGCTGAAGCTACAAAAGCCTTAGAACCCAACTTAAAAGCTAAAAAATCGGTAGATAAAGATTTAGAGACTCACGTTACTGTCATTGCTAAAGCAATTAAAGAAGCTCCTCAAATATCTAAAGATATTAAAGCTGAACTGGAAGCTTGGTGGACAAGTAATTCTAAAGCAGAAGAGCTTCTGAGTAAGATTACTCCTGAAAATGTAGCATATGTCGTTAGTAAGTATCAAGATATTGTAGACAAAATAGATAATGTTGTAGGTTTTGATAATGAAGAAGTTTATGAATATATAGTAAAAGACCTACAAGCAAGACTATCTGCCTTAGGTATAGAAGAACCCAAATTAGTTACTGGACAATCAATATCTAAAGATACAAGTATTAAAGAAATGGATTTATGGGTAATCCAAGCTACAAATCTTATTTTGGAGGATGATTCTAAAAAAATAGAAGCTTATAAGGCAGAAGCAGATGCTGTCAAAGCTGAAAAAGCAGAGTTATCTCAAATAGGAGATAAAGAAAAAGAAGTTATTACTAACGCAAATAAAACTTTAGCAGAAGCGGCTTATGCTGAACCTAAATTACAAGTTCAAAAAAATAGTATTGGTGATTCTTATGTAAAACTCTCCGATGGCAGAATAATTACTATTAAAAGAGATGAAAATGGTGAAATAACAAAGGTATTAATATCAACAGATCCTGACTCTGAAGTTTATGATATTGGTTATACTGCGGAGCATATGAATATTGATATCGACAGTTCAAATGATACTTGGGATAAATCATTATCCTCTGATTATTATGACTTTAACAAGGTCCTAGAGTTTGCAAGACTTATATTTGGAGAAGGTAATGCCGAGTAAATAAAAAAACTTTATATATGAATGTACTTAAAACAATATAGAGAGGATTTAGAATGTCAAAAGATGTTTCAATTAATGTAGCAATTCAGCAGCTTGGAATTACTAAGTATGAGGCCGAAAACCTTGATGCTATGGATGGTAAAAAGGATGGCAAGATTAAAGCAAGTGTTTTTGATGAAGCAAAAACAACACTGGAAAATGCTAAACCTGCAGAAAAAGGCTCTCAAAATGAAGAAATTCAGAATTTTTCAGGTTTTAGTGACGTAGCCAAAGGTGTTGCAATGTCACTAGCAAAGAGAATGGGACTTTCAGGGTATTTCTTTAGTGACAATCCTGATTATAAAGGCACACAACAGGATGAAAACGGCGATACCGTAATAGATCCTAATTTAGAGAAAATGGCAGAGTTAACTTCAGCAGCAACAGATTATATTTACGAAAACGATACAACTAATTTAAACGGATTTACTTACGAAGATGGACTTCCAAATAATGTAGATAACGTAAACATAAATACAGAATTGTTGTACACGGACGGATCAAATGATACTGTAACTTTTGATGAAAATGGTAACGGTAATGTAGAAAAAAATCCTGATGAAGCCGTAACAAGAACTAAATATTCAGTTAATGGTGAGAACTATGAATTGGGCTATATATGGGGCGATGAATAGAGTTTTATAGCTTCAAGATTCTAAAAATAATTAGCTACAAAATAAAAAAGAGTCCGAAAATTTGCTTCGGGCTCTTTTTTTAGTGATAGTAATTTATTTAATTTTCGTCATACCATTCAACATTTCTGGTTGTATACATAATCATTGCAATTATTGCAAATAAACCGATGCTTCCGAGTAACAGTGCCAAATCCTGAAGCTGCAAAAGTGTATATAAAAATGCATAAAGGATTACAAGCAGCCCTGTTATTATTGCCGAAAATTGAACATTTTGCCTTTTGGTTATTACAAAATAAGTGTACATACAAATTAGTCCGATTGTCATAATTGATGCAATAAAATATGCAAATCCAAACGGTAAGAATTCGGATATTGATAGCAAAAGCAAGTAAAATATAAGCATTGCTCCGCCAAGTAATAAATATTGAAGCGGGTGGATACGTTTTTTATTTGTTGAAGTTATTTCGAATATGAAATAGGAAACAAAAGTAAGTACGATAAATAGGAAAGCATATTTTAATGCTCTTGTTGTCATTCTATAATTGTCTACCGGCATGAGTAGTGATACTCCTACGTTTGCGCTGGTTAACAAAGATGCATCATCAAATGTTTTGTTATATTGTTCATAGGAATTGTTTATGTTAGTAGTTGCGATTTTAGGAACATTCCAGGTTGCATCAAAAGAATCTTTAGTAATTGTTCTTTCGGTCGGTAAAAAATTACCCGTGAAACTTGGATTTGCCCAGTTACCACTTATATGTACGTTGTTTGTTTGACCGTTGACTTTTACATATAATTCATTTAAACCTCTGATTTTATAAGAGATTTCAAATGGAATTGTTTTTGTATTTTTGTCAAGTTTAAACGAATATTGTGTGTCATGAGAAATCTCTTGTTTCCCGTTATTTACCTTAAACACAGGTTCTTCAGTAAACCCTACTGAATCTGATACGTTGAAGCTAAGAGTAAGTGTTTTACCGGTTAAATCGCCTGCATTATTTGTAAAATCACCTTTCATTTTTACGTCTGCTGTGTATACTGGAACTTTATAAATCCCTTTATGTCTTGTTTCTGTTGTAATTTTGATGTCAGTGTTGTAGTTGTTTAATAAAAGCTCAACAGTTTCGGTTGTTTTATTTTTGGGTTTTTCAAAAGTAATTTTTGGGGTGCTGAAAACTTGCTGATTGCCCCAGGCTGATGAAATACTTCTTACTGCTTCGTTACGGTAATGTTCTCTGTCAGCGATTATTCCATACCAAAAACCGGTTGGGATTAGCAGTAATAACAGCATTAATAAAAGTAATGTAAATTTTTTCATTTTTGTGTTGTTTGTGTTTGCTTTCTTTTCTTCCTTAATTCCATAATTATCACTCATACACACCTCCATTTTTCTGTAATTTTATTAATAATATTTCAAAAAGTCAAGTTTTTTATGTTGAAATATTAAGCATAAAATTCTTGTCAATCGTGAATGATAGCTTTTTGAATACTTTTTGATTTTTGTTCTTACACTTCCTGAGTCATACAATCAATTCCGCCATAACTATCTAGAAATGGTTGCGTTGAAACAAAATAAATTTTATCAATTCCTGCATTTTTAAAATATTTTTGAACTGCTTCATTAAGTTCTGGGTAGTCGGATTTGTTTGTTATATAGAAGCTTTCTCCGTTTTTGGATGTGCCGCCGACTCCGTTCATATAGTTAATTTTTGCTTTTCCGCTATCTGAAAAACAAGGAATTTTTACAATTTTATATCCGCTGTCGCTTAGGGCTTTTTCTGCTTCGGCTCTTATTGCTGCACTTTTGGTATTTAATTCTTCAAGTTTATTTATCAATTCGGATTTGGCTGTTTCATCCATTCCTGATATTTGTGTTTCTCTAAGTATGCGAATGCCTTCCTCGTAATCAGGAATCGCAATTTCTCCGTTATGTAAAGGTCTGTAAGACATATCTATATGAAAATCAAATTGAGGTATAAATGTAATATTTTCAGGTTTTATCCCTAAGTCTTCAGCTATTTGGAGTTTTGCCTTTTCGACATTTTCCGGTGTGTTTTTAAGCTTCATTGCATTTAAAGTATAATTTATTGATTCTTTTCCTATTACTGCACCTGCTGTGCCATCTGCAAGACAAGTATTTAATACGTTTCCGCCTTCAAGAAAGCTTTTTGATTCAACGATATCTTTTTCTTGTACCGTATTTTTAAATTCTTTATAATTTTCAATAGATTTTCCTTGTGTTGATTTTGAAATTTCTATTCTGCTGGGATCTATAGTGTTGTTTATGTGACCGTATTTGGCGTTAGAGGCCGCTTCATTTGACAGCAGTAAGACTTTGCCATCCGCTCTCCTGACTCCGTAGTCCTCAACCCAAGGGGCTGATTCCATACCTATTTCCTCAACTTCAAAACCAACTTCTTTTCCAATAGCTTTAAGTTCATTCAAAATTTCAGGTAATTGATTGCCTTTATCATTTTCGTAATAATAGGAAGCAATGCTTATTTTACTGATTGTTCTGTCAAGTCCTTCTGACCAGTTGTAGTTTCTTCCTTGCCCCGAATCTTGTTTTTTTGTTATGACGGGTATTGCTGTTTTTGAACCGTCCGGATTTTCGGTGTAGGTATATGTATCTATATAATATTCACTGTTTTTATCAAGTTTTAGGTTTGAATAATCTACATTAACTAAATTTTGATTTGTTTTTGTTTTATCTTGATTTTCTGATGCGGGGTCATAAGGATATAGTTTTCCTCTTTCTAAATATGAAAAATTGGTTAATTTGCCTGCCTCAGAACCTTTTACTGTGCCATAAGTCCTTGTATCAAGCAGGTCTTTTATATGTCCGTTATTAATTACATTTTTTAGTTTATTTAATTCCTCATTATCAAGAATCTGGTCTGTTTTTCCGCAAAGATTGTCAGTAATTTCAAGCAATTTATTCAACATATCCATTTCGTTCTGTTGAATTTTACCATCACCGTTGTCCACCAGATTCCAGAGTGAGTCATATATTTTGTTGTTAATATTTTGGGATGACTCTGCCCAGCTGTTGCCCACTTTAAGGTCTAGCTTGTTAATTTTCGAGTTATCATTGTTATAAATTGAAAAACCCATGAATATATCCTCTTTATATATAAAAACATTACAAAATTTTAATTTTATTATTTTTTAATATATTGTTACATATATTAAAATTTGATAAAGATAGCATTTATTTTGTGCTATATATAATTGGGTATTGGTTTATATTCATAATGAGGTATAGAATGGGAATAAAGGACAGGATCTTTAGAATAGAAGATTGTACAAATGGTTATCATAAGTGTTTGTATTTATTTGGTATAAAGTTCAAATATACAAAAGGAAAAGGTTTAAAAGATCGTATAAATTCATTTGTGAAAAAGTATAATTTTGTAGAGCGTATAAATAACCGAATAACGGCAACTGTGATTGGTGCAAACATTATAAAAGAAAAGCACAGTAAAACATTTCCGAAGTTTAAGAACTGTAATGAGGGAAAAGATATAGTGCTTGTTGCAAGCGGTCCTACAATGGCTTATTATAAATCTTTAAATGATGTTTTGCATATAGGAGTTAACAGGGCATATAAGAACAACAATATAAATTTTGATTATATGTTTGCAATGGATTATTCGATTGGCGAAGATACGATTCAAAATATTGTTAATTATGAAGGTGCAGAAATCTTTTTAGGTTCTTTTATTACTGATACTGCAGATTCATGGCTAAGTAAATATGTAATTCCTTTGAAATATTATAATAAAGAAAATGTTTACGGGTATTATTCTGAATTTCCTGCAAAGTACGGATATCCTGATATTGAATGCTGCGGGTTAATGGATTTTGGTTCTGTTGTATTTGGTGCGGCTCAATTTGCTTTGTATACAGGTGCAAAAAGAATTTATCTTGTTGGTTGTGATTGCAGTTCAGGATATTTTGACGGGACGAAAAATAATATTAAAGGAGCACAATTTCTGATAGAAGGTTGGAAAAAGTTTAAGACATATGCTCATACGTATTATCCTGATGTTGAGGTAATTTCAATAAATCCGGTCGGACTCAAAGGACTTTTCAAAGATGTTTATACAAAAGAGTATGCAGACAAGATAAATCTTAATTTAAATTCTGAATTGCATCCAATTTTGGAAGAAAAAGATAACGTTTGTGTTGTTGAATAGGTATTAAACAGAGTTTTTATCGGGTTTATGCGCAACAAACGCAAACAGAAAGCAGGCAAGGCCGAACAAAATTCCAAAGCACATTGTTGTGCGGTAGGAGATAAGAAATGCCGTATCATAAAGCTCACCGTTATCAAGAAGCATATTTCTGAAAGTTTCAAATAGAGTAATAGTAACTGCAACGCCTAAGATATTTCCCATGTTTCTTGAAAGTGCGAGTATACCTGATGCAAGTCCGAGTTCTGTTGGTGTAACGCTTGTCATAATTGCGTTGTTTGAGGGAGATTGAAAAAGTCCGTTTCCGATTCCCATAATTCCCGAAGCCAGAACGATTTGCCACATAGCGCAATTTTTGTCATATAAAGTGAACATAAGAAGTGCAATGCAATAAACAATCGGGCCTGCAAGCGTCAGGTATCTGCTCCCGTATTTCCCTGACAATCTTCCGGCAATAGGCGCAATAAATGAAAGAGTGACCGAATACGGTAAAATCAGTAGTCCTGTTAAAAGTGCATTATATTTTAAAATTTCCTGCAAAAAGAACGGAAGAAGAATGCTGTTTGTGTACATTGCCATATAAGATGTCATAACACCCAAATTTCCGTAAGTAAAGGTTCTGATTTTAAACAGAGAAAAATCAATAAGCGGATAATTAATTTTGTGATCTCTAAGGTAGAAAAGGACTCCAAAAACAAGGGTTATAACACCAAGAATAATTATTTTGAGTGAATTCCAACCCCAGGTATGCCCTTCCGCAATAGCAAGAAGCAGAGCAAAAAGGCTTACGGTAAAATATATAAAACCTTTATAATCAAATTTAAAGTTTTTTCTGTCAGTTTTGACGGTATGAGGGAGCATCTTGTAGGAATAATATGCGCCGGCTAAGGCTACTGGAATACACGGGAAAAATACTGAATGCCATCCGTAATAGTTAATCAAGACACCACCGATAGCTGGTCCGCTCATTCCGCCTATTGCAACAATACAACCATTTAGACCAAGAGCTTTGCCTCTTTTTTCTTTTTTGAATATTGAAGCGATGATTGCTTGAGCATTGGAAAGCATAATAGAAGCCCCCAGTGCTTCAAGACATCTGTATGCGATTAAAAGTCCAAAATTATTTGCGGTTGTATTTAGAAATGCCCCAAGAGCAAACAGAGCAAAACCTGTTGAATATAGTTTGTTTTTCGGAAAAATATCGCCCAATTTTCCAAAAAACGGCAAAAATACGGTTAAAACCAGCATGTAAGCTATCATTACCCATTGAATTTGGCTCATAGATACATGTAAATCAACGGACATCGGGTAAAGCGCAAGATTTACAGTCGTAGAATCAAGCATCGCAATAAAATTACCGATTGCAGTGATTACAAAAATTGTCCATTTGATAGATTTGTTGCTCATAGGTTAATTGTATCATGAAGACTTAAAGTTGGGAAAAGCATTCACCTAAAGGGTTTTAAGTTTGTTATTTTTTCTTAACCCAGTCTGCGATTATTCTTAAAGGTGCACGAGTAAGAGCAAGAGCCCATTCTCCTAAATTTTTAGTGATAACGCTTCCTGCACCAATGTTTGTGCCTTCCCCGATTTCTACAGGAGCGACAAGAACTGTGTTTGAACCGATTTTTACATTATCTTTTAAGATAGTTTTGCTTTTTGTGCCTGTAATTGGGTCAAAGTTTGCTGTAATAGTTCCTGCACCGATGTTTACGTGAGCACCAAGCTCGCTGTCGCCGATGTAGCTTAAGTGTCCTGCGTTTGTATTGTGGCCGATTTTAGCTTTTTTCACTTCTACAAAATTCCCTATTTTGCAGTTGTCTTCAACTTCCACACCACCTCTAAAGTGCGCGCAGGGCCCAATTTTACAGTTTTTGCCTATTTTGTTTGCACCTTCAATATAAGTTGACGGGTAAATTATTGTATCTGAGCCAATTTCGGTATCTTCGCTAATCCAAGTGCTATTGGGATCAACTATTGTTACGCCGTTGTCCATTAATGAATTAAGCTTTCTTGTATTCATTATTCTTGTGGCTTCAGCAAGGTTTTTGCGTGAATTTATTCCGTAGATTTCGTCGCTGTTTTCCAGTATAAAGGCGTTTACTTTTAAATTGTTTTTCTTACCCCATTCAATAATGTCTGTAAGATAATATTCACCTTGGGCGTTGTTACTTGTAAGTTGAGAAAATGCAGGTGCAATTTTTGCCCAATCAAGTATATAAATTCCCGCATTAACTTCTTTAACTGCTTTTTGTTCAGGAGTTGCGTCTTTTTCTTCAACTATGCATTTTAGGCTTCCGTCCTGTTCTCTGATGATTCTTCCGTAATTGGTCGGGTTTTCAAAGATTGTACTCATAACCGTCAAATCAGAATTGTTAGAGTTATGAAATTCTACGAATTTTTTAAGCGTTTCAGAGGTAATAAGCGGTGTGTCACCGCACAATATAAGAACTTGTCCTTTAAAATCTTTAAGGTAAGGGCAAGCCATAGAAACTGCGTGTCCGGTTCCAAGCTGCGGAGTTTGCAGAACTGTCTTTGCGTTTTGGTAATTTTTTTCGACGTATTCCTTAACCTCATCTGCGTGGTGTCCTACTATTACAAAGTTTTCATTTGTTATAGTTTTAATGTTGTCTAATACGTAGCCGAGAAGCGGTTTTTCGAAGATTTTATGAAGAACTTTTGGGGTTTCCGATTTCATTCTTGTACCTTTTCCGGCTGCCAAAATTACCGATTTAATATCCATGTTATTTTCTCCCTATAAGCAAATTATAATTAAAATATGCGAACTCTGCAAGAAGAGTTTAAATTGTTGACTATACAGCCTTGCAAAACGTATTTTTTTTTGTTAGTATCGCAAAAGTAGGGATGTGAATATGCAATTTTTAGATAAAACCAAAATAAGAATAGTATCAGGTCGTGGCGGCAACGGAATGGTAGCTTGGCGTCGTGAAAAGTATGTGGATAAAGGTGGCCCTGCCGGCGGCGATGGCGGAAAAGGCGGGGATGTTTATCTTGTTGCAGATGAAAATATGTCTACCTTGATGGATTTTAAGTATAAATCTGTTTTTAAGGCCGAATGCGGAGAAAACGGCGGAATTAAAAATTGCCATGGGAAATGGGCTAAGGATTTATTTATAAAGGTTCCTGTTGGAACGGTTGTAAAAGACGTAAAAACAGGTAACATAATTGCAGATTTGACTGAACACGGGCAAAAAGTTCTTGTAGCACAAGGCGGCAGAGGCGGAAGAGGAAATGCAAGATTTGCAACGGCTCAAAAACGTGCGCCTCAATTTTGTGAGCCTGGAGAACCGGGAATTGAAAGAGAATTGATTTTAGAGTTAAAATTGATTGCAGATGTCGGGCTTTTGGGAATGCCGAATGCCGGAAAATCTACTTTGATAAGCCGAATAAGTTCAGCAAAACCAAAAATTGCAGATTATCCTTTCACTACTCTTATCCCAAATTTAGGTGTTGTAAGAGGTCTGAACGGCGACGGTTTTGTTGTTGCGGATATTCCGGGGCTTATTGAAGGAGCGTCAGAGGGAGTCGGGTTAGGACACGACTTTTTAAGACACGTTGAAAGATGCAGATTCCTTGTGCATCTTGTTGATTTGACTGAAGAAAATCCTTTTAAGAATTATGAAATAATTAACCGTGAATTGGAGAAACACTCTCACAAACTCGCTTCTTTATATCAGATTATTGCTTTAAATAAAATTGATGCGGTTGATGAAGAGAAAAAAGCAAAAGTTTTAAGTGAATTCAAGTCAGTTTCGGAAGAAATATTTATGATTTCTGCTGTAGTTGGTGAGGGTGTTCAAGAACTTGTAAATCATATGTCAGAAATGGTTGAAAAAATAGAAAAGCCGGTTTCGGATATTGTTGTTGAAGAGGACTTTGGTGCATACAACAACGATGACAGTGAATTTGAAATAACCAAAGCTGCAAAAGATACTTATGTAATTCTTGGCGGAAAGATCGGACGACTTGCGCAAGTAACTGATGCAAGAAATACAGAACAAGTAATCAGATTTCAAAATATCTTAACTGGAATGGGCGTTTTTGACAGACTTAAAGCCATGGGAGTTAAAGACGGGGATACAATTATTGTCGGACATCTTGAATTTGCTTATTATGCGGATGAGTTTTTCGGATAGTAATTTTATCTAAATAAAAAGAAATACAACGGTTTTTAAGCTTGCTTTTTTAAATAAATTTCGTTAAAATTATTCTAAAGGGGACATTATGAAGTGCTACAAGTCTAAGTGGATTTTGACATCAGAAAGTGAAATTCTTGAGGATTACGCAATTGTCGTTGATGAAGGAAAAATCATCGACTTAATTCCTAATGCAGAGGTGAATTTTGAGGAAAAATACATAAAAGAACTTGGAAATGCTGTAATAACTCCAGGATTTGTTGATATGCTTACGCAGTTTCAATATACTAACAGCGGGCATTTTAATTCTGCAAGTTTAAAAAATAAGTTTAAAAAGTTTTTCTTAACCTTAAATAAAAATTATACGTTTGCAGGGGTTAAGCAAGATGTTTATTCTCTTAAATGGGCAAATATTTTGTGCGGT
Organism: Candidatus Gastranaerophilales bacterium; assembly: GCA_944326525.1. Lineage (GTDB taxonomy): Bacteria > Cyanobacteriota > Vampirovibrionia > Gastranaerophilales > Gastranaerophilaceae > Scatenecus. The sequence continues at coordinate 13,264 of CALVEG010000009.1, forward strand.
TATTTTTCTGCAGATAGAGGAGAAAAGCTTGAATCGTTTAAAAGCGGGGTTATTCAATCAGTAAAATCAGGAACTACCTGTTTTGCCCAAGTTTCAAGAGAGTTTAAATATTTTGATATAATCAATAAAATTCCAGTAAAAAAATATCTTTTCTTTGACGCTTATTCGGATAGTAAGGAAAAGAGTAAGAAAATATTTAAAGAGCTTCGGGCAAAGGTTGAGGAGCTTATTTATCATAAGGGCGAAAATACCCATATCGGAATAATGCTTAATTCGGTTTCAGGTGCTCATAAAAAGCTTTGGGAATTGTTTTCTAAATATTGTCGCAAGCATAATATGCTTATGCTTACTCGTTTTGCGGAATCAAGAGATGAAATCGAATGGTTGCAGTTTGGTTTTTCCGATATAGATTTGTTGCATAAGTTTTTGGGCTTTAGAAAGATTACACCTTATACAAAAGGAATTTCGCCTGTAGAATATCTTGATAATTTGAAAGTGCTGACAAATAAAGTTGTTATTGCAAACGCAAATTACGCTGACGAAGACGAGTTGAGCGAACTTTCTCAAAAAGGTGTAAAATATATTTACCAGCCATATTATTCAGAAGAATTTTGTAATAAAAAGCTTGACTTTGCGACTGTTTTGAAATACTTTAGCGGCAATTTCGGTTTTTCAACCCAGAGTTTCAAAGAGGATAAGGATTTTTCTTTGTTGAAACTTGCAAACAGAATGAATGAAGATGTAAAATTACCGATAGAAGAACTTGTTAAATATCTGACAATTTATCCGGCGCAAATATTAAGGCTGGATAATTCAACAGGTTCAATAAAAGTTGGTAAAGATGCTGATTTTAATGTGTTTATACTTCCGGAGGGGAAGGATTATAAAGAGTTAAGTAATTTATCAATGCCTTTTGCAGTTTATTCAAAGGGTAAAAAGCTTGTAAAAGACGGTAATGTAAGGTTTTCTTTATGACGATATTGAATGAAAAATTTACAATTCATACAAAAGGTAATACACAGATTGTTGATATTACAAGACAGGTTCAAAATGCAGTTTACAAGCATAATTTGCCTAATGCTGTTGTGTATGTCTATGTCGCTGGAAGCACGGTTTCTATAACAAATATAGAGTATGAACCCGGTCTGCTTAAAGATTTACCGGAAGCGCTTGAGAAAATTGCACCTGTGGATTCTGAGTATCATCATGATGAAACCTGGCATGATGGTAACGGATACGCACATATCAGAGCTTCAATAGTTGGAAATAGTACAATGGTTCCGTTGATTGACGGTGCATTGCAGCTTGGGCAATGGCAGCAGATTGTGCTTATAGATTTTGACAACAAAGCAAGAACCAGAGTCGTTCATGTTCAAATTCTTTATTAGTTGCGTATTTAAATTTGCTCTTGTATTTGATTTATGTTCCTGTTAAAATCCATCTATAGTACGAAATATAATAGAAGGGATTTTTATGTCAAAAAGAGTTTTATTATGTATTATGGACGGCTGGGGAATAAGCAAATCTCACCCCGAGTATGACGCAACTAAATTAGCAAATCCAGTTCATGTTAGTGAACTTGAAAAAGAAGGTAAGTTTATAAAAATTCACGCGGACGGCGAGTATGTCGGGCTTCCTGCTGGACAAATGGGTAACAGTGAAGTTGGTCACCTTAATCTTGGTGCAGGCAGAATTGTTTATCAGGAACTTTCTAAAATTAATAATGCTATTAAAAGCGGAGATTTCTTTAAAAGAAAAGCTTTTCTTGATGCAATTGAACACGTAAAGAAAAACGATAGTGCACTTCACCTTTGGGGGTTGGCATCTGACGGCGGTGTGCACTCAGCTTTAGGTCATATACTTGCTTTAATAAAACTTGCAGCTGACAACGGACTTAAAAAAGTTTATGTTCATGCATTTCTTGACGGACGTGATACGCCGCCTCAGAGTGCGATGACATTTTTAAAACCGATTGAAGACGAACTTAAAAAATACGGACTTCCGCAAATTGCGACAGTTTCAGGTAGATATTACGCAATGGATCGTGACAACAGATGGGACAGAATTGAAAAAGCTTATAACGCACTTTTGTTAGGTGAAGGCGAAAAGGCAGCAAATGCTGAAGAAGCTGTTAAACAATCCTACGAAAAAGGCAATAATGATGAATTTGTGCTTCCGACAATCACAGGTCCTGCAGAAAGCAGAGTAAAAGATAACGATGCTGTTATTTTCTGGAACTTCAGACCTGATAGAGCTAGAGAAATTTCGAAAGCAATTAATTTTGAAAACTTCGACGGATTTAGTCGTAAAGCAGTTAGAAAAAATATTTTCTATGTATGTATGACTCAGTATGATGAAACCTTTACATTCCCAGTTGCTTTTGGAAAAGAACACATGACAAATATTTTGGGTGATGTATTAGAGTCAAACGGCATTAAACAATTCAGAACAGCAGAAACTGAAAAATACGCACACGTTACATTCTTCTTTAACGGCGGAGTTGAAGAACCTCAAGCACATGAAACAAGAGTTCTTGTAGCATCTCCGAAAGTTGCAACTTATGACCTTCAGCCTGAAATGAGTGCAAGAGAAGTTTGTGATAATGTTTTGAAAGCAATAGACAATCCTGATTACGGATTTATCCTAGTAAACTTTGCAAACCCTGATATGGTAGGTCATACAGGTGTTTTAGAGGCTGCGATTAAGGCAGACAAAGTTGTTGATGAATGTGTCGGAAAGATTGCGGATGCTTGCAAAAAGCATGATGTAATTATGCTTTTGACTGCAGATCATGGTAACTCTGAAGTTATGGTTAATCCTGAAACCGGTAAACCGATGACTGCTCACACAACAAACGAAGTTCCGTTTGTTATGATTAATGCTCCTGAAAATATAGAATTGAAGGAAACAGGTGCATTATGTAATGTGGCACCTACAATTCTTGAACTTTTCGGAATTGAAAAACCGGCTGAAATGGATGCCGAATCTTTGATAAAATAGCCTTAAATCAGGCAGGATAGGAAACTGTTCTGCCTGATTTTGTAATAATGAATTGGAAAGAATATGACTGATAAAAAGACTTTTGATATAGATTTTTCATTTAAAAAGAATAATGTTGATGAATTGTTTTTTAATTTGTCGGAAAACCCCGACGGATTTAAAAATAAAGATTTTCGCTATACGTTAAGTCTTATTTATCAAACGATAGAAGACGAGTTTAAGGATGTATTTTTAAGCCCCTATACACCGGCGAGAAACACAAACTTCTTTCTTGTTAATGAGGGTAGCAAACTTTCTTTCTTTGTTACTCCGACAAACAATTTTGAATATTATCTAAAATCAAAAGGTTCATTGTTCAAATTCCGTTCACAAGTTATGGGCGATGAAGTCGGATATCCGATGAGTTTAGATTTGGTAATGGATTACTTTGGCGGATTTGGCGATGTTGTTGATTTGGATGCTGTTACACCAACGTTTATCTATATGAACAATTTGACCCATTTTGTGATGAAGCTTATTGAAAAACTTTATTTTATTCCAACGGTTAAAACTCGCGGTTCAATGTTCAGAATTGTTTATGAGCCTATAATTTCTAATCAACAGCTTGCAAGGTTTATCAATATATTTGAAGAAAATATTCCTGAAAACCTTTTTATAAAAGGTGAGAAACCTAAAGATTTTGTAAGAGATTTTATATACAATTACATGAATTATGTAATTTACAAATTTTTAGGAATAAAAGCATATAAGTTTAAAGATGTAAAATCCGGAACTTATATGATAAAAGACCTTGAACAGCGTTCTCAAATGAAGGGAATGGATATTGCTGAGAACTTCTCGCAGTGGTTTGATGAGCTTTACCTCGGAAAATATGACGTAATTCCATTTTTCAAGATTGATAAGATTGAAGGGGATGACGAATTATTCCGTCTTAAAGTTCATATTAAAAACCGCAAGACCGGTGAAAGTGTTCTTGTGGATGATTTATACACAAAAGACCAAATTTTTGGTGCAAATTCTTCCGATATTTCAAGAATAGTTGAAAAGCAGTTAAACTATGCAATTAGATATATGCCGGAATTGGAGGAGTTGTTTGAGGATGAGTCCAAGCTTGCTCTTGATTTGAACTTGAACGAAGTATATAAGATCATTACTCAGACGGCATATTATCTTCAGAAAGCTCAAATCGAAGTTATATTGCCAAAAGAATTGGTAAATGTTGTAGTGCCGAGAGCCTCGATTAATGCGAAAGTTAAGGCATCACGTTCAAAAGATTTGGCTGATATTTTCAACAATACATCATCATCTAAAATTGCCTTAGACGACATTCTTGATTTTTCTTACGAGATTGCAATCGGAAACGAGAAAATATCTCTTGAAGAATTTAACAAGCTTGTAGAAAACAGTACAGGACTTGTAAAATACAAAAATAAATATGTTCTTATAGATAAAGATGAAAGTAAAAAGATTTTTGAACAAATTGCAAAAGCAAATTTAAAATCTTTATCAAGAATGGAATTGATACACGCCTCAATGTCAGGTCAGTTGTACCAGTATGATTTTGATTATGATTCAGCATTTGCAAGAGTAATTCAAGATTTTACAAAGCCTGTAGATGTAACTCCTCCAGTAGAATTGAAGGGCGAATTAAGACCATACCAAATGACAGGTTTGAAATGGTTATGGACAAATGTTTCAAAAGGTTTCGGTGTTTGTATGGCTGATGATATGGGACTGGGTAAAACTATCCAGATTATAAGCCTTATTTTAAAGATGAAGGAAGAAAAGTCTCTGGATAAACCAGTTCTTGTAATTTGTCCGACTACCTTAATTGGTAACTGGATGAAAGAATTACAGATGTTTGCGCCGTCATTGGATGCTGTAGTTTACCATGGTGCAGAGCGTAAGCTTGACGTAAAACATGATGTAATTTTGACAACTTATGCAATAATGAGGATTGATGTAGAGGAGCTTAAGAAGCAGCAGTGGGGAATGATAATTGTTGATGAAGCTCAGAATATTAAAAATCCTGATACCGCCCAAACTCTAGCGATAAAGATGCTTAAATCAGATGTAAAAGTCGCAATGACTGGTACTCCAGTAGAAAACAGATTGACAGAACTTTGGAGTATATTTGATTTTATAAACACCGGCTACTTGGGTTCGCTGAAAGATTTTCAAAAGAGTTATGCTATACCTATTGAGCGATTTAAAGAAAATTCACGTGCCGCGAAATTAAAGATGTCGATATCACCATTTGTATTAAGACGTCTTAAGACTGATAAAAATGTTATTACAGATTTGCCGGAAAAAATGGTTATCAACGATTACTGTTATTTGTCAAAATCACAGGCAGTTCTTTACGAAAAGACTTTGAACGAAATGATGGAAAAGATAAGTGGATTTACCGGTATCAACAGACGTGGAAATATCTTCAAACTTATAACAGCGTTGAAGCAGATATGCAACCATCCTTTCCAGTTCTTAAAAGGCGGCGAGATGAGCAAAGAGCTTTCAGGCAAAATGGACAAATGTATTTCTACTGTTCAGAGTATTTTGGATAATAATGAAAAAACTCTTATCTTTACTCAGTATAAAGAAATGGGCGATATTTTGTGTAAGGTTATTTCAGAAGAATGTAACACAGAACCTTTGTTCTTCCACGGTTCATTAACTGTTCCTCAGCGTGAAGAATTAATTGATAAATTCCAAAACGATGAAGATACTAAAGTTATGATACTTTCACTTAAAGCAGGCGGTACAGGTTTGAACCTTACAAGTGCAACAAACGTAATCCATTATGATTTATGGTGGAATCCGGCGGTAGAAGATCAGGCAACAGATAGAACATACCGTATCGGTCAGGATAAGAACGTAATGGTTCACAGAATGATTACACTCGGAACTTTTGAAGAAAAAATTGACGAAATGCTTAAATCTAAAAAAGAACTGGCAGACTTGGCTGTTTACGAAGGTGAAAAGATTATTACAGAACTTTCAGATGAGGAAATTTATCAAATCTTTACACTTTCTGCATAATTTTGTGTTATAAAGATAATGTAGTAGATTACTTTTACAAGGAAAAAATAATGGAAATACATTCAACCCCAAAGTACAATACCGGTGTGGCTTTTAACGGTAATTGGCTTAAATCATTGTGTAAATCGGTTTCAAAGCGGTTTGAACCGGAACCGATTTTAACAGAAAAAAGCCGAAATTATATTGATAAAATTGAAGAAATGGCTCTAGGAAAATACGACAGAATTTCACGGGAGCCGGTTGTTTTAAGTGTTAAAAACGGAGATAAAGAGTTTTCGTTTCAATATAACAATTCAGTATGGCACAGAATTCATGTAAGCAAAAAAGGTCAGGAATTATTTGATTTTGAGATTATGCACGTAAAAAAAGATAAAGAATACGCTTTTTATTCAACAGGTGGATATCCTTGCAAGATTACAGATGAAAGATTTATAAAAAAATATAATGATATTTTAGAAGATTGGCTTCCAAGGCTTATAAAAAGGATTGAAAAGCTTGATAAAAGACAGTAAATTACTTTTTGTTTGACTAAAAGGTAGTGGCATCTTGAAATTTATTTTTATTTGGTGTATAATCACTCATATAATGTACAAAAAGACCATAAAGGTGGTGAAAACATAAATGGCAGAAGTTAAAGTCGGCGAAAACGAAAGTATTGAAAGCGCACTTAGACGTTTCAAGAAAAAAATACAAAAAGCTGGTATCCTTTCAGAAGTTAAAAAACGTGAAAGATATGAAAAACCAAGCGTAAAAAGAAAACGCAAATCAGAAGCTGCTCGTAAACGTAAAGTTTAATGAGAAGTTTGAATAAATTTAAGAAGGAGGAATTTAACGATTCCTCCTTCTTGAAAATTAACTAAATTTTTACTACAAAAAAGGCAAACTTTAATGAGTTTGCCTTTAGTTTAGTGTATAAAATTTCAAATTATTTAGTTTCTATGAAATTGGTATTAGGAATATAATTTCTTGCTGTGTCATCAATTTCAATGTCATTGATAATTTTAGCTCGTTTTTTGCGGAAAAGCATATCCACGAAAGCTTCAAGTCTTGTAATAAATCCTGCTTCTCCTGTTTGCTCGTCAATCGTAAGGTGAAGAAGCGGTTTTCCGAAATGTTTAGCTCTTCGTTGAATTCTTTCAACCATCAATGAATCAGGTCCGCATCCAAATGCCGTAAGAGTAATTATACCGTCGATACGATTATCTTTAAGATAATGACCTGCAGTTCCTGTCATTTCGTATTCATTAGCCCAGTATCTTTCATTACCGAGAGTATTTATGCCCTCGTCCATTTGTTCGTTTGAAAGCTGGAGTGATGAAACAACTTTAACGTCCATTTTTTCAAGTTTTTCGATAATTTTCATTGAAGTTCTTTCATCATAGATGTTGTATCCGTGAGAAACAAGAGCAACAGAAATCGGATATTCTTTTGTCTGATTTTCAATGAAAATCTTGCCTTGAAGTGCATAGTTCATCGCTTTTTTATAGCTCATACCTGATTTTGTCATAATAAAGAAATTGTTGTAGCATCTCCATCCTGCTTTAGAAGCTCTTTTAATTATATTCTCATCTGTAATATCAAAATAAGCTGCAATTTCTTTTAAGAAGTCATAAAGCCCATGGTTTTTGGAAGATTTGTCAAGAGTAGCTTCAACCATAGTAAAATCTTTTTTTATAACGTTTCTAACTAAATCTGGTAATCCTCTAATTTTAGAGCAGTTATATATTTTGTTAGCAACGGATTGGATAGAGGGAACAAAAATTTTATCAACCCCTTTATCCAAAAGGTTCAATATATGTCCGATATAAACTTTAATCGGAAGACAAGTTTCAGTAACGACAAGAGCAGAACCTCTTGACATAGTTTGCTTAGTTGTAATATCTGACAATACTATTTTAATACCCAAGTCAGTAAAGAATCCGAAATAAAACGGATAATTATTGTAAAATGACATTGCACGGGGTATGCCGATAACTTTTTCGCTAGCTTGTATATTTTCCACGATGTTCTCCCAATTGGTTGTAAAATAAATTTCTACTACCTTGATAATACTTCAAACAGAAATAAAAAGCCAGCTTTTTTATTAAAATTTAATAATTATTTTCAAACCCTGCTTTTTATAGTAGAATCAAAGAAAAGAGGAAAAAGAATTGCCGCATTTTTTTATAAATTCCACTTCCGTTGCAGACGGGCAAGTTAAAATTACAGACGCAGAAAATTATAAGCATATAGCAAAATCACTTCGTTCAAGAGTGGGCGAATCTCTTTTGCTGATAGATGAAAACAGGGTGCAATATGAAACGATAATAAAAAATATTTCATCAAAAGAAATAATTTGTGAAATAAATCAGTCTTATATGTCGCAAAGAGATTTGGAGTTTAATCTGTTTTTGGTGCAAAGTCCGCTGAGAAGTGATGCACAGAATTTTGTTGTAGAAAAAGCGACGGAACTTGGTGTAAGAGCAATTTATCCTATAGTGACAGACAATTGTGCTTTAAATCGTCAGACTGTTGAAAAGAAAATTGACAGGTGGAACCGGATTATGTATGAATCTTCAAAACAGTGTGAAAGAGCTGTAATCCCTAATTGTACGGATGTTTCAAGTCTTGAGAATATTATAAAAAATAATAAAAACGACAAAGTTATAGCTTTTTGTGAAAGAAGGGCATCCAAAACAATACGAGATTATTTTAATGAAACACCTGTTAAAAAGGGTGAAAATCTTTATGTGATAATAGGTCCTGAGGGCGGTTTTTCAGAAAGAGAATTTGCGTTAATGGAGGAAAATACTATTCCGATGCTTACTTTGGGCGATTTAATATTGAGAGCGGAAACAGCGGTTACTGTTGCGTTAGGGAATTTAATTTATGAATATGAAAATTTTGGAAAAAATTAAATCAGATGAAATTTTGACTAAGATTTCAGAAAATTTTGATGCTGAAATTTATCTGGTCGGCGGGGCAGTCAGAGATTTTTTGTGCGGAAAAGAAACAAATGACAGAGATCTTGTTGTAGTAAATCAAGATACAAGGGATTTTGCGTTAAAGCTTGCGGAATTTTTTGACGGAGTTTTTGTTCCGTTGGATGAAGAAAATAAAATTTATCGAGTAGTTTTGAAAGATAAGATTAACTATATTGATATTACAGAACCGGTTGGAGTATCAATTGAGAAAGATTTGGAAAGGCGGGATTTAACTATAAACGCTCTTGCTATAAATTTGCAAAAAGGTGAAATTATTGATAAAACAGGCGGTTTAAAAGATCTTGAGAATGGAATTATTCGTTCAATTTCCGAGAAAAATTTTGAAGATGATCCTTTAAGGCTTTTAAGGGTTTACCGTTTTGAAGCGCAAACAGGTTTTAAGATTGATGAAAACACCCTTGGTCAGATAAAAAAACATCTTGATTTAATTTCAAAGCCGGCTGTTGAAAGAATAAATTATGAAATTATGCATCTTTTTAGAGGCGAATTTGCGCATATTGCCTTAAAAGATATGGATGAAGCAGGACTTTTAGAGAAAATTTTTCCGATAGTGAAAGAGTTAAAGCAGGTTCCGCCCAATACTCATCATCATTTAAGGTTGTTAGAACACTCTATAGAAACAGTGAGAAATATAAATGAAATCTATAAAACATTACCTGAAGAAATTAAAGAACATCTTGATAAAGTAGATTTTGGCGGATATTCAAGGCTTGCTCACTTGAAGTTTGCTGGTTTTTTGCATGATATCGGGAAGTTTTCGACTTGGACAATCGAAGAAGATACAGGACGTCACAGGTTTATAAAACATGATGATGTAGGTTCAAAGCTTGTTGTCGGAATTCTGAAAAAAATGGCTTTTTCTAACAAGCAGATTGATTATATTTCAACAATGATTAAAAACCACATTTATCCTGCATCGCTTATGACTTCTCCAGAGGTTAACGAAAAAGCAATGATGAGATATGTAAGAAAAATGGAAGAAAATGCACTTGATGAAATAGTTCTTTCAAAAGCCGATCGTTTATCAGCAAGAGGCCCTGCAATTACAGATGAAATGGTAGAAGATAATATAAATTCGCTTACAAAACTGCAAAATTTTTATTTGAGCATAAAAGATACACTTGAACCTCTCCCGAAACTTCTTGATGGTAATGAGGTTATGAAAATTCTGAATATCAAACCGTCGCCAAAGCTTGGTGAAATTATGGATGCCCTTCACGAAGCACAGATTAGCGGCGATGTTGTTACTAAAGAGCATGCTGTTGAATTTGTAAAAAGCTTTATGTAATATATAAAAGGTATATAATACTAGGAAAATAAAGCGTATTCTTTACAATTTTTTACAATTAATTAAACAGTTAATTTTTGAGAAAATTATAAGATTTTTTTTTAATTTGTTGAATTTTGGCCTGAAAATATATAAAAATATTTAAAAAAATCTAATTTTAGAAAAAAATACAAAAAACATTCTTAATATCTCCTTAACATTAGGGGCAAAAAACGCAATTTTTAAAATTCACGGCTTTTAATACTTCTGTGTAGTTGTTATAATATGTGTTGTTAAAAAATAGACCAGACAATTTTATGATTACTAAAGTAGATATAAATAGTGTAGATAAAAAAAATACCCCTGTGAGTATTAATAAAAAGCCGATGACGCAAACCCCGTCATTTAAAGGCGGATTTGTTGATTTGCTTGTAAAAGGTGTGCAAAAGTGTGAAGAGCACCCTATGCTTAACGTCACAGTGCTTGATTTATCAACAGCTATTGTGCCTCGTACTATTATTGAGACGACTGCAGGCTCAAATAAAAAGGATAAAGATGGAAATCCTATATTAGACGAAAACGGTCATAAAAAGCGTAAATTAAACTGGATAGGTGGGTTTGAAGCCTTAAGAAGAGAAGGTTCTGGTCTGATAATTAACTGTATATTGCCAAGTTTTGTTGTAATGGGTGCCGGAACATTGTTTAATTGGCCTGTAATGGGTAAGTTTGATAAAAATCTCATAAACAACTGGGCAAACGGTGAAGCTTATGATAAGATAGCTAAGTTTTATACTCTTGGCAAGCATACAGAAAAAGATTTTAAAAACTTCTTTATGCGTTCAATTTTATCGATGGAAGGTGTTGACGGCAAGAGTTACGAAAAAGGTGGAATGAAAGCATTTGCTGAACTTCTTGCTGATAATCCTGAAGAAATACGTGGACTTAGCAAAATTGATGATGTCGTTTCAAAAATCAGACTTAAATCTGATGCTGAAGAAGCCTTCAATATCTTAGCTAAGGCTGCAGAAAGTGGTGAATATAAAAATACAAAACAAGCATACAAAAAGTTAGTAAACTTAACTCATATTTCAGAAAACATAAGATTTATGGGAGAAGAAGGATATCTTGGCAATAACTTATCAGCTTTTTGTAAAGATACGCCAAAAGTTTTATATGCAGCAAAATCTCGTGGGGTTCAATCAGCAGAAGATTTGACAAAATATTTTAAGCAGGCAAAACGCCTTGTAAACTGGAAAAGTATTGGTGGTTTGAGCTTAATAATACCGTTGGCAATTTCTGCTCAACCAATAAACAGATGGATTACGCACAAAATTTCTGGTCGTAAAGGTGCTCCTATATACAATGATTACGATGAAAATAAAGTTTATAAAGAACCTACAAAAGAAGAAAAAACACAATTATTAAAACAAAAAATTATTTCAATAGCATCCATGTTAGGAGTTTGCGGGTTATCTATGATTATGGATAAGCCAAGTTTAAAATCTTTATTCCAATTCAAAGGTTTATTCCCAACAATGGATCAGGCAAGAATCATTTCAACTGCAACTTTTGCAAGTCGTATGGGCGCAGCGGAAGACAGAAATGAACTTAAGGAATCTACAATAAGAGATATTGCGACATTCTCAAGCTTCTACTTCTTAGGTGATTATGCCGCAAAAGGAATTGCATCTCTAATTGAATATAAAAATAAAGGTAAAGTTACATTAATAAACAGGCTCAAGAAAACAGACAAGGATGCAAATGCATTCCAAAAATTCTGGAATTGGGCAAAACATACATCTTTGAAATCAACAGATGAATTGCCAACCTTACATGACAAGAGATTAAGAACAATTTGTCAAATTGGTAATATAGCATTCTCACTTATATCATTAGGTTTGTTTATTCCATTGTATACAAGAACTCAGGCACAAAAGAATAAAGTAAAACAAGATCTTGCGATGACAAATGCTTCCACAACGAACGCAACTTCCGGCGGCGCCGGTAGTTCGGCTGCCTCATCCTCATCGGATTATAATTCGACAGGAGCCGCAGCCGTTAATACTTCGTTTAAAGCATTTATGAATTCGTAAGGAGAAAAAGAAAATGAAAATATCAGAAACCCCACAATTTAAAACATTAACTGAAAACAAAAAGGAAAAACAGAATATTCAATTTAAAGGAACAGGCGATTACATAAGTCTTGGTTTAAGATTTTTAGACACAAACCAGGCTTGGGGTGCAAATGCTGTTGATGTTGGTTCAATGGTATTACCAAGAACTACAGTCGACTTTATAAACAGAGGCCCTGCGGCCGGTATGGAAACCGGGCGTCGTGAAGCTTCAGGTACTATTAACCACTCATTAATTGGTGTTTATGGATCACTTGCAGCTTTAGCTTTTTCACTTGCTCTTAATAAAACATTTAATGTAAGAGCAGATAAAATTTTTGCTGATAATGAATCTTTCGATATCATCGGAAAATATTTCCACGATAATATTCATAAAAACAAGGATAATGCGCTAGGAAATACTCTTAATGATGTTTTAAAAAATTTAAGCACTACTGTCGGAAATGAAGAAAAGAAACTTAGTGAATACGATGTTGATGTAGTTAAGAAGCGTTTGTTAAGTGCTCTTACAAGTTCTGATATAGATCAAGACACTATTCCGAAATCAACCAAGCAATATTTGGTAAATTATATAATCCAAGCGACAGGCTCAGAGTCAGATTATAAATTGAAGGCTTTTGGAAAAGAAACCTCAAACAATCTTTCGACTTTTGTTGAAAATTTGTATAATATTTCAAAAACATTAACAAAAGAAAAAGTAGTTGAAGAATTTGAAAAGGTTTCTGATTTTTCAAAAAATAAATTTATAAAAGGAATTAAAAACGTAAATAACCGTAGAACTGTCGTAGGTATGGCAATTGCAAGCGGTGTTGGTATGTCAATTCAGCCTCTAAATATATATCTAACCAAGAAAAAGACAGGAAGTGACGGTTTTGTCGGAGTTGAAGGTAGAGAAAAGGATAACAGCTTTGGATTTAAGCTTTGGAAGCTTGCAGCAGCAGTTGTTTTTGGCGGCGGGATTATAGCTGACTTAGCAAGAAAAGAAGGCGGTTTATTAAAGAATATTCAATTTAAAGGCATTGTTCCAACTATAAATCAGTTTAAGCTTATTTACGGTATGACGATTATGTCAAGATTTATAGTTGCAAGAGATAAAGATGAACTTAGAGAATCTGTAGTGAAAGATGTTTTAGGATTCTTTAACTGGCTAGTTCTTGGTAACTTTGTTTCTAAAGGTGTTGCACTTGCAATGGATAAGAATAAATCACTTCTTAAAAATCCAAATGAGTCATCATTCTTCAAGAAAAAACTTAAAACTCGAGATGAAGTTTTAATTGAAGGGTTGAAACGTGCTAATATAAGTTCTGTCTCAGCAGACGGTAAGGCATTGAAATTCTCTCAAATGATGAAACAATTACCGGCATCTGAGGCTGGAAAAGCTGTAAGACGTCAATTGAAAATATTGAATATTGCTCAAGTTGCAGGTTATTTATATTCAGGTTTAGTCCTAGGTATAGGTATTCCTAAACTGAATATTTATATGACAAACAAATCTGAAGCAAAACGCAAAGCAAAACTTGCTGAAAAGAAAGCTCTCGAAGCTCAGCAAAATGTAAATAATAATGATAACCTTTCTATGAGTTCAAAAATGACTTTGGATAAATTCTTGGCTAAATAATAAGTCAATTAAGCAAGAAAGTTAACCGATTTGTGCATTAGCGCCGGAAACGACCTCAATGATTTCCTGTGTAATAGCAAATTGTCTTGTTTTGTTATATTCCGTAGAAAGTGTTTTAAGCATTTTTTCAGCATTATTTGTTGCCGCAGACATTGCGGTCATCCTGCTTGCAAGTTCGCTGGCTTGTGCTTCTAACAGTGCTTGATAAATAATGTTTGCAATATACATCGGAACTACTTTTTGTAAAATATTGTGCATATCAGGTATGAATTCCATTAATGGTTCCGCTATATTGTCGTGAAGTCTTTCTTCAATTTCTTCTTTTGTCTGTAGTGGCAAAACTTCCCAATTTTCAATAAAATAGCTCATCATATTTTTAAATCTTGTTGTAATGATTTCAATTTTATCAATTTTTTGGGATACGTAATACTCGGCGATATCTGAAACTATTGAATGAGCGCCTTCTCCTGTTGGGTTGTTTGCGATAGCAACATACGTTTTTGCAATTTCACAGTCAAAATTTTTGCATCTTCTTTTTAAAGTTCCAATTCCTTTTTGTCCTACTATGAAAAGGATTGCTTTAATACCTTTTTCGTTATATTCCTTTACTGTTTGGACTGTTTTTTTTATGATATTTCCGTTGTAAGCTCCCGCAAGTCCTTTGTTAGAAGTTATAACAAGAATTCCTGCTGTTTTGGTTTCTCTTGTTTGCAAAAGAGCAGGGTAATTGTCGATTGCACTTTTAATTTTTAAAGTTGTATTTGAGTATGCGCCTACAGATGCAAGAAGTTTTTTGAACATTTTATTCAATTCTTCCGTAAACGGTCGTGACATTTTAACGGTAGATTCAGCTCGCTTAACTTTTGCTGCGGCAACCATTTTCATTGCACGTGTAATTTTTTTTGTGCTTTCAACACTTTGTATTCTGTTTTTTATATCTTTTAAATTTGCCATTATTTTTCTAATCCACTAATACTAATATGATTGCAAGTACAATAAGAAATAAAGTAATCATTTGCCATAATGACAAAAATTTCGTAGTTTGGGCACATTTTTTATTCTTGCAAACAACTTGATTATTTACTTCTTGCATACATTCAAGACAAAGTCCTTTTCCACAATTTGAGCAAATTCCGAATGCATCTCTATCATGGTGGTAATAACATTTCATAAGCAATCTCCTTTATTAAAATGTCTTTTTAAATTCCTCAAGACTTGTTTTTAGTTGTACTTTATCTTCGTCAGAAAGCGCACTTCCATCGTTTAGGTTATCGGAAAGGTCTTTCAAATTTGATTTTAGATGGACAAACCAATCTTTTTTGAATTTAGCTATCTGATTGTTTGGAATGTCGTCAAGGATCCCTTCATTTGCTGCAAAAAGAATTGAAACTTGTTCTGCAACACTTAAAGGTGTATATTGTGGTTGTTTCAGTACTTCTGTCAATTTTTCGCCTCTTAGAAGCTGGTTTTTGGTTGCTTGATCAAGGTCTGAAGCAAACTGTGCAAAGGCTTCCAATTCTCTAAATTGAGCCAAGTCAAGACGAAGTTTACCTGCAACTTGCTTAATTGCTTTAGTTTGAGCTGCTCCGCCTACACGTGAAACTGAAATCCCTGCATTTATTGCAGGACGAACACCTGAGTTAAACAAGTTTGATTCAAGGAAAATTTGTCCGTCAGTTATTGATATTACGTTTGTCGGAATGTACGCTGAAACATCTCCTGCTTGTGTTTCAATAATCGGTAACGCTGTGATACTTCCGCCTCCAAGTTCGTCATTCAATTTAACAGCACGTTCAAGAAGTCTTGAATGTAAATAGAATACGTCTCCTGGGTATGCTTCACGTCCCGGTGGTCTTTTAAGAAGCAAACTCATTGCACGATAGGCTTGTGCGTGTTTGCTTAAATCGTCATAAACTATCAGAACGTCTTTACCTTGCTCCATAAATTCTTCTCCGATTGCAACTCCGGCAAACGGTGCAATGTACTGTAAAGGTGCACTTTCATTTGCTGTTGCAGAAACTATAATGGAATATTCCATTGCTCCGTGTTCTTCAAGAACTTTAGCAAGTTGAGCTACTGTTGAAGCTTTTTGACCAATTGCAACGTAAATACAAATTACATTTTGCCCTTTTTGGTTCAAAATTGTGTCGATTGCAATTGCTGTTTTACCGGTTTGTCTGTCACCGATAATCAATTCTCTTTGGCCTCTTCCGATTGGGGTTAAAGCATCAATTGAAGTTAAGCCTGTTTGTAGCGGTTGGTGAACTGATTTTCTTGCAACAATTCCGGGGGCAACCCTTTCTATCGGGCGAGTTTTATCAGAAATAATTTCGCCTTTGCCGTCAATAGGTTCTCCTGTTGGGTCTATAATTCTGCCGATTAGACCGTCGCCTACTGGAACTGATGCAATTCTGCCTGTCGTTTTTACGGTCATTCCTTCTTTTATCTGAGTATATTCACCCAAAATTACAATACCAACGTTGTCTTCTTCAAGGTTTAAGGTAATTCCTAATGTGTCTTTTCCGTCTTCAAATACGACAAGTTCATTTGACATTACGTTTCTTAAACCGTAAACTCGTGCAATTCCGTCGCCTACTTCTATTACGGTTCCGGTATTTGCTATTTCCGTTTGTAAATCATAATTCTCTATTTTACTTTTAATTATTGAGCTGATTTCATCTGGTTTTATTAGAGCCATAATTTCCCCTTTATATTAGATTTTTACTTAAATTTTCTAATTTATTTTTTAGGCTTGAATCAATTACATCATCATTGATTTTTATAACAAGCCCTCCGATAATTTCTTTGTCTATAAGCCACTCTGCCGTTATATTTTTTGAAAGTCTTTTTTGCAGCTTTTCCGTTATTCTTTGTTTCATTTCTTCATTAAGTTCTATGGCAGAGGTTACGGAAACCCGCTGAAGATTATTTATTTTATCAAGCTCATCTCTGTATGCTTCAACTATTCCGTAAAATTCTTTGAAACGCTTTTTCTCAATCAAAACTTTGATAAAATCAATAATCTTTTCGTGGATATCTTTTTGAAAAACTTCATCAATAATTGAATATTTAAGTTCGTCCGAGATTGTCGGATTTTCTAAAACAGAATTTAAATCCGGCGAATTGGCGCAAATTTCTTTTACTGATTCCAGATTTTTCAAAATATCATCATACGAAAGCATTCCGTCTTGTCCAAGTTGAACAAGTGCGTCTGCATAATTTTTTGCTGTTATTGATATTTGAATTGAGTTCATATTTTATCCTAATTCTTCAATACTTTGATTGATATATTTTTCATGCAGTGAAGGGTTCGCTTCCAAAACTGCTTTAATGTGCAGCTTAGCAAGTTCAGCCGAGGCTGCAGCCGTTTTTTTTGAAAGTCTTGCAGAAATCGTTTTTTCTTCTGCTGTTTCTACTCTTTCAATGTTGCTCTGGATATTTTTAACTTTTTGTTCTGCTTCTGTTATTATATTTTGAGCAATTCTTTCTGCATTGTTTTCTGCATTTGAAATTTTCTGTTTAATCTCTTCTTCAAGGTTTTCTACAGATTTTAAGGCGTTTTGAAGTTCTTTTTCGCCTGATACTTTTTCCTGTTCTGCTTTTTCTATTGTAGTTTTTATGTTGGTAACTGCTTTTTCTAATATGTCTGCTAAATTAACTTTATTAATTATCCAAGTGAGTATAAGCACCATCACAACAAAGTTGAAAAAGTTGCTTGTTACTATAAAATTCCATATCTCACTTATTGTATTCATTTCAGTACCTTATTAATTAGTTCATAATCAACGTTATCAATTGAAGTTTTTTCGCCCAAAACCTTTTCAGAAATTGATTCTGCAAGAAGTCTAATATTTTCTGAAAGTGCATTTGTTGTTTGAATTTCTTCATTATGCAAGTTTTCTTTAATTGAAGCTATATTTTTTTGAGTTGTTGCTTTAGCTTCTTCGGTTAACTTTTTAGCCTTGTCATTTTCTTGTTGAACTCTTTCTGAAACAATCTGTTTGGATTTTATGTTTGTTTCTGTTAACTTGGCTTCTTTATCATTAAGAATTCCTTGCGCTTTTTCTTTTGAATTTTTTGCGGCATTAAGGTTTTCATCAATATAATTTTCTCTTTTATTGATGATTGAAAGAATCGGTTTATAAAGTATTGTATTCATAATTATGATGAATACAACAAAACTGATCATTGCTATTAAAAACGTTGCATTAAATTCAAACATAACAAATATCCTTAAGAATTAAATTTTATGCAAAAATCAAAAGCATAGCTACTAAAAGTGCATAAATAGCTGTCGCTTCTGCAAGACCTGCACCGATAATAAAGTTTTTGAAAGCTTCATCTTTCATTTCAGGCTGTCTTGCGATAGCTTCAAGAACACCTTTAGTTGCAATACCAAGACCTAAACCTCCGCCGATTGCTCCGAAGCCGATTGCAATACCTGCACCCAATTTTGCTAAATCTAAATTTGCTAATTGTTCAACTGCCATAATTTTTCTCCTTTATATTTTATTCTTCATTTACTGCCATAGATATGTATGTTGTGGAAAGCAGGGTGAATACCAGAGCCTGAATTAGTGCCACAAAAAGTTCAAATAGCATAAACGGTAGAGGAATAAAGTATGCAAAAATCCCTACAACCGTAAATACCAAAACTTCTCCTGCAAATATGTTTGCAAAAAGTCGTAATGCAAGTGAAAAAGGTCTTACAAAAAGTTCCAAAGTGTCAACAAGGGTAATTATAATTCCGTCAATGCTGAACCCGTGGAAAAAGAAATGAAAACCTTTTTTCTTTACACCGTAATAAATATAATAAAGTGAAACAACAATAGCCATTGCTGCTGTCATATTAATATCGTTGTTTGGTGAAGCTAATTCACCTGTTTTTAAATGAATCAAATGCCAAGGAAGTTGTCCAACGAGATTTGCAGTTAGAATAAACATGAAAAGCGTTAGAATTAAAGGTAAATGCCTTTTGGATGCTTCTTCGCCCATGCTGGCTTTTGCAATTCCTGAAAAGTATTTTACAATTCCTTCTGCGGCAAGCTGTAATTTTGATGGTATTAAAGTAGTTTTGCGAGTTGTAACAAGTGCTAAAATTATCAGCAAAAACATCGTAAACCACATTGTAATTAGTGTATCCATATTTGCAGACACCGGATGACCAAATATATCAAAATTACAAATCCAATGTTCCATTTTCTCTCCCTTTTCAAGTTTTATTGTAACTCATAAAAAAAAAATCGCAAATTTTTTTTGTTTATATTACAATTACAATGTATAGGGAATTTTTAAGAGGCGAAAATGAAAATTTTAAGCCTGGAAGAGACTGACTCAACCAATATATATGCAAAGCAACATCTTGCAGAACTTGAAGATTGCACGGTTATTTCTTCTCGCAGACAAACAGCAGGACGCGGAAGACTTAACAGGTCATGGCTTGATTTGGGGGACGGTAACCTTTTTGTTTCAATAGTTTTGAAACCTTCTGAAGTGTTTAATAAAAATTTTGTTAATCTGACTCAATTCCTTTCCGTTTGTATTGCTAAAACCATTGAATCTTACGGACTTAAGACTGAAATTAAGTGGCCGAATGATGTTAATATTAACGGTAAAAAAATCGCTGGAATTTTATCCGAAACAGTTATGCAGGGTGCAAAGTTAAAAGGAATTATTTTAGGTTTCGGAATTAATGTTACGGCTGATTCTGATGATGTGAAAAAAGTCGCAGATAAAGAAGTAACTTCTCTTTCAATTGAACTTGGCTCAAATGCCCCTGAAAAAAGTGATTTCTTAACAAATTTGCTAAACTGTTTTTTGGGTGATTATAATAAGTTTATGGAAGAAGGCTTTTGTTTTATTAAGCATGATTATCTTAGCCGAGTGAATTTTATTGGAAAAGAAATTAGCGTAAAACTGCCGAATGAAATTAAATGCGGATTTGCCGAAAGTATTGACGATGATGGCGCTTTGCATTTAAAAGAAAATAAAGAAGTTTTTGTACTTACTATAGGAGATATAATATGATAGGACACTTTTTAGCATTACTTGAAGAAGGTATGGTGCTTATGGGAATAGGAATGGGATTTGTTTTTGCATTTCTCGCAATTCTTGTTTTGACAATGGGCGGTATGTCATGGGTCGTTAAACAGTTGAACAAAATATTCCCTGAAGAAGTTAAAATTGTGGAGAAACCTGGCAAAAGAGCAAATGTTTCGGTTGATGAGGCTGTTGCAGTTGCCATTGCTGTTGCAAAACTCCGCGGTTAGAAGTTTTAATTTTTTTACGAAAGGATATAGATTATGGGAAAAAAACTTATTAAAGTTATGGACACCTCATTTAGAGATGGTTTCCAATCCGTTTACGGAGCAAGAGTATTTGTAGATGATTTTATTCCTGCGCTTC
This sequence comes from Candidatus Gastranaerophilales bacterium, assembly GCA_944326525.1. GTDB lineage: Bacteria > Cyanobacteriota > Vampirovibrionia > Gastranaerophilales > Gastranaerophilaceae > Scatenecus. The sequence goes on from CALVEG010000009.1 coordinate 33,709, forward strand.
AGTCAGCTGTAAATGCAGGTTTAAGACATTTTGAAGTTGCCGGTGGTGCAAGATTTCAGTCACCGATTTTTTATTGCAATGAAAATGCTTTCGAAACTATGGATAAAATCAGAGCTGCTGTAGGTCCTGATATCAACCTTCAATCTCTTGCAAGAGGTGTGAATGTTGTCGGACTTGATTCTCAGCCGAGAGATATTATCAATCTTCACGCCAAAATGTTTAAAAAACACGGCGTTACAACTGTTAGAAACTTTGACGCTTTGAATGATGTAAACAACCTTATTTATTCAGGTCAATGTATTAGAGATAACGGTTTGAAGCATGAAATTACAATCACAATGATGGAACTTCCGATCGGTTGTACAGGTGCTCATGATGTTGCTTTTTATGAAAAAGTTTTGAGAAACATCCTTGATGCAGGTATTCCGTTCGACAGCTTAGCATTTAAAGATGCTTCAGGTACTTCAAATCCAAGAAAAGTTTACGAAACCGTAAAACGTACAAGAGAAATTTTGGGTTCTGATGCTCACATCAGATTCCATTCTCACGAAACTGCAGGAACTGGTTTGGCGGCTTACTTGGCAGCTTTAGACGGTGGTGCTGATGGTATCGACCTTTCTATGAAACCTGTTTCAGGTGGAACAGCTCAGCCTGATATCGTTTCTATGTGGCATGCTGTTAAAGGTACTGATTACGATCTTGGTGTAGATATTGAAAAAATTCTTGAAACTGAAGAAGTATTTAAAGAATGTATGAAAGATTACTTCTTACCTCCGGAAGCTTTGGCTGTTAACCCGATGATTATTCAGTCACCACTTCCTGGCGGAGCTTTAACTGCTAATACTCAAATGCTTCGTGATAACAATTTGATGGATAAATATCCGGAAGTTGTTGCAGCAATGAAAGAAGTTGTTGAAAAAGGCGGTTTTGGAACTTCAGTTACACCAGTATCTCAGTTCTATTTCCAACAAGCATTCAATAACGTAATGTTTGGCAAGTGGAAGAAAATTGCAGAAGGTTACGGAAAAATGGTTCTTGGATACTTTGGTAAAACTCCTTGTGAACCGGATTCTGAAATTGTTAAAATTGCAAGCGAACAGTTAAATCTTCAACCTACAACAGAGCTTGTTGTTGATATCAATGATAGAGATCCTGAAAAGGGTATTAAGGCTGCAACTAAACGCCTTGAGGATGCTGGATTGCCTGTAAATGATGAAAATATTTTCATTTCTGCAGCTTGTAAAGAAAAAGGTATTCTTTTCCTTGAAGGTAAAGGTACAATCGGTGTTAGAAAGAATGCTCCGGAATCAAAAGAAGCTAAGAGCGAAGATTCTTCAAACGGTTATACAGTTACAGTTAACGGTAAAAAGTATGCTGTTGCTTTTGAAGGAAATAAAGCTACTGTTAACGGCAAACTTTATGACTTCAACTTAAAAGCAGGTATTGAAGCTGATCATGCTGTAGAAGGCGATGCAAAACCTGTTAAGGCAGCGCTTCCTGGTACAGTATTGAAGGTTCTAGTTGCTGTTGGCGATACTATTAACGAAGGAGATGTTATTGCCGTTGTTGAAGCAATGAAAATGGAAACTGAAATTAAATCACCATTGTCAGGTGTTATAAAATCAGTTGATATTGAAGTAGGAAATCAGGTTAAAACAGGTCAAGAACTTGTTACAATCGGTTAATTAGGTATATAAGCTGCCTTGTTGGCAAAATACAGACTTATAAGATAAGGCAGCTTTTAATAAAACAGTAAAAGAAGGATAGAAATATGAATATTGCAGACAGCTTATATAAACTTTGGCAGTCAACAGGTATCGCAAATTTTGTACAGCCTGCTGATCCGTCAATTACAAGCGGGTTTGAACAATTCCTTCATCAGTTCGGTTCTCCGATAATGATTTTGATTTGTTTATTCCTGCTATGGTTAGGTATTAAAAAACAATTTGAACCGTTGCTTTTGGTGCCGATTGCATTCGGAGGTTTGTTGTCAAACATTCCGGTTGCAGGAATTGCTGAACCAAACGGATTTTTGGGAATTATTTATGAAGCAGGTATTCATAAAGGTTTGTTCCCGTTAATCATATTTATGGGTGTTGGTGCAATGACTGACTTTGGTCCGTTAATTGCAAACCCTAAAACAGCGCTTTTAGGAGGTGCTGCTCAGTTCGGTATTTTCGCTGCTTTATTACTTGCACTATGCTGCTTTGGCTTTACTTTGCCACAAGCTGGTGCAATTGGTATTATCGGTGGTGCTGACGGGCCGACATCAATTTATGTTACAACTAAATTAGCGCCTGAATTGTTAGGTGCAATTGCAGTTGCAGCTTATTCTTATATGGCTTTGGTTCCAGTTATTCAGCCTCCGATTATGAAGCTTTTAACAACTAAGGCTGAACGTGAAATCGAAATGAAACAATTAAGAGAAGTTTCAAAAAGAGAAAAAATCGTGTTCCCGCTTGTTGTTTTGGGTCTTTGTATAATTTTCTTACCGGATGCGTGCCCGCTTGTTGGTGCTTTAACTTTCGGTAACTTATGTAAAGAATGCGGTGTTGTAGAAAGACTTTCTGATACTATGCAGAATGCTTTAATCAACATTGTTACGATTTTCTTAGGATTGTCTGTTGGTTCTAAATTATCTGCAGATCAGTTCTTGACAACTCAAACTTTATTTATTTTAATTTTGGGTATTTTAGCATTTTCATTTGCTACCGCAGGCGGTGTTGTTTTTGCCAAGATTATGAATTTATTCTCTAAAGACAAAATAAATCCGCTTATTGGTTCGGCAGGTGTTTCAGCTGTTCCGATGGCGGCACGTGTTTCTAACAAGGTAGGCTTAGAGGCAAACCCTCAGAATTATCTATTGATGCACGCTATGGGGCCAAACGTTGCAGGGGTAATCGGTTCTGCAGTTGCAGCAGGTATTCTCCTTGCTCTTTGTCACTAATATTTAAACGAATAAATAAAAAGACCGTCTATTTCAAGGCGGTCTTTTTTATTTTATATTGTAATGTCAATTTCTTTTCCAATTTTATCAATAAGCGGAAGTACTCTTTTATTAAGTTCTTGTTTCGTAATGTAAGGGTTTTCTGTTGTGATTTTATTTATTTCCGCTGTCGCTTCAGCTATTTTGGGGTATTTTTCAAGTATTGCATTTCCAATTTGGATTGCGAAATATCTGTAACCTTTACTGCCTGTTGCTTTAATTGGTTCTTTTGAAAGTGCTTGAATTACTTCCCTAACACCGCTAAGTCCTTCACTTGTAAAAATTCTTTGACTGGTTACTTCTAATACTTTTGCGGTTTCAAGTTTTGTGCCAAAATTTACTAATTTTCTGTTTTGTAATCGTATATCCATAATTTGTTTTTTCTTGATTCTCTGCTTCTAATAAGCCTTTTTATGTCGATTTCCTCACCTAATTTCTCATCTGCTATTTTTAGTAAAATTCCATGAGAGTCTTCAGGAAGTTTGTTGATTTTTTCCGTAAAACTTTTAAGTGTCGGAACTTGTGTTAAAATGTATTCACCTGTCTTTTTTAAAAGTGCGTGATAAACTATGTCATCTCGCATCATTGCTTTTTTTTCGTCTTTTGTTAATTTGAGTAAAGATGTTGCTAAATTTACACCATCACTTTTTCTGATAAACGGCTTTTTACAAGCACAGCTTATTAGGCTATCAGTAGGGTATTTTTCTCCGAATGCAGTTCTAGTATTATAATTGTTTATTTGCATAAATTTCACCTTCCGTGTTTTTTAAAATACGTAAAGATTTTTTTTTGCGCATATTTTTATATTTTAAAAAAGTTTTATAATAAATTTATAAGGGGGATTTTTTATGAAGAAAAAAATTGCTATTTGGGGGTCAAACGACGGAAGAAATTTGGAAGCTATTGTTAATTATTTAAGAAGCCAGAGTTTTAATGAGCTTAAAATTATTGCTGTTTCGGACAATTTAAATTCTGATTTTTTTCAAAAAGCGTCTGAATTAAATATTGAGCGTAAGTACCTGCCTCCGGAAGAAAATGCGGTTTATGTTGCTTCAGAAAACTTTGATTTGATAGCGTTAAGCGGCTATACAAAAGAGTTGAAACCAAATGTTCTTGAACTCGGAAGGTTTATAAATCTTCAGCCTTCTCTTTTGCCGGCTTTTAAGGGGGCAGATGCTGCGGCAAGAGCCTTTAGTGCAGGTGTTAAGGTTAGCGGGGTTACGGTTCATACTCTTACAAACGGAATTGACGGGGGAAAAATTATTGCTCAGTATCCTGTCTTAATCGGAAATCTTACTCATTTTGATGAGTTCGTGGAAAATATAAGACAGTTAGAGGATTTGTTGTATCCGATTGTGATTTCAAAGATTTTAGAAGATAAAGTTTTTGATTTCAGTGATTTGTTATCCGGCTGCGGAAACTGCTCATCCGGCGGGTGTAGCGGATGTCAGGGGCATTAATATTAAAATTATTAAATTAGTGATTTTTTTCTTTTATCATTGTATAATCTTTGTATCAGAATAAGAGAGGTTATTATGTCGGTTGATGATGCATTAGTAATGATACTTGCTGGTGGTGAAGGTAAAAGGCTTTATCCGTTGACTAAAGATCGTGCAAAGCCTGCGGTTCCATTTGGCGGAAGATACAGAATTATTGATTTTGTATTGAATAATTTTATTAATTCAGGCTTTTTTAAGATTAAAGTTTTGACTCAGTATAAATCAGATTCATTAAATAAGCATATTACAAGAGGATGGGCATTGTCCCCATTTTTAAATCAGTATGTTGATTTGGCTCCTGCTCAGATGAGAACCGGATCTGATTGGTACAGAGGTACGGCTGATGCTATTTATCAGAATGTTTTTCATATAACTGACGAAAACCCAAGATATGTGTGTATTTTTGGGGGCGACCATATTTATAAAATGGATGTTTCTCAGATGTTGAATTTCCATAAATTTAATTGTGCAGATTTGACAATATCTGCAATTCCAATTCCGATAGAAGAAGCTCATGAATTTGGAATTATGGAAATTGATGAAAATTGGCGTCTTACAAATTTTGTCGAAAAACCTAAAGAAAAACCGAAGTCAATTCCTGGTAATCCTAATTATTGCTTGGCATCGATGGGAAATTATATTTTTGAAAAGGATGTTCTATTAAAAGCATTGAATGAGGATGAGCAAATAGAAGATTCAAGCCATGATTTTGGAAAAAATGTTATTCCGATGTTATTAGAACAAGGAAAGAGAATTTTTGTTTATAACTTTGCGTCTAACGTTTTTCCTGGAATGACTGAGGCTGAGAGCGGTTATTGGCGAGATGTTGGTAGTATTGATGCTTATTGGCAAGCAAATATGGATTTATTAGACAGTTCTCCTGAATTGAATTTGTATTCAAGAGAATGGCCTATAAGAACATTTAATTATAATTATCCGCCGGCTAAATTTATATGGTCAGAAGGTGACAGAGTCGGTATGGCGACTAACTCTATGGTGTCTGAAGGTTGTATTGTTTCAGGCGGTGGACTCTCAAGATGTGTGCTTTCTCCACGAGTTAGGGTAAACAGTTATTCTCAAATTTCTGAAAGTATTTTGATGGAAAATGTCGATATCGGAAGGTATTCAAGAATTCGTCGTGCAATTATTGATAAAAATGTTGATATTCCTCCAAATACCAGAATTGGGTTTAATAGAGAAGAAGACGAAAAAAGAGGCTTTTATGTCTCTCCCGGTGGAATTACGGTTGTTCCTAAAGGTGCTAAATTGTAGTTTCAGTTAATATTATATTTTTAAGATCGTTTTTATATAGTTTTTTTGTGTTTAATTGTAAAAAAAATTAAACATGTTTTTTCAATGTAAAATTTTTGTAATAATATAATTTTCGGAAGCAATTCCGTACATTTACCATCTTTATTGATTTGGGTAATTATTATGGTATCAAAGATAACTTCATATTTTAAAGATTCTTATCTTTATAAAAAGTTTCAAGCCGGAAGCCGTATTGCTCGTCAGGCATTTTATGATGTTATTCCTAATAAGGTTATTGAAAATGAAAAAATCAGAAATGGTATAACTTGGGTTAATAAAGAAATTTCAACTCCAGAAAATAGGTTAATTTTAGGTGCAACGGCTTTAATGTCTCAGCCGTTTATTGATTGGCATAACAAGTCTGTCGATGAAAATACAAGAAAAGTTTCTGTTTGTCGTACTGTGGCTAAAATTGTTGCGGGGACTTTTACTGGGTATTTTATTAGAAAGGGTTGTATTAAGGCTATAGATAAATGGTCTAAGCTGCCAACTTCTGTTGATAAATCTGGTAATAAAATCAAACTTACAAGATTAAATACTTTATTTTCACCGTCAAATGCTATGAGTGATTTGTCAGATGCGTTTATGCAATATAAAAATGCGCTTGGTACGATTGTTGCTCTGGGGGTTATGACTATTACAAACTTCTTAATTGATGCCCCGCTAACAAAATATTTGACTAATAAATTTGTGGTGGCTTCAGGAGGGTTAAAACATGACAAATCTAAGTAATTTGGCTGATTTAGCCTCCCAAAAATTTATGAGTTGTAAAAATTATCTCTATAAAAATTATGGAGAAAGCCCCGGTAAAATGCTTGTTCATACAGGTGTTTTGGGATGGATTCTATCTTCTGCTGCGCAAGTTTTTGCGATAGTTATTAATGACAAAATTCCTGCAAAAGAAAAAATGTTTTTGATTCCTCAAGAGTTTGCAGATGCGGCTATTAATATACTGTCTTTTTATGCTGTTACAAATTCGTTTACGTCTGTCGGAAACAAGCTTGTAAAATCTGGAAAACTTTTAACTCCAAAACTTAAGAAGTATGTTGATGAAAAACAAATTCAAGACATAGGAAAAATTACAACGGATATTTCCTCAGGAATGACCGGAGATATTCGTAATGAGTTTATGAAGTTTAAAGGTGGCGTAAGTATAATTTTTAGTACTGTCGGTTCTATATTGTCGTGTAATATTATTACTCCAATTCTTAGGAACCAGTATGCCGCGAAAAAGCAAAAAGAAATTATGGCTATGAGAAACGAAAAATCCAGAGCTAATGAGCCTGTTCAGGTGCCTAAACAAATTGCTAATGAGTTTGTTTATAAACCTTTAAGTATGAATGATTATCAAAAAATGGCTTCTTTAAAATTTTCAGGAAATAACTTGAAAATTTAGAGAAAGAAATTTGCAATTCCAAGAAGAACAGCACCTATTATTACTGTGAAAATTGTCATTATTAAATAAAACGGATCAAGTCGATTGGTTGAGTGGAGAGAATAGATTCTTCCTATGATATTTCCAGAGTAATCGTGCTTTAATTCGTTTTTGGTTTTGTCAAATGATGAGTGCAATAGCTTTTTGAAAGTGTAGAATTCTTCTAGATCTTTTCGTGCTGTTGGGTTTGTTATTGCAATTTTTTTTATCCGTATGTTTTCTTCATCACTTAGTTCATTGTCAACGTATGCTGAAAGATTTAAGCGAAAATCTTCGTATCTTTGTTTTGTGTGATAGTTATTATCTTGTATTTCGTAATCTGTTTCATTATTATTTTTAGAAAATTTGTCAGTGATTTTTAATAGTTTTTGATATTTTTCATTACATTTTTTACAGGTACTTAAATGCTGCTCAACGTATTCTTTTAATGGATAATTAAGCTTGTCTTCTAAGTAATATGTTATTAAAGCGCTTACTTGCGCGCATGTTAATTCTTTTTGCATTTTTTTTCCTTTCTGTTTTATATATAAGCGCGTAGTCCTTCCTGAAGTTTGCATCTTGCCCGTGAAATTCTTGACTTTACTGTGCCAACACCTGCTCCTGTTATTTTTGCTATTTCTTCGTAGCTCAATCCTTGAAGTTCTCTTAAAACTATTACTATCCTGAATTGTTCTGGTAGTTTTCTAATTGCTTCTTTTATAATTTTTTCAAGTTCGTTTGAAATACATTTTTCATGCGGTTTACATTTTTTATCAGGAATTAGTGAGAGAATGTTGAAATCCGGATTTTCGCATTCTGTATTTTCTATTGAGATAGTATCCGGCATTCGGGATGTTTTTCTGAGTTCATCGTAAAATAAATTTGTTATTATTGTATTAAGCCAGCTTTTAAAGTGTTTAGGATTTTTTAATGTCGTAATGTTTTTAGCAACACGCATTAGGGCTTCTTGCGTTAAATCTGAAATGTTTTCTCGCTTGTCGGTTAAGTATGAAAATGCTGCAAAAACGTTCTTTTGCTCTCGTTTTATGAGTTCTTCAAGTGCTTTAAGATCGTTTTGCTGGGCTAAAACAACAAGTTCTGCAAGTGTCATTTTTTTGTATTGAAGCTTGCGAGCAGACATAAACTTTCTCCTTACTCTAATAGTAAGGAATATTTTTTAAGAATTGCTCGTACTTATGCTTATAGTAAACGGGTTATATTTTTTGTTCGAAAATTATAATACTTGTCTATTATTATTCAGCGCAAATATAGCCTTTTATCGCGGTGTGAGCTGCAACATAAGGGGATGACAGATAAATAAAGCCTTTTGTATTTCCCATTCTGCCTTGGAAATTTCTGTTTTGCGTTGCAAGACAAACTTCTCCATCAGCAAGAGTTCCGGCATGAACACCAACACAAGGCCCGCAACCGGGGGGTAATATTGCTGCATTTGCTTCTACAAATGTTTCTATTAAACCTTCCTCAAGGGCTTTTAGATAGATATCTTTTGAGGCTGGGCAAATTAAAAGTCTTACATCAGGATGTGCTTTTTTGCCTTTTAAAATGTCTGCAACGATTCTTAAATCTTCAATTCTACCGTTTGTGCAAGTGCCGATAAATACCTGATCAACTTTAACTTTATCCAGCTCATCAACGGTTTTGGTGTTGTCTACCGTATGCGGGCAGGAAACTGTGTGTTTTATGTCTTCTGCATTAATTTTTATTATTCTTTCATAAACAGCATCTTCATCAGGTTTTATTGACGAAAATTTGTCTTCTCGACCTCTTGATTTTAGGTATGCTTTTGTTTTGTCGTCAGCTACAAAAAGTCCGGCTTTTGCCCCTGCTTCTACAGCCATATTTGCAAGCGTAAAGCGTTCTGACATTTCCATATTATCAATTGTATCGCCGCAAAATTCCAGTGCCCTGTATGTGGCACCGTCAGCTCCTATCATTCCTATAAGATGAAGCATTAAATCTTTTGAACAAATTCCTGGTTTGAATTTTCCTGTAACTTCAATTTTAAAAGTTGCAGGAACTTTTAGCCAAGTTTTTCCTAAAGCCATTGCAACTGCAATATCAGTAGAACCCATGCCTGTAGCAAATGCTCCAAGTGCACCTGATGTACAAGTGTGTGAATCTGCACCAACAAGAATTTCTCCTGGGTTCACAAATGTTTCAACAAGTCTTTGGTGACAAACTCCTGCTCCGACATCAGATAAAACTGCGCCGTATTCTTTTGAAAAATCTCTCAAAACAGTATGTGTATTGGATAATTCTTTCCTTGGACTTGGAGAAGCATGGTCAATAAATAAAATCGTTCTTTCCGGATTGTTAAGTTTTGATTTTCCAAGTTTTTTAAATTCTTGAACTGTTAAAGGTCCAGTTCCGTCTTGAACTGCGCATACATCAACTTTTGCAATTACAAGTTCTCCTGCTTTTACATTTTTTCCTGAGTGGTTTGATATTATTTTTTCTGCTAAAGTCTGACCCATGGTTTCTCCTTTTTTTGGTTTAATTTTAGCACAAAAAGAATATTCTAAAAACAAGAACGTTTTGTAAAAAACAAAACGTTCCTATTTCTATTTGATTATTTATCTTTATTTTATTCTTCTTCTGAAATTGCTGTTAGAACATCAAAGTTTGCAAGTTTCGATTCATTTCCTTGTGTGTCTTTAGCAATAACTGATTTGCCGTTGCCGGATGGTCTGTATTCACAAGATTTTTTAAATGTGTTTTCGTCTTTTAAATCAAATTTTGTGACTGTGTTGCCATCAAGCGTGTATAAATAGCGTGTTTCTGGAGTTGAACCGTTTTTAGGATATACATCGACAATAAGTTTATCAGTTCCTGCAGTAGTCAATTGTAATGTTTTTTCAATGTAGTTGTTGTTTTCATCTATGGATGTAAGATCCATTTTAACAGGGTATTTTTCGTCTTCAAAACCGTTATATTTTAATTGGTTTACAGTGCCTGTTTTTTCATCCAGCCAAGTAAGCTGTGCTGGAATCATGTTATAATCAAATGCTCTTGTTGCTGTGTATTCTTCTGTTAAGTTTTTACTGTTTAAATCCAACGCTTCAATAAAGCTTAAAACGGTTTTAATTTCTGCGGGTTTGTGAGCGTTATATGGAACTCTTATTACACCTTCTGAAAAAGTTACGGTTCCGATGTTTGTAGTGTCATCATCGGTTACCTTATAGCGTTTCATCTGTAATTCAGGTGTTTTGTAAGTTATACCTTTAATAATTGTGTCCGGTTTTATTTCAGTACTGTCGTTTCCGTACGGAGGGTCTACGTGGTTTGGATGGTCACAATCTTCAAGTACTGTTTTTTCGCAAGACGTAATTGCCGGAGTTAGTGTGATAGCAGACGCAAGCGCAAGTGCTTGTACTCCGTTTTTCAAAAATGTGTCCGTTGCAGGACTGTGCTTTTCTTTTCCTGAAAATGTAATATTTGTTTGATTAGTATTTTTATTTTGATTAATTCTGTTTGTATAAGCATTAAACATCGAAATCGGTTGAATATTCATACATTTCTCCTTTTAATAATTCAATGCTGTTTTAAGGTCTGAAAAAATATTTTTTTGCGTGATTGTGAAGTTTTATTTACAAAAATTAAATGATTTTATGCGGTTCTGTAAGATAATGCGCATCAACTCTTTCTTTTATTGCTCCTGCTGGTTCATAGTATGGTGATACTGTCATAATTTTTGCCGCAATATCTGGATAATAGTAAATAAAACGGAGTTCACTATCAGTCAAAGGCTGTTGTGTGTGAACGTTTGCGTATCTGGCAAGTTCAAGAATGTTTCTTGCTTCGTGCTCATCTTTAAATTCAAGTTCCAGATTTTCGTAAACGTTTCTAAACCCTTTAATTCCGCCGTATTCACCTGTTGTAATCATTCGGCCTGTTTCAATGATTTCAGGTTCCCCTCTGCCTAATTCTTCAAAGTCATAAAGTTCGTAGTTTCTTCTGTCTTTTAGGGCTCCGTCTGCGTGAATGCCTGATTCGTGCGCAAAAGCATTATCTCCTACTGCAGGCTGGTTTATCGGAATTGGAACTCTAAATGCGTAGGCTGTATATTTTGCAAGTTTCCAAATCTTACTTAAATCTATATTTTCATCAATTTTATATCTGTTTTTAAAACCTGCGGATTTTAATACTGCAAGAAGACAGGATGCTAAATCTGCATTTCCAGCTCTTTCACCCATGCCGTTGATTGCTGTGTTTATGTAAGCATCCATACCTGCGTCAACTGCTGCTTTGGCACCCATTACTGAACATGCTGCTGCCATCCCTAAGTCATTATGAAAATGCAATTCTATTGGCATTTGTACAGCTTTTGCTATCGTAAAAATTCTGTCATAAGTTGTTTGAGGATCTTCATAACCAAGTGTGTCGCAGTAGCGGAAACGATGTGCTCCGCATTTTTTTGCTTCCGTTGCGTATTTGATTAAATAATCAATGTCACTTCTTGATGCATCTTCTGCATTTATACCGATTGTTAGGGCGCCTTTGTCTACGGCACATTCTACGGCTTCGCAGGTCATTTTTATAATATCATCGGATGTTTTCTTCCCTAGATATTTGCCGTGTATCATTTGTTCTGATGTCGATTGTGAGAGGTTAAGATGTTTTAGTTTTGGTACATTCTTGAATGATAGTTCTACATCTTCTGCAATGCCCCTCATCCAACCGGATAGTTTTGTTCTGGTTATTACCTCTCTTTCAACCAGTTCTAAGTTACCGTTAAGATAATTTATTTCGTGACTTGTTGTCGGAAATCCAAATTCTGATTGCGTAATTCCCATATCATCCAACATTAGGTTGATAATTGTCTTTTGAAGTTTTGCCAAACCAAGTCTTGATGTCTGTACACCGTCTCTGTTTGTAACATCTACGAAATAAATTTTTGCCATAACGTTTCCTTTCCTTTTTCTGCATTATACACTAAATATCTCTAAACAACTTGCTTTTTTATATAATATTAATTAAAATGAATATTATAGTTCAGGCTTGGTTTTTTGAAATATCATGACAACAGATACTAAATCATTACAAAAAAAGATTAATAAAGAATATAAAGTTGGCAATGTTAAAAGTGCTATAGAACTTTGTCAAATTGGTTTGCAGGAAGATCCGACTAATGCTGATTTGCATTTAAGGCTAGGGGATCTTTATTTGGCATGGCATCTTGATATTTACAATTCTGCTCAATATATTGATGAGGCTATTACAGAATATCAGAGAGCTATGGAAACTTACATTGATTCACCCGAAATTTACTATAAAATAGGTCGTGCTCATTACTACAAAGGCGATCTTGATAAAGCTATTAATTATCTTGATATGGCGATTTCTAAGGATGTTAAGTTCGCTAAGGCCTATTATTTACTTGCGGAAACATATACGAAAAAAGCAAGATTTTTGGAAGCTACTTTGAATGCTCAAAAAGCTGTTAAATACATGCCGTTTAGAAATTCTTGTGCGCATTATTTGCTTTCTACTTTGTATAGTGTTTCATCGTTTAGATCTTTCAAAAATAAGTTTAAGTCTTTCTGGGAATATGTATTGTCAGTTTTGACTTTGCCGTTTGATTTTCAAGCGCTTGAAAATGTTGCAAGAACTATTTCTAATTTTAAATTTTTCCCAATTCTTGCAAAGGGATTTTATATGGTACACACAAAGAGCGTTGAAGATGCTATTGATATTTATATCAAGGCTATTGAAAAAGCTCCCGGGTTTGTGCCTTTGTATTGTCTGTTGGGCGATATTTACAGAAGTCTCGGACGTTTCGAAGATGCCATTACTGAGTATAAGATGGCAATTTGGCTTGATAGTTTGAATGTGGAAGCATACAGACATCTTTGTCAGGCTTACGAAGAACTGGGCGATTATGACAGTGCTGTTGAAATTTATGAAAAGCTTATTCAAATTACGCCGAATATGCCCGATGTACATTCCAATTTAGCTAATATTTTATATATTAAAGGCGATATTGAGGGGGCGATTTCTCATTTCCAAACCGCTGTTACACTTAATCCTCGTAAGCAATGGACTAGTATTATTAACCAGACTTTAGGATTTGTTTATCAGGAATCTAAAAATGATATTAATGCAGCGATTACTTCTTATCAAAGTGCTTATCTTCTAACTCCTGAAGATATTGATATTTATGTGAATTTGGGAAGTGCTTTTTATGATAAAGAAGATTATGATAACGCACTTACTGTTTATCGTAATGCGCTTGATCTTGATCCTAAAAACGCCAAAATTCATTGTAATTTAGGATTTTTATATTGGGGCAAGGGTGATCTTGATGAAGCAATAAAAGAGTATGAAATGGCTATTGAATACGATCCGGCTTATGATATTGCTTATAACAATCTCGGGGTAATTTACCTTGATGATTTAGGCAGAGTTAAAAAAGCTATGGAATTGTTCAAAAAGTCTATTGAATGTAATCCTAATTATGCCTTAGCTCATTTTAATTTGGCTCGTGCTATTACAATTACAGGCGACAAGATTGAAGCTGCTAAATTATATCAGATTGCTCAGGATATTAATAAAATTACGAACGAAATCGACCCGCAAGATATTATTGATAAAATTAACGGGCTTTTTTCTTAGCGCTTTTACTATATAAGATTAGTCTTTGGTGTCTGCCTTAATCTTTTGTATTGTAATTTTGTTGTTAGAATCTATTTTAACAATTGAATCTTTATTTTGATCTGCAAGAATACATGCTTTTTGCACGATATAGTATGGACATTCTGTCAGGTATGCTTCACCGCCATTAGAGATATATGTAGATGCGTAGTCGCTTTTGCTATAGGGGGGTGACGTAACGATTATTGAGTTTGTGTTAAATGTTGTATATCCGCTTGGGTGAGAATTAATGCGGGTAGCGTTAAGTTCAATATATCCCTTAAATGACGGCATAACAGGTCTGATTTGCATATTTAGTGCTCCTTTTTATTATTCTGCACTAGAATAAAATCCCTGATAAATAATTTTTGCTATATTGGTGAATTTTGTCAAGAATTTTAATTTGCGTAAAATAATAATCCGTTACTGAATTGTAACTTCTTCCGGCATGGTGGCTGCTTTTACGGGTAATATAAAACCGAAGGTTGAACCTTTGCCGACTTCTGATTCAACAAATACTTTGCCGCCATGGTGCTTTTCGATTGTTGTTTGTACAAGATTTAAACCTAAACCTGTACCTTTAATTGTATGGGTATTATTTTCAACTCTGTAAAATCTGTCAAAAATCTTCTTCTGATGCTCTGGTGAAATTCCGCAACCTTGGTCGGTTACGGTTACTCTGACTTCGTCTGTGTTTTGTAAATTTGTTATTTTAACTCCAATTGTACCGTTTTCAGGAGAGTATTTAATCGCATTGGACATAAGATTTGTAAATGCTCTTGATATACTGTCGTAGTTTAGTTCAACATCAGGAATATCATTATCTTTTGAAATTTCTATTTTTAAATGATGTTCTTCTGTTAGTACACTTACCTGATTTACACATTCTTCAATCAGTTTTGCGATATTTACAGGCTCTTTTTCTAAAACAGTGTCAGCTTCAAGTTTTGAAAAATCAAGTATGTCATTTACCATTCTATTTAGCCTGATTATCTCTTGGTTAAGTGTTGCAATAAACTCTTTTTTGGTTTCGTTATCAAACTCATCACCATAGCTGTATAGAGTGTCAATATAGCTTCTTAAAACAGTAACTGGGGTTCGAAGTTCATGTGAAACGTTTGAGATAAAATGTGCTCTCATTTGTTCCATTTCGGTTTCTTTTGTGACATCTATTAATACAATAATATATCCGACGTAATCGTTGCTCCTTGTAAACATCGGTGATATTACCGATTTGATTATTCTTTTGTCTACGGTTATATTAAACTCAATCGGTTTCGATGCAATAACTTCAAGAGGGGTGTCTTTGAATTGCTCAATTTTGTCCTTGAAGCAAAAATTGCCGTCTGTATCACAGTATTGCTGAATTTCTGTATTAAGTAGTGCGTCTTCGCTTACTTCTAATAATTTTTGAGCATGATTGTTTACCAATACAACTTGATCATTATTGTCACATACAACAACCCCGTTTGCGATACTCATTAGCACTGCTTCTAGTTTGTTCTTTTCTAACGTAAGCTGTTCAATATTCTGTTCTTCGTAAATGTGAAGGCGGTTTGACATGTCGTTAAATTCGTTGAAAAGTTCCTTAACCTCTGTTGAAACATCCTGACCTTCAATTTTGTATCCGAATTCTCCCGTTGAAATCTTTTTTACGCCTTCCTGAAGAAGTCTTAATTCTCTTGTTATAAGGTAAGTGTTAATTAAGATTACAAAGGCAAAAACAACCCAAGCTATCGTAAATACAAATAGAAGTGAAGCTCTTGTTGTTGATGAAATCTGGCTAATTACGCTGCCTGAAAGCGCTACTGTTACTGTACCTATAGAAACAGGATTGTCACTAATGTTTACTTCAAGTGGAGACGTTACAGTTATATTGGCTTTCTTTGTGTTTTTGTGCTGTTCGTTTTTACCTGAGTAAATTATATTGCCGTCTTTGTCTCGAAATTCTATTAAGACAATATCATTGTGGCTTTTTAGAATTCCTTCAGCATGGGTTTTCAAAGTAGATGCAGTATCTTTATTTTTTAATCCGTTTGTAAGCTCCATACTTTCTATTGCAAGCATTTTAGATATTACCTGCCCGAAGCTTTTGTAGCCGTCATTAAGTTTTTTTTGAATATTTACTATTGCAAAAACTGCTATGAAAACAATTAATACAGTACTAAGTATTAACCCTGTAATAATCAACCTGTTTTGCGTAGTTAAACTAACCCTATTACCCATGACTAAATTATATCACTTAAAAAAATCTTTGGCGAATTTCTTTTAGTTTTTAAATCTTACACAGCCTTCTTTAAGAAAAAATTTGACTTTAAAAATAAATATTCAATAATGTTGGTGATGTCTCTTTTACTGATTTAGTTCCCGTTTCTCACTCCTTTAAATAAAAAGAGGAACGGGAATTCTTTTTGTAAAATTGGCAAATAAAAAGGACCTTATTTCAGGTCCGAGAAAATTACACACACATATTATCTACACTATTGGGGAAATTAGGACAAATTATAAATCTTATGAGAATAGGTCAAGAACTCTTCCGTAAACCCATCCTGCTGCGGCTCCTATAAGAACCAATGGTACAAGTTTTGGTGATTTTGCACTTTTTAGCATTTTAGGAACGGTTAATCCGCCGAGTAATCCTAATCCAACACCTGCTGTTGCGTTACCTGCCCATTCTTTGTATTTTTCACTTTTACCTTTTGGTTGTCCTGTTATTAAAGCGATGTTATCTTCAGCACTTCTTTTGCTTGCAAAACCTAAAGATGCAACTTTTTTAAATCCGTGAAAATATGAGCTACATCCGTGTTCTCTTAGTTCTGTTTGGATATCTTTTCCGAATTGTTGTTCGTAAGTGTCAAGTGCTGTGTTTTTTAAATCATCATAGCTTCCTTTGTCACCGTAATACTCTTGAACACCTTCTACATATTTGTTGAATGCTGTCATAACTTGATCTTGTTCGTCAGTTACGATTTTGCTTCTTAAGTTTTTACCATTTTGTTTCAAACTTCTTTGTGCCGCATTTAATGTTATATCGGCTTCTCTTGTTTTCTGCTGATATGAAATCTGGCTGTTCATCATATTTTCATAATATTTTTCCATATTCTGATAATATGCATCATTGCCTGGCATACAATATGGCATTGAATAAGGCATTGAATAGTTGTAATTAAACAAGCTATCGTTCATACCCATACCCGGAAACATCATTGGCATACAATTGTTAAACGGAGGTGTAAAAAGATTAAAGCCTGTCATGTCGTTTAGAAAGACTTGATTGCTGTATGAGTCACCCCCAAGCGGATAAGTCATTGGCATATATGGTAATGTGTACATGGAATCCATATAAAATCCTGACATAACCTAACCTCCTATTAATTTTACCTACCTTACTTATATAAACAATTTTTGCGTTGGTAAATTGCTTAAATAAATTAATTTTGTTAATAATTCTTAATAATTTTAAAAAAATATCTGTAATATTCACTTCAGATTGTGAATATATTTAATATACTTGATAAATCCTGTCTAAAGCATTATTATATGGGTTATGAGAGGTTTATTTTGAACAAGCGTTTTTTTTCAAAAATATTTTCTATATTGCTTTTTATAGCGTTTGTCGCTACGGTTTTTCTTTTCCCTAACTGGTATCTCACGCAAGTAAATAAAGTTCGTGGGATGTACTTAGTTTGGAAGGGGGACAGAGCTTTAAGAAAATTAGAAATTCAAAAAGCTATCGGGTATTATCTTAACGGTTTGGAACTTTACCCAGGACATTATGGTGCTTGGTTCAATTTGGGTAACATTTATGTTTTGTATGAAGATTATTATTCTGCGGCTGATGCGTATGAAAATGCTATTAAATATAATCCGAATTACGTAATTGCAAGAATGAATTACGGCATAATTTCCGCTGAACGTTTAGGGGATTTTGATGGCGCAATTGATCAGTATAATACAATTCTAGGAATCAGAAGAAAGCTTGTTTATATACCTTACGTTTTTAACAATCTCAAAAGTTACAAAACTAATATTGGGCTTGCTTATTACAACATGGGCGTTGCTTATAGACAGAAATCTATTTACGAAGAGAATGCAAGAGGATATCAGGAAGAATTAAACCTTAAAAAGTCTATTTCATATTATAAAGAAGCTATAAAAATTTTGAAAGATAATTATGATGCTTATTATAATTTGGCGCTGGCATTTCACTTGTACGGTGATTTAAGAAGTGCCGGTATGGCTTATTGTAAGGCAATTGAAATTGAACCTTTGAATTATGACGCACATTATAACTTAGCTTTGCTGTTAAGAGAACTTAAATTCTATAAAGAGGCTATTGTTGAAATGCAAAAGGCAACACTTTTGATAACTGAAAATGATGGATCTTCGTATCGTCAGCAATATGTATTTCAAGTTTTAAATGATATTTCAAGAAGATTTATGGAAACAAAAGGAAAAATTAATTACATAGTAGAAAATGAAAATGAAAATGAGTCGACAATGGAGGCCGCTGCAAATTCAATAAATTTTGATACAGGGCATTTTACTTTAGATAGTGATTTTGATAAGTCTATGTATAAAAATTTTAAAAAGTGCGGTTCTATGAAGCTTTTTGTTGAAGAAGGCACCGATGTTGATGATATTTTGACAAGAGAAACTTTCTAACCTTTGACAGCTCCTTCATTTTCTCCTGAAATAAAATATTTTTGCATGCTTAAGAAGAATATTATAATTGGGATTGTTGAAAGGATTGAGCCAGCTGCAATAAATCTCCAGTTAGAACTGAACATTCCTTGTAAATTGTTTACCCCAACAGGAAGTGTATACATTGCATCTTTAGTTAACACAATGCTTGGCCACAAAAATTCTCCCCAGCTGCCGATAAATGTAAATATTGCAAGTACTGCAAGCGACGGTTTAACCATAGGAATTAAGACTTTTGTGAATATTTGAAAAACATTGCACCCGTCAACAATTGCAGCTTCCTCCATTTCTCTTGGAATTCCTAAAAATGCTTGCCGCATTAGAAAAATTCCAAAAGCACTTACTGCAAAGGGCATTATTAACCCCAAAAAACCTGCAAAATTATTTACACTATCCACAAGGTGAAGTTTTAGAGTTATTAAATAAACAGGAAGCATTATTGCTTGAAACGGAATCATTATTGTAGCAAGTATTGCAAAAAAGGTTATTTTTTTACCTCTAAATTCCATTCTAGCCAAGGGATATCCTGCCATTGCAGATAAAATTAAATTTAACAACACCGTACCGCCTGCAACTATCATTGAGTTTATAAAATATCCGATAAAGTTTACTTTTTCCCATACACCTGCATAGTTTGCCCAAGTGAAATCTGTCGGTATAATTGTCGGTGGATAGGCAAATATGTTTTCGCTGTTTCCCTTTAATGATGTCGATATAAGCCATATAAAAGGAAACACTGATAAAAGTGATACAAATATTAGAATTGAATGTACTGTGATTTTGCCTAAAATTTTCTTTATCATATTTGGTACCTGTTTTTCTCAAAGAATAAAATATTTACAAGTGATAGCAATAAGACAATTACAAGAAGTACTACTGCCATCGCCGATGCAAATCCCAAATCAAGATTTTCAAAAGCTCTTTCATAAATATAATAAACGATTGTTTTGCTTGAATTAAGCGGGCCGCCTTTTGTCATAACATAAATTTCTGCAAAAACTTTCATTGCTGAAATTGCACTGATTGTTGTTACAAGTGCAATCGTCGGCATTATATGCGGTACTGTAACGGTCAGATGTTTTGTGAAAAATCCCGCTCCATCAATTTCACAGGCTTCGTAAAGTTCTTTAGGTACACTCATTAACGCAGCAAGATAAATCATCATATAATACCCGATTCCTTTCCAGATTGTGACGATTATTACAGAATACAATGCCCAATTGGGATCTGTAAGCCAGCCGATTTTTTCTAAACCAAAACTTGTTACAATAAAATTCAAAATCCCCTCATCTGCGTAAAGCCACTTAAACGCAATTGCTGCAACAACTATGGATACAATTACTGGAAGGTAAATAAGAATTTTATACAAAGTTAAGCCCCTAATCTGCCTGTTTAAAAGTATTGCAAGAAACAGAGGAACTATTGCAAGTATAGGAACTGCAACAATTAGGTATATAAAAGTGTTCAGCAATACTTTATAAAAAATCGGGCTTTGAAATAACTTTATGTAATTGTCCAATCCCGCAAACTGCGCATTGTAAATGCTGTTTGAATAATCCATTAAACTAAGCGCAATTGTTTGAAAAAATGGTATAAAAAAGAATATCACAAGCACAATTGCTGCAGGTAGTAAAAACAGATATGGTGCATATTTGCCATAGTATCTGAACATGCTTTGATTATCTCACTTTTTAAAATTCCGGTCAATATATCAATGAGAGTAATTATCTTGCGCAGATTGTTCTTGCAACGTAAACACCTGATGCTGAAGCTTGGATTAATCCTCTTGTTACGCCGGCTCCGTCGCCTATTGTAAACAGATTTTTAACACCTTCAGTTTCAAGTTCATTTGTTAATTTTACTCTTGCCGAATAGAATTTAACCTCAATTCCGTAAAGAAGTGTATATCTGGAAGCTGTTCCAGGACAAACTTCATCAAGAGCATAAAGCATTTCGATGATACTTGTCATTTGTCTGTATGGAATTACAAGACTTAAGTCACCCGGAGTTGCGCAAGTAAGCGTTGGGGTAATTATGCTTGATTTAATTCTTTCAGGAGTTGATCTTCTTCCGTCCAGAAGATCGCCAAATCTTTGAACAAGAATTCCGCCTCCAAGCATATTAGCAAGGCTTGCAATGTGTTGTCCGTATTGAATTGGTTCTTTAAACGGTTCTGTGAACTTTTCGCTTACCAAAAGTGCAAAGTTTGTATTATTTGTTGTTTTTTCTGCATAGCTGTGTCCGTTTACAGTTGCAATTCCATTGTAATTTTCTTGTACGACTTCTCCGTTTGGATTCATGCAGAATGTTCTTACTTCATCTCCAAAGGTTGGTGAATGATAGATAAGTTTTGATTCGTACAATTTATCAGTTAACGGTTCAAATACAGGTGCCGGAAGTTCTACTCTGACACCTACGTCAACAGCATTGTTTACCATACCGATTTTGTTTTTCGCAAATTCTTTTGTTAGCCAATCTGCACCTTCTCGACCGGGGGCAATAATTGTGTATTCAGCTCTTACGGTTTCGCCGTTATCAAGGGTAATCCCTTTAACTTCGCCGTTTTCTACAATTAGATTTTGGGCTGAAACGTTGTTAATTATCGTAATTCTTTCGTCCAAATAGTCTTGCATGTTCTTTAAAACGTCAAGACTTCTTTCTGTTCCGAGGTGTCTAACAGGGGAGTGAACAAGTTTTAGTTCTGCAAGTGAAGCTTGGCGCTCAAGTTCTCTAAAAACTTTCATGTCTGTTCCAAAAACTTCGTCGGTTGCACCGAATTTAAGGTAAAGTTGATCAGAGTAATCAATGAGTTCTTCTACTTTTTCTCTTGCCATATAATCGTCAAGGTGACCGCCAACATCCGGGGTTAAGGTTAATTTGCCGTCTGAAAACGCGCCTGCGCCACCCCAGCCGCAAAGTAGTCCGCATTTTTTACAATTTGGACATTTTTCGTAGCCTTCTCTTAACAGGCAAACTCTGTTTTCAATTTTTTGGCCTTTTTCTATTAAAACAACTTTCCATTCAGGTTTTAATTTTGTGATTTCAAGTGCCGCAAAAATTCCTGCCGGGCCTGCTCCGATTATCGCTACGTTATAGTTCATCTGTGTTCCTCTTTTTCATTTTTCCTCTACATTTGCGAAAACACGCATACATTACTAGGATAGTTTGAACATAAGTTTTTTTAAAGCTTTTGTAAGCTTTTGTTAAGATTTTTATTCCGGATTTTTAATTATAAAATTCTATTCGGAAATCGGAATTTTAAATGGTTTTTTATCTGCAGCACGAGCGTGATTTATGTTTGTCTGAAGCTCTGATATTTCGTTGTTGTCATTGATTTGGCGAGCAAGGTTAAGGTATTTTTCAGCCTCGTCTAAGTTGTTTGAATTCATGTGGGCTGCTGCTATGTTGTAATATATCAAATATCTGTCTGAATCTGTTTGTGCTCGCTCTAGTGCTTCTCTTAAGGCTTCTATTGCTTTTGAATATTTCCCCTGATCTGCATATGCAACTGCTAGATCTATATAACCGTTTGGAATATCAGGAGCGGATTCTATATAATTTTCAGCTTCTTTTATTTTTCTTGAGCTTATTTGATTGGCAGTGCCGAGAACTATTGGGGCATAAATTAGTCCATCTTTGTTAAATTTAGACATTGAAACATTTGTTATGTCTGGAATCATTTTGTATAGAAGATTTATTGTGTTTACATCGTCTTGTGATATAAAGTGAAAAGCGCTTCTATATCTTGTGTATGTTATTTCCGGTTGAGTTGACATATACATAAGATCATCTGAGCTATAACTGTGTCCCATAATTCCAAGAGCATGTCCTATTTCATGTAGAATGGTGTTATAAAGTTCTTTGTCTGAAAAATAGTTGCCGTTTGCATCTTTGTCATACATTGTAATTGTCATTGATTTTAATTGTTTCCCTGAAATTTTAGGAATTGTATATGCAACAACATATTTGCAATTTCCTGATTCACAGATGTCATCAGGCAAAGGCTTAAATTCTATATAAATATCGGCTTTGGTTTCGTCTGTAAATGTAAATGTTAGAAAATTTGCTCTGGCTGTCCATTCCATAAATGCCTTTTCTATTTCTGTTTGGTAATAACTTGGCACATCGGATGGAATATTTATTTTAACTTTTAGGGGGAATGTATTTGTATCCCATCTTATTAGGTTTTTATCATAGGGGGTTTGTTCAATGTAATTGTTGCCTATATTAGCAAGTAAATTGCTTTTCCAAGTTTCTATTTGATAAATCGCAAGTTTTGTTGCGGCATCATTCTTTCCGTCATCTGAAAATTTAAACATTTCTTTTTGAATTTTCTCTGTGGGTTTTAGAAAAGTCATTGATTTTACATAATAATAGCGTATTTCCTTATTGTTTGGCTTAAATGTATGTGCTTTTTTTAATATTTTATAAGCCTTTACAGATTCGTTTTTTTTAAGATAGTTAATGCCAACATTGCATAATATTTTCGGGATTGAAAATATTATTGATATTGTTATTATTAAAAATACAACCAAGATAATTCTATTAAGAATCTGTTTTTTCATCTAATTTTCCCTGTTCAAGCAATTTTTCTAATGCTCTTGTATCCCCTTTAAGTTTAAAATATTCAGCGAATTTAGGTGTTGTTTTTAAGTTGTAGCTTCTGCCGTTTTTATCTCTTGTGCGACTTATAAGCTCTTTTTCAATTAGCTCTGCAACATGTTCATATGCTGTTGAACCTCTAAGTTCTTTTAAATCAGTTTGGCGTATTGGTTCTTTTAATGCAATAACGGCAAGTGTACGCATCACTGCTGGTCTTAAGTCAACAGGACAAAGCTTTTCTACTATATCCATGTGTTCTTCTTTTACCTGCAATATGTAGCCGTTTTCATCATCAATTTCAAGCGCACCGTCACGTGAAGCATAATCCATGATTAGCTCTAGAATAGATTCTTCTACTTGCTCGTTTTCTACTCCTAGAATTTCTGCTATTTCATTAGTTGTTAGTGCTTTTGCTGTTGTAAAAAGCACGGCTTCAATTCTGGCTTTCAGATTTTCCATTTTCCACCCCTTTTACAACGTATAAGTCTGAATAAAATTCATCTTGTACCAGTTCATAGTCCGTTTCTGCTGTCAAAAATAACAACGCTATATACGCACTTATTTTATCCATCCCTAAAAGTGTTAATTCATTTAATTCTATTTTTTCTTCTTTTTCAAAAATTTGAGACAAGTTTTCTTTTAATCGCAAAACGCAATCTTCAATGTATTCTTCGTGTGCAAGATTTATTATGTCATCTGCCGTAAATCTTGAATATGATTGAACTCGTCTTTTGGCTCTTTCGTGGGCACTTTTTAAAGATTGTTTTTGCTCAAGTTTTTCGTAGAATTCCAATTGTCTGATCAAGTCGTGCAAGGTGACGACTCTGTTTCTGTTTAAGCGGACACTTGTCCTGCGTTGCAGCACGTCATCTATTGATACAACATTGTTTGTCGGAATGTATTCTTCTTCACCGTAATCAACAATGAATCCGTCATCATCATATTCTATATTGTCCTGAGGCTGGTCTTCAAATTGAGTTATATCTATTCCTTCAAGAACATTTGATTTTAACTTTAACAGAACTGATGCAAATAAAAAAGTTCTTCCTGTCAGTCGCAAATCCTGAGATTTCATTTCACACATGTGTGCCAAATATTTATCCGTAACGTCTACAATATCAATATTCCACGGATCAATTTTTCCGGCTTTTGCCAGTGACACAAGTATGCCGATTCCTTCGTTATCGACATTTATATTCTCCGGAATTGCGGGAGTATTATAGTTTAGTATTGTTGTCTCCGTACTCATAATTAATCTCTAAGTTTTACTCCGGTTACTCGGGTTATACCCTTTTCTTTTTGTGTTACACCTATCGTCCTATTTGCTGATTCTATCATAGGTTTGCGGTGACTAACTACTATAAATTGCGTATTTTTTGATTGGTTCTGCACCATTTGGGCGATACGCTCTACGTTCATTGTGTCCAAACTTGCGTCAACTTCATCAAACGCATAGAATGGGGATGGCATATACCTTTGTATTGCAAATACAAAGGCTAAAGCTGTTAGTGATTTTTCTCCGCCTGACATACTTTCAAGCCTTTGAAGCTTTTTGTCTCTGGGTTGTGCTTCAATTGTCATTCCGCCGGATAATGGATCATCTGGATTTTCAAGCTTTAATTCTCCTTCTCCTTCTGATAGTTGGTGGAATACCTGTTTGAAGTTTTCATTGATATTGTTGTAGGTCTTCATAAAGGCTTCTTTTTTAGACTGCTCGTAACCGCTCATTCTGTCCAAAATTTCTTTTCTTTCCTTTGAAAGAGTTTCGATTTGTGTCTTTAATTCGTTTTGGCGGGTTTGAACCTCCTCATAAGCTGCTATTGCTCGCATATTTACATCACCCAAGTCTTGCATTTTCTTTTCCAAACGCTGAATCTGGGAGGTGATTTCTTCTATCGAAATTTCAACCGGTTCAAGCTTTTCTGGTTCCATTCCTGCATTTATTAAATCAGTTCTTGCCGTCTCCAGTTGAGGTTCAAGCTCTCTTCGACGAGCTTTAAAGGATTCTATCTGTTCGCTTATCCTTTCAATTTCGTACGCGCTTGAAGTTTTCTGTTTCTCAATTTCATTCAAGTCTGCCTGTATAGAATCACGTTCTTCAAGCAGTTTCCCGAGCTTTTCTTCTATTTCTTTAATTTGGTCTTCAAGTGCTTCGGATTTTTTGTTTAGCTCCTCGATTTCCGCTTTAAACCTTTCTTTATCAGCTTCAAGTTTTTTATTGTTTGATTCTGTACGTTCAATATCTTCTGTATTTGTCAAGATCATGTTTTCCTGAAATGCTATGTCACGGTTAAAATCGTTTTTCTCGGCATTTGCATCTCTGAGTTTGTCTTGAAGTCTTTTAATTTCAGCTTCTACACCTTCAGTTTTTTCTTTTAAATCTTTTAAATCCTGCTCATCAATAAGTTTTTCAACTTCCTCAATTTCAGCTTGAACTGTGGTCATTTCATCATAGATTGTGACAGTCTGTTCTTCAAGTTTGTCGAGGTTTTTGTTGATTTCCGCAATTTTAGGCTCTGCTTCTGTGACAAATTTTGTCTTTTCTGATAGAAGATTTTCACTGTTTTCGTAGTTTCTTGTCATATTGCCAAGTTCTAGTTTCGCTTTTGCGGATTCGTTCATTGAGTCAGAGTATTTTTGGCGAATATCTTCTCGTTTGTTTTCAAGAAGATCACGTTTTCTGATAAGTTCAGCGGCTTTTGTTTCAAGGTCTTTTAAATTGTTTCTAAGTTTTTCAAGTTCATCGTCGTCGTTTTGGCTGAAACTTAAGCCTGTTCTTTTTTGAGAACCACCTGTCATTGAACCGGATTTTTCAAAAATTTCACCTTGCAGAGTTACCATTCTGTATTTGCCGATTAACTTTTTAGCGCATTCCATATCCTCTACAACAAGGGTTTCGCCAACTGCGTAGTAAAACGCGTTGATGTACTTGTCATCAAAGTCGACAAGGTTTATCGCAAAATCAATTACACCTTTGTCTTTCGGTAAATTTAATCTTGTGGGAGCTTTTACAATCTTGTTTAGAGGAATAAAGGTTGCTCTGCCGGCTCCTGAGGATTTTAATAGTTCAATTGCGACTGATGCGACATGCTCGTCATCAACTACAATGTGAGTCATTCTGCCACCAAAAGCAACTTCCATTGCTGTTGAAAATTCTTTATCTACTGTTCCAAGTTTAACAAGCGGTGCGTGAACTCCTTGAAGATGCGCATTCATCACGGTGTCTATTGCACTGTTAAAGCTTGATTGGACAACTTGCTTTTTCGTCTCCATTATTGAAACTTTTCTTGCAGCCATTTGTATATCGTGGTTTACATCATCAATTTCGTTCTTTGTCGTGTCAAGATCGTGCAGAATGTTTTGTTGAATGATTTTGAAATCATTCATTTCTTTTTCAAGCTGTTCGACAAGTGTCTTTTTCAATTCGTAGTCTGATGTAAAGTTAGCTTTTAATTGTTCAAGTTCTTCTATTGATTTTTTTGCTTTTTCAAGCTCCTGCTGAAGATTTTTAAGTTCGCTTTCAAGCGGAAGCTTTTTCTTGATTAGCTCATTATCTTTATCCTGAAGGTCTTCGTATTTTTTTCTTAAATTGTTCCGTTTTTCAATATGCTGATCGGCTGATGCGTTTAAGCCTGTTAAATCCTCTCGAATTTTCTTCAATTCTGCATTCTGTTCAGCAATATTGGCTTCTATAATCTTTATTTCATCTTCTTTAAGTTTGATTTTAAGTTTAAAATCTTCTATTTTTTGTTTGTGAGATTCAATTCCGTTTTTTGCATTCTCAATTCTGCGCAAACCATCCATAATCTGTTTGTCTGCGTATGTTGAGGCATTATTTTTGCGGTCGGTTTCACCTTTTAGTTCTTCAAGCTGTTTCTTTAATTCAATTTGATGTGCTTCACCTTTTTCTTTGATTACTTCCGAAACTTCACGGAATTTCTCTTTAATAAGGTTTATGCGTTCATCTAAATCCTTGCTTTTTACTTCTTCTTCTTTCCTTTTCTTTGTAAATTCAAGAATATTCAAGTGCGCCTGTTCAAGGTTTCTTTTCAAGTCAAAAAATCTGACTTTATTTATTTGACCTTCAAGACCTGTTTTTTCTTCTCTAAGTTTTTGGTATTTTAGTGCAACTTCTCGCTCTTCTTTTAATTGTTCAAGTCTTGTATCTACTTCGTTAAGGATTACTTGAGAGCGTTCAACCCTTTGTTCTACTGTCGTAAGCTCATTTGTTGCTTGATCTATTCTTCTGTCAAAATCTGCAACTCCTGCTATTTCGTCAATAATCTTACGTCTGTTTTTGGGAGAACAGTTCGTAATCCCCATGACATCACCCTGCATCATTACGTTGTAACTGTTCGGGGTTACGTTGTATTTCTCAAGCTCTGCATGAACATTAGTAAGAGTTGTAACTGCATCATTTATATAATAGGTGCTTGCGTAACCTTGAGAGGATTTTCGAATTTTTCTTGCTATACTTAAATCTTTGCCATCGTTCATTCCGCCAAATGTTACTTTTACAAGTGCTTCGTTTCTTTTAGTATATGTTGAAATGAAATGTGAAAGATTTTCTGCCCTAAGTTCACTTGCATTTGCAAGACCTAGTGCAAATAGTATACTGTCTATAATATTACTTTTCCCAGAACCGTTAGGTCCTGAAATTGTCGTAAACCCTTCCAAAAGCGGGATTTCCGATTTGTTGGCAAATGATTTGAAGTTGTCTATTTCCAGTTGTTTTATGTACATATCCCTACCCAAGTATAGTCTTAATTCTATTAGACAATAAGATTTGTGTCATGTCAAAGCTATAACAAAATGTTAATATATTTTTGAAATTTATTTTTATCAAACAACAGGCAAAAAAAAAACGACTAAAAAGCCGTTTAATTAAAGGGAAAAAAGGAAATGAAATTGAAAATTAAAAGAAAATCGCAAA
>CALVEG010000010.1 GCA_944326525.1 Candidatus Gastranaerophilales bacterium
CTCCGTTAACACTCAGTTAACTGCGCGGAGTCCTTGCCACAAAGGCTTAAAGATTTGTACCAAGGGAGTTCTGCTACTCATCTCCATCTCGTTAACTCTTAATTAACTTAGAGGAAACCTTGCTACAAAGGTTTAATGATTTGCCTCAAGGGAGTTTAGCTACCCATTTCCATTTTGTTAACTCTCAATTAACTTAGAGGAAACCTTGCCACAAAGGCTCAAACTTGATCTATATATATCCGTTTTATTAAGTTTTCAAAAAAAATGCCGACTATAGGAATCGAACCTACAACCTACGGTTTACAAAACCGTTGCTCTACCATTGAGCCAAGTCGGCTGGTCACATGTATTATTCTATTAAGAAAATAATTAACTGTCAAGACTTTTATTTGTTTTATTATTGTCTTACAATTTTTTGCGGAGGTTCTTATGATTAGACAGATTGCACCAATTTTGCTTTTAACTATTTCTAATATATTTATGACGTTTGCATGGTACGGACATCTTAAATTTAAAGCTGCTCCTATCTTAGCTGTTATTCTTGTAAGCTGGGGAATTGCATTTTTTGAATACTGTTTTCAGGTTCCGGCTAATAGAATCGGGCATGAGTTTTATAATGCTGCTCAATTGAAAACTATTCAAGAAGTTATTACGCTTGTTGTATTTAGTATTTTTTCTGTTACTTATCTAAAAGAGGAATTTAAGTGGAATTATCTTGTAGGATTTGTTTTAATTATTTTTGCTGTATTTTTTATTTTTAAAAAATGGTAATTAATTTTCTCCGCTTAAAAATTCGTTTAAAAGTCTTCGGCGATATTTGTATTTTTGGTTTAATAAGAATTTTATGTAAAATATTTTCATTAGACGCTGTGGATAAGTTACGTCAAAAACTTTTAATTTATATTTCTTATCGCTTTTGCGTTTAATTATGGAGTAAAATTCAGGTAAAAACGGAGTTTTAATTACGTAATATTGCTTTTTTGTTTCATCAAGAATTATTATAAAATGCATAATTACAGTTTAGCTTATTTTTTTGTAAAAGTCATATAAAAATGCGCAGACTTTTTATTAAAAAAGTCTGCGCCTCCTTAGTAAACCCGATTATTTCGGGTTGAAATTAAATAAGCTGTTGTGCTTTTGGTTTAGGACCAGCTGCAACGATTTCAGCAGGCATGTTTGGATATTTTGCTGCAAAGTTGTCTGCGAACATTTGAGCAAGTTTGTTAGCCTGTTCATCGTAAGCTGCTTTATCAGCCCACATTCCACGAGCATCAAGCTGTTCATCAGGTACATTCGGGCAGCTTGTCGGATAATCTACGTTGAAGATATCGTGATGTTTGAATTCAACGTTATCGAAGTATCCGTTAAGTGCTGCTGTTACCATTGCACGAGTATATGAAAGTTTCATACGTTTTGCACCTGAAGCTGCGCTTCCGCCAGCCCATCCGGTGTTAACCAAGTATACTTTTGTACCGTATTTTTCAAGTTTTTCACCAAGCATTTTAGCGTAAACCGATGCATCCATTGGCATGAACGGTTCACCGAACAATGTTGAGAATGTCGGTTGAGGTTCTGTAACGCCTCTTTCTGTTCCTGCTAATTTTGATGTGAAACCTGTTACAAAGTGGTACATTGCTGCTTTGTTATCAAGTCTTGAAATAGGAGGCAATACACCAAATGCATCTGCTGTTAAGAAGATAACAACTTTCGGTATTCCGCCTTTTGATGGGATTTGTGCATTGTCGATGTAGTTAATCGGATATCCTACACGAGTATTTTCTGTAAGGCTTCCGTCTTCAAAATCAAATTCTCTTGTTTCAGGATCCATAACTACGTTTTCTACTAATGAACCAAATCTGATAGCATTATAAATTTCAGGTTCGTGTTCTTTAGATAGGTGAATACATTTTGCATAGCAGCCGCCTTCAAAGTTGAAGATACCATCCGGTGACCATCCGTGTTCGTCATCACCGATTAGTTTACGGTTTGGATCTGCAGAAAGAGTTGTTTTACCTGTTCCTGAAAGTCCAAAGAATACTGCTGTTTCCCCTGTTTGAGGATCCATGTTAGCACTGCAGTGCATTGGAAGTACATTTTTCTTAGTCATGATGTAGTTCATAGTTGCGAATACTGATTTTTTGATTTCGCCTGCGTATTGTGAACCACAAATGATGATTTCGTGTGCTTCGTAGTCAATTGCGATACATGCTTCTGAATTTACGCCGTCAACTTCCGGATCGCATTTGAAACCTGGTGCACAAAGAATTGTGTAATCAGGTGCGCCGTATGTAGAAAGTTCTTCTGCTGTCGGTCTGATTAATAGTTGGTGAATGAACAAGTTTTGGCTTGCTAATTCATTGATAACTCTGAATTTTTGAGTGTAAGTTTTGTCTGCTCCTGCATATCCGTCGAAAATAAAGATTTCACGGTTTTGAAGGTATGCTGCAATTTTACCCTTAATTGAGTTGAATTTCTCTCTGCTGATTGGGCGGTTTACTTTACCCCAAGCAATTTCGTTGTGAATGCTGTCTGTATCAACGATAAATTTGTCTTTAGGCGATCTGCCTGTGTATTTTCCTGTTGTTACAACAAGAGCGCCGGTGTTGCTTAATTTGCCTTCTCCTAGACGCAAAGCTGCTTCTGTCAACTGTGCCGGAGTCAGGTTTCTGTAAACTGCTTTCGGGCCTATTATGCCGAATTTTTCAATTCCATATGTTTCCATATTGATATCCTCCTTACATTTTATACTCTACCATGTAAATATTTTTTTTAAAGTATTTTCTTATTTTTACTGTGCTTTGGCTTCATTTGAGTTCATTTTTTTTAGTTTTCTCGGTAGTTTTTCTTTATGTTTTGGTTGTGGTTTTTGAACCTGATCAAGTTTTGAAAAGTCTATTAGAGATTTTAGTTGCTCAAATGGTCGTTGAATATGTTCTTTAAATTTAAGTCTTGCCTTTTCGTGGCGTCTTGGATTTTTTATTACTTTAGGATCTCTTGGTTGTGTCGGGTGTTTTTCGTGCGCACGGATACTTGTTTGAACTTCCGGTGCTTCTGCTAGTTGTTTCATGTTAAGAAGATCAACTTCGTATTCTGCATTATCTATGGCGTCGAAAAAATCTGAGCGACCGTATACTGTTTGATCAAACGAATAACAGTATCTTCTATATAAATCATTTGTCGGAAACATGTCGTTTTTGCTTCCGTATTGCGGAAGCGGGCATACTTCTGTTTTGCTTACTAAAAATCCTTTGTTATCTGTTGTTATTATTGCAAGCATTTGTTTGGCTTTGTTTGAAATATCTATAATTATGTTGTTTGGGTTATTTGCTTGACGTTTTTCAATTTCTTGAGATAGAACTGACCAAAGTGGTTTTCTGTGTCCGTTAGGAATGTTTGTGTTTATAAATTTTGCATTGGATACTTTTACTGCTTTATCCGCCTTTTTTAGAAGTTTTTGAGCTTCATTTGATTTTATATAAAGTTGCGTAAAAGTTGTGTTTGTACTGTTGTTTTGAATTTTCATTATCCCTGCCTTTTATGGTATTTAAAAAACAAGCAAAAATATTTTTGCTATCCCTAAGTTTATTAATATAAATCATAGCATAAACTTTTTTATATCGGCGAATTGCAGTTCCAAATCGAATAATATTTTCACTTAATTAGAAGTTAAATATCTAACCAGCTTTAAAATTGTATAGAGGTTTTATGTGGTCAATAATTTCAACTGTAGGTTCTACTGATTTAATAATCTCGTCTGCATTTTTGTATGCCATCGGGGATTCATCCAGCGTGCCTGTCGAAATACAAGTTGTGAAAATTCCTTGCATTCTTGATTTGTATTCATCCATTGAAAGGTTTGCTTTGGCCTGGGTGCGTGTGCTTATCTGCCTGCTCCATGAGGCGCTGATTCATTCCAGTCTTTGTTGCCTTTCCCGATACATATAAGTGAGCCGTCTGCCATATTTAAAGGAATTAAAACTTTTTCATCCTTACGTGCGGATATTGCACCTTTTCGTATTAATAACAAAATAAAAAAGAGCCTGAAAATCAGACTCTTCTTTATGGAGCGGGAGACGAGGCTCGAACTCGCGACATCCTCCTTGGCAAGGAGGCATTCTACCACTGAATTACCCCCGCTTATGGGTACTTTTCTATAATACATGCTGATTTTTTTTTTGCAAGTCTTTTTTATCTTTTTTTGAAAATTTCTATAATTCGCTGTATGAAACTTTTCTTTTTTGGGGCTTTGTATTCTGTATTTGGGTGATTTGGCATTCGATTAATTTCTGATTGCCAGATTCTTACTTTGTTTATGTAGTTGTTTACAATCCGCGAAAGCCGTCCTTTATTTGGTGGTCTGCGTACTTCTGATAAAACATGTGCTGTTGTATCATCAAGTTTCCTAGCATGCTCAAAGGTTGTTGTTATTACAAAAAAATCCTTGTCATATTGAATGAAATGTGTGAGATTTTTGTTTCCGCTATGGTGTTTTAGCTGGTTTATTTGTTTTCGATTACCTATAAAATTATTATAAGATTCTTTATTTGCAAATAAGATTCTTCCGGCAAATGTTATATTATTCATGCGGATTCTGTCTTTTCTTCTTGTGCATCAAGTGAGCGTATTGTTATGTCAATTCTTTCTTTAAACTTGTTTTTTAAAAGTTCAACAAGTGTGTTTGTTGAATTAACCCAAAACATTGAGGCTGTCAATATTTTTACTTCGCCAACATCATCTCGCATTTTTATCATTAAAGGATCTGAGCCTGAATGTTCGCATAAAAGGTTTTTTAAATATACAAGTTCTTCAAATTTAAATTCATCATTTAATTGAAGTGTAAAAATGTTTGAATTATCAACAGGTTTCACGGTGTCAATTAAAAGAACCGGCGGTTCTTCTTCGCTTCTTCTGCTGACTTTGCCTGAAATAATTACACGCTGTTCAGATTCAAGGTAGCTTCCATACTCTTGAATTTGTTTGTTAAAGGCTATAACTTCAACTTTGCCTGTCAAATCTTCGACAGTCACAAATCTTATGAATTTTGTCGGATCTTTTTTTGTCGGAATCTGCTTGGTCGCTGTTATTAGCCCGCAAATCGTTACAACTTTGTCATTCTTTTGTTCTGGAATTTCTGAAATTTTATGAGTCATCAAAAATGGCAATTTATCTCTTATAGTCGATAGCGGGTGGCTTGTGACATAAAATCCTAAAAATTCTTTTTCAAAAATCTGTAGCTGCCGTTGGTCATATTCTGCATCAGAGCCTGCTAATTTAAATTTTGCATCTTCTACTTCTGCTGTGTCGCCTAATAAATCAAACAGACTGCCTTGGCCGCTTTCTTTTGCTTTCGCTTCTTTTGAGGCCGTTGCTGTTATGTAGTCAATGTTGTCCATTAACTGTTTGCGGCTTTTTTCTATGTTTGAAAATGCGCCTGATTTTATTAAACCTTCAAGTGTCTTTTTGTTACAGCATTTTGCATCAAGTCTTTTACAATAATCATAAATAGACTTGAATTCTCCATTCTTTTCGCGCTCCTCGATTATTGCTTCAACTACGGCTTCTCCAACCTGTTTGATTGATGCCAGTCCAAATCTGATATCGCTTCCGTCAGGAGTGAATTCTGCGTATGATTTGTTTATATCAGGTGGCATGACTTTTATACCTTTTTTCAAGGCTTCTTCTATGTATAGTTGCGTCTTGTCCTGATCTCCTGATACTGAGGTCAAAAGTGATGCCAGATATTCAACAGGATAATGACATTTTAAGTATGCTGTCTGGTAGGCTACAAATGCGTAAGCTGCTGAGTGAGATCTGTTGAAACAGTATGATGCAAATTTTTCAATTTGTTCAAAGAGTGCTGCCGCATCTTTGGATTCCATACCGTGGCGTGCAGCTCCTTCTATGAATTTGCCTTTTTGCTGAGCCATTTCATCAAGCTTTTTCTTACCCATCATTCTTCGAACCATGTCGGCTTGACCGAGGGTATAGTCTGCAAGTACTTGGAATACCTGCATAATCTGTTCCTGATATACAATGGTTCCGTAGGTGTCTTTTAACACAGGCTCCAATAAAGGATGGGCATATTTAATCTCCTGACGTCCGTGTTTTCTTTCGACAAAGTCTTGAACCATGCCTGATTCTAACGGGCCGGGGCGGAACAGTGCTACTAAAGCGCCCAAATCTTCAAATACGTCTGGTCGTAAATCTTTAACTAATTTTTTCATACCTGATGATTCCAACTGGAATACACCGTCAGTATCACCCGCGATTAGCATATCATAGGTTGGTTTGTCATCAAGTGGAATTCTGTCTATATCAAACTCAATTCCCTGACGCTTTTTAATAAGCTTCATAGTTTTATGAATCATTGTGAGGTTTCTTAACCCCAAAAAGTCCATTTTTAAAAGCCCAAGTTTTTCCAAATCCGCCATCGGATATTCTGTTACGATAATTCCGTCTTTT
Organism: Candidatus Gastranaerophilales bacterium; assembly: GCA_944326525.1. GTDB lineage: Bacteria > Cyanobacteriota > Vampirovibrionia > Gastranaerophilales > Gastranaerophilaceae > Scatenecus. The sequence goes on from CALVEG010000010.1 coordinate 6,463, forward strand.
GAAGGCTGAACTGGTACAATTTCGTTAAGAGGTTTGTGTGCGATAATTACACCTGCAGCGTGGGTGCCGGTGTTGTTCTTTATTCCCTCAATCGCTTTTGACATGTCAACAAGCTTTTTAACTTCAGGATCTTCGTCGTAAAGTTTTTTTAATTCCATGCCGGGCTGAAGTGCATCATCAATATGAGTTTTGGGTTCGCTCGGAATAAGTGATGCAAGTTGGTTACTTTTTGCATAAGGAATGTCAAGAACTCTTGCGACTCCCTTCATTGCGGCTTTTGCTGCGTAAGTTCCAAATGTGATAATCTGGCAGACTTTGTCTTCGCCATATTTGTTTGAAACGTAGTCTATAACTTCTCCTCGACGTTCGATACAAAAGTCAATATCGACATCAGGCATTGAGTATCGTTCTGGGTTCAAAAATCTTTCAAACAATAAGTGGTGTCTTATCGGGTCAAGTTCGGTAATTTTTAGAGCATAGGCAACAACTGAACCTGCTGCAGAACCCCTTCCCGGACCTACCGGAATTCCGTGCGTTTTAGCAAAATGGACAAAATCCCATGTGATTAAAAAGTATGCGGAAAATCCCATCTGTTCTATAATGCCAAGTTCATATCTGACACGCTCTTCAATTTCTTTTGGTATATCTCCATAGCGTTCTTTTAATCCTTGATGAACTATATAATCAAGGTAGCTTTCTACGGTGTATCCTGACGGAACTTCATAATGAGGAAGCGGACTTTTACCCATTTCAAGTATAAGATGGCATTTCTCTGCAATGTCTACCGTGTTTTTGATGCATTCATCAAAGGTTTCTCTGTCCATCCATTTGAATGCATCTCGTAATTCTTCTGCCGTTTTTACATAAAATTCGTTGTTCGGGAAATGAAATCTGTTTTCTTCGTGCTTCAGTGAATTTGTTTGTAAACAAAGAAGGGTGTCATGCCAGTCGGCGTCTTCTTTTTTTAAATAGTGAGAGTCATTTGTAATCACCATTTTTATATCAAGTTCTCTGGCAATCTTGATTAAATCTGGGTTTGTTCGTTTTTGTTCTTCTAGTCCGTGATCTTGAAGTTCTATATAGTAGTCATCACCAAATAAATCTTTGTACTTTTGAGCACACGCTTTTGCACCATCGTAATTTTGTTGAAGAAGATTTTGCAAGACTTCTCCGCCAAGACATGCCGAACAGCAGATTAGTCCTTTTGAATACTTTTGAAGAAGTTCAAAGTTAATTCTGGGTTTATAATACATGCCTTCACAGTGTGCAATTGATACAAGTTTTACAAGGTTCATATACCCGTCTTTATCTTTTGCTAAAAGTACCAGGTGATAAAGCGGATTGTGCGAAGGATTTTTGTCATGAATATCCCCGTCGTGGACGTAAAATTCGCAGCCGATTATGGATTTTACTCCCATTTCTTTTGCTGTCCGATAAAACTCTATTGCAGAATACATTACACCGTGATCGGTTATTGCAACTGCAGGCATGTTGTTTTCTTTTGCAAATTCACAGAGCTTTTTTACCCTTATTGCCCCGTCCAGTAATGAATATTCGCTATGTAAATGCAGCGGTACGTATGCTTGTTGTGTACTCATAGTTTTTAGGATAATACATCCAAAATTTATTTAAAACTCTTTGTTAAAATTTATTATTCATAGTTTTTTAGGGCGTTGTCAATTGCTGTAATCATGCTTTCTCTAAAGTTTTTGGGCGATAATACCACGCAATTGCTTCCGTATCTCAAAAGTCTTTTAAGCAATTCATCAAAATCTTCATTGTGGTTGATAATAGTAAGCCATCCGTTTTCATCAGGTTTGCCGTCGCAAGTTTCCCATTCTTTCAGGCAATAAGATTTTGCAAGCGCATTACCTATTTTGTATACGACTGTTACTGAAACTTCATTGCCTTTTGAAATTACAGGCATTTGTTTCATTGAAGTTATTGTATCTATTGCAACTTCAAAAACTTGGCGGCTCAGATGATTGAATACGGATAAATATGCCTTGCCGTTTTTAAAAGTTATCTCACGAGGACTGCACATGACTTTATAATCTTTGTTTTCTTGTATAAAACAAAGTTCAAGTTTTTGATTCTCAAAGCAACAGGTCTCGCATTTAGATATAATGTTTCTGTATTTGTTCAGATATTCTTCACTGTTTATGTTTGATAATTCTTTGTCTTTAAATTCTAAAAGCTCTTTTGATTCTTTGGTAAGCCTCATTTCGATGCTTCTTAAAAATTTGTCAAAAAATTCTTGTTGTTTTGGGCTTGTTAAATAATCTTTTGATGCTTTCAGCATACATAATGCTTTTGCATCATTCTCATCTAAATTTATTGAGAAAAATGAGTTCTGAAGATAATATATGTTCTTCGTTTTGCTAATATTTATTCCGAATATTTTTAATGTGTTCAGATATTTGTTTAAAATAACATTAGCCGCTGCGGTTTCATTGTTGTCATAATTTGTAAAAAGCTCAATTATATCTCTGTATTTTGCCGTACCGTTTGAAAGCAGTTTCAACATATCAAATACTTTTATACAAGCTTCATTGTATTTATCACTTATCTTTTTCATAATTGATATCCTGCCCTCATTTTCTTAAGCGTTTCTATAATTTCGTTTCGTAAATCCGTTGGATCTAGAACTTTGCATGCACTTCCAAATGAAAGAATTCTCTGTTTAAGAGCAAATCTGTTTGAGGATATTGCTTCTATTAGAGTTTGATTGTTGTTGATAGAAATAATTCTTTCATTATCTTTTAATTGTAATTCTTGTGAATTGGCATTAACTGTGTATAAAGCTCTTATTTCTTTAGGTGTAATGTTTTTATCTTTAATAAGCTTAATGTCAATTATTTTTATAATTCTTGCAACTTGTAAATAAGTCGCTTGTTCATAATCAATGCTTGTGCCGTACAGATAAAGCTTGTTGTTCTCAAAATCTAATTTGTCGCATATAATTTCCATAGACTTAATGCCTGAATGCGGAGAGTTATATTCAATTGTGATTTGATTCTTTTTGCGACAGCACAAAAGCAAATCTTCAAGAAGTTTTATGTCAAATCCAGTAAGTGGTGAAATTTTTTCAAGTACTTGTTTGAACTCAGGATTTTTTATATTTTTGCAAAGTTTTCGTAAAAAGTTTTCAAGCATGATTAATTCATCAATGCTTATGTTTTTAGAAACAGTCTTGTAGACTTTTGAAAAAACTTTTATTTGTTCCGGTGGTATTTCCAGTTCAAAAGGATGCGATACCAGTACAAATTTTGAACCTGAGGCTCTATTTGTTTTCTCAATAACACAACCTGCCATTTTTAAGGAATTTATGTATACTCTGGCGGTGTCTATTGAAATTTTTTCGTTTATATAATCATGCTGTTCAAAGTATTCAATAATATCATTGTATGAGCGTGGCGCTTCTAATAACAATGAGAATATTAAAAGTGCTTTGAATGCCGTAAATGACATTAGGTTGTAGGTTATTTTGTTGCTTTTAATAAACTCTTTCATGCTCTATCCCGATAAAAATCTGTAAACTCTTTAGGATTATTTTATAGTAGTAAAATAAATAAATTTTCAAACTATTTTCCAACACCATGATTATACTATAAAAATAAAATTAATTCCTATGATTTTTATTTGTCAATCAAAAATAAGTGTAAAATTTACGTAATTTCATTAAATTTTCTTCATTAAGATTTAAGAACTTGAATTTTTTCTTACTGTTTCAAGGAGCATGGGCAATTGTAAAAAATAATTAATTATTTTTTACTTGTCAAGATTTTAACTTAAAGTTACATTATAAGAGTCGAGAGCAAATTGACAAAGCAAATTAAAAACTTAATAGTTCGACTACCGGAACGATAACGGAGGAAGCTTTAAAAAAGCACGGGAGAAGATAGTGGTAAGGACAGTTTTAAGAAAAAGAGGTGATGGCAAAAAGTCCTAAAAAGTTTGAGGTGTAGATACTGGTTAGTGATTAGGGATATTTTATTTTAGCGGGGCTGAGTAAAAGATTTAAGAAAAAAAGTTTTATATTATTTGGGGAGTAAGTTACTAATTTTTTGTAACAGTATTTAAAAAGAGTTGCCTGCGGATGTTGTTTTTTAATAAAATATTATTGTTATGCAGGAATTGGAAAGTAAAAAAATAATAGCTTTAATGTCCGGAACATCATGTGACAGCATAGATGCCGGGCTTTGTGTTGTTTCTCCGGATTTGAGTTGTAAGCTTATTCATGGAATAAATTATAAATATCCGGAGCATATTAGAGCAAAATTGTTCAATCTGTTTAACGGTAATGCTTCAGTTAAAGATATTTGTCAGATGAATTTTGCTGTCGGAAGATGTTTTGCTGAAGCTTGTAATATTATAATTTCTGAGCATGGAAAACCAGATTTTATATCAAGTCATGGGCAGACTATTTATCATTTCCCGTTTGACGAAAAATTGGATGGAGTTTCTTTAAAAAGTACTTTGCAAATAGGCGAAAGTTCAGTTATTGCAAAAGAAACAGGATGCATGACGATTTCAAATTTTAGAGAAGCCGATATCGCTAACGGTGGTGAAGGTGCTCCGCTTGTTTGTTTTGCTGATGAAAAATGGTTTAAACCGTATAAGAAGAATTTCTGTATCCAAAATATTGGCGGGATTTCTAATGTTACGGTTGTATCAATGGATAATGCAACTTTCGGATTCGATACAGGTCCGGGCAATATGATGATTGATTATTGTATGCAAAAATTCTATAACAGACCTTATGATGAAAATGGAGATATTGCAAATTCTGGAACTATTTCAGAAAGCTGGCTTGAATGTTTGCTTCAGGATGAATATTATTTCAGAAATCCTCCAAAAACTACCGGAAGAGAATATTTCTCAAAAGAATATACGGAAAATGCCCTAAGATTTGCTCCTCATGAGCCAAAAGATGTTATTGCTACACTTACCGCTCTTACGGCTAAATCTATTGCTCAGGCTTATGAAAGATTTGTATATCCATCTGTTGATATTAATGAAGTTGTAGTTGGTGGCGGTGGTGCTTATAATTCAACGTTAATGAAATATTTAAGACATTATTTGCCAAAGCATGTTGATTTGAAAACTCATGAAAATTACGGAATTTCTAATAATTTCAAAGAAGTTATGGCCTTTGCACTTCTCGGTTATTGTGCGTATTATAATATCCCGAATAACCTTCCTGAATGCACCGGTGCTCGAGTAAGATGCGTTTTAGGTAAGGTGACTAATTGTTAAATTATCTTTTTGCTTTACATTAATATTTGTAAACTGAAAATTTGCATGGGTGGCAAAAAATATTTTTTTGGGTTATTAATAGGTTAACCGTAAAAGAAAAATATATTGTTACCCCATCAATTTTAAAACTTAAAGGAGAAAAAGATGATTTCAGGAATTCAAAATGTATCATTTAGTGGTGCAAAACAAAGAGTTGCTAACAAGGTAGTTAAAGATATGCAAGAAGCATATGTTTCAGCTTCTTCAAATCTTGAAGGTACAGTTAATAACAAATTAGCAGAAAGACAGTTAAGAGATGCTAAATTCGCAGAAGATAAAGATACTTTTGTTGGAAGAGTTGCATCTTTACTAATTGCAAAAAGAAACGTAGAACCTCCAAAAGTTAAGGTTGTGAAGGAAGCTCAAATGCCAACTCCTGTTGAAATTGCAGAAGCTTATGGCCTAAGCAGCAAAAACGGCGAAGGTGCTTTCAATTTCTTTGGCTAATTTAGTAGCTTTTTAAAAGCGTAAGAAATGAACCTGATTTGATCATTTGCCATAACGGTAAATTCAGTCAGGTCATTTTTTGCGTATTCACCGGCAAGACTGTGAATATAAACACCTGTTTTAGCAGCGTTGAATTCGTCTAGTCCTTGAGCTAGAAGTCCAGATATAATTCCCGCTAAAACATCTCCGCTTCCGGCTTTAGCCAGTGCGCTGTTTTGTTTTTGATTTTTGTAAATTTGTAAATCTTTTCCGCATACAATTGTTTCGCTTGATTTTAAAACTGTTGTACAAGAAAATTTTTCAGTTAATTTTTTTGCATAAAATTCCATATCTGCTGAAATTTTTTCGGAAGCTGTATGCAAAAGTCTTGAAGCTTCTTTTATGTGCGGAGTTAGTATTAGTTTTTCAGGAAGTTGAATTTCATTGGCTTCTGATAAAATATTAAGTCCGTCAGCGTCAATTATGACCGGAATATTTTTTACATTTTTTATTGTGTCAAAAAATATTTGTTTAGCTTTTTTATCTGTCGATAGCCCGCATCCAATAAGTAGTACATCTGCAGTTTTAAGTAGAGAATCAATATCTGAAAGAGGTGCAAAAACAACATTCTGAGTTTGTGCAGCAACAGCATTTATTACACGTTCTGTTGTTGCTAAAAATACATATCCGCATCCGGATGTTAAAGCCGCAACACTTGATAAAAAAGCTGCACCCGGCATATAATCGGATCCTGCAATATTTAATACTCTTCCAAATGTTCCCTTATTTGCATTTTCACTTCTTAATGGCAGTTCAAAGTCCATTTTGTCTAATTACCTCATAGGCGACAATTGCTACGGAATTTGAAAGATTAAGACTCCTTTGACCTTCTTTCATCGGAATTGTTAAAGCATTTTTATCTTTAACATAAATGTCTGGTAATCCTCTTGTTTCCGGCCCGAAAACAATAAAATCGCCGTCTTTAAATTGTATATCAGTATATTTACGTTTAGTTTTTGTTGTCAGGTAATAAAATGTAGCATTAGGATTTGCTTTAAACAATTCCTCCATAGAGTCAATTTTATGGAGATCAACGCTGTCCCAATAGTCTAATCCTGCGCGTTTTGTATATTTGCTGGAAAGAGAAAATCCTAGCTTCCCGACAAGATACAATGAAGCTCCAGTACAGGCACAAAGTCTTGCAATATTACCTGTGTTTTGAGGAATTTCTGGTTCATACAAAACGATATTAATTTTTGCCATTTTCAAACAGCTTTCCGCTTTCAGCAACAACCGGAATTGCTCTTACAACACAGAAGATAATAGCAATCCAAGCAAGAATTTCAGCGATTACTCTAATGCCGTCAGCAAGGTTAAAGTTAATGTCAGGTGTGTACGCAGCGATAAGAAGAACAAATGCTGCAACTTTAGCAACTGCATAACTTATTCTCATAAATTTTGAAGCACAGATGAATTTGCCCCAGCTGGTTGATTGCATAGACTTTTCACCAAATGCGGTCATACCTTTTGAAAGAGCAACACTTCTGATGCTGTCAGTTGTGAAAGCTCTGGTAACACAAACTATCGGGAATAATATCGGTAACCAGCCTATAACTGCAAAAGCTATCCAATATGAAGCTTCAACAATTCTGTCGCCCATAATATCGAGTACAGAACCAAGCTCTGAAGATTGATTGTATTTTCTTGCGATATACCCATCAACTCCGTCCATACTGAAAGCAATTATCGTTAAAAGTAGTGATATAAGATATGCTGTGCGTGAGTCTAAAAATAAAAGTCCTATTGCAATAAATGCAACAAAAATTCTGCTTATTGAAACAATGTTTGCGGTGTTGTTTTTAATATCCATTTTGATGTCCTTCTTATTTATACTTAAAAATTATTTTTTCATTCTAGAAAGTGCAAAGTTTACTGAATCAAGGTTTTTAACCCTTTCACCAAGCATAATTTTTTCTGCTTCTTCCAGAATTTGAGTAACCATAAATCCGTTATCACCGTCAGAACGTGCTTTTTTGCCTGTTTCACAACAGCTTATAAAGTGTTGGCATTCGAGTTTAAGAGGTTCAATCTCAAGAACGTCCGGAGCTGTAATATGGGTAGAACTTTGTTCAAAATTATCATAAACAACCAGTTTATTTTCAGGAACGGTATCGTCAAGTATTGCGGTGGCTTTAGAGCCTCTAACCAATAAAGTTACGTGTTTTTTCGGAGTAATCCAACTGTCCGAAATATGTCCGATAACTCCGTCTTCAAATTGAATTCCGATATGAGTTATATCCATAATATCAGTTCTATCAGAAGAACATCCGATAGCAGAAATTACTCTCAATGGAGTTTTGCCTGTAACGTAGCTAATCATTGAAACATCGTGAGGTGCCAGATCCCACATTACACTTCTGTCGTTTTTGTGGAAGTTAACATTAAGCCTGTCGCTTTGTGCGTAAACGATATCACCTAAAACACCATCTTCAATAAGCATTTTTAGTCTGTTAACGGCAGGATGATAAAGAAGAAGATGCCCAACCATAAGAACAAGTCCTTTTTCGTGAGCAAGTTCTGATAAATCGCGAGCTTCTTGTGCAACCGTTGAAATTGGCTTTTCTACATAAACATTTTTACCTGCTTCAAGCATTGCTTTAACAAGCTTAAAATGAGTATGGCTGGGGGTTACGACTGCAACCGCAGTAATATTTTTGTTATTTAAAACTTCATTAAAGTCCTTAGTCGTTTTGACTCCCGGATATTGTTCGGTAACTTTCTTAAGATTTTCATCATCAATATCGCATACGGTATCCAAAACATTAAGATTATAAAAATTTCGGACTATGTTTCTGCCCCACATACCGCAGCCAATTACAGCTATTCTTTGTTCTGCCATTTCCAATCCTTTAAATTTAATGTACTTATCTCTTAATTCTATTATATTACAGGCATATTTTATTTTGCAAATATTTAAAGAAAATAAAAAAGTAAATTTTTGTAAATAAAGTTTTGCATTGTCTAAAGTTTTGTTCTAAAAACGCCGATTAGCGAATTAAAGGATAATAGGAATATGCAGATTAATCAAAAATTACTGACAATTGTTGCAAAAGCGCAAGCTGCAGAAGTACAAAAACAAGTAACTGCAGAGGTTGAAAGAACAGCTGCAGAGGCTGGCGTTTCTGCTAATTCTGTTGACACTACAAGCATTGTTAACGAATTACTAGCGGCAAATAAAGATGCAACAATTTATTCTATTGCTGATGAACTTGCTGCGGGTTATTCAGCCGGCTTGTCGGTTAAAAATTCCGGTAAAACAGAAACTGCAAATGCCGGTGCTTTAATAGCGGATAATACAGGCAAAACAGAAACTGCAAATGCCGGTGCTTTAATAGCGGATAATACAGGCAAAACAGAAACTGCAAATGTGAGTGCCGGTAATTTAGTAACCAATACTACAGGCGGTGGAAAAATTGAGCATGCAGATGAGATAGGAAATAAAATAGCCTCAGATTTAGTTGTAGACAGTCAGTATTCTGTGACCTTTACGGATTTAACCGAATCTGAAATTTATAATATTAAGAAAATAATTTATGACTTACACCACAAAAAGACAGAAACTGAACCTGGTGGTGAAGGTGGAGATGGCGGAGATGGTGGAGATGGTGGAGAAACCGTTGACCCTGGCGAAGGTGGTGAAGGCGGCGGAACTGAAGAACCCGATGTGCCCAAACCTTCATTTATAAGTGAATTTGACGACGTAGAAAGCATGTTTGATTGGTTACACAAACAGGATCCTACAATTTCTGCATCGACCGGACTTACCCGTGCTCAATTGGTAGAACTGTCGCATAATGATAATTGGGAAGACGCAAATTATGACTTTTTCGGTTCTATAAATAGGGTTTTTGATTCGCTTGATAATGATGACAATGGCGTATTAAGTGTTGAAGAACTTAAAAAGCTGATTGGTGAAGAAATAGGAGCTTCATTTGCAACATATAAATCGAAAGTAGAACTCTATGCAAATCAACTTCAAAGTGATTATGCAGCCATGAGTGATATGCAAAAGCTGGATTATATAATTGAACGAACCAGAGAATATCTTGAAGCTGCAGGTTTAACAGCTCAGTTAAATGCCTTAAACAGACTTTTAAGTGAGACTGACACTCAGGCTGGTAAAACAATAAAACGAGGTCAAATTGGTTTTATGGATTTGAACCCAGGTTTTACCGGTTCCGGAGATTTTACGCTTGGTGCTTATCAATCCGCAAGTATTCCTGAAGTTTATGACGGTAAATATGACATCACAACTTGGGGTACGGATTCGGATTCAGCAGGTTTTGGCGATTGCGGGCTTACTTTGGACATAAGACTGTTAGATGAAGCTTGGTATACAGCTGTTGATACTCTTGTTCATGAATTAACTCACGCGACAGCATATCAGTATAGTCTATTATATGAAAGTGGCGGACAGTATTACTATACTTTACCAAGTCAAGCTTTACTTGACCAATTACATGATATAGGTGCATTATCCGATTCGGATTATAGTTGGTATACATCAAATAGAACGACTTTGGATTTTAATTCTGAAGAATATACACGTTTGAAATTTATATGTAGTGCAGCTTGGGGCGAATATATGGCATATCAAACTGATGCTGATTATATAGATAGTATTGCCGGTGATATATATAAATCATCAAGTCCTCTTGGATTAGGAATGGCAGGTGCTGTTGATGGTGACAAAGAAAAAGATGCCATTACTGCACATATTAACGCTGCCTATGATACTAACCAAAAGAAATACGATGATGACGGTAATTTAGTTGAAGTTGGCGTTGAAGCTGTTCCAGATTGGAAATGGTGGACTTACGCATAAGATATAGTCAATTGTTGAGTTTGATTTAATTGATGTAATGTTACAATTTTGTAACATAATAGCTTGTATTGTTAAAGTTTAAGCCCTTTTTAGCCGTTTATCCGAATAATGGAACTAAACGGAAAGGAAAAAGCCAGTTATGGGAATGGCAGCTTCACAAGCTAGATTCTTAGGTTTGACAGCCAGAAAGACAAATCTGGAGTTCGAAGGCCAGCAAATTAACCAGCAAAGAACTTCATTGTCTAACCAGTCTGCAAACTATTATAATGACTTGCTCGGTATGTCTGTACCGGTGCCTCCTTCTGTTGATAGTTTTACAAAAACTGTTTACACCTTTGATGATGGTGCTTTAACAAATGAAATAACAGCACTGATCGCAAATGGCGGAACATATACAGTAAGTTATCTTTCAAAATGGCAGGATGATTATGTTCCTGTTGCAGCTTCTACAAGTATCATAAATGTACAAAACGGTGCATATTTTGTCGGAGCAACTCAATTAAGAGAATTAGGTAAGGCTGATACAGTTCCTGTTATAGGTAATTCAATTACAATTGATGGTGTTGAATATCCGGTAAGACAGGAAGGCGGAGAGTATGTAATTGATAAAGTTACAAAAACTCAGGGGGTTGTGCCTTGTACACCTGAAGATATAGCTAATTTCGAGTATTCTTTAATTGGAACAGGTTTAAATGATTCAGAACTTGTTTACAAAAAAGAAGACGGTTCATTCTATACTTTAGATGATGAAGGTAATGAAGTTCCTCGAGCTGATATTACTGAAGATATGCTTGTTATCTATCTGTGGGACGAAAACGAAACAGATCCTGAAAAGGCTGTAACTCTAGTTCAAAAAGATGCTGACGGTAATTATGTTAAAGAAGGAATTGTTGAAACAACAAATCGTTATGTTTTATCGGATGCTGAAATAAACAGTATTACAACATATCCGGGACTTGAAAATGATCCTTATTTTGGAGGTCTTACACCTGAAGAAGTTTCAGCTGCTCTTAAAGAAGAAGAAGCTTGGGCTGCGCAGTTAGAACAAAAATACGGAACGGATGAATGGTATGTAAGATATGTTAAAAATACAACTACAGGTGAGGCTGTTCCTTATTTCTATAAAAAGTCTGATCTTGATAATAATGCAGCAAATACAGATGAAAACGGTAATATTTTAAATAATATAAATTGCTATACAATTGGCAGTGATGTTAAAGTAAAAGAGGTTAAAGCTGTTGGTGGATGCCGTGTTGAAAGGGATTCATCAGGAAGATTTATATCAATTTCAATTCCGAATGATGACGGTACTGGAACATATTCAACTTATGCCTTGACTACTTCAACAGTGACTGATCAGGATGCATATAATGATGCGATGAATGAGTATGAACACGAAAAATATCTTTATGATCAAGCTATTGATCAAATTAATGCAAAAATCGAGATAATTCAGGCTCAGGATAAAAACTTAGAACTTCGACTTCAACAATTGGATACGGAACAAAATGCTATACAAACTGAAATGGATTCCGTAGAAAAAGTTATAGAAAAGAACGTTGAAGGATCATTTAAAACATTTGGCTAACCGACAGACTTAAGTAAATAAGATGTCGGTTTTCTTTTTAGCCTCTATATTGCTGAAGTCTTAATTGATGCATTTGTTCACATCGGTCAAAGAATAGATCTCTGTCATCAGGCGAAAAGAACCCTGCCAGTTTATTTAAAAGCTCCTGCGGAAATTCCGAAAAGTAAACCATTGCTTCAAGAATTTCATCGTTAAGCGGGTAAAGAGTTCTGTAATTTTTATGAAATATTAATCTTGTTTCATTAATACATTGTTCATCATTTTGGTATGTTTTTTCACTTAGTTTGTAAGTTGTAAAATTAGTTTCAAAAAATATACCTTTGCGTCTTTTCATAAGAAGTCTTATTATCAAATCCATATCCGACATGATTTTAAATTTTTCGTCAAAATATCTTTCTTCTTCAAGCATAGAACGCTTAAAAATCATGCCTTGTCTGGAGCAAGGTATAACTTGAAACGCATTATACATAGCAGGCATGAAAAGGTAGGTATAACCTTCGGGATGTCTGCAATAGGCAGGTGAAAATAAAAAATCAGCTTTCTCATTTTCCATCGCAGCGACAGCATCTGCTATTGCTGTTATGTCGTGATAAAAATCATCACAGCTTAAAAATGCAATATATTTGCCTTTTGCGCGCATTATTCCTTTATTGAGTGCGTGATATTTCCCAGTGTCTTTTTCTGTAAAAAAGTTTATATAGCCCTTGTTTTTATAATCTTTTAAAAGGTCAATAGTTTCGTCGGTGGAAGAGCCGTCAATAACTATATGTTCAATATTAGGATATGTTTGCATTTCCAGAAGTGTGACCAGCAAATTAAATTCATCTGCGTGTTCGTTTTCAACAATATTAAGTGTTGGTGTTATTATGCTTACTAATGGTTCCATTTGTATACTTCTCCTCTTCTAATATAGCACAGTTTAAGCAGTTTTCATAATTGTAACAACTTGTAAAAAAAGTATAAAAAAATCCACAAAAATTTAATTTATGAGTAATAATGTAGCTGGTAGTTTTAGTGGTTTACATATGAGGAATATAGGAGTGTCGGTATGGGTACAAATACGATTTCTGTATCTCCGTGTGGAGTTGGTGCAATTTCATCAGGATTAGGACTTGGTGCAGGTTATGTGCTGGCACCGAGAAAGTTTACGCTTGAGCGATTGTTAATGCAAGACGAAAAAACTTATGACAATATTTTTTCGCCTAAGGTAATGGAAAAAGCAACTAAAGAAGAGATTAATGCTGTAGATTCACTTAAAGCAGCAGCGAAATCTTATAGAGATTCCGGTAAAAAGATTACAAAAGAAGAAATCAGACCTGTAGCTTCTATGTGGCATGAAATGGTTAGCAAGGTTAATGTCGAGGATAAATTTGTTTCTGATGTTTCAAGGACCAAGGCTCGATATCAGCAAGCTTTAAAAGATGCTAATTATATGGAGCTTAAAAGTAAACTTGATATTGCGCATAAAAATCTTCTCCAAAATCCCAAAGACACAAACTTATATTTGGAAATGCAGGCTGCAGCAAAGGATTTTGCAGAAGCACAGCTTGCCGTTGAAAAACCTCTAAACGCTTATAAAAAATCAAGAAGTTCATTCAGATCTGCAAGAGATGAAGCTATTTTAAATCTTCCGGACAAAGGAAAGTCTATTAGTGAACAATGGAATAAAGTTATGCGTGCGGTTTCAACAAGAGCAAATATTATGTACGAAAAACTTGCCACATTAAAAGTTCAGGAAAATCTCAAAAAAGATTATTCTACGGTCAAAAAATACATTCCGAAATCCAGAACTTATTCATCCTTAATGGGTGGAATACTTGCAGGAATCGGAGGGGTTTTGGTTGGTGTGTATTCGTTAAATAAAGTTAAAGATGCATAATTCCTATTCTGTGTATTCTACATCCGCTCTATCCGTTTAATATTTATTGTAAATTGCCCGGATTATCTGTTCTTCTGTCGCCTTTTTGTCAGAAGAACTTAATTTTGCGTCATTAATCATAATATCAAAAGCGACAAGATTTCCGTTTCTTGTTTTAATATAGCCGCAAATTGCGCTGATATCTGATAAAGTTCCTGTTTTGGCATAAATGATATCTTTAAAATACAGCATTCTGTTTGAAAGTGTTCCTTCGCCTGCTGTAGGAAGCAATGTCATAAAGTTATTAAAGTTTGGATTTTGGGTTTGTAAAACAAGAAAATCTGTCATAAAATCGGCAGTCATAAGGTTATTTTTTGATACTCCGCTGCCGTCAGTAATTTTTATATTTTCATTGTTAAGATTATGCTTTTTGCAATATTCGTCAAACATTTTAACGGCACTTTTAATCGAGCCTGTATTATTAACAAATTTTCCGCCTGCAACTTTGAATAAAGTTTCAGCCATCATATTGTTGCTGGACTTGTATATGCTTTTTAGAACAGGATTAAGCGGGTGTTTTATTTCGCTTACAAGAGTTACATTAGATGCCGGAAGTTTTTTTTGTGGAAAAGCTCCGTAGTATTCAAGTTTAGCTGAACTTATTGCTTCTTCCAGTTTAATTATAAAATATCTTTTGGGAGAGTTAACCGGAAAACTTTTTTGAATTCTTGAGTTTACTTCTCCTTTAACTGTAATAACATCAGGAGCAATGTGGTTATTTCGAGAAATTTCAACAGAATTTTGATCCGAGTATGTTGTAAGATTCATAAATGTTACGGGGTAAAATGTTGAAAGTCTTATTGACGCCGGACCACCGTTTTTTTTAGGATCAATTATAGCTGTTAAAAGGTTGCCATCAAGGTTGTAAGAGCTGAATTTAGGCATAAGCGGGTTTAAATCATCATCCCATTGCCAGCCTTCACCCCATTCAACCCCGTCAATTACGTAATCGTCAATATAAACAGTTTTAGGTTCTACAATTTTCTTAGATGCTACAGATTTCATAAGCGTTTCAAGGTCATTTCTTGTAAGCATTGGATCTGCACTTAATTTCAAATATAAATTTTTGTCAGAAGTTTTATAGACCGAGGTTTTGAATTCGTAGTTATTTCCAAGAGTATCAGCCGCAACAGTTGCAGTAATTGTTTTAAGTGTTGATGCTGGAGGGATTGGTGTGTTTGGTTTATGCTCATATAAAACTTTTCCGTCTGTTGTATTTTTAACTGAAACAGATATTGCATCTTTATTAACATGGGACTCAGATAAAGCAGCATCAATTGAAGCTGGTATTGCATTGGCAGTAAGTCCTGCCAGTAGCAGAATAAAAGTTAAAAGAACTTTTTTCATTTAGTTATTACCTCGTAGTTGTTTTTCAAATCCTTTAAAATAGTGCACTGTTTTCTGTAATTTTCCATTTCAGAAAAATCAATTACAGCAGTCATAAACCCTTCTTTTTGATCTTTAATCTCGGAGATGGTATTTCCCAAATAGTCAATAATTCTGGAATGACCTATATTAGAATTCATAAGATCAATGTTTCCGCATTGAGTTAGCGCAACCATATATGCTTGATTTTCAATCGCTCTTGCTTTTGTAAGCATTTCCCAAGGAATAGGTTTTTCGCTTCCCCAAGCTGCGGCATTTATAAGTAATTGAGCACCTTTTTTCCTGTATTCTCTAAAAATTTCAGGAAATCTGATATCGTAGCATATTGTGATCCCTGTTTTAATCCCTTCAATATCAACAATTAATCCGTTTTCACCCGGTGTTATATAACTTCCTTCTCTGCAACCGCAGTATGAATAAAGGTGGTTCTTGTCATAAACGGCAACTAAATCTCCTTGTCTGTTAAAAATAGGACAGCTGTTAAACAGAAGCCCATTTTCAGATTTTCTTATAAAGCTGCCTCCTATAATCCACATATTATATTTTTTAGATAATGTTGATAAAAGCTTAAATACGGGGCTTTGAGAATTAAAAAATTCTGCGCTTTTTGTAAATTCATCACACGCCCAGCCTACAGTCCAAACCTCAGGTAATACTAAAACATCAGTGTCAGGGGCGAGGTTTTGAGTTACTAAATTGTTGACTTTTTCAAGATTAGCCTGCTTATTACCTGTTATAGAATTTAGTTGTAGCGCGGATAATTTAAGTCCAGATTTAGTTTCCATGGTATTTCTTTTTTAACCTCCTTATATATTTGAGGAGCCTTTGCTTCTAGGCTGATTAAAGCTTCTTTAATTTTGTCCTGATATTTTTTTTCTGTTTCAGCATCAAGATCTTTAGGAATATAAATTGGTGTACCGTATATATTAATGAGTCTCGTGTATAAAAGCGGCATAGTTAAACTGTCCCAACTGGGTAATTTAACAAAATTAAATTGCGGCGAATACCAATGTACCGGTACAATAGGAACATTAGCCATATGTGCGATTTTAATTATTCCGCCTTTTACTTTTTTAACAGGACCTTTGGGGCCGTCAACCATAATGGCAGCAGATTGACCATTTTTTAGAGCGTCTAAAATCTGCATGGTGCCTCCAACCGCCCCTCTTCTGGCCGTAGATCCTCTAATTGTTCTAAGTCCCAGATTTCTAGTACAGTAAGAAATAATGTCGCCATCCATAGATGTACTTACAAGAACATTGACGTTGCCTCTGTTTGGAATCCCGTATACGCAGAATTGATTACCGTGCCAAATAGCATAAAGACAGGGACCAACATCGGGATGGTCTACACTTTTTATGATCGTAAAAATCTCTTGAGTTTTGAGTATCCCATTTACTATTTGCTTTAGGTAAATTACGTTGTCTGAGTTTATCAACCTAACCATACAGACTAAGCTAGCACATAATTTTCATTTTTGCAAGCATTCTATATTCGTTAATATATCGTATTTTCGGTGGACTTGCACAAAAAGTTTTTTGGGCTATAATTCAAAAAGATATAAAGGTTAATCAGTAAAAGGGAAAAAGTTATGAAATTTACAGTAGAAAAAGAAAATGACAATATTTACAAAATAGATATTACAATTCCGGCTAAGGATGCAGCAAAATCTTATGATGAAGCTGTAAAAAGAATTGCTCAGTACGTTAATGTTGATGGTTTCAGAAAAGGTAAAGCTCCGCGTTCTGTAATAGAAAGACAAGTCGGAACTGAAAGAATTAAGCATGAAGCTTTGGATAGACTTATGCCGTCAGCGATAGCTCAAGCTGTTAGAGAAAATAATCTTGATGTTATAACTCAACCTTATATTACAAAGTTTGATTTTACATTAGGTCAGGATTTGACGGTTGAAGTTAAGGTCGAAACAAGACCAGAAGTTGTTCTTGGTGAATATAAAGATTTAAAGGTTGATGTCGAAAGTACAGAAATTCCGGAAGATGCATTCGATAAAGCTCTTCAAAATATTTTGAACCAGTATTCAACATTAGAACTTGTTGTTGACAGAGCAGCTAAGGATACTGATATTGCCGTAATTGACTTTGAAGGATTTGTAAACGGTGAAAAAATAGAAGGCGGAGATGCTAAAAATTATCCTCTAGACCTTGGTCATTCAAACTTTATTCCTGGTTTTGCAGAACAAATTGCAGGAAAAAATATTGGAGATGAATTTGAAATCAAAGTTACATTCCCTGAAAATTATCATGATGACAAATTAAAAGGTCAGCCGGCGATCTTCAAAATTAAACTTAATGAGATAAAAGAAAGAAAAGTTCCGGAATTAAATGACGATTTTGCTCAGAAAGTTGGACCTTTTAAGACTGTTGATGAACTAAAAGCTGATATTCAAAAATATCTAGACAATCAAAAAGAAACATCTGATAAACAAAAGTCAGAAAATGCAATTTTTGAAAAAGTAGTTGAAGCAGCAAGTGTTGATATTCCTCAAACTATGATAGATAGAGAGGCTGAGTCTTTAACAAATGATTACAAACAAAGAATTCAAGCACAAGGTTTAAGCTGGGATGCTGTTGAAAAGACAGAAGGCAGCGAAAAACTTGCAGATACAATTAAAGAAGATGCAAGAATAAGAATTAAAAACTCTTTAGTAATCGGCAAAATTGCTCAAGAAGAAAATATTAAGCTTGAACCGGCTGACATAAATGCTAAATTAGGACAACTTAGTGCTGCTTACGGAATGAGCCAAGCTGATTTAATGAAACAGTTAGGCAAAAATCCGGAAATCATCACATCACTTTCTCAGCAAGCATTAAATGATAAAGTTAGAGATTTCTTAATGCAAAAGAATTCTGTAAACTTTGTTAAGCCTAAAAAACAAAAAGTAGAATCCAAATAGTAAAAATATTATAATGAAATAAGAAAGGAAACTAAATCATGAGCTTTGTACCTGTTGTAATAGAACAATCAAGCAGAGGAGAACGTTCTTTCGACATATTTTCAAGATTGCTTAGAGAGCGAATCATATTCTTGGGAACTCCGATTGACGATATGGTTGCAAATTTAATAGTAGCGCAGCTGCTTTTGCTTGATAGTGAAAATTCGGAAAAAGACATTATGTTGTATATCAACAGCCCAGGTGGAAGTGTTACGGCAGGTTTGGCAATATATGATACAATGCAGCATATAAGAGCAGACGTTTCTACAATATGCTTAGGGCAAGCAGCTTCGATGGGTGCGTTTCTTTTAGCTGCAGGTGCAAAAGGTAAAAGAATGGCTTTGCCGCATTCAAGAGTTCTAATACACCAACCTTTAGGCGGAGCGCAAGGTCAGGCTACTGATATTGAAATTCAGGCTGCTGAAATTGTTAGAATTAAAAAGACATTAAATGAAATTCTTGCAAATAATACAGGGCAGTCATTAAAGAAAATTGAAAAAGATACCGATAGAGATTATATTATGACTCCTGCAGAAGCGCTAGAGTATGGTATGATCGACAAGGTAGTAACTCGTGACGTTGTTAAAGGCTAATAAAAGGAGAAAAAATGCCTAAACATGATGACAGCAGATTAAAATGTTCATTTTGCGGAAAGTCTCAAGATCAGGTTAAAAAATTGATTGCGGGACCGGAAGTTTATATATGCGATGAATGTGTTGAACTTTGTAATGAAATTCTTGATGAAGAATTCTTTGAAAATAAAGAAAAAGATGGTGTTGAAGAAGAAGTTAAAGACGAAAAACCTATTCCAAAACCTCACGAAATCAAGGATTATTTGGATCAATACATCATTGGCCAAGATGATGCAAAGAAAGTTCTAGCTGTTGCAGTTTACAATCATTATAAACGTTTGAAACACAACAAAACTGCGAACTTAAAAGAAAACGTAGAAATCCAAAAGTCAAATATACTTTTGGTCGGTCCTACAGGAAGTGGTAAAACATTGTTAGCTCAAACTTTAGCTAAGATGTTGGATGTACCTTTTGCTGTTGCTGATGCGACAACGTTAACAGAAGCAGGTTATGTTGGTGATGACGTTGAAAATATTCTTTTGAGGCTTTATCAAAATGCTGATTTTGATAGCGCAAAGGCTGAAAGAGGAATTATTTATATTGACGAAATTGATAAAATATCAAGAAAGTCTGAAAACACTTCAATAACAAGAGATGTTTCTGGTGAAGGTGTTCAGCAGGCTTTATTAAAAATGATTGAAGGTACTGTTGCTCATGTTCCGCCGCAAGGAGGCAGAAAACATCCGCATCAAGAGTTTATTGAGATTGACACAAGCAATATTCTATTTATTGTTGGTGGCGCGTTTGTCGGTCTTGAAAAAATTATTGAACGTAGAACTAATGACGGTTCTACAATCGGTTTTGGTGCAAAAGCACCTCAATCTCAGGCAGATAAAGAAGCTAATGCAGTTAAATTATTGAAAAAACTTCAGCCTGATGACCTTGTCAAATTTGGCTTGATTCCTGAATTTATTGGTCGTGTTCCGATTTATGCAGTTTTGGATCAGTTGAATGAAAAAGCATTGAAGAATATTCTAACAGAGCCTAAGAATGCTGTTCTAAAGCAGTATAAGTGCTTGATGGAAATGGATGGCGTTGATCTTGAGTTTGAACCTGAAGCAGTTGATTTGATTGCTCAGGAAGCGTTAAAACGTAACACTGGTGCTAGAGCCTTAAGATCAATTGTTGAAGAAATCATGCTTGATGTTATGTATGATGTTCCGACAAAAGGAAATATAGATAAGTTTGTGATTACTGCTGATATGGTTAAAAATCGTAATAAAGCTGAATTAATACAGCTTCCGACTAAAAACAGCGGTAGTGATGATAAAGAAATAATTGCATAGAAATCAAAAGTGTCAGTAAAAGAAGAAATTAAATCGAATAAAATAGAACTATCGGTTTTTTGTTTCGTTTTGAATAAGCTGGCACTTTTTATTTGTCTAGTGATGAATCTGTGGATTTTAGTGCTTTTTTAGGTTTTTGGGGGTGTTCCAAAACATAATTCTACAAAAATTGTTCTCTCTATAACTAACCTTTTGAATTTGGTTCATATTGCTTAAAAGATCAAATTTTTGCCATTATAGCTTTACTTAACATATTTGTCAAATTGCTTTATTTGTGAAAAAATGTAAGTTATGGATAGTGAAAAGACTTTAATATTAATTGACGGTCACGCCTTAGCGTTCAGACAATATTATGCGCTTGAGCGCACTAATATGAAGACTACAGACGGAACTCCAAGTTGGGCGGTTTATGGATTTTTTAAATCTATATTTGATTTGTTGAAAAATAAAGACTTAAACCCTGATGCCATAGCTGTTGCTTTCGATGTAAGTCACCAGACTTTTCGTGTTGAGAAGTTCCCTGAATATAAATCCAATCGTGCTGCTATGCCGGATCCTATGAAAATTCAAATGGATTTGATTTATGAAGGTTTGAGAGCGTTTAACATTCCCATATATACAAAAGAAGGCTTTGAGGCTGACGATGTAATCGGAACAATATCCAAAAAGGCTTGTGAATTGGGCCATAAGGTTTTAATTTTGACAGGGGATCAGGATGCTTTTCAGCTTGTTGATGAAAGAGGATGTGTAAAAGTTATTCTTCCATCAAAAGGCGAGCTTGTTGAATATAATTGGGATAAGATTTATGAAAAACTTGGTGTTTATCCAAATCAGGTTATAGATTATAAAGCCTTAAGAGGCGATACTTCCGATTGTATTCCAGGGATTAAGGGAATTGGTGAAAAGACTGCCTGCAAGCTTTTAGAAAAATTTAAAAATCTTGATAATATTCTTTCTTGTTATGATGAGATAACAGAAAAGGCCGTAAAAGAAAAAATTAAAAATGGTGTAGAAATTGCAAAATTAAGCCAGTATCTTGCAACTATTGTAAGAGATTTGGATATAGATTTTGATTTTTCTAAGGCAAATATTGAGCCTCCTGATGTGACTGCGGTGAGTGAGTTTTTGACAAAACTTCAGTTTTACAGTTTTTTAAGAAATATCAATGCAATTTTAACTTCGTTTAATCGGGAGGTAAAGCCAGCAGAAACAACGAAAAAAGTTGAAACGGCGTCTTCAGCAGACGGAATGCAGCTTGGACTTTTTGGTGATACGGTGAGAACGGAGCTTAATAAATTTGAGATTAAATATGACAAAAAAGAAATATTAAATCAAGAAGATTTAGCTCAAATGGTAGAGGAACTTTCTAAGTCAGAGGTATTTGCCATAAAGACAATTGGGGAAGTTAAAAGCCCTGTTGATGTGAATCTTAGAGGAATTGCGTTTGCTTATAATAAAAAAATAGCTTATAGGGACGGATTGTGTTTTGATGATAAGGAAGAATTTAAAACACAAAGCTATTTTGTTCCGTTAGACGGGCAAGGCAAATTGACTAAAGAAGCTGTTTGGGCAAAGTTAAAACCTATTTTAGAAGACGAAAAGATAAAAAAAGTAACTTATGACTTAAAAAATGAATATAATATTTTAAGGTTATCGGAAATAGATTTTAAAGGTTTTGTATTTGATGTGATGCTTGCAAGTTATATTAAAGAACCGGCAAGAAATCATGAACTTAATGTGCAGGCAATAGAGCGTATTAATCATATAATGACGGAATTTGCACCATTTGAGGCTAATAAGAAAAAGCGAATTGGTATAATGGATGCTTCTGAAAATGGAGTTTATTCATATGCAGCAGATTTAGTTGCGACGATTGTTGAGTTGACTGAGTACTGGCATAAGCAGTTGGATGAAAAAGAATTAAATCTGTTGAATGTAATCGAAATCCCGCTTTCTTGCGTACTTGCAGATATGGAGTATGTTGGTGTTTCTGTTGATGTTGAATATTTGAAAAAACTTTCAGAGTCAATGGAAAATTCTTCACACAAGTTGGAGCGGAAAATTTACGATATAGCTGGAGAAGGGTTTAATCTAAATTCGCCTCGTCAAGTTGGTGAAGTTTTGTTTGATAAACTTCAAATTCCAAATCCTAAAAAAAGAAAAAATAAAAAGTACTCAACAAGTGCAGAAATTTTAGAAGAACTTGCTGAAAATTACGAAATTGCAGAATTGATTTTGCAGTACAGAAAATATACAAAATTAAAATCAACATATACGGATGCACTTCCGCAATTGATAAGTCAATATGATGGACGTATTCATACGACATTTAATCAGACTATAACAGCAACCGGAAGACTTTCATCTTCAAACCCTAATTTGCAGAATATTCCGGTAAGAACAGAAGAAGGAAATAAAATAAGAAATGCATTTGTGCCAAAGGATAGAGAAAATTATTTAATAATGTCAGCGGATTATTCGCAGATAGAATTAAGGTTGTTGGCGCATATTTCAGGGGACAAGCATTTGATAGAAGCTTTCAGATCGGGTGTTGATGTTCACACGCTTACAGCTTCAAAAGTTTTTGATGTGCCTGTTGAGGATGTTACAAAAGAAATGCGATATAAATCAAAAGCTGTAAACTTTGGAATCATTTACGGGCAAAGCAAATATGGTTTAGCAAAGGCGTTGGATATAAGCTGGGAAGAAGCTGAAGACTTTATAAATAAATATTTTAAGACATATCCTGGTGTAAAAAAATATATGAATGAAATTGTAAAATTAGCAGAAAAGCAAGGGTATGTAGAGTCAATTTACGGCAGAAAAAGACATTTAGAAAGCGAACTTTTCAGCTCCAATATGCAATTAAGGGAGTTTGGAAAGCGTGCAGCGATTAATCATCCTATGCAAGGAACTGCTGCTGATTTAATTAAGATTGCAATGATTGAATTAAATAAAAAGCTTAAAGAAAATAATCTTGAGTCAAAAATGATATTGCAGGTTCACGATGAACTTGTTTTAGAAGTGAAAAAATCTGAATTTGAGAAGGTTAAATCTCTTGTTTTAGAGTCAATGGAACTTGGGCAGCCGTTTGAAGTTCCTTTATTGGTAGATGTTAGTGCAGGTGGATCATGGAAAGAGTAAGAGATAAATTTATAATAGCTGTTTGTGTTAGTTTGATGTGTATGCTATCGTCTTTTGCTGATGAAATAATTCAGCCAGCGACTTCAGAATCTCAAACTTCGCAAAATCAATCTGTTCCTCAGTTTAATACACCAAGTTTAAGTACGCTTGTTACCCCGCAAAATGTGGCTTTTGATATGTGTACAAAAACTTTTTCTATGAATAGCGATAAATTATTTTATTTAACTATTGCTGCAGTTAATGCAAACAGGTTTGAAATAAAAGAAATTCAATCTAAAACAGGTTATATTTTATTTGCAGCAGTTGGCAAAGAATTTTTAGCAAGTGTTATAACAATAGATAAGCATCGTTCGATGTTAAAGATTACACCAGCAAATAACAATTACTTTTTTGCTCCCGGAATAGTTTTGAATATGTATAAATACATTGAAGTAAATTCAAGCGAATATTTGCAAAATATTCCAAAGGGCGGTTAATTTAAAGTTGCAAAAGCTGTATCAACAATTTGGGGAATTATTTTTAAATCAAAAGGGGTGGATGGTTCTGTTGTAATCCATAACAGATACTCAATATTGCCTGCAGGGCCTTTAATTGAAGAAAATGTTAAGCCTTTAATTGCGTAAGAAAGGGTAAGTGCCTTTTCAACAACATTTTCAATAACTTGTGCGTGTACTTTTTTATCTTTTACTACCCCGCCTTTTTCAACCAATTCCTTTCCTGCTTCAAATTGAGGTTTTATCAGAAGAATCATCTCGTGAAATTTTGGCGCAAGTAATTTTTGAAGATTGTCTAAGACTTTTGTAAGTGAAATAAATGAAAGATCACTTACAAGCAAATCTGCAATTGTATCATTTTCGTCGTAAATTTCTGAAAATTCACAGTTTTTAAGATTTGTTCTTTCAATTACTTTAACCCTATTATCTGAGCGGATTTTCCAGTCAAGCTGCCCGTATCCGACATCTGCAGCGTATACAAACTTTGCATCTCGCTGTAAAAGACAATCTGTAAATCCGCCGGTAGATGCCCCTGCGTCAAGACAGATTCTATCTTTTACCTTGACATCAAAAGTTTCCAACGCTTTTTGCAGCTTAAACCCGCCTCTTGAAACGTAAGGCATTGATTTTACCTGTATATCGTATTCTTTATTAGGGTTAATCTGAAATCCGGCTTTTGTTACGTAAACATCGTCGATTTTTACGTGTCCTGCAAGAATTGAGGCTGCCGCTTTGCTTTTTGTTTCAAAGTAACCTAAGTCAGTTAAATATTTGTCCAGTCTTTCTTTCATAAATTCAGGCTACCAAAGATAAGATTTAAAATCAAATTATATATTTAAAATTTTTTCCGCATTTAGGGTTGTTTGTTTTGCTAATTCTTCAAGTGAAATTTCTTTAATTTTAGAGATTTCTTCTGCTGTAAATCTGACATAAGCAGGTTGGTTTTCTTCTCCTCGATGAGGAGTTGGGGTAAGATACGGAGCATCAGTTTCAAGTAAAAGTTTTTCTAGCGGTACAATTTTTGCGACTTCTTTCATTTTTTTTGCATTTTTGAATGTTACAACACCGCCAAGTGCAATATACCAGCCCTCTTTAATACACTCTATCGCAAACTCAGGACTTCCTGAAAAACAGTGCATGATTACTTTTGAATTTTTGTTGTATTCTTTTAAGATGTCAAAGGTGTCTTTATGCGCTTCTCTATCGTGAATATTAAGCGGTAAATTTAATTCATTGCCGAGTTGAATTTGTTTTATAAAAATTTCTTTTTGTAATTCGACATAACTTTTGTCCCAGTAGTAATCAAGTCCTATTTCTCCTATCCCCACAACTTTAGGGGATGCTGAATATTCTCTGATTTTATTTAAAATTCCATCGTCCCAATCTTTAGCTTCTTCAGGATGAATGCCTAAATAACAATAAATATCTTCATATTTTTGTGAAAGTTCAAAAACATCATCAATGTCATTAGTGGATGAAGCTGGTACAATAATTTTTTTAACTCCCGCAGATAAGGCGTTTTTAATTACTTCATCTGTTGAAATGTTTTCAACCATATTAATATGTGAGTGGGTGTCGATAAGATATGTTTCATTCATATTACAAATTATATCACGAATCGGATTTGTGATATAATTAAAGCCATGGAAAATATAAAAATATCGGTTGGACATCTTTACCCAAAGCAGTTAAATTTATACGGAGATATGGGGAATATAATTACTCTTCGCAATCGTTGCAAATGGAGAGGAATAGATTTTGAATATATTGAAATTAATGCGGGTGATAAAATTCCTTGTTGTGATATGTATTTCATCGGTGGAGGGCAAGATAAAGAACAGGTCGAAGTTTCAAAGTATTTGTATGAACAGAAAGATTTTCTTATAGAACAGCGTGATAATTGGGCAGTATTCTTAGGAATTTGCGGAGGATATCAGCTTTTTGGGCATTACTATCAGCCATTTGAAGGTGACAGGCTTAATGGAACAAGTCTTTTAGATGCTTATACCGTTGCAGGTAAAAAAAGATTTATAGGCAATGTGACCGCCCGTACAGGATTTTTAAGTCCTTCTACTCTTGTAGGGTTTGAAAATCATTCCGGATTAACTTATATCAAGGGTGACACAAAACCTCTTGCTATTTTAACTGTTGGAAATGGTAATAATGGTCAGGATAATACTGAAGGTGCCAAGTTTATGAATGTTTTTGGAACTTATCTTCACGGCTCTTTGCTTCCTAAAAATCCACATTTTGCAGACTATTTGATTTCGCTTGGACTTGAAAAAAGATATGAAGATGATATTCAGCTTATGCCATTGGATGACAAGTTTGAATATATAGCACATCGTGCTGTCGTTGGAAAAGATTATTAAATTGTATAAATTATATTAAAACTAAAAACAACGGATAGTTTTATCCGTTGTTTTTGTTTGTTTTGTTTCGATAGATTTAAAGCTCTTTTACAGCTTCAATAATCTTTTTAACTGCTTCTTCAGGAGTAAGTTTTAAAACTTCATCAGTAGCTCTTATTTTACATTCTACAAGCCCTTCAGATAGCGTTTTGCCTGCTGTAATTCGGTATGGGAAGCCGATTAAATCAGCATCTTTAAATTTAACCCCTGCTCTTTCATCTCTGTCGTCAAGAACAACTTCAACACCTGCAGCCAGAAGTTCAGAGTACATTTTTTCAGCAACTTCCATTTGTTGTTTGTCTAGAATATTAACAGGAACTATAACTGCATGATACGGAGCAATTGCAAGCGGCCATTTTATTCCGTGTTCGTCGTGGTGTGCTTCAACTGCTGCTGCGGCGGTTCTTGAAATTCCGATCCCGTAACAACCCATAATGTAGGGGTGAGTTTTACCGTTTATATCGGTGTAGACTGCGTTCATTGGTTTTGAATATTTTGTGCCGAGTTTAAATATGTTTCCGACTTCAATTCCTTTTGTTACGAACAGCGGTTTGCCGCATTCCGGACAAAGTTCTCCTGCTTCTACAAGTCTTATATCCGCTTTTATGACTTCATCTGTTAATACGTCTTCAAGGTTTGCACCGACTAAATGCTTATCAGTTTGGTTTATGCCAACAACAAAGTTTTTCATATCATAAACAGTTTCGTCTGCGATAATTTTTATGCCCTTCATTCCGTTAGGTCCGATAAAGCCGGCTTCTGCTGTAAACCCTTTTTCTTGCATGATTTCTTCAATTTCACCTGCTGTTGCTATTCTTATATCAATACCTCCTGCGGCGTTCATCAATTTGGTTTCTTCAACAGCTTTGTCTGCTCTAATTAAGGCAATAACCGGTTTTTTGTCGATTATATAAATTAAGGATTTTAAAATTAATGTTGAAGGTATCTTTAAGAATTCGCTAAGTTCTTCAATTGAGTGAGTGTTTGGTGTATCAAGAATTTTCTTTTCTTTAAAATAGTCTTTTCCGTCTACAGTCGCTGGCGGTAATTTTGAGATTGCGTGGTTTGAGTTTGCACTGTAATCGCAGTCGTTACAATAGAAAACATCGTTTTCGCCGGCATCTGTGTCAGTGATTACCATAAATTCATGTGAAACGCTTCCGCCAATTGCACCTGAATCTGATTGAACCATTTTAGTCGCAAGTCCGCATCTTTCAAAGATTTTTTTATAAGCTTGCGCCATATTTTGATATTCTTTATCAAGACCTGCTTCATCAATGTCAAAGCTGTATGCATCTTTCATTATGAATTCTCTGCCTCTTAAAAGTCCGTATCTCGGGCGGATTTCATCTCTGAATTTTGATTGGATTTGGTAGAGGTTTACCGGTAATTGTTTGTAGGATTTTAATACGTCACGGGTTACGGCTGTTATTATTTCTTCGTGTGTTGGTCCAAGACACATATCTCTGTCGTGACGGTCTTTTAAACGCATTAGTTCTTTGCCGTAAACTTCCCATCTGCCTGATTCTTCCCAAAGCTCTTTTGGCTGAACAAACGGCATTAACAATTCCTGTGCGCCTGCTTTGTCCATTTCTTCCCTTACGATGTTTTCAACTTTTTTCAAAACTCTCCACATCAGGGGCATATATGTGTATACTCCGGGCGCAAGCTTCTTTATAAATCCCGCTCTTCCTAACATTTTGTGAGATACAACTTCCGCATCTGACGGAAATTCTCTTAAAGTTTGTACAAACATTTTTGACATTTTCATAATATATAAATCCTCTTTTTATTTAATCTTTTCCGCTGTTTTATTTTAGCATGAAAAAAATATTGGTGGGATTTTTATATTATCTTTATCTGATTTTGTTTTGATAAGCTATTTTAAAAACCAAGCGACTGGATTTCTCTGTTTACAAACTTTATATCGGTATTTAATGTCGCGCTGTTTTGAAGTGCAAGATTAAAATATTTAAGACTTTCGTCCCTGTTTTGAAGGTGTTTTTCTATTTGTGCCATTATGTAAAAAAGGTTGCCGTTATTGCCGCAAGTTTCTATTGCCTGTTGAATTTTTGCCTGAGCGTTTTCATATTGTCCGTAGGCTGAAAGTATTTTGGCATAAATAATGTAAGCTTCCACGTCTTTGGGGTTTAATTCTATGGTTTTGTCAAGATAGTTGAGCGCATTTTCCGGCTGACCAGCTTCCCAAAATATTGATGCAATGTTATAATATGCCCAGCTGTAGTCAGGGGAAATTTCTATAACCTTGTTAAATTCCGCAAATGCGTTTTCTATATCTCCGACTTCTTTTAAAATATTTGCTGTATAAAAATGTGCGTAAATATCTTGATCATTTATGGCAATGGTGTTTTGAAAATTTGTATAGGCATTTTCTAAATCACCTTTTTTAAGATAGCAAATCCCTAAATTAAAGTATGAATTTGAGTCTTGATTGTCTGAGGCAAGAACTTTTTGAAAACATTCTATAGCTTCATCATATTCCTGCATTTCGGTTAATACAAGCCCAAGGTTGTATGAAGCATCAAGTTCATTAGGGGAAAGCGAAATTGCTGTTTCATAAGCTTCTTTTGCTTCAGGGTATCTTTTGAGTTTTTCGCAAGCTATACCAAGATTATAAAAAACTCCGCTGTCTTCGGGAAGTGCTTTTCTTAAATATAAAAAATGCATTAATGCTTCATCTGCATAACCACTGTCAAGTAATAGAACGGCCAGTTTTCGCCTAATGTCAAGATTTGTGCTATCTTGACTTAGTTGGTTTTGTAATTCTTCTATTCGTTCCGCCTTTGACATAAATGTATAATAACAATTTTTTTGATTATTTTCAACTTGTTAATAAATAAATAGCTAGATATTGCTTTTTTGTGCTAAAATGTTTAAAATACATTTGATAAAAAATAAGGAGAGTTTAAAATGAAATTAAAAATATTATCAGTAATAATGGCATTAATGGTATTTGCGGGATGTGCTTTTGCGAGTCCTTTTAGTGCAAATGCAAAGACTAAAAGAATACCTGCAGGTACAAAATTTTCGCTTGAACTTTTGACTCCGGTTACATCAGTTTCTGGACGTCCAGGGGCGCAATTTTCGGCGATTTTAGTAAATGACCAGAGTGAAGGAAATGATGTTATTCTTCCGTCGGGTTCGCTTGTAAGAGGAACAGTCAGCAAAATTGTTGAACCGCAAAGAATGTCAAAGGGAGCGATTTTGTATATGGATTTTGACCATGTTGTTACACCTAACGGACGCCAATTGCCTTTAGCTTTTTCTATTGTCGGAAGAGAAGATTTGACGCTTGATGGCGGAATTCAAAACGGATCAGGGTTTCTTGAAGCATTCAGAAAAACCATGAAAAAGAGCGGTGATATAACTAAAACTGCCGTAAACTGGGGAAATGAAACTTTTGAAGAACCTGCAGGAGGGTATTTCAGATTAATTACTGTTCCGGTTTGTGCTATCGGCGGTGCTATCGGAAGTACCGGATATTTTGTATACGATACTATTGCTGATATGATTAGAAAAGGAGAACATGTGGATTTGCATACAGGAGAGGTTTTGAATGTTATTCTTGAAAATCCGGTTGATGTCCCTGTTATTTAGCCAATATTTTATTTAATTGAAACATAGTTAAACAATGAGATTTGGATTTTGTTCCAAATCTCATTTGTTTATTGAATTAATTTATATATTTAAAGAAGGCTGTTATTATTCGCCAACTCTGTTTCGTCCATTGTTTTTGGCTGAATACAGGCGTTTATCTGCAGCTTCGATGATTTCAGATGGCGTTGAGCCGTCGTGTGGATAAGTTGCAACTCCAAGACTTATTGTTACGTGACCTTCCTTATCGTTGCTAAGTTTGTATTTGTTGTTTGCTACTCTTTCACAAATTTTTTGAGCGGTGCTTGAGGCTTCATCTTTTGGAGTGTTTGGAAGAATAATGCTCATTTCTTCTCCGCCGTATCGGCATACAATGTCAGTTGCACGTACATTTTTCTTTAGGGTATGAGCAACTTGTCTTAAAACGGCATCTCCTGCTTGATGACCGAAAGTGTCATTGAATTTTTTAAAGAAATCAATATCAAGAATTATAAGTGAAAATTCCCTATCATATCGTTTTGCATTTTCAACCATCATAAGCATTTGTTCCTGAAAATACCTGTGATTGTACAATTCTGTAAGTCCGTCGGTCGTCGCAAGTTTATATTGTTGTTCAAAATCCCTTGATTTGATAAGATATTTGACGATAAATGCCGAGATAAACGCAAGTATCGCAAGCATAAGAGGATAAATTAATTCAATCCAGATATTAAAATATTTCATCATATAGTATGAAATAAGAATGTATAACAAATAAAGTGAAAGCGACGCAAATGATGCCGTAAATGCCGATGTAATACGCATTATGCAAAACCCTGTTAGGAGTGCAAGTATAATTCCTGTAAATGCTGTGACTGCTTTATCTGCTTTTACAATAAAATTGTTGTCTAAAAAGTTATTGAGATAAGTTGCTTGTACTTCTACGCCGGGAACGGTTTTACCTGTTGGTGTTGTTTTAATATCAAAAAGTGCTGAGGCTGTTGTTCCAAAGTAAATTATTTTGTTTTTGAAGTTAAATCCTGCATCTTTTGCTTCCCCGTTAATAACTTTTATAAGTTTATACATAGGAACCTGTGTATAAGAACCATTTGGCCCGTACCAATTTAGGATAACGCTGCCGTCTTTGTCTGTAAATATTTTGCGATTTCCTAGAATTAAATTAGCGTCTTTGTCTATTATAAAATTTTTAGTGTTTATTTTTTCGTTATTTCTGTTATTTATTGCTTCCAGTGCTACTTTTAAACCTAACTGGGAGTAATATTTATCTTGATATTTTACAAATAACGGCATTTTTCGAAGAATTCCATCGTCCGCTCTTGAAACATTAATCATTCCGATATTGTCCGTAACTTTTAAAATCCCTTCAAGTATGCTTCTGCAATTTGAAAATGTTAGACTGTCAAAATTTATATCAGAATAGTTGGTTACATTAACAGCTAGCGTGTCCGGTAATTTGGGCGGAGTTCTTAAATCCTCCGGCTGGTTATCTAAGTTCATCGCGGTAAATACATTTTTGTATTTTGCCATAGCATTAATTAGTGCTTCGTCTGCATTAACTGGACTTTTCATAGATTTTACAAACATTAAATCAAATGCAATAATTTGTGGGTTTTGAGTTTCTAAATAATCTATTATCTTTACATATACATCTCTTGGCAGCGGCCATTCTCCATAATGGTCTAAAATGTACTCGTAAGTTGCTTCGTCTATTGCAACGATTGCGATATCTTGATTCGGCTGTTTGGTATGCGCATTTATCATAATATTTTGCCTTAAGTCAAACGTTCTGTTTTCGACCATGTCAATAAACGCATTAAAATTTGTGTTCTTTAGGCTTAAGAATACTGCAATACCAAAAAGCACAAACCATACCGTATATAAAATTTTTTTTAACATTACACTCTTCCCTGATCAAACTGAAAAATTAATACTATTTCACATTTTCAGTATAATTGATTAGGTTTGTTTTGGCAACAAAATTTTTAACCAGAAAACGTTTTTCAAGAATAAAATTATTAAGTTTCAATATTTCAGTAGAATAAGAAAGCTCATCCGGCTTTTGTAAGTATCTTAACAGACATTGTTCGTGCAGATTCATATTTGTGTTTTACCCGTAATAAATGTACCAACCTTATGTTTTTTGTGTATTTTTATTATTTCAAATTCTACGTAAAATAACATCAACCTTTTATATAATACTTTTTGAATTTTCTAGTATAAATGCATGAAATTGTTTGTATATTCCTTAAAAGAGTAAATAAATATTAAAAAATGCTTGCTTATTTTTATTTTGCGGTATAATATTTTAGTAGTCGAAATTAACAATTATCAAGTTTGGAATCTTGAAATTAAGGAAAGAGGTTAGAAATGAAAGACGGAATCCACCCAAATTATAAGAAACAAGTTATCAAATGTGTTTGCGGTAACGAAATTGAAACAGGTTCAGTTGGTGAAAACATCACTGTTGAAATTTGCAACAACTGCCACCCGTTCTATACTGGTCAGCAAAAGATTTTGGACTCTGAAGGTAGAGTTGAAAGATTTAACAAACGTTACGGCAAAAAATCATAAGTTGTTATTTGTAACGAAAGCTTTAAATAATGCCACACCTGAAAAGGTGTGGTATTATTGTTTTTAAAAGGGAGGATCTTATGGAAGGGAATAATCAACCGGTAGTAAATTTAATTTCTAAACCGGAAAATATGTTGAAAACTGTTTATACAGCTTGCAGAACTTGTTATAGTGCTGATATGCCTATTAATATTTATAACAGTACAGATGATGAAGCTAAAATGCTTAAACTTATTGAAAGAGTAATTTCGTCAGGGCATTATTCAACGATAGAACACATTCAGGTAAGTTTTGCAATATCAAATGTTTCAAGAGCATGTACTCATCAGCTTGTAAGACACAGACACATGTCTTTTTCGCAGAAATCGCAAAGATATGTAAAAGAAAAAGGTCAATTTGATTATATAATTCCGCCGACAATTGATAAAGATCCGGAATTAAAAGAGAAATTTATAGCATTTATGAGAAAAATTTCAGTGCAGTATCAAGAATTTGTAGAGGCAGGAATTCCGGCAGAAGATGCGAGATTTGTTCTTCCGAATGCTGCAGCAAGCTCAATGGTTGCAAGTTTAAATTTAAGAGAAATGATTCATCTTGCAAATTTAAGACTTTGTACACGTGCTCAGTATGAAATTAGAATGCTAGTTAAAAAAATGTGTGAGGCGCTTGTGGCGGAAGAACCTTGGTTAAAGCCTTATCTTGTTCCTAAATGTGAAAGATTAGGGTTCTGTGATGAAGACAAGTCTTGCGGCAGAAAACCTACTAAAGAAGCTTTTTTGAATGTTCAACCTGTATAAAAAATATTTGGAATCGCTAGATGAAGTTTTAAGAAAAGAATTTAAGAGCCAAAAGCCATTTATTAAATGCCAAAAAGGCTGTTCTTTTTGTTGCGAAGTTGGAGATTACCCTTTTTCTCGGCTAGAGATGGAATATTTGATGGCTGGGCTTTTAACGTTGGATGTTGAAGCACAAAAAAAGATAAAGGCTGAAATTAAAAGACTTTTGAAGGAAAAGTTGTCTTATAAAGAGCGATTTATGCACAGATGCCCTTTTTTGACTGATGAAAAAACTTGTTTTTTGTACGAAAGACGCGGTATTGTTTGTAGAACATTTGGGCTTGCAAGTTTTGAGAATTCTGAAAAAGGTGTTTATGTTAAATTGCCTGAGTGTGTAAAAGAGGGGTTAAATTACTCTGAAGTTTTTGATGGCAAAGAGGTTGTTGTTGAAAACTTCAAAAATTTTGGGGTGGAATCTCCTGTTAATCATTCTTTAAATTTAAATTATTATGAAAGAAATTTGCCGAATGAATTTAAGGATTTAGAATTTGGTGAAATTCGTCCGATGCTTGATTGGTTTAGTCAGAAGTGATCTTTGTTTAAGTGTTGATTGTAAAATTACAATAAAAGAAAAAACAATAGCAAACCGCAAAAGCACTTCAGCCTGAGCTCGCTCCCGCTCGAACGCAAAAGGCGTTCTCATCGCAGCCGGTTTGTTATAAAAAAAGAAACATTGTAAAAAAAATCCGGCCCCGGCGCGATTCGAACGCGCGATCTTCGGTTTAGGAAACCGCTGCTCTATCCTGCTGAGCTACGAGGCCTGATTTCTTTTTCGGTTTTTAACCGGCTGTCAACCTCCTTTATTCTATCACGAAAATTAAATTTTCAGCTTTTTATTTTTTTTTAATTAATTAACTAATATTACTAATTTGTGTTTTAAAAAAAAATAAGTTAAACTGTAGGCGTGATGATTGAAAACTATATTGTATTTTTGAAGTTTTTAGACGAAAAACTTCAAAAGTTTTTTACGCTTCAAAAACCATATATAATGTGCAAAAAAGGTTGTGCTTTGTGCTGTAAAGATGCTCAAATTCCATATTCAAAACTTGAAATGGATTATTTGATGCTAGGAGCTTGGGGACTTAGTGACAAAAATAAAAGAATTGTCGCTGAAAATGTTCAAAAAATTCTAAAAGCAAAGGCAGAATTTAATGGTGATAAATTTTTATATGATTGTCCTTTTTTGATAAATAATGAATGCTCTGTGTATAATTTCAGAGGTATTATCTGCCGAACTTTTGGACTTTTAACTGTCGGAGAGGACGGTAATGTAAAAGTTCCTTTTTGTTGTTATAAGGGGTTAAATTATTCAAACGTAATGGATTTTGATACAAACAAGCTTTCTTCTGAAAAATTTAAGGAGCTCGGGTTTGAAAATGAACCTGCGGGGTTTAATATCGGTTATGAATTTTTGACAGATAAAGATTTTGAAAAAACTTTTAAACTTGAATTTGGAGAGAAAAAGCCCCTTATTGATTGGTTTGAACCTCTGAATGATAAGCAATTTGTTGTTTTGGCAAAAAAATCAAAATGAAAAAAATGTTACTCAAATTTAACTTATTCGCAATTTTTATATTCGTATTATAATTAACTTATGATGAATATTTCAAACGTAATAGAAAGATTAAGAGAAATACTAGATGATGAAAATCAAGACCAATTAAGCGAAGAACTTAATAGTTTTCACAGTGCGGATTTGGCTGATATTTTTCAAGAACTTAAGCCCGAAGAACGTTTGAAATGTTTTAAGCTTTTGGATTTAGAAAAAGCTGCGGAATTAATGGAATATATAACTCCTCAGCTTCAGGTTGAACTCTTAGGAGATATTGATCAAGAAACAGCGTCAAAAATATTAACAAGATTACCTCATGACGCGGCTGCTGATGTGCTTGGTGATATGGAAGAAGATGAGTCTGAGACTTATCTTGATAAATTACCACATAAATTTTCAGAAGAAGTAAGAGAATTACTTACTTATAATGAAGATACGGCAGGCGGTATTATGAACCCTGTGGTTTTGACTGTTAATTCTGATATGAGTGTTCAAGATGTGTTGAATTATATAAGAATTAAAGCTGAACGTGACAATTTGGAGCTTTATTATATCTATGTAGTGGATAAACAAAACCATCTTTTGGGAGTTGTTTCGCTTAGAAAGCTTTTAACCTCTCCTGTTAATAAAAAAGTTGAAGATATCATGATTTCTGATATAGTTAAGCTTCATGTAGATGATTACAGTGATTATATAACCGATGAATTTATGAAATACCAGTACAATGCACTTCCTGTTGTAGATTTATATAACAGGCTTAAGGGCATGATAACGTGGGATGATGTTCATGATTTGTTTGAAGAAGAAACAACAGAAGAAATTTACCAATCATCAGGTATTTCGACTGAGGTTGTAGATGAAGACGAAATTTTGTCAGGAAATATATTTAATGCAATAAGAGCAAGAACGCCTTGGCTTTTTATAACTTTGCTGGGAGAGTTTGTCGCAGTAAATGTTGCCCATCATTTTGATCATACAATAGCTGCTATTCCTATAGTTGCGATATTTATGCCTCTGTTAGCAGGTTTAGGCGGAAATATCGGAACGCAAAGTATTACGTTGATGGTTCGCGGATTGTCAACTGGGCAGGTAACAATGAGTTCTGCCATGTATCATATTGTTAGAGAAATGTTTATCGGTCTGGTTATCGGTGCAATCTTTGGAATGCTGGTTACTTTTGCAACTGTCGGTTGGCAGCATAGTATAGAACTGGGAGTTGTTGTAGGTATTGCAATGACAATTAATATGACAATGGCCACTATCATAGGCACTTTTACTCCGTTTGCGTTAAAGGCGTTAAATATTGATCCGGCGGTTGCTTCAGGACCGGTAATTGCAACTACTATTGATGTTGTTGGACTTATTGTGTATTTTTCGCTTGTGTCAACTTTTTTATTAAAAGTAATGTAAAATCATTAAATTACTGTATGTGCAAATAATAATTGTATAATATTATTAAAATGTAAAACATAAAACAAGGATATAATAATGAAAACAGATACTCCAAAAGGACCAAGAAGAAGTCAGTATAATAAAGAAGAAAGTGCAATACGCCAAGCAAAACTTATTAGAAGAGAAAGTTCTGTATTTTTGCGAACAATTATGGTAATAACAATTATTATAATTGGTCTGGCATTAAGCTTTTTTGTATTAGCTGATAATCAGGAATTTTTGGAGAAACATCTTGGTAAAGATAATCCGATTACAAAGTTGTTTGTAAATCTTTCAAAGGATAATGATACCAAGCATAAGGCTGATTTTTCATTTCCGTTTGGCGCAAAGAGAAGAAATATTCTTCTTTTGGGAGTTGACTCAAATGGTGAAGGAACCGATCCTTTTGAGGGAACAAGAACTGATACGATTATATTGATGAATATTGATCCAAGAACTAAATCGCTAAATGCAATATCAATTCCGCGCGACAGCAAAGTTTATCTCCCAGGAGATCATGGCGTTC
Source organism: Candidatus Gastranaerophilales bacterium (assembly GCA_944326525.1). Classification (GTDB taxonomy): domain Bacteria; phylum Cyanobacteriota; class Vampirovibrionia; order Gastranaerophilales; family Gastranaerophilaceae; genus Scatenecus. The sequence continues at coordinate 43,415 of CALVEG010000010.1, forward strand.
AAAAGATTAATGCAGCGCACGCTATAGGCGGTATTGGTATGACGATTAAAACGATTGAGGATACTCTGGGAGTTAAAATTGATCGTTATGTTATGGTTCATGATCAGGCTGTTAGAGAAATTGTTGACGCCCTTGGAGGAGTTGATATTTATGTTGAAAAAAATATGCATTATAACGATTATTCAGGTAAATTGTTTATAAATCTTCAAAAGGGCAATAATCATTTGAACGGAAAAGAGGTTGTCGGATATTTAAGATTTAGACATGATCCTTTGGGTGATATTGGTAGAACTCAGCGTCAACAATGGTTTTTGAGAGGTTTGATGGAAGCGCTTAAGAAACCTGAAACATTGGCAAAACTTCCGGAAATTATAAACGTAGCTAAGAAATATATAAAAACAAATATGTCTTTTTATGAGCTTTCTCAGTATGCAGGTTTGGCAAAACATTTAGATATGGATAAAGTTGAAATTGCAATGCTTCCTGGTGCTCCTAATAAAAAAGGTTATATAAGCTATTGGATTTTAGATCCGGAAAAAACTCAAGAAGTAGTTGATAGACTTATATATAGAGAAAAAGTTAATCCGTCTGAAATAAATGCTCAGATAAAGGCTGGTATTATGTATTCTGACGGAAATGAAGAAGAAGCAAATCTAATAAAAGACCAATTATCTACATTGGGAATTGAAGTTGTTTGCACAGGACATGTTAACAAAACTCATACACAGTTTGTTGCTCATTCAAAGCAAGTTACTAATGATTATTTTAATTGGTTGAAAAAGAAAACACCTTCAATAATCGGATATCAGTTTATATACGATCCGAATAATAATTATTGTAACGGAACGGACTTTACAGTTGTCATAGCAGGGAAATAATTATATACTGGTTATATAATAAATTTGGAGGCAGCATGGTCTTAAATGCGATAACAAACAGAAAAAGTGTGCGGGTATATAATGATAGATTAGTGACTGATGAAGATATAAAGTCTATTCTGAATTGTGGAATTATGGCTCCAAGTTGGGTGAATGTTCAGCCGTGGCAGTTTGTTGTTGTTAGAAATCAGGAACATAAAGATATTTTATCTCAAGCTGCAGGCGGTCAAAAACAAGTCAGCAGTGCTTCTGCCGTAATATGCTGTATTGCTGATATGTCAGCCTGGGACGCTGATAAATTTGCCAAAATAATGGAAAAGCAGGGTAGAAATTCTCAGACAATAGATTATATTCTTTCAAGCACAATGCTTAATCCTTCTCTTTTGGGTGAGTATGAAACTTTACTCAGAACAGTCGAACAAATGTCTTATGCAATAGGTTATATGACCTTAAGGGCTGAAGAATTAGGTATCGGATGCTGTATTGTCGGTGCTGTTTCAAACGAGTTAACGACAAAAGATAAAAACACTTTTGTTTCAATAAAAGAAATGCTTGGTTTAAATGAAAAGCAGGTTTTACTTTCTATGTTGACTTTGGGTTATGAAAAAGAATTTATGCCTGTTAAAAAAAGCAGAAAAGATTTTGATGAAGTTGTATCATTGGAAAAACTGGGTAGTAAGTTTTAATAAGTAAGAAAGAGGTGGAATTTATGAATAATGTAGTGGGCGGAAAACAATTCGCAGAAAATGCAATAGGAGGTGGAATGTCTACATCAACAATTTTATTAATTGTGTTGGGCGTTTTGATTTTGTTAGTAATTATTATGTACAACTCTTTGGTACAAAAACGAAACAAAGTTAAAGAAGCGTTTGCAAGTATTGACGTACAATTGAAAAAACGTTATGACTTGATTCCTAACATATTAACAATTGCTAACAAATTTATGGAGCATGAAAGAGGTTTGTTAGAAAATATTACAGCCTTAAGAGCTCAAGCAATTAAACTTGATTCAAGTTTTGCAAATATTGAAAACAAGTTGAAACTTGACGGAGAAATTCAACGTAGTATGGGACAATTGATGGTAAATATGGAAAATTACCCTCAATTAAAATCAGATCAGACAATGATTCAGTCAATGCAAACATATAATGAAGTTGAAGAACATATTGCTGCAGCAAGAAGATTTTACAACTCAGCTGTTCTTGATTTGAACAATGCAACAGAACTTTTCCCAAGTTCAATAATTGCATCAATGTTCGGATTCAAGCAGGCAACATTCTTCAAAGTTGAGGATGAAAAAGAACGTCAAAGAATTGATGCTCAAGCTTATTTTAAATAGTAAATCAAAAGAGCCGCTTGTAAATGAGCGGCTCTTTTATTATGATTAAAATAAAATTAATTTATTAGTGCCTGTAGCTCAGTTGGATAGAGCGTTTCCCTCCGAAGGAAAAGGCCGTGCGTTCGAATCGCATCAGGCATAATAAAATTCCTCTTATTGTAAGGGGAATTTTTTAATCTCTTTTTTTAATATCTGCCGTCGCATTTTGTTCCGCAAAATTTGCAAGTGCCGTTTTCATCAAGATTGTATGCTATAAGTTCATAGCCATTTCTTAAAATTACTGGTTTGTGGCAAGCTTTGCAATAGGTGCTTGAGGTTTCTGTGTTTGTTATATTCCCTGTGTAAATGTAGTTTAAGCCGGAATCTTTTGCGATAGAATAGGCTTTTAACAATGTTGAAAAATCGGTTTGTTTTCTGTTGGAAAATTTATAGCGGGGAAAAAATGCGCTGAAATGTAAAGGAACACAATCGCCTAAATTGTTTAAAATCCAGTCGCATTCTTCCTTTATCATATCATCAGAGTCATTTTCGCCTTCTATTAGCATTGTTGTTAATTCAACCCAGCAGTCTGTTTCATTAGAAACATATTTTATTGTGTCGAGGACAGGTTTAATATGAGCAAGGCAGTTCTTCTTGTAAAATTCTTCGCTAAATCCTTTTAAATCAATGTTTGCCGCGTCCATGTATTTGAAAAATTCTTTAGCAGGTTCTGGATTTATGTAGCCTGATGTTACGGCGACTGTTTTTATCCCTTCTGCTTTGCAAAGTTTTGCTGTGTCAATCGCGTATTCAAAAAATATTATCGGGTCATTGTATGTAAATGCAACACTTTTACAATTGTATTTTAGAGCTATTTGAACAATTTCTTCGGGGGATGTTTTATTTAAGGTCTTGCAATCTGATTTATTCTTTGTGGTCTGCCAATTCTGGCAAAATAAACACCCCATATTGCAGCCTAAAGTTCCAAAAGATAAAATCGGGGTTTGCGGGTAAAATTGATAAAGCGGCTTTTTTTCAATAGGGTCAATTGCAAGACCTGTATTGTAGCCGTATGAAGTTAACTCAATTTTGCCGTTAATATTTTTTCTAACATGGCAAAATCCTTCTTGTCCTTCGGATAAGATACATTTGCGAGGACAAATTTGGCATTGAATTTTCTCAACCTTTAGATTGTTTTGAAATTTCATATGTTGTATTATAATACTTTTATGGAAAAAATTAAACAATCTTCTGTCGCAGGAACTTTCTATCCTGCTGATGTAAATGAATTAAGAAAACAAATTGATAGTTTTAAAGAAAATAACAAAAATACTTATGAAGTTCCAGCAAGAGCCGTAATTGTTCCTCATGCAGGACTCATTTTTTCGGGAAGACTGGCGTATGAAGGAATAAGTCAGCTGGATAAAAATATAAAAAATATTTTTATAATAGCTCCTGCGCACAGGGTAGGTTTTTCGGGGCTTGGATTAAGCAGTTTTGATTTCTGGGAAACTCCGCTTGGTAAAATCGAAATTAATACTGAAATTACAAAGGAATTAAAGGAAAGATTTGGAGCTGATTATCAGGATGATGCAATTGCACCTGAGCATGCTATTGAAATAGAAGTTCCTATTATTCAGTCTGTTTTTGACAATGTAAACATAGTTCCGATTTTAGTCGGAAATGCTACTCCTGATAAGATTGAAGAAATTATTTCTTATTATTATCAAAATCCTGAAAACGGATTTATTGTTTCTTCAGATTTAAGTCATTATCTGAAACATGAAGATGCAGTTAAAATAGATACTTTTACTGCTCAATTAATAGAAAACGGAATTTGCGAAAATTTCACTCCAAATAATGCTTGCGGAGTAGTTGGCATTTTAGGATTAATTAAATTCGCAAATAAAAACAAGTTTTCTTTAATAAGAATTGATACGACAAATTCTTATTCTGTAACTGGTGACACTTCAAAAGTAGTCGGTTATGGAACGTGGTTTTTGTTTGAAGGCGAGAAAAATACTTTTTTGAAAGAATATTATTCTGATTTTATTCTTGATTTGTGCAGAAGAAGCTTAAATGCTCAATTTGATTCAGGCAGATTAGAGGTTAAATTTCCGAAAGTATTTGCTGAAGGCGGGGCTTGTTTTGTAACTTTAGAAAAAAATAATCAACTTAGGGGCTGCATTGGTTCTATTATTCCTCATAGATCTCTTATAGAGGATATTGTTATAAATGCTCAACATGCTGCGTTTAAGGATTATAGGTTTAATCCTGTTACGAAAGAGGAAATTCCTGAACTTCAAATAGCCGTTTCACTTCTTTCCATTCCTCAAAAAATCTCATTTAAGGATGAGGAAGATTTGATGGAGCAAATTCGCCCATTTAAAGATGGTATTATAATAAGGGATGGAAATCATCAATCGGTTTATTTGCCGTCTGTTTGGGAGCAGCTTCCTGATAAAAAAGATTTCTTGCGTTCATTAAAAGTTAAAGCAGGGCTGTCAGCTGATTACTTTTCAAATACCTTTGAAGCATACAGGTTTGAGACGGTTTATATAAAATAACAGGTTTTTAACCCTTAAAAACAAGTTGTCCTGTGTTAGGATCAACAGTCCAGTTGTCGGAAAGTTTGTATACTAAGAATTTTCCGTGTTCGCCCTTGCCGGAGTCACCTTTATTGTTATTGTAGTTACTCCATTGCAGGTTGTCTGTTGCGTCAGCATAACCTTGTCCGTTACCGTTTGTAATGGCAATGTGTCCTGCTTGATCACCGTAACCTTCTCCGGGAATATAAACCACAACATATCCTGCCGGAAGATTTGATATATCAGAAGCATTAATTTCGCGTGCTGTGCCGTTTCCTAATGATACGTATTCAACTGGTGTAAACATTTCAGGATGTGCTTTAAACCAGTTTTGTATGTATTTTGGTGTATTTCCATATTTTGTCATATCGCTAATGTCGATACCTGCTTTTTGGAAGGCTTGTTTTACACCGTTTAAACAACGACCGCTGCTTGTATTATTCGGGTTCTCCATAGCAATTTCATAACCTGCATTTGCAAGTGCTCTGGCTTCATCAGATATTTGTCCGTTACTTGTATTTGTATTTACTGGAAGCGGTTTTTCGTGTCGGAAACCTCTTCTTGATCCATTTGCATTTACAAAGTCCATGTCTCCGCGTGTTGTGCTTGTTTCTCGTAAGACTTTCGGATTGTTGTCAGAAGCATTATATACGGCACTATGATTATTTAAATATTCCTGTCTGAATTTATCTTCGGCTTTTCCTACAGTTTCAGAATATTTGCTTCTTAATATTGAGGCTTCTTGTGCATTTATGCCGTCGGAGGTGTTTATATTAGGATTTGAATTTACCTGTGTCTTAAGTTCTTTAAGATGTGTTAGTAAAAGTTTTATATCTGAATTTGTTAATGAGTCTATTTCTTCTTTGGCCAGCCCAAAGTCAAAACTTAATTCGCCGTTTTGAAGTGCTGTAACAAGTTGATTTCTGAGGTTTGCATCAATATTTTTTTCTTTTAATGTTTGGTTAAGAGTTTTTATTTCAGCAGCGGTATTAAGGTGTTTTGCTTTGTCTGTATACATCGCAGGTAAAAATACAATTGAACCCATTTCGCCATTATTTGTCATGTTTTCAAATGTTCTGGATTGTTCGCTTTTTGTTTCTGCTGCTGCTCTTGCTTCCTCGGTTTCTACAAGTTTGTATTTTTGTGTGTACTCATTTACAACCCTTGTATATTCCCAGCCTTGTGGTTTGAAGGTGCCGTTAATAAGAGATGCTGCTTCGCCTCCATTCCATAGTGCACAAAGTGCATCTTGTCTGCTTATTTCATTTGTCCAAGCTTCTGTATTACCTGTTTTTTCTCCAATACCTTGTTCATTAATTTGCCAGCCTTTGTATTGAACAATCGTATCTTGCGCTGTTTCTATCCCTTTTTGATATTTGGCAGTGTCAAGACGTTTGTTTAAACTAGCTAATAAAACAATTGTTGCTTTTGCTGAAACTTCAGGATCAAGAAGTTGTTCTTCATCTGTAATTTCTAATGCTTCCATATTTCTTTTAATTTCAGGGTCTTGTGTATGCAGAGAATATTTTAGTTGTGTCATACCATATGACCAATCTTTTACTCCTACAATGTCCATATTTCTTAATACATCTTTTGCGGTTTGACGCGTAGTCTGTTCTCCAAAATTGGTTTCTTTTCCTGCAATACCTATTGCTGTTTGTGCTAAAACGTTATAGGTATCATTGTCTATACCTAATTGCTCCATTAGTTCTGCTTTGTTGTTGATAAGTGAATTTGCAAATTTTTTAGCGTTTTCCGGGGCATCTTCAGGCATTTCAAAGTAAATGTCCGCTGCTGTATTTATTTTCTCCTTTTCTTCTGTTTTTTCAGGAGTTGAAACTTTTGCAGATTGTATTATTTTGTTTGTTTTAAGTTTGCCTTCCGAATATGTTCCTTCAACTACTTTTCCGTCATTATATGTTGTCGTTTGGGTTAGGATGTAGTCTGAGTCTGAGATTCTGTCTTCTCTGTTTTTTAAGCCGGCATTAACGGCTTTTTTCCAAGAGTTTGGATCTACAAGTCTAAAAGTATCCCATGCGTCTTTAATTCCTTCTTTTGCCGCATCGGTTGAGCTTAAATTTTCTTGCCATGCTTTATCAGCAAGGACAGTTCTTATCTCTTTTACATCTTTGTAATTAATATTTGTTTGAATAATTTCATAGTGACCGGTTTCTTTATTGTATTCAACTCTTGCATTACCTCCGCTTTCTTTTTGCATGTTTTCTGCTATTTTTTGAAATTTTTCAGGAGCGGGTTGGGCAATTACTTTTGTTTTTTTACCTCCGGTGTAGGTAGTTTCGTTTATTTGTCCATTATTATATTTTTGAGTGTAAGTCTGTAAATTACCAGCAGAGTCGTATTTCATTTCAATTAAGCCAATTTTATGTTGGTTCATGTATTTGCCGGAAGTTACTTTTATTGTGTACCCATTTTGGGCATTGCCTATGATTTCGTATGAATCTCCGCTTTGTTTAAGTGAATTTATACGATCTTGAATTGATTTTGGCAGATTGCCTTCCGATACAGAAGAATTTTGATTTCTGCCATTTGGTGCTGATTCTGTTGTTGATGCTTTTGTTTCGCTTTTTTTAGCTTCCTCTGCGGCTATCGCTTTCTTGCCAGCGTCTGTGTTTGCCCAGCGATTGTTTAATTCTGTTTTATCTTCGGTATAACCGCTCATGTTTTTCAGAGCTTCTGTATGATCGCCTAATAGCGTAATTTTTTGACCTACTATAAACCAGCCTTTTTGATTCGTTTGTTTTTTTAAGTGTTCAATAAATTCTTTTGCATCTTCACCTGTTAATCCGAATTTTTTAGCAATTTTTTCTGGGGTGTCGCCAGGTTGCACTGTATATTCAGTTAAAGCTTGTTGTTTTGCCTCTTTACTTTTTGCTTCCTGTTCAGTTTCTGCTAAATTTTCTTCTTGTGAAATATCATTAGTTTCTTGTGTATTTGTATTTGGTGCTATTTGTGAAGTTGTTTGTTGATTAGCTTCTGCTGTTGTTGGGGGTTGTGCTGCTCCAACTGTAGCTTCTGTTGATCCGTTTGATTTTGGTTGGATGGATGTTATAAATTGATTTATATCTTCAGCATTTTCTGTCCCGAATTTTTGACTGTTTCCTGAGGCTTTTAATTCGTGATCGCTAATTTTTCCATTCTGATCCGAGTCTATTGAATTTAATAATGAAAATGCATTGTTAATTTCTTCCTGACTCAAACGCATATCCTTATTTACGTCAATTTCATAAAAAATTGAGCGCATTTTGCTAATGGTTTCCGAATCAGCTTTCTTTGCTTTTAACTCGTTTCTAAATGTTTCCCACGTTATGGTTTTGTTGTTTTGTGAATTCTTAATGTTCTCAAAAGACATAAAAATACTCCATTGACTTTGTTATCGGTTTTTAATCAATATATCTTTAAGTTTTTCGACTTATGTTAAAACATTGTTACAATATTTCACGAGCCTTTTGGGTAGGATGTTTATATCCTGAAATTTTTTATTGTATAATTTTTTTATAAGAGAATTTACGGAGAGAAAAAGATGATTAAAGATTATTTTTTGAATAATATTGAAGATGCGCTTAAAAAAGCTATTTCTGGCGGAAAAATTGGCCAGATGAGTGAATATTTACCCAATACGCTTGTTGTGGAAAAACCTAAAAATCACGATTTTGGTGATTTTGCTGTAAATGTTTCTTCGCTTGCGCGTGTTGCAAAAATTGCTCCTCCTGCTATTGCAAGTGCTATTGTGTCTGAAATTGATGATAAAGATAACGAATACTCAGTTATTGGTGGTTTTATCAATTTTAAGGCCGGTAAAAATCTTTTGCTTTCTGCTATTGATGAAATTTTTAAGAAAAAAGAAAATTTTGGGCGACCTGAAAATATTGATAAAGAAAAAATTATTCTTGAATATGTTTCGGCAAACCCTACAGGTCCTTTCCATATCGGGCACGGAAGATGGGCGGCTATGGGTTCTGCGCTTGCAAATCTTCTTAAATTCTATGGGCACGAAGTTTATCAAGAATTTTATATTAATGATGCAGGTTCGCAAATCCAAAAATTAGGCAATTCTCTTGCTATTCGTATTCGTCAAAAAATGGGGGAAAATGTAGATTTCCCGACTGATGAATTGGAAAGAAAGAATTACTATCCCGGAGATTATTTGATTCCGGTTGCAGAGAAGTTTGTTGCAAACAGTAAGGAAATTCTGAAAGATACTTCTCTTGAGCTTAATGATTTTTGCAAGCCGGTTCAAAGTGATGAAACTCTCAAAATCTTGTGCGATTTTGCTAAAAATGAAATGGAAAATCTTCAAAAAGCTTTGCTTGAAAATTTCCGTGTTAATTTTGATAACTTTTATTCAGAACTTACTTTGCATAAGTCCGGTAAAGTTGATGAGTGTGTGAATAAATTGAAAGCAAGCGGCAAAATTTATACTAAAGATGGCGCTGATTGGTTTAGGTCTTCTGATTTTGGGGATGACCAGGATAGAGTTATTAAAAAAGCTGATGGGGCTAATACTTATCTTACTGCCGATATTGCTTATCATATTGATAAACTTGAGAGAGGTTTTGATCGTATGATTAATATCTGGGGTGCTGATCACCATGGTTATGTCGCCAGAGTCAAGGCTTCTATCGAAGCTTTAGGGTATGATCCGAACAAGCTTGAAATCCTTCTTGGTCAACTTGTTAATCTTGTGATTAACGGTAATGAGGTAAGAATGGGTAAGCGTAAAAATATGGTTACGCTTGATGATTTGATTGAGGAAGTCGGTGTTGATGCAACAAGATTCTGGATGTGTATGAGATCCATTGATAACACTCTTGATTTCGATATTGAACTTGCTAAAACTAATAGTGACGAAAATCCTGTATTTTATGTTCAGTATGCGCATGCAAGAGCTTGCTCAATTTTGCGTAATGCTGTTGAAGCTAAAATTGATACAGAATCCGGTAAATCAATTCCTGCGCCTATGACTGTTAGTGAATTGAATGAGTTAGTAAATAATTATAAATCTGAAATTCTTGAGCCTACTCTTGATAGCGCTCGTAAGCTTGTTCTTAAACTTGAAGAATTTAAGGCCTTAATTAAGATATCTGCTGAGACTCGTCAAGTTTATACAATTTGCAGATATGTTCAGGAGCTCGCTGCTGAATTTCATTCTTTCTATAATGCAAATAGAGTTATTTCAGACGACAAAGAACTTATGAGATCACGTTTGGCACTGGTGCTTTCAGTTAAGCAGGTACTGAACAACGCTCTTACCCTTCTTGGGGTTTCAGCGCCGGAGAGAATGTAAAATCTTTATGTAAATTCTTGAATTTTGAAAGAATATTATGCAAAGAAGTAATGTGTTTTATTACGTATTGCTTCTTTTGCGTTTTCGTATATTTTTTCCTGATTTAGGTTGGCATTATCTGCTGTTGTGCTTTTAAAACCTCTAATCTGCCCAAATTTATCCTTTAAAACTTTAACAATTTCATCTGAAAATCTGTAAACTTCAAACCTGTTGCCGTTTTGAAATCTTTTTGAGGTATAAGATGCTTTTATTCCGTTCTTGTCAACAAATTCTATGCTGTCTATTCTGGGATTGAGTAATGTGCTGGTATTATCAAAACATTTAGTTGTGATCATTCTGTAATCTGGTGTCTTTAGCGAATTGAAAACAGCTTTCTTAACTGTCATTTTGGGTGCTGTTGGGGTTGTTATATTTAGTCCTTCTGCTATTTTTAATATATTTGTCATATCTGATACGCCTCCTGTGCTCTTTAATGTCTGTGAATATCAAAAATTGACTTATATATTTTAAATGTTCACAAATCTTAACTCATTAAGAGCTTTTATTATGTTTTTATAATTTTCTTCGGTTACAAGTTTTGCTCTTAAGTTTTTCGCATTTTGAAAACCTGCGAAATAATAAGGGTAAAATTTTCGCATAAATTTAATTCCAACGTTTTCTCCTCGAAGTTCAATCTCATCATCAAGGTGTTTTTTTAGTATTTCAGCCTTTTCTTCAAGTGTTGGCGGGGTAAGTTTTTTACCAGTTTTAAGATAGGTTGCGATTCTTCCTAAAAGAGTTGGATCGCCTAAAGTGCCTCTACCTATTGCAATGCCGTAAGCTCCTGAATCTTCAAGTGCTTGTAGAGCTGTTTCAATACTTGTTATATCTCCGTTTACAAAAACAGGAATGTCTACGGATGTTGTTAATTCTTTTACTTTTTTCCAATCAGCGTTCCCTGAGTACATCTGTGAGCGGGTTCTGGCATGGATTGTTATAAAATCTGCGCCTGCTTCTTGCATTTGTTCTCCAAATTCTACAAAATTCATCTCGTCTAATGTGTACCCGAGTCTGAATTTTACGCTTACAGGTTTGGTTGTTCCTTCTTTTACCGCTTTTACAAGGTCAGAAGCAAGGTCGGGATTCCTCATTAAGGCGCATCCGTCTTGTCCTTTTACAACTTTATTCACAGGGCATCCCATGTTTATGTCTATCATATCTGCATATTGTGTCAAAAATTTTGCAGCATTTTTCATCATTTCCGGTTTATGACCGCTTATTTGGTATGATATCGGGCTGTGATTTTCTGCTCGTTTGAAAATTTCTTGTCCGGAGCGTCCATTTAAAGTTTGCGCCAAGTATTCAGAACTTATCATTTCTGTTGTAAGAAGTGCTTCCGGTGAATATCTTCTTACCAAACTTCTAAGTACATAATCCGTTATACCTGCCATTGGGGCAAGCGATACGCGGCTTTGTATTAAATTTTGTACTTTATTTTGCATAATCCTTTAGTTCTTCCAGTCTGGTTGATGAATATTGCTTGTATTCATCATCAGGGGCATTTGAGGAGGCATATTTTTGATAATATGAATAGGCCTCTTTGTATTTTTCCATAGAGTCTAAATCTACTGCTATTAAATAATTAAGAATGTTTAAATCATCGCTTGTACTGTATTTTAAAGCATTTTTGAAGTTGTTTACCGCTTCTTGTTTATTTTCTTTCGTATCGTAAATCATCCCTCTGTAGTAATAAGCATAAGCGTTCATCGGATCGGTTACAATAAGTTTATTTAAAATATTCATGCTCTCATCATAACTGCCCGAATCATATAAATTTATTGCTTCGTTTAGATTGTTTGTGTTTATTTGTGAAACAATTGACGCTAAATATTCGGTTGCTTTTTTATTATTTTTGTTTAAAGCAAGGGATTTTTTAAGATATTCTTGCGCTGATTTGTAATCCTCACTTTCAGCATAAAGTACTCCTATGTAGTATGCAATATCAGAATCTGTCGGTTTTAGATTAAGTGCTTTTTTGTAATATTCAATAGCTTGAGTGTTGTTATTCAAGTTTTGATAAGCTGATGCTACACCTAGCATAGAATCCGCTGTTGGAGGGGTAACTTTTAGGTATTCTTTAATTGCATTTTCATAATCTTTGTTGTTGAAAAATTCTGCTGCACGGTCAAATTTTGCGGATACATCTTGAGCGCTGATGTTTTTGTATGCATCTTCAATTTGTGAGTTTTTAGGAAATTTAGTTTTTGCATTTTCTAATGTAGCAAGTGCATCAGGATAGTTTTTTAGCTGACTCTGCGCAACTGCAAGGTTTACAAAAACTTCCGGATTATCACTGCGTTTGGTAATTTCCGTGTAAACTTTTATTGCATCTTCAAGGTTGTTTTGTTTGTGAAGATCTAATGCATAACTGTACAGCATATCGTTTACCTGAGCGCTTTCTGCGTTCTTTTTAACGTAATCCATATATTGTGCTGTTGTCATTGATTTTTTTGCACTGTTAAACAGCTCATCTGTAGCTATTCTGTTGCCTGGGTCAAGGTGTAGAACTTTTTTGAAATAGTTCTGGGCTTCTTTGTTTTCGCCTTGGGCAGCAAGAGATTGTGCTTTATAAAGGTTAGCCTGAATATTGTCGGGGTATAGTATTAAAACGCTGTCATAGGCAACTACTGCTGTTCTGTAATCCCCCTTTTGCTGGTAAAGTGTTCCGACGTTAATTCTTGTATTTATGTTAGAAGGATCAATTGATTCTGCTTTTTTGTAATGTTCAAGGGCTTCATCCAGTTTTCCTTGTTTTTGCAATATAGCTCCGAGGTTAGCAATTGTATCAGCATCATTTGGTTTTGCAGCAAGCTTTTTGTTGTAGATTCTTTCTAATGCATACAAAACTTCTTTGTTTTCTGTCCCTTGTGAAAGAATGTAGTTGTATTCCTCGACTGCCAAATTTTCTTCGCCCATATTGTCAAGTATTCTTGCGTATGAAAGTCGTAAATTTGCGTCATTTGGCCCGACTGCAACCGCTTTTCTGTAATATTCAACGCTTTTAGGATCATTTCCCAAAAGCTTCATTATATCACCTATTCCTTCAAGACTTTCTTTTACATAAGTTTTATCGGCCAGCGATTTGCTGAATTCGTATGCTGAAGCCGCAAAATTTCCTTCGGCTCTTAACTGTTTTGCTTTTTCAAATCTTGAAGATGGTGATGTATCAAATTTTATTAGATCAAAACATATGTTAAGGCTATTGTTTACTTGAGCTATTGCGTGAGAAGAATTTCTTACACTGGATTCGTCTGTCGGGTAAAGTGTTAAATAAAAAAGTGCGCTACGATAATCGTCGGCAGCTTTTGTGTAATCTTTTTCGTTGTTTGCATAATAGGTTCCTCTTGCAAGATATGAGTTTACAAGCCCTATTCTTGCGGAATTATCAAGATAATTTATTTTTAAAGCGTTTTTAAATTCTGTAATAGCGCTTGAGTATTGATAATTTGCAAGATATTCTTGCGCAAGGTCAAAGTGTTCTTTGAAACCTGCAAACGCCGGCTGTGACAGTAATAATATTCCAAATAACGTTATTACACTTTTTTTCATTGCCCTTATCCCTCATCTTATGTCTAAAATTTTAATACAAGAACGAGGATATGTACACCTACATATATCTATCCGGCAATACAATTTAATAATTTGTAACTTTTGGTTTTAAAGGCAATTAAAAAGCCTCTTTTGTTTAAGAGGCTTTTGTAAAATCTGTTTTTCTTGTCGTTTAAGCAATATCTTTAAAATCTGACTTAGAAATAAATGTTGTAAATTGATCAAATAGGATTTGCAGTGGAATTTCCATTGAGAAAGTCAGTGACTCGTCAATTTTTACCCCTTTGACCGGTGCAAGTTCCATGTTTTCTCTTAGTGCCATCATGCTTGCTTTTCTGTTTTTTCTCATAATCAATACTCCTATATTTTGCCGGAAAATCTTAACAGTATATCTATCGGCTATACTTTTGGAAAACTTTAATTTTATGTTATCTCCGAAAAATGCCGAAAATCTTGATATATAAGCGTCTTAACCTTAAAAAGTTAATTTAACATTTCGTAATATATCTTAAAATAATTTAAAATGTGCAAAAATACTGTGCTTGTGCTATGATTTACTCGTAAATTAAATATAAGGAGATACAACAATAGCAAACGAAACTAAAAACAAGGACAAAAACCAGCCTTTGATGAATGAAAGAATCAGGGTAAAAGAAGTCAGATTAATTGACCAAAACGGGGAAAACCTCGGAATTGTAGAAACAATAAAAGCATTAAGAATGGCGTATGATGCGGATTTGGATTTGGTTGTAATCAGCCCTAATCAGGTTCCGCCGGTAGCAAAGATTTTAAATTACGGTAAATATAAATACGAGCTTGATAAAAAAGCTAAAGAAGCTAAGAAAAAACAACATACTGTTGATGTTAAGGAAGTTAAAATAAGATATAAAATTGATACGCATGATTATCAGGTGCGTATTAAAAGCATTCAAAAATTTATTTCTCAAGGTAACAAGGTTAAGGTTGTCATAATGATGAGAGGGCGTGAAATGCAGCATTCAAATCTTGCATTTGACCTTGCAAACAGATTTATTGAAGATTTGAAAGAAGAACCTTTAACAATTGAGAAAAAGCCAATGCTTGAAGGCCGCAACGTTACGTTGTATCTGGCTCCGCAGACAGGCTAAATTCAAATTTTCGGAAGAAAAGTTTAGTTTAGAAATAAAAAGTTCTTGACTTTAAACTTTGAGCAAATACAATAAAAAACGTGGCAATTATGCCCCGCTCAATTCCTCAAAAAATTGAAGTGTAGAAGAATTAGGTTATTATTGAATACCCGATAATAGAGAGCTTAGGCTCTTGTGAAAATTTAAGAAATATGCCGCAATAGCTCAGTTGGTAGAGCAAGGGACTGAAAATCCCTGTGTCCTTGGTTCAATTCCGAGTTGCGGCATATTTTTTTGTGTATTGGTGGTGCGTCAAACGACGCACCCTACTTGCTTGCTTCCTTTTTTAATTAATATATTTTATTTACGGTAAGTTGGTAAATTATCAATCATACCTGCGAGAAGTTTTG
>CALVEG010000011.1 GCA_944326525.1 Candidatus Gastranaerophilales bacterium
AACATCGATTCAAATTGCGATGGTGCAACATAGATTCCATTACTCAACATATAATTGAAATAATCCGCAAATTTATTCACATCACAGGTTGAAACATCATTGTAGTTTGAAATTGGAATATCCGTAAAAAATACAGACAGAAGTGAGCCCACTCTTTTAGTTTGCAAACCTATTTGTTTATATGCATTTTCTAAAATCCCAGGCCCCCAAGAACATACATAATCTATATATTTATTTCCATCAACATCATAAAGATATGCCCCTTGAGCTTTATCTACAAAAAATGGAGTCTTTTTTACTGCATTAAATGCTCTTACAGGACTATTTACACCACCTGGCATTATATTTTGTGCTTTTTTAAATAATTCTTCTGATTTTATCATACAAACCTTTATTTTATTCATTTAACCATTTTGCCATATCAAGAGCGTGGTATGTGATTATGATATTTGCCCCAGCACGTTTCATTGCAATTAGATTTTCTGTAACAATTCTTTTTTCATCAATCCAACCTTCTCTGGCTGCAGCTTTTACCATAGAGTATTCTCCGCTTACGTTATGGATAACAAGCCGGAATATCTTCATGGCGGTCATTTAATAGATAGAGCAGGGTATAAAAAATTCAAAGAAATAATGCTGGACGGAGTAGAACTTAATCCGGAATGCCTAGTTGCTGAAAATATTTTTTGGCAAGAAACCGAATACCGTTCAAATTTTAATGTTAAACCAATAAATACTCACAAATAGAACTTCGTAATATAAATTATACAAACAGCATTTTCTATTTTTATGTATGCCTATCAAGTATAGTTGCAAATGCATTATAAGTATTTGCTATTTTATTTAACATCTGAGATAATAAATTTATAAATACTTTTAATATTTGAAAAATTGGTTGTGATGGTTTCGAAAATTTTTAACCTGAAAATTTGGAGGTAAAAATTGTTAAAAAAAATATCAGTTTTGTTATTAGCATTATTTGTTTTTCAAAATAGCTTAGTTTTAGCAAAAAATTGTGAGGATAAAAATATGAAAAAAATAGTTCAAACAGCAGGCAGAGATCAACTTGGAGATTTTGCCCCTGAATTTGCACATTATAACGATGATATATTGTTCGGCGAAAACTGGAACAATCAGGATATTGATACAAAAACTCGAAGTATTATAACTTTTGTCTCTTTGATATCACAGGGAATTACAGATTCTTCTTTAAAATATCATTTACAAAATGCTAAAAATCATGGAGTAACAAAAGAAGAAGCGGCTGCAATTATTACAAATACAGGTTTTTACGCAGGTTGGCCAAAGGCTTGGGCCGCTTTTAATTTAGCAAAAGAAGTCTGGAATGAACCGACAAAGGCTGTAAGCGAAAAAGATAAATACGCTTCAACAATAATGTTTCCGATAGGTGAACCCAATAACGCTTATGCAAAATATTTTATCGGTCAAAGCTATCTTGCCCCTATTTCTACATCTCAGGTAAAAATGTTCAATGTAACATTTGAACCCAAGTGTCGCAACAATTGGCATATTCACCGTGCCAAAACCGGAGGAGGACAGATATTAATTGCTATTGGCGGACGTGGTTATTATCAGGAATGGGGAAAAGAACCAATTGAAATGAAACCTGGTGATGTTATAAATATTCCTGCAAATGTTAAGCACTGGCATGGTGCTGCACCTGATAGCTGGTTTTCTCATATTGCCGTTGAAATTGACGGTTTTGAAACTTCTAATGAATGGCTGGAACCGGTTAATGATGATGTTTATAACAAATTAAAATAATTAGAATTTTTAAGAAATTCCTCTATTTTATTTAGAGGAATTTCTATAAATGCTATGTCTTTTGAAATTCTAAATCTGCAGTTTTAAAACTATAATTTTTTATAATTTCTTCACCTTTTTTCGTTATGTTTAAAAGTGTTTCATTTTTATCACGTTTATAAATTAATATTTTCTATCCATTTTTTTATGTCAGCTATATTTGCTGATTTTTCGTATGTTGTATAACCTTCCTTAAATTTAGCATTTTTTGCCAAATTTTGCATATCTGTATATGTAGAAGATGCTCCGCCACCTCCGTGAGTGCAAAACGGTACAATTGTTTTGCCTGCAAAATTATTTTTGCTTAAAAATGTTTTTACAGGTGTTGCCATTGTATACCACCACACAGGCGTTCCTACAAAAATTATATCATAATTTTCTACATTTCCATTGTCAACTAATTCAGGTATAATGTTATTTTGTTTTTCTTGTTGTGCTTGATTTACAACAATATTGTAATCTTTTGGATACTCTTTTACGGGTTTTATTTCAAATAAATCTCCGCCTGTAACTGATTGAATTTTTTCAGCTGCAGCCCTTGTGTTGCCTGAATATGAATAGTATGCAATAAGAATATTTTTATTTGCCATATTAACCTCCTTGGGCGCAAATTTTGTAAAAATTGCGCATATTATCGAAACAAATATAATTGTTGCTAATAAAATAAATAAAAAATTTTTCATATATTTTCTTTTTTATAATTTTACAACTTGATAGTCACTCTTAGTCAAGTATTAAATTTTTTTAAATTTGTTTTTATATTTAAATCCAAGCCCTCCAAATGAAAATAATTCTCCTTTATAATTGTAGGTATTCATATCAATACTCAAATCGCCGTTGTAAGCTTTACCTTTTAAAACCACTTGAGTGTTGTTATTAAAAAACATGTTTTTAGAAGTTCCGCTTACTAAATACTGAGAAACTGTATCACTCATTGTGTTGTTATTTAGTGTGATGGAGTCAAATTGAATTTTTTTATTTTTTTCCGGAGCAAGAATATTTTTATAAGCTTTTATTTTTTTTGTATTATCTTCTGTTTCATTATACTCAATTCCTCTAAGCAAAATTAAATCTCTTTTTGTATTTGCTGATACTGATAAATCATTTTTATCTGTTTTTAATTCTGCGCCAAAAATAATATTCAAATCTTTTGCATCACAATATATTTCATCTTTTATTTCTTCCATTAGACCTTGTTTTTGGTAGTAATTTTTATTTGTAGATATTTTTTTGTTATCAAAAATGATATAATTAAATCCTACAATTCCTTTCTTACCTTCATTAGTTTCAAATTCAATTTCTTTTGTAGAGTGATTAAGTTTTGTTTTTACTTCAAAAATTTCTGACAATTGCTTAAAAGGTAACAAATTTTTTTCATCTTTTGTTAAAACAATTTCAACATCATAAAAAGCTTTTTCATTGAGGTTTATGTATGTAATAATATTTTCATTTTGCACTACAGCAAAAACAGGCTGAATAAATATAATCAAACCTGTAAGCGCAGAAAGCAAAACTTTCTGTATTTTTTTCTCACTTATTTAAGGATTCCTATTTGCAGTCAGTGTAATTATTGCTTGATACGTTCCCGCTCTGTCATTTGAAATTGAATAGGTATTTGCTAAAGGAGATATTCCAAGCATTTGTCTTATATTGCCGTTTTGTGAATTCCCCATTTGAATTGAATAACATAACCCACGACCGGTATTACAATTTATCATCGAAGCTGATTCAATATTTGTTAGCATATTTGTAATCGGATATGCTATTGCATTTGGGTTTTCAGAACTGTTTGGAGTTCCGCTTTTTATGTTATTAATTGAGTTTGCAGCAGGAATATTTGATGATGAAATATTGCCTAAAATAATATATTCTCTGTTTGAATTTTTAAAGTAAGCATTTACATCTCCATTGTCAGAAGAATAAACTTTAGCTTGCATTGTATATGTGTAATTACAATCTTCTCCGTTTGTTTTTATATTGAAAGAAGCAGACGGAGATGATGAATTCCCCGTCTGCGGAGCAATTGAGCCTTTTGATAATGACTGATTTATTGCTGAAATATTCAAGCAATGTCGGTGTAACTTTTAATGCTGCAAAAGCTTCTGTAAAAAAACCTAACATCGTTAATAACAATGATAAAAATATGTCCCCGGAGGTAATACTCCAATATTTTTGATTATACAATTGTAATTTTTTGTATAACCCCAAAATTGTAATTCTGATAATGATAATAATGTAATTTCAGAATTCGGTTGCATTTGAAATTCATTTTCACCATCATTTAAGTACAATTGATTAATTGGTATTTTATATTGAGGATTTGAACTATTTGATATAAATGGATCTAATGTTCTTACTTTAATTAAAAATCTAAGACTTATAATTGAATCTTCAACTACTTGAATTTGTTTTGATATTTGATTAGGTGAAATTATTGTGTCACCCAAGTTTTTGACTGATACATTTGCAAGTACGGGTGTTTTAATTTGGAGTAATATAAATAGCAAAATAATAAATATTTTTTTCATAAAAACCTCGATATAAAAAATCTAGGATATTTGAAAAAATATTTATATTATCTAATCAGTTCAATTAAGAAGGTGATAAAAAAAATACCTACTTATGTAATTTCTATTATTAAATTTTTATTTGACATTATATTCACTATGAAAATTTTAAAGATAATAACTTTTTTAAGTGTAATTTTATTTCAAATTAATTCACAAGCGTTTTGTGCAAATCAGGCAACACAAGTTTTAAATATGGGACTTCCTGAGGTATTAGAGATTGAAAAAATAATTGTTGATGATATTGAACATGAAAAAAACGGAAATTTGAGCAATTTAAAAATTGAAAGTATTAATAAAGTCTTTCAAGATTACTATGTAGTTGCCTTAACTCCTGTCAGAGTAAAAATTCATACAAATTTATCTTCACCAATAATTGTTAATGCAGAATTTCCGGGATTAGAACATATTGATAAAAGTTATGATTTTTCCAAATTTAATTTATCTATGTTTCCAACATCATATACCATATCAGAACCATTTGATCATGTTATTACAGAAGAATTTACGCCTTTTGCAGTTATCCGACCGGGAGCTGTTTTGGGTGATTACAACGGAACTTTGTTATTTACATTAGGTGTATTATGAAAAAATTTTTGGTTGTAATTTTATTCATTTTATTTTTATCGTCTTCAAATTTGTGTTGTTACAGCAACCAAAGCTTAAATACTTTTAGAATTAGTATTCAAGATATGCCACAAAGTGTTAAAAAAGATGACGGCTTAAGTGATGGAGTCGTAACTGCTATTGCATTAGGTTCAACCTTTGGTGGCTTAGGAATTCTTTCCGGAATTGGGTATTATTTTTATAAAAATTCTAAAGAACTTCAAGCCGGACTTGTGTGCGGTCAAAAATGTCCTTATCAAACAATTGATTGCAAAACCTTTTTAGAACTGCTTGCAAAAAAGAAAAAATATACTTATCTTATGAAAGCTAGGGAAAAAAGTGTAATTAATTCTAATTATTTTTATTTAGTAATTCCTGATACCGAAATAAAAAATAAAACATTTAATACAATATTTTTTGAATTACCTAAAACAAACAATTCAAGTATTAATTTTAGAATTATCCAAGCATCAAAACCTTACAAAATAGATAAAAATCTTCCGGAACTTAATTCAAATATTTTTATTAATCCTAAAGATAAAAATGTTAAAAAAATTCCTACTTATACAAAAGAACTAAATTCCAATGAAGGTTATTTAATTAAAAACGGTACAATTCAAAATTCAAATAATAATATTGCATCGATTACAATAGAAAATTCAGCACACAAAAGTGGTCAAATTTATGCAATTATAGTTGAATTTTGGACAGATAGTAATTTTCAATAAATTTATTTATTTTTTAATCAGGTTTAACTAAAATTTATATCTATATAAGTTAATAGTACAAAATATTTAATCATCAATTTCTATACACAATTTTTAAATTTCAAAATATTAAGGAATATTAAAGCGTATTAAAAAATCATTTTACAAACCCTGTTTACTATTTAGAATTAGAATGGTGATTTTATATGACTACCCCTTTTCAAAAAAAATTCAAAGATTTATGTATGTCGCTTGGGAAGAACAATAAAGCTCTTTATGGAGCTTTAACTATTGCGTTATCTAAAGGAATTTTACGACCGACATTCACAATGATGGACAAAAAACAAGAAAGAGAATCAAGGGTTTACACTGCATTCAGAGAAGGTTTAACAGGAGCTGTTGCATTTGTTTCCTATCTTGCAACAGACGCCGTTGTCGAAAAACTTGCCCATAAATTGGCTGAAAAAACAAATCATTTAAAAGAATTACCCAAAATGCAATCAACCCTATCATTAATTACGGTTAGTTTAACGGCATTATTCATAATTCCGGGGATTTGTAACCTTACAACAAAACCTTTGTTAAATTTATTTACGGGGAAAAAAGATCAACCACTAAAAAAAACTTCCCTAACCACAGCTAAAAATTCTCAGCCAGTTAAGTCAGTAAATTTCGGAAATTATAAAACAATTAATCCATACCATTTCAGCAATTTTTATAATTCCGGCACAAAAATAGGAGGTGTGTAATGCTTGACAAAATAGCTAACGTCCTTCTAAATCCACAGTTTGTAAACTTTGCAAATAACACAAAATATACTGTCACAACAGAATCTTTCTTCAAAGCAACAGGAAGACCGGCTGCAATTATGATGGATAAAAAGGTTGATATAAACACTAGAAAATATGCAGCTACAAAAGAAGGTTTATACCAAACTTTATGTGTTGCAATTTACCTTACTATGATTCCGTTTATATTTCAGAAATACGGATTTAAATTTGCGCAAAAACTTCTGAAAGGTGATAAAGATTTCCCTAAATTTAAAGATGCAAACGAGTTTTTAAATTATACAAGACTTGCCAAAATGGATATCAAAGAGCGTAAAAATCATAAGCTGCTCTCCAAGATTTCCAACACATTAAAAGCAAATGAAGACGACAAATTAACATTAAAAGAGCATCTGTTAAATGATGAAAAACCGCCTCAATTTCCGCTTCCGAAAGGTGTTATAGAATTGAGCAATTTAGTCGGAACAGTAATCGGATTAGCTTGGATAGCGTCAGAACTCAGCAATCATATTTTGCATCCGATAATGAGAAGCCTCGGTTTTGAACAAAATTCAAAAGTTGATTTAAAAAAGAAAAATAATTCCGACAAATTAGAAGTTAAGAATAAAAAATTGGAGGAAATAGCATGAGCATATTTGAAGCAGGAATGATGGTTTGTTTTGGAATAAGCTGGCCGATTGCAGCACTGAAAACTTATAAGAGCAAATGTGTCGGCGGCAAAAGTATTCATTTTTCATTTTTGATTTTACTGGGTTATATTTTCGGAATACTTCACAAAATTTTCAACAGTATGGACTGGGTATTTTGGCTTTATCTTTTAAATACCGCATTTTTACTGCTTGATATGGCACTATATTGGAAATACCGCAATAACAAAGTTCCGGCAGGCAAAATATATAAAATGAACTAATATCTCAAAGGAATTTTAGACCGATTAATTGTTTTTTTGTCATATCCAAAATTCGACAACATACGGCAAGTGCTTGTGTAGAAAATATTTTCATCCAGAGTCGGCCCGATATTTATTGAATTTACTGTTTTTTTCAAGAATTTATATTCAATATAAGGAATAAAAAGCCCGTTTTTCTCAAAGATTTTCGTCTGCCTGTAAGAATTTGAACTGTAATTACTTATAAAAATAATACGATATTCTTTTTCATCTTTAAAATACGGATTTTTAAAGAACAAACTGACTATACTCAAAATATCTGCAAGTTCAAAAAGAATATCCTGTTGTTTTTCGAGGATTTTCGGCGTAATTTTAGCGCAAGCTATTTTTTCAAATTCCTTATTCCATTTTTCAAAAATAAGCTTCAAAATAGTCATCTGGGTTTCTTTAGAATAGATTACGTTGCCGTAGACAGAATGAAATCCTTGTTTTTCCATATCGGCAATAAGATCTTTTTTGCAAAATCCGATATTGTAGCCTGTGTAAGTCTGTCCTTTAGAATAATTGTTCCAAAGCGTCAGGTTATCACTTTCTGTCGAAAATGAAATTGTATAATATTCGGATTTGTTATTAAAATTGTCCTGACCGTCAATAATATTTTTGTATTTTTTATAAAAATGCTCTTTAATTTTTGAAAACAATTCTTTGTTAAGCTCAGGCATTTCGTCAATAAGATTTCCGATAAGCTTATACGAATACGTAACTTCCTCTTTGTCATTAAGATAAAGTGCATTAGAAAACCTTATTGTGCCTGATTCCAAAATACTCAAAAGCTTTTCAGGCTTTGTATAATGGTAAAGAATATGATTTGAACCATCGTCAAGCAGTTTTTTGACTTTCGGAATTTTTTTAAGCAAACTGTCATAATCAAGCATTTTTCATAACTCCCAATAACTCTATGCCTTTATTATAACATATTTTGAGCAAAAAAATAACATTAAAAATAAAACACCATTTTGCTATTTATTTACAAAACGGTGTTTTTTTTAATAAATTTCAAGCTATCAAATTTTACCTTTAGAAAACTTTCTATTCAGCAAAATCAAGAAAGCTTATACTATTTTGAAACTCTACCAGGAACAACAACTCCGCCTTTCAAATTCTTTTTGTAGAATTCAACGTGCGGCTGAAGAACACTGTCAAGCACTTCAGGGAAAGCGATTCCTTTAGTAATTTTTTCAACAATTTCCTGATAAACTGTAGCATACGCTCTTAATTGAGTCATAGCACCTGCAGCTTCAGGAGTTAAGCCCATTTTAAGTGTGTCAATATGTTCACAGAAGAATGCACCCGTAACTTCGTAAGATTTGCAAAGCGCGCCGATGTAGCTTTCTGCATTTTCTTTGCATTCGCCGTTGTCATTCGGAACAGTCAGAGCGAAAACAAGTTTGTTTGCAGGGTTAAAATGAGCTTCTGCACTGTGGTGCATTGCATCAGGAACTTTTGCAACTTGTTTTAAAGTATCTTTTACGGATTCATTCTGCATTTGAGCATGCCAGTAAACGGTGTTTTCAAAAATTGAACCCATATATTGATGAACTGATGCTTCAATTCCGCTCATTTTTGCATCCGCCCAGAAAATACCTTCTTTTAATGCGATATTGTTTGCAAAATCATCAGAAAGTGAAATTTCAGAAACTTCTTGAGCTGCTGAAAGCATTTTAACCATATCTTCTTTTTTCATGCCAGCATAAGCCAAAGTAAACAAAGCATGATCATCAAAAGCAGAAAATCTTCCGCCGACATCATCGTGGATGTATAAATCACCCAACCAGCCATTTTCGTTAGAAGTTCTTCTCAATTCGCTTTTTTCTTTGTTAGCATCGGTAACTGCAATAAAATGTTTAGCTGCCAATTTTTCAGCCTCAACTTGGCTGTTACCTTGAGCTTTGTATTCATCAATTAACATTTGCTGTATTCTCAAAAATCCGTCTTTTGTTTCAAAAGTTGAACCTGATTTTGAAGCAATCATATAGTTTGATGAAGTAACCTTGTTGCCCATTCTATATAAAAATCTTTCAAAACTTGCAGAATCAACATCTGAATAAAAAGCAATTTTATCTTGGCAAACATTCAAGCCGTTAATGCTCAACATATGTTCTACAGTATGCTTTGAACCACCGATACCCATAACGCTAAGTCTTTCGCAACCTGTTTGTGCTTTTAATTTTTCTGCAAGCGTATAAATTTCATCAACTCTTTTAATCTGTTCTTGCGGAAGATTTACCCAATTAAGAAACTGACCTTTTTGGTTTGCTCTTTTTGAAAATTCTCCAACAAATTTTGATACATTACCCTCGTATTTCGAAAAATCAAAACCGAAGAAATCACAGGTTAAACCTGATTTACAAATACATGCCTGAGCCATTTTGTACTCTCCTTTTATTTTTATTTAGCCAATAATATATTAACATAAAAAGATTTTACACTAAGTGTCTTATATATCTTTTAATTTTTGATTTTAAAGTCGAATTTTTTATTCCTTTTTTAACAGAAACCATCTGACAGTTTTCCGGCTGGGTAGCACGAGGATAATTCACATCCTTCGGTCCAAAAAGCATTGCATATCCGACTTTGTAATTTTCAGGAATTTCAAGATGATCACAAAGTTCAGGGAAAATCCTTAAAACAGCATAAGCTAATCCGCACCAACAAGTCCCAATTCCCATACTCTGTGCATAAAGTTCAAAATATGAAAGTGCAATAACAGGATCTATCGCAGCACAAGGCGCATCAGCAGGAGTTGAAACTACAACCATGTGAGGAGCACCTCTAAAAATTATATCTTCACCTTTCAAAAAAGCATCTTTATATCGCTCAAATTTTTTAGTCGCAAAATTGATTACAGGAGATGTAATTCCGTTTAAAATAATATTTCTTTTGTCGCAGCAAGAAAGAATTCTTAAGAGTTTTCCGTTTGCGTAATCCCTGAATTCATCCATAACCCCAACATCATCAATAAATGAAAAATGAAGTCTGTGATCGTTTACGCCTGTCGGAACCCAATTAAGCATATTTTTTAATTTTTCTATTGTTTCTTTATCAAGATTTTCACGCTTGTAGTGCCTGTCACTTCTTCTGTTTTTAATCAAATTCAAAACCTTATCGCTTTCAGGCAAATTATTCGGCAAATCGGAATTTTCAGGATCCTTGCCCATAATTGATAATGCCCCAACGGGACAAACTGCCATACAATGCTGACATTTTTTGCATTTGCTTTCATCCAAAACCGGAATTTTATTTTCATCAAATTTTAAAGCTTTACTAAGACAATCCTTCACACATTTTCCGCAGTGAATACATTTTTCATTTACACTAAATTCCATATTTACCACCTTAAAATTACATTGTTACACAACCATTTTGACCGTAAAAACAAAATAAAATCAATACTTGCCGCAAAAATATTTTTACGTGATAATAATTTTCGGAGATTGAGGATGGCAACAAATTTTGATTTTCTAAAAAGCACTGATAAAAACCTTTTTGACATAATTACGGAAGCTGAAAAGCTTTATCGTGATGAATATTTTGAACAGTGCATGACACAAACAAGAAGGTTTGCCGAAAATGTCTGCAAAGATGTTCTTGGAAACAGAAGAACTTCTGAAGAAACTTTCGATGATATGCTTGCAACACTCAAAGACAAAGCCGAAGGTAATCCGCAAGAAAAAGAATTTTTGGATGATTTGTATTTTTTAAAAAGAAAAGGCAACAAATCCACCCACTCCTCAACAGTTAAAAAAGACGGTATAACAGCTTTAGAATGTCTTCAAAGAGCTTTTGAAGTTGCAATCAGCTATTCGGTTTACAAAAACGGCCCCAGTGACAAACTATTACGAATGCAATATGATACGGAGCTTCTTGTCACAGGTAAGAAAAATAAATCGCTTGCAGAAAGATACAACGAGAAAAAAATTCAATATAAAAAAACAAAAACCAAAGAACTTCCACAAAAAAAAGTTCAAACAACTAAAAAAAATCAAAAACAAAAATCAAAACCCGCAGCAAAATCCAAAACTAAGTCAAAAATTCCCGTATTCGGTATTGTAATGTTGATAGCTTTTACGATATCTTTAACTATTATCGGATTTTTATTTTTAACATCATTAAGACCATATTAAAACAAAGAGGAAAACATGGACGATTATAAAACTTACCTTGATGAAGGGATTTCAGATATAAATAACGGCAAATTTTCAGATGCAATTGAAAAAATTAACAAATCAATAGAACTAAAAAATGATTGGGATATTTCATATTTTTACAGAGCAGTCGCAAATCAGGCTTTGGAAAACTATAACGACGCAATGCTTGATTATACAAAAACCATACAACTTAACGAAAAAATGACAGATGCCTATTACAACCGCGCAAACATAATTCTTAGCCGTAAAGACATCGAAAATCCAAACATTGAAAATGCCGTTAAAGATTTGGAAAAAGCACTTGAACTTGATCCCAAATTCATTGATGCTTTATTTGCAATGGCTGCTGCCCAAAAAAAACTTGGTGAATACCATAAAGCTCTTAAATATCTTGAAAAATTACTGGAAATTGAACCAAATGCAATTTATGCAAAAGCATTAAAAAAACTTCTTCTTGATAAATATATTGTAAAAAATTAAAATAATCTTTACATTTAGCACTTGAAATTTTTTTTTGTTTTTTAAAAAATGTACTTGGAAAAATTATAAGGATTTATAGAATATGCATTTAACCCGAATTGGAGCGCGTGTGCGCTATAGTAGAATGAGTTTGAAAAAATTCACTCCTCAAAAAATAATTAAAGAAAAAGTAAACAAAGCTGCAATTAAAAAAGTTGTTCCTGTAACCATGGTAGTAGCAGAATCTATTGCCCCAATCTCAGGACGTGCTCAAAGTCTTTTAAAAGCTGAACCGGAAATATTTAATTTATCTCGCTTTGAACTTCCAAAATTTGCAGGAGTTCCTCTTAAAATTGAAGAAAATACGTATCCATATCCTCTTAGCAAATTGTCATTGGATCCGAAAAATAAATTCAACAAAAATTCTAAGTTTTTACGCACAGAATACCCCGGCACAGCAGAAGAACTTAATTATTTTATTGAAAAACTAATCCCCAAGAAGAACGGAACCAAAAAAGATAATCCCTTCTATGGAAAAGGACAAGCTTTCATTGATGCCGGTAAAAAATATAATGTTAACCCTACATTTCTTGTCGCTATAGCTATGCAGGAATCAGGTAGAGGAACGTCACACGCTGCCGTTAAAAAGAATAATATCGGCGGAATTATGTTAAATAGCGGACATAAACATTTTGACAGCGTCGAAAAATGTATCGACGATATGGCTAGAATAATTAATAGAAGAATTAATGAACATTTGACAACAGTTGATGCTATTGGCCACTCAGGCAAGTATTGCGCTAGATCTGCAAGTAGTCAATGGATCAAAAATGTTATGTTTTATGTAAATCAAATGTAATAATGCTATTAAATTAATTCTTTATTCAATTCTTCATATTGAGCAGTTTCTAAAGCATCATTTTCAAAATATTTTGTAAATTTGGGATTGTCATTGTCTTTTGAAACTGCTTTTATTATATCCTTTACAAGTTCAAATTTTTCATCCGGACTCATTTGAGGATATTCTTTTACCAAAGCTTCTCGCAATTGTAATTTTGCTTTTATCGGTTCTGCTCCGGAAGAAATCAGCTTGTTATGAGCATTCATTCTTGAAACATTTGTGTATTGACCAAATTCTGACAATCTTATTGCATAATACAATGTATTATAATAGTTTTTGTTATTTATCAAATTTTTACCGTCACGAACTGATTCTATAAAATAAGCAAAATTTTTCGCAAATTCTTTAGTAACACCATTTCCAGGTAATACTCTGGTTAAATTAATGTTAAAATACCCGCCTTTCAATGGATCGGTTTCATATTCCAACATATCCTTCATATAAGTCTTAACACCATCTGCAAACCACAATTTGTTTGCTCTTTCATCCATTATGTCCAGACAATGATGAACCTGATCCATTGTGTATACTTCCGGAAAATTATCCGCTTTATTCAAACTCAAAATTCTTTGATCTGTATTAAACCAAAAATTTCCTTTAAAATGATTTACTACTTCTGTGTCTGAAAGAGAAGATGCATTTCGTAAAACTACAAAAGATTTATTTAATCCACTGCCAGGAAATGCTCTTCTTAATCCTACAGAACAAGTCGGATCATAGCCTGCTGCTATTATTTTTACTCCGCCTGCAACTCTTTCAGCTGCCTGATAAACTCGTGTTACAAATTCATTTTCAATCCGCTCTGAAACAGCATTTAAATTTGGAAATCCTGTTACTTGTTCAAAATGTTCTACAAAACCCTTTTTCATCTCAGGGGTTAATTGCTCTAAAAATCCGAAATTCTTTGCTCGTATTACCTTATTTTCAGGATATTTAAAATCATCTAATGCTTCATAGTATGGCGCATATTTCAATTTTTCCCACTGTTTTATGGCATCATCCAATGATTTTATTGATACTTCCTGAAGTGCATGGGTTATGCCGGTAAATGATATACTCTGTTTATTATCAACATTCGATTTTTTTTCAAATGTATCTTTATTTATTAAATTTTGATTGTTAATATATAAATTTGAATTTGGTTTTGTTGTGTTATTTATATTTCTGTATTTATTAAAGTAAATGTTATTTGTTAATGTAATATTCATTCTTCCACCTTATTTTTACATTGTTAATTTGAATAATTTCCCTTTGTGATTATCCTGCCCGCCAAGGTTTAATAGTCCGAGTTTTTCAGTCTGTGTTTGAAGTGATTCTATTATATCAGGACTTATTCTTTCATTATAAGCTTGATGAAACGATTCACTCGCTTTTATTAACCCTTTTGAATTTTCAATAAAATATTTAAAAGTTTCCGCAGGATTTTCAACTTTTTCTGCTAAATAAGCAGGATGTGCAAATGCCATAAATATCCCTTGTTCATCCTTAAATGCTTCAATTACTTCTTCAAAAGTATTTTCACTCGGAGCTATAAGTTTACCGTTTTCAAAGTGCGGAGCGTATTTTTTGAATATAACCTGAAAATCTCTTGATTCTCCTATATCCGCTGGTAATTTACCTTTGTCATGTAAAATCCCAACTGATGCGCCTTTGGAATCTGACATTATTTGCTTGTATAAAGTTTCGGGATTTTGTCCGGTTCTTTGAGCATATTGCGTTACGGCATGCTTCGTCTGCAAATAATGATAAGCCTTCCAGTGAAGATTCATCATATTTCCATATTTTTCATATTCGTAATATTTAGAAAACTCCTCAATAGAAAATTTTGCTAGTGAATTTATATTTTTTGCTTCATTTATAAAATTATTTACCATATTTGATCTCTTTTGATGAATTTTATCTAGAAATTCATTTATCTTAGGAGAATAAGGATTTATACCATAAACAAGAAGTTCGGAAACTTCACATTCATTACCAGATTTTGGTGAACTATGTGCAAAACTTACTTCTATTGCAGGCACAAAATCAAGATTTTTGTATCTTACTGGATTGCCTGATATCACTGTCATTGCTTCCTTTAATCCTTTTACAGTATCGTGGTCGCTTAAGGCATATATAAATTTGTTTTTTGTTTTCAAATAAAGTAAATCTGCATAATCAGTCGCATCATCAAGAAGATTTTTTACTAATCCTACTCCGTCAGAATAATTTGAATGGCTATGCAAATCTGCCCTAAAAACACCTTGTTTCATATTATCTGCAGTCGCTTCATAACTTGCTTTTTTTAATCTCGGAAGCATTTTCAATAATTCTTCTCCGCTCATTATGCAGGACAAACGGCTCGGATTAACCTCTGTATCAGATAATTTGCTCATTGAACCTGCTATTGACTTTGCAAGTTTTGAAACCGGACGACCTTTAGAAGCATAAATTACTCCTAAGCCTGCTGCAAGTACAGCTGAAGAATATGTTATTGCTTTGTGTTCACTATAAAAAATTTCTGCTTTACTTGGCGGTAATATCACCCTGTGCTGTTGCATTGAAATACTGTTTCTGTTGTTGTTTAAATTAACTCCTGAGACCTTCATTTTCTTTACCCTAACACTTATTTCCACACTTTATTCTTATTTAAAACAAATATTTTGTTTTTAGCTATTCTACAACAAGACCTGTTTTTATTATATTTTTTTTCCAACAAAAAAACGCTTAAAATCTTAATTAATTTTAATATAAAAATGATAAAAATTAAAATTATTTACATAAATTTATATTTTAATTTTTATATTTAAAATTAAACTAAAAATTTTTAAAATAATTACATAATAATTACATAAAAAATATTTTTTTTTAAATTGTTTTTACCTTTGTAAAACTCTTGCAAATTAAGGTATTACAGAACATTTTGCTTTGAAAATTTATTAACTTTTTTTAAAAAATTTTCTTTTTAAAAACTTAATGCTAAATTATCAATATAAATTCAAAAAATATAAAAAATTTTAATAAGAATAAAAAAACATTTATATAGAGGATGTTATTAGAAAAAAACTAAATTATATTTAAATCACTTACTTAACAAGGAGGATAATTATGAAAAAAGATTACGAACAAATTCTTAGCAACTATAATGGCGGTGATTTAGACTTGTCAGGTTGCACAATCAAACATTTGGAACTTGGTAACATTGAAGGTAACCTAAACCTTTCAAAATGTGTTATCGACAAATTGACTATCGGCTGGGTTAGCCAAGAAATCAATATGGCAGGCGCTGAAATCAAAAATTTTGCAACTCCTATTGATGCTGATCGTGTTAACATGGCTGGTGTAAAAGTTAAAAAATTACCTGAACACATTTACACTGGTTGGTTAAGTGTTGAAAAATCTAACATCGAAAAATTAAACACTGAAATCAGAACAAATGTATTCAACATTTCTGGTACTAAAATCGAACAATTACCGAAAAATTTCCACGTAAATACTCTTATCGTTGATTCTAAAGTTGCTAAAAATCTTTCATTAACAACTTTAAATCAATGTAATGAACTTGTTATTGACGGTCGCAGATATTATGAACAAAATGGTTCTGATTACAATTTCTGCAGCGTAAATTCTGAAAACAAAGAATTTGCTTGCGTATAGTTAATAACTTACATTGATATTTATAAAATTTAAGACTTTGCAATTATTTGCAAAGTCTTTTTTATCCGACTAAATTTTTTGATATTTTACTATTCTTTTTTGAATATTTTTCATAAAAATGAAAAGCTAAAAGATACAAAAACATTGGAATACTGGTAACACAAACAACACTTGCAGCTTCAAAAAAATCCTTTGTATTGGATTTAAATTTTTGTGTTGTAAAAGTTCTTCCTTTAAATGTATTTTTTTGTGACTGATTTACGGGATAAATTTTCATTTTTCTCTCTCCAAAATTATTTATAATAGTTATTTGCAGAAAAAACATTATACATACAGGTTATTCATCGGTTAAATTTTTCAAAATTTGACAAAATGAACTTTGATCATTAAAATAGTTAACCATGAAGCAATTTTTGGTTATTTTATTTTTAACAATATTTATTTCATTTCCTGCTCATGCGGAAAAAGTTTTGACAGGCGGAGTTGAGTATACAACAGATCAAGCAAGAGGAGAACTTTTAAAAGAAGAACTTCCGGAACCTGACGGCTTAACAATTCTGACACATATTGCAGATGAAAATTATAAAGAAAATAAAACTGCATTATTAAAAGCTAATATTGAAATTAAAGATAGAGTTTTGGCTTTGTTTTCTGACGGATCTTATGCCGTTATGTATAAAGAATCCCCTCTAAATGTCTGGTATTATTCAGAAGAAGGAATATTAACTCATATTGAAGTTAAAAATCGGGCAGAATATCCTTTTAAAGCATACAAATATGACACGGAAGGAAAGCTTGTTAATATGAGTCTTAGAGTTTCAAAAGCAGAGACTTTTATTTTTAATCCCGCAGGAAAACTTATTGCACACTGGGTTAAAGAAAACGGTTATGACGAAAACGGCAAAGTTATTATGAAAAGAAAATACAAAGAATAAATTTTTTATTCACTTATTGAATTTTATATTTTATAATAATTTTGTTATGGAAAAGGGTGCAATTTTTGATTTAGACGGAACACTTTTATACACGCTTGAAGATTTAAAAGACAGCGTAAATTTTTCACTTGAAAAATTCGGATACCCCAAAAGAACTTTAGAAGAAGTCCGAGTCTTTGTCGGGAATGGCGTTCGGCTTTTAATGGAGCGTGCTATACCAAACGGTACTGAAAACAAGGATTTTGAAGACTGTTTAAAATGTTTCAAAGAACATTACGCAAAAAACATGTACAATAAAACAAAACCATTTGATGGGATTTTAGACATGCTTGATGAGCTAAAAATCCGAGGATACAAAATTGGAGTTGTTTCAAACAAATTTGATTTGGCAGTAAAAGAATTGTGCAAAAATTATTTTAACGATAAAGTTGAACTTGCGATTGGAGAATCGGAAGCCGAAGGGATTAGAAAAAAACCTTACCCTGACAGTGTTTTTAAAGCTATGGAAATTTTAAACTGTGACAAAAACAAAACTTTTTACCTTGGAGATTCTGAAGTTGACATTGAAACAGCACAAAATAGCGGTTTGAAGTGCATAAGCGTCACTTGGGGATACAAAGATGAACAATTCCTCAAAGCCCACGGTGCAAAATTAATAGCACACAAACCTTCTGATATTCTTGAGTTTTTGAAATAACAAAATCCGACAGTATTTAAAGATTTAAGCGTTCAATTTTTGAATTAACATAAGAATATTTTCACCAAGGTTTCTCATATTAGCCATAGCCTCAGCATCTTCGCTAATTTCACCTTTATTGCGCCCAAACCCAAAATTCCAATAGGTAGAACCGGGGATTATCATTTCAGACATAAGCATCATTTCATGAATACTTGCCTGAATAAAACTTCCGCCCCCTCTTCTTTCGGCAATAACAGCAGCACCTACTTTATGTCTAAACAGTTTGCCGTTAGCAGAAGCCACAATTCCTGCTCTATCAATAAGAGCTTTTAATTCAGGGGTCATATTGCTGTAATATGAAGGAGTCCCAAAAATTATTGCATCTGCGCTAAATAAATCTTCTAAAATCTCATTAACTATATCATCATTAAAAACACATTTTCTGTTTTGCGTTTTTCCGCAAGCCCAACAGCCACGGCATCCATGGATATTTTTTCCGCCTACCTGTATAATTTTTGTTTCAACTCCAGCTTCTCTTAATGGTTCTAATGCCGCATTTAGCATTATTTCAGTATTTCCGCCTTCTCTTGGACTTCCGTTTATTGCAACAACTTTCAATTTTAATTCTCCTCTTTGATTTCGTATTCCATTAAATAATCATCCATTTGGTAACCGTTTCCTATGTTCGTAACCATCGGATGAAGAATCTTAAATCCCCATTTTTCGTATATATGAATCGTTTGTATATTCTGCTTGTTTACTGTTAATTGTATTTTGGTCAAATCATTATTTAATGCAATTTTTTTAATTATTTCAAAAGCTATATGCCCATAACCTTTATTACGAGAATCTTTTGATATATATAATTTTGATAAAAATAAACAATTTTCTTGAGGCTCTATTCCAAAATAACCTATTTTAACACCGTTTTCCTGTATAAAATAATACGAATAGTTTTCATGTTCAATTTGTTCATTAATAGCAATTTCTGACTGAAATTTATTAACCATATAATATATTTGACCGAGTGTTAAAATCGAATTCCAATACTCAAACCAAATATCTTTTGCAAGTGCTGCAAGTTCTTTAACATCTTTTTTTTCAACTTTTACTATTGCTATCATTTATTTTAACTCCAAACTATATTAATCAAACACAATTCTTCACCCGTATCAAAATTTTTCAATACATGTAAAGAATGGTTCTCATCAATTATTTCTATTTGCGACAAAACTTTACCACCGAATTTAATCTCTTTTTTAAATACTATATCCATTGTCTTTATATAATGAGAACTCCTAAAATCAAACCCCAATGGCTCTAAAGCCCAAATTATATAATTGCAGTTGTTTGCATGACAATTAACATCTATATCGTCGTATCTTATATCAAAAACTGACTCAACATCAATTCTACTTGGTACCGAAATTTTTTCAAAATCCAAATCAACGCTTTGTTTTTCATACGGAGGCATACCTGAATTATACTCAAGAGCTTCACCGATATTTGCCATTTTTCCTGAAACCGTATTAACTAAAGCCCAACAGCTGGACGCTCTTGCAAGTAATTCTTGCCCGTCACAGATTTCAAAATTACGAAATGCGAAAATCTTATTATAACCTCTAGGCTGTGTTTTTAAGGTTAAATTACAGACCCCGACCGGATATTTCGCAAATTCTATCCTGTATTTAAGCAAAAACCAAGCTAGGCTTTTCTTTGTAATAAAAGAATAGCCAAAACCAAGATTTTCAGCATTTTCGCTTGCCATATCCTGAAAAAAATTTAATATTGCTGAAGGCTTCACTGCCTGCTTATAATCTATTTCAGAATATTTAACTTGAATCTTCTCTTCAAACATGTACCTATTTTACCATAAAACAAACTTTACGGCTTCTGTTTAAAAAAAATTAAAACTTTAAATCCGCCTACATTTTCTCAAAAAACTCTTTACCTTTTTTGCAAATTGGACATACATAAGAATCAGGTTCTTTTGTAATATCGCCTTCATAAATATATCCGCATATTTTGCAGCGATACGCAAGCTTATGTTCAGTTTTGTCTTCTCTGTATGTTGGTGCATTTTTAGGGCTTAAACCTTTTTTGACAGCATGATAGTATGCATAAGTCATCGGAATATCATCCTTAAGCATTTTGGTATCAATAATTTTGCCTAAAAATACCGTATGGGTATCGGTTTCCAATTTTCCGATTACCTGACAAACGATGTATCCGATTGTATCTTCAAGAATCGGAAGCCCGTCAACCGTTATATAATCAAAGTTTTGAAATTTATTAACATCTTTTCCTGACTGAAACCCAAAAACAGGAATAACATTCTCCTCTACATCAACTCCGAGAATTGATAAAGCAAATTTCCCAGAATCTTCAACACATTTATGCGTAAAATTAGAATGATGAATACTAATCGCAATAGTATCATAAGTAACCTGAATTGCACTGTTAACAATACATCCGACAGGTTTTTCACCGCACACTGACGAAACTATATAAACCCCATACGACATTTTGTTTAAAATTTGTGTATCCATATAACCCCCATTAATATTATTTAGTAATTTCGTTTACAATCTCTTGTTTTTCAGACAAAATCTTAAATATTTCATCATTTTTTTTACTTAAAAGCCCCATACGCGCCATATTTTCATACTGCTGTTTTAATCCGGCAAAAAATTCTTTTCCAACAAGAATAATCTTTTTTAATCCGTTTTCAGCCGAATGAGCATTAAACCTGATAAGCGTAACAGCTTCCTGAAGCGTTGTTGTTCCACCGGGAAAAATAACAAAATTATCTGCAACTTTTGTAAATTTAACAATCCTTTCGGATTCAGAACCGGCTTTTCCGATAATCAAACAATCTTCAAGATTTTCATCTCCCCAAAGCGGATTTACAACTATACTAAGGTTTTGAATAGGTTTACCCTCCAAATTTAAAGCCGAATTTTCTCTTGCCGCATTATAAGCCGCCCCCATAATCCCTCTTGTGCCGCAACCCGTTACAATATTGTATCCCTTATTTACCAAATCTTTTGTAGTTTTGGCACACAAATCCATATACTCCATCAACGGTTCCGTCGTTTTTGAACTTCCCAGCATAACCACCGCTTTTGCTCTCATTTCAGGCTGTGTGTAATATTTATTTAAAACAGGTATATTTCTTAATGCATCAACGGCCAAATTTTTCATAATATTATAAATTACCTAAACTAACTATATAACAATATAATTTTATTCTAATCAACTTCAAATGTAAACAAATATTAAATTCAATAAAAAAAATATCAATCTTTTTTAAATGAAATACTTTATATATACATAGGGAATATCAAATATTTGGGAGTTAGATATGTCAGCTATAACAATAGTAAATCCAAATTATGGACTATTGGGATTAGAAGAAACAAAGAAAGATAAAGAAGTTACATCAACAAAAGGGAAACCCGTTGTTTTTGCAACCTCTACTAACTCTCAAAAAACACAACCTACACCGACATTTTGGGATGAAAACACGAGAGCTATTTTATATAATATAACCCAAAACACAGGTATTGCGCCATATAAACCGACCGTATTAAAAGACGATAATACCGCAATTCAGCACGCACAAAACCATCTTATTGACCTTTTAAAATACTATGAAGGCGACAAATACTATTATTATGAGGCAATAACAACACCTTATAAAGATACTTACGGCAATTGGACCTGCGGTTTTGGAGAACTTACCAACAAACCACGCACCCAGGAAACTGCATACAAGCACCTTGGCGAAACAATTGAACAATATGCAGGAGAAGTAAAAAGACTTCTCAATGCAAGAATTGGCAAAAAAACTTACGAAAACCTTCCTAATTCAATCAAAGAAGGTTTAATTGATCTTTGCTACAACAAAGGACTTTCAAAGATTAGCCAGAACAAAACTCTTATGAATGCCTTAAAAAACAAGGATTATTCTACAGTTATAGACAATCTTGATTATGTATATTCAGGAAAAACAAACGCTGAAAAAGAAGAAAATGCAGGCTTATACAGACGCAGCTTTAACAGAATGATTCTTGCAACAAGAGACTTAAAAGGCAAAGAACTTGAAGAAGCTAAAAAGGTTATAAATAAATTCTACCTAAAAGCCTTAAATTGCCACAAAAATAACCACATTCCGACAGTAGAACTTGACAAAATCAATGAAAACTATAAAACAGGTAAAATCTCAATCGAACCTAAAAGTGCAGAATCTACAAAAATAAAAGTAACAAATAAATACAAAGGTAAAGGTTTATATTCAGTTGCACAAGATGCTTACAACAGCATAGAAGACAAAGGAAATATTACTTTCAAAGAATTTTACAAAGAATTTAAAAAAGCAAACCGTGAAACTGAAAGTATAATTCTTGGGACAGAATTAAATGTTCCGTCTCTTAACAATTTAAAAGCACAAAAAGAAATTGCCCAAAAAATAGAAAACGGCGAAGATTTTATTCCGCTATTATTAACAACAGCTCCCAAAACAACTCCCACAGCCGTATCTAAACCTTTATCACAAACAGATACAACTGTAAAAGCAAATGAAACAATGGTACTAAAAGCAGACACAAGTCTAAAAAACCAAGAAGAAACATCTGTTGAAAAAGAAGGAAATGAAGAACAAACAGAAAAAACAACCAATGGATTTTGGCAGAAATTAGGTAAAGCATTCCCTGGAATTTTGTTATCATTTGGTGCATTTATTTTCAGTTTCTTAAACTTATTTGCCGGATGCAGCAGAATAAAAGATACTAAAACGCTATCAAATATGAGTGATGAAGACCAATCAAAATTACAAAAAATGCTTGATAGCAAAAATGTTAAGATTACCCAAGACGGGGATCTTTACATGATAACCGGAGAACATACCGTACAAAAAGGTGAAACTATTTGGAAAATTTCAAGACAATATGACATAGATGAGAACATCTTATGTGCAAACAACAACATAAAAAATAAAAACCAAATTTCTGAAGGACAAACTTTAAACATTCAAAAACTTGGTTATAAAGTTCAAAAAGGTGAAAATTTATTCAGAATAGCTAAAAAATTCGGTTTAACCGTTGAAATTTTAAAAGACGTTAACAACATAGTAGATGCAGACAAGATCAATGCAGGTCAAATGCTTGAAATTCCTGGTTTTATTTACACAGTCCAACCTAAAGACACACTATTTGCAATCTCAAAACGTGTCGGAGTGAAGCTTGAAGACTTAATCAAGCTCAACAACCTTGATAAAAACGGTATAATTACACCCGGACAAAAAATAAAAGTTATTTACAACGATAGTGATTTTGCAATTTCGGCTGATAAAAAGAAAATTATAGTAGATAAAACAACTAACACAACCACTGAAATTGTTAATATGAGCGGAGTTGTAAAACTTGATAACAGAGATCTTCTAAAACAAAAACGCAAAATAAACGGAAAAGTAGTTGCGACAAGAGCCGAATTTAACCCGACCAAATCAGGTCCGCTCAGTGGAAAAACAATCATAATCAATGCAGGCCACGGCTATTCACAAGGCGGTATTGATGCAGGAACCGTTGGTTTAAAAGGGCTTGAAGATGAATGGTTAATAAACTACGACAATTCAATGAGATTAAAAGATGAATTATGCGCAAAAGGAGCAAAAGTTATATTCTTACAAGGACACAGACGTTTAATTTTGTCAGAAATCAAAAAATCAAGTAATAAAGCTGATATGTTCATATCAGTACACGTAAATTCACACGACAAAGCAACACAAGACAGAACACAAGTGTATTATGCAAGACAAACTCAAAGTAAAAAATTAGCTCAAATTATGGAAAATAAATTTGACAAATGGATTCCTCAAAATGAAACAATAGCTGATAAAGACAAATTCACCTTTGAAGGAAAACAAGATTATGCACAATCAAAACAAGCAAATTATGATGTCTTAAGAGCAATGGAAAAAAAACAAAATAAACCGAGTGTTTTATGGGAAGTAGCCTTTATGGTATCCCCTAAAGGCAGAGAAAGAATGAAAAATCCCGAATTAATGAAAGATTATGCACAATGTATGACCGATGCGGTTGTAGAATACTTTAAAAACAATAAAGCATAAATATTTGGATTTACAAATTAAAATAAAAAAGAGCTTCATTAATTTGAAACTCTTTTTTATAATAGCTGGGGAGAGATTCGAACTCTCGACCTCACGGGTATGAGCCGTGCGCTCTCACCAACTGAGCTACCCAGCCATATTTAATTTTCACTGACAGATTTTATTTTTGCATAAAGAATTTTTATTTTCAAGTATTTTATTATATAATTTTGTAGTAAAAAGGTAAACACCGTTTAAATATTATGATTAAAGATTTAACAAAAGGGCCTCCAATTAAACTTATTTTATTATTTTCGGTTCCGCTCTTAATCGGAAACATTTTTCAGCAGTTATATAATATTGCCGATATTGTAATTGTTGGAAGACTTTTGGGAGTTAAAGCTCTTGCTTCTGTCGGGGCTGTTGCACCTTTGTTTTTTCTTATTTTATTTGCTGTCGCAGGCATGACTAACGGGTTTGCAGTAATTACAGGACAAAAATTCGGAGCGGGAGACGTTTGCGGGGTTAGAAGATCTGTTGCCGTTTCTACTATTTTAAGTACTTTTTTCACAGTTTTCTTTTCAATTCTTTTTGCTGTTTTAATGAAGCCAATCTTATTTATGATGAATGTCCCGCAAGAAATCTTCAATGATGCATACTGGTACATCCAAATTTGCGTCGGGGGACTGTTTACAGCGAATTTTTACAACCTGCTTGCCAGTATATTAAGAGCTTTAGGGGACAGCAAAACACCTTTGTATTTTTTAATTGTTGCCTCTGTTTTAAATGTTTTACTGGCATTTTTATTTATTCTTGAATTTCATATGGGAGTTCCAGGATCTGCTGTTGCTGTAATCATTTCACAAGCATTTTCCGTTATTCTTTGTTTGCTGTACATAAAAAAACGTTTTCCAATATTACATTTAACAAAAAACGATTGGTTATTCAAAAAAGAAAATTTTAAAGAAGATTTTAGTTTTATTAGAGAACACTTAAATGTCGGACTTCCGATGGCATTACAATTTTCAGTATTAGGGATAAGCATTTTGATAATCCAAAGTGTCTGCAACACTTTTGGAGCAGATGTAATAGCAGCATTCACAGCAGCTTTACGAATTGAGCAAATTGCAACTCTTCCAATGATATCTTTCGGAGTTGCTGTTTCTGCATTTGTTGCGCAAAACTTTGGGGCTGGAAATACTAATCGTATCAGATACGGAGTTTTAAGAACCTCTATAATCAATCTTATTTTAAGTCTTTTGATGGCAGTTGTCATGAGATATTGGGGCACAAATATTGTCGGAATATTTATCGGAAACGACAAAACATCGGTAATTAAGATTGCACATGATTATCTTTTGATTAGCACTATATTTTATTTCTTCTTAGCACAAATTTTCGTATTCAGAAACGCACTTCAAGGAATGGGAAAACCTCTTATTCCATTAATTTCTTCTTTCGCAGAATTAATGATAAGATCATTTGCAGCCGTTTATCTGGCTGTTAAATTCAATTATTTTGGAATTTTCTATGCCGGACCTATCGCTTGGGTTACGGCATCCGTTGTGGTATTTATCGGATACTTAATCAATATTAAAAAACTTATCTTTGCGCAAAAATTCAAACTAATAGAAAAATCACTTGAAGAATAACCGATTTTATGTCAAAATACAAGCAGGTCAAAAGTGTAAAAGGAGAGAAATATGTCAACATTTATTGAAGATATTGTAGCACGTCAAATATTAGATTCACGAGGAAACCCAACGGTAGAAGTCGATGTAAAATTATCCGGAGGAGTAATAGGACGTGCAGCAGTTCCATCAGGAGCTTCTACTGGAATTTTTGAAGCATTGGAACTTCGTGACGGTGACAAACATATTTACGGTGGAAAGAGCGTAATGAAGGCCGTAAACAATATCAACAACATAATCGCTCCTGAGTTAATCGGTGAAAAAGCCACTCACCAAAAAGAAATTGACACCTTTATGATTGACATGGACGGGACGGAAAACAAGTCTAAACTTGGTGCTAATGCTATTTTAGGAGTATCTCTTGCTTGTGCAAAAGCGGCATCAATGGCTTATGAAATGTCATTATACAGATATTTAGGCGGAATTAACGCTCTGACTTTACCTGTTCCGATGATGAACATAATTAATGGCGGAGCACATGCTGATAACAATATAGATTTTCAGGAATTTATGATAGCCCCTGTTGGCGCTGAAAGCTTCAAACATGCCGTTCAAATGGGTGCAGAAGTTTTCCATTCTTTAAAATCTATTCTTAAATCAAAAGGGCTTGCGACATCTGTCGGGGATGAAGGCGGATTTGCGCCTAACTTAAATTCAAACGCAGAAGGTGTTGAAGTTATTATTGAAGCCATTCAAAAAGCAGGCTACACAACCGATCAGGTTAAAATCTGTCTTGACGTTGCATCAAGCGAATTTTACGAAAACGGAATTTACAAACTGAAAGGGGAAAATAAAGAACTTAATAACTCTGAAATGACAGGATTTTTAAAAGAATGGGTTGACAAATATCCGATTATATCAATAGAAGATGGTATGGCAGAGCAGGATTGGGACGGCTGGGAAATGCTTACAAGAGAAATCGGAAGCAGATGCCAGCTTGTCGGTGACGATCTTTTTGTAACAAACACCCGCCGCCTTGCAGAAGGTATCAGAAGACATGTTGCAAACTCAATTTTGATAAAAGTAAACCAAATCGGAACTTTATCAGAAACCTTAGACGCAATTTCAATGGCTCATGCTGCAGGCTATACATCAATCATTTCGCACAGATCTGGTGAAACGGAAGATTCATTTATCGCAGATCTTTCGGTTGCCGTAAACAGCGGACAGATTAAAACAGGTTCAATGTCACGCTCAGACAGAATTGCAAAATATAATCAATTATTAAGAATTGAAGAAAAACTCGGTTCTGCCGCAAAATTCCTTGGACTAAAAGCCTTTAACGGACAGAAAAAATAGTTGAAAAATACAGTTTAATCCAAAATAAAAATACAACTTCTGCAATAAATGTCGGAAGTTGTATTTTTTATAATCAACCCCGTATAAATCTTTTTTTCAAAGCTTAAAGAGCACGAATAATAGATTTAATATTTTCGTCGGTAATCTTCAACAACGCAACCTGACGTGAAGTATCATCCAATTGATTGTGAGCTTTCAGAATCTCAGCAGTTTTAACTATAATTGTTTGGTTGTTACATTTTAAAAGTTCTCTAACCGCGTACATATCCTGCGCAAAATCAAGTGCCGTAAATACAAATGGACTATTCTCATTAAGTTCCTGATTTACAAAGCTAAGAAGTTCTTTTTTATTTATATGGCTCAAAAGTTTGTTAATATCCAAAATTTCTTTTTTGGTATCTTTATCTTCATCGTAAAGATATTCATCATTTTCAGTCAGAGTATCAAATTTTTCGTTTGCATTCAAAAGCACAACCGCAGTTTTGCTATCGTCTGCATGCACCATTAGACGCTCAAAAATCTCGTACATCTCGTAATCAAACACGGAAGAAAGCGGAATAATTTCGCCAAAACCGTTAATAATATTATTTAAAATCAAAAGCCCGTTTTCAAGATCATTTTCAATTATTGTAAAAATATCTGTCAAATAAGGAATTTCAGCAGCAATATTTTCAGACATAGTAGATGTTTTCATCGCCTCAATAATCGGATATAGTGCATCTTGATTTCCATAAGCCGTCAAAAACTTTACTGCCTTAATCTGTTCAAATTCATCTTCAGATTTAAGATTAAAAATAGCGTTATTATAAGATTCTTCCTCTTTCATTGCCCCAAGCGCCGCAGCACAGTTGGCATTCAAAAAATCATCATCCGTTTTGGCGTTTTCTCTTAAAAGATCTATTGACAAAGGATCTTGGATATAAGTAAAAAACTTGGCACAGTAAGTTTTTTCAGAATTTGTACCACTTTCAAAAATATCAAGCATTTTGTCTGTCAAATCTTCATCAGCAAATTTGACAAGCGTTGAGATAATCACATCCTCATAAGACGGTGAATAATATTTTAAAAACGACAAAAGATTCTTGTAATTATTTTCATTAAGAACATTTGCAATTCTGTCAGCGACATTTTGTTTAACAAAATCGAACAAAAAATCGTCCTTTTCAACAAGAGCCTTAAACATTTCCTCATCAGCTTGATTAACCAAATGAGCAGCAGCGGCTTCATATTCCTGTTTATTTTTGCCCGTAAGTTGTTTAATTAAATCGTCGACCATGGAATATAATATAACACAGAAAAAACATTTTATCAATTTGACAGTTATCCAATGCCACGTGTTTTGTTTTTTGCATAAAAGCAAACAATATTTAATAAACATACTCGAATCAGAACACTTTTGTAGAAAAAGTATTAGAAAAGTGCGTCGTTAAATGCACCATAAGTAAATTAATTAAGTCTTTGGTGAGTCTTGCGCAGACAGCGAAAAAGTAATCTATTTTAAAAAGTCCTCCGGACGGGGGCACTTTTTATGAAAAAAGTGCCTCAAAACCATCGACACGCTTCGTTCGCTAATAATAAGCAATGCTCAAAATTGAAGCCGTCAAACTCGCTATGCTCAAACAAAGACGGCTTTGTCATTCTTTCGCTTGCAATTATTGCTCACTCAGCTATCGTCGCATTTTTTATTTTTTGAATTGGTTTGTTTTTTATTGAAAGGTGCATCAAAATAACGCACCCTACTTTTTGTTGCATTGAATGACCACACTGCCTTTTTAAAATT
The DNA here is from genome assembly GCA_944326525.1 of Candidatus Gastranaerophilales bacterium. Classification (GTDB taxonomy): domain Bacteria; phylum Cyanobacteriota; class Vampirovibrionia; order Gastranaerophilales; family Gastranaerophilaceae; genus Scatenecus. The sequence goes on from CALVEG010000011.1 coordinate 29,079, forward strand.
ATTAGAAAAAAATAATTTAAAACTAATCGCCCTTCACGGAGTGAGCAATCATCGTTTTGTTTCACAGCTTCAAAAGCAAGCTTTGTTTGAGCGAAGCGAGTTTGCTTGCTTTAGGTGAAACAATTACAAATGATTAGCGAACGAAGTTCAGGGCGTGGTTTGCGTCGCTTTTCCACAAAAGCGACCGACCTTCTAGCGTAAGACCTGCCGGAGGCTATAAATTTAATGCGTCAAAATAACGCACCAAAATTATAAATGAAAATCAACTAAATCTTTAACTTCAACACCAAGAGCTTCCGCAATCTTATATAATGTAAGGAATTTCATGTTAGTTAAACCATTTTCAATCATGCTTATAGAGCGCATATTTATACCCGCACTCTCTGCAAGTTGTTCTTGTGAAAGATTTTTCTTTTTTCTCTCATAAATAATTTTTGAGGCAATTTTTAATAGTATCTCTTTTTCAATCATAATCTATGATTATTATACTTGCTTGACAAAATATTTCTATGATTTATAATCATAATATATGATGTTTAAATCATATATTATAAAAGAAATTCGTGTTTAATTAATGGAAATTTTTATGGAAGAAAACGTAACAAAAACAAGCTTTGAAATTTTGAAACAACAAAAGGAAATGATATTTCAAACAGATTATCTTAAATCAAAACCTTTCAAAAGTTTAATTAATGAAGTCCTTGAAACTTTTATACCCAAATACATAAAAATAAACCTTTTATTTGAACTAACCTCTCAAATAGCGGACAAAATAAGGACTACGCCTGAAATTTACAACAATTACACCAAAGATGACAAAACAAATCTAAAATTTTTCCAAAAAAGAATAAAACACATTCTTCACCACATAAACAAAGCAAACGACAATTTGCTAAAAGTATGCGAATTTATAAATAAATAGCAAAATATTTTTATTATTAAAACCTAAATTAATCCAAATAGAAAACAGTAATAACTTTATGACCTTCTTCAGCGTATTGAACTGCATTATGAAGTGTTTTACTAGTATGAGAGAGGAAGCATATCAACTGATTGCAATCGTCGATAATCTCTCTATTGCAGACTCTTGAAGCATCAGCCAAAGTCATCATAGCGCGGTCAGCGTGTTCAATAATATTTGGAACTCCGATAAGCTGATCTTGCACGTCACTAGGCTGTTGTCCGATAGTTTGCGGAAGAATAACCTTTAATTTATCAGGATTAGCTTTCATAGCCCCTCTAATAGCAGCAGCATTAGTACCAGAAGAACCTCCGGAAGTAATAATCGTATTACCCTGACGAACAAGAGCTGTTGCAAGGGTTTCGATCATTTGCTGATGAGTAATCGGAAGGTTACGGCTGCCGATAATAGCAATTTTTTTAGCAGATTGTCTTATTGTCGCAAGCTCCTGTGCTAATTCATCAACGGTATTAGGAGAATCAACTTTTACAGTATCCATATCATCAATCGGAACCATAATTGAGGGTTGTTCATCGTTACCTTTATCGCCTGCGTCCAATAAAATTTCTTCTACATCTGCCATTTGTTCCTACCTTCTGTATAAAATCACAATTGCATTATATATTTTTTTCAAGTATGCTGATTATAACACAAAAATTTAATTTTGGGAATAGGGGAGTATGGAAAATCTACTTGAGAATCTTAACAAGGAGCAGAAAGAGGCTGTTCAAACGGTTAAAGGCCCACTTTTGATATTGGCAGGAGCCGGCAGCGGCAAGACAAAGGTTTTAACAACAAGGATTGCGTATCTGGTTCGCCAAGGTGTGCGTCCTAAGGACATTTTAGCCGTAACATTTACCAACAAAGCCGCAAAAGAAATGAAAGAACGACTCGGGAATATTTTAGGCGAAAACACCGTAAAATATATGTGGGTTGGAACATTTCACGGGATTTGCGGAAGAATTTTGAGGGAAAACATAGACAATTACAATTTCCAATCTGGCAAAAGATTAGATAAAAACTTCTCTATTTATGACGAAACCGACAGTACGGCAGTAATTAAGCAGGCGATAAAAAAGCTTAATCTTGACGATAAAGTTTATGCGCCAAAACTTGTAAAAACAGTCATCTCAAACGCAAAGAACAAAATGCAAGATGCTTACACTTATGCAACCTTTGCAAGAGATTTCAAATCACAAAAAATCGCATCAATTTATGAAGAATATGAAAATACCTTAAACAACAATAATGCAATAGATTTTGACGATATGCTTATGCTTACGGTAAAACTACTTGAACAAAACGCTCAGGTAAGAGAATATTACTTTAACAGATTTAAGCATATTCTTGTAGACGAGTATCAGGATACAAACCTTGCGCAGTATAGATTAGTCAAAATGCTTTATACAAACAACCAAGCAGAAGTTCCGGAAGAACGCTCTTTATGCGTTGTAGGAGATGTTGACCAGTCTATTTACAGCTGGCGAGGAGCGGATTACACGATTATTTTGAATTTCCAAAAAGACTTCAAAAACACAAAAGTAATCAAGCTTGAACAAAACTACCGTTCGACCGCAAATATTCTGAACGTAGCCAACGCAATAATTGAGAATAATACGGAACGTGTAGATAAAGTTCTGTATTCAAATAAAGGTGAAGGCGAAAAGATAGACTATTACGAAGCTCAAGACGAAGCAGACGAGGCAAACTTTATTGTAAGCAGAATTAAACAAGATGCAGGCGGGGATTACAACCGTTTTGCGATTTTATATAGGACTAACTCCCAATCCCGTGCCTTAGAAGAAGCCTGCATGGCAGCAGCAGTTCCTTACAGAATTTATGGCGGTTTAAAATTCTACGATAGAAAAGAAATCAAAGATATTATTGCTTACTTAAAACTTATCTATAACACAGACGATAGCCAAAGTTTCAGAAGAATAGTGAACGTCCCAAAACGTGCAATTGGCGAAACAACAGTAAAAAATCTTCAGGATTATGCCGATAAATTTGATATTTCACTATTTGAAGCAGGTGAAAGAATTGACGAAAATGAAGAAATTCCAACCCGCACCCGCACGAAATTAAAAGAATTTGCAGAATTAATTAAAAAATTCAAAGAAGTTCAAAAAGACTATACTTTGCAGGAATTTGTAACACTTGTAATTGAAAAAACAGGGTATCTTGCAGAACTTCAAGCCCAAAACACTCCCGAAAGCGAAGCTGATATTGAGAACTTGCAGGAATTAGTAAATGTTGCGGGAGAATTTGTACCGGAAGACAGCGAAAATATTTTAGGAGAATTTTTGCAGCAGGTAGCTCTTGTTTCAGATACGGATAACCTTGATAACATTTCAAATAACGTAACTTTGATGACATTACACTCAGCAAAAGGCTTGGAATTTCCGATAGTATTTCTTGCAGGATGTGATGAAGGGGTTTTCCCGCATCAAAGAACCTTTAATATTCCGTCTGAAATGGAAGAAGAAAGACGACTTATGTACGTGGGTGTCACACGAGCAGAAGAAAAACTTTACCTGACATCTGCAAAACGCCGCCAAATGTGGGGTGAATATAAATACTACAACCCTTCAAGATTTATAGAAGAAATTCCGCGCCAATTACTTGAAACAACATCTTTTGAAGGCTCCTCAAGCGGTTCATCAACTTTCCAGAATGCAGTTTCAAAAGCAAAAACAGGAAAATCAGATTTCAATTATTCAGCTGCTCAATCAGACAGCTACGGTTACGTAAAACCATCCAGCGGATTTGGTAAAGGTTTTGTCGCTCCGACAAAAGGGCTTGCCTCTGGCGGCAGAACTCACAACAATAATCAACAAAATTCAAATTATTCGCAAAAACAATCTTACGGTTCATATAGCCAGCCTCAAAGAACTCCATCACGCACGATTCTTGTAAAAAATAAAGTTAACAAAGAGCGTGATGAAGAAAAAGTAAAAGAGTTTTTCAAAGATAATGCAATAAAAAGAATGCTTGAAGAACGTAACAAACAAATTGCGGAACAACAACAAAAAGAACAGGAAAAAATAGAAAAAGAACAAAATACCCCTGTTGTAGAATACGTATTTAGCGAAGGCGAAAGAGTATTTCACGACAAACTTGGAATCGGACATATAAAAGAAGTTATACACGTTGGCGACAGCATGATGTATACCATAGATTTCGGCAAACAAGGCGTCAAAGCTATGGATGCAGCTTACGCTAAATTAAAGAAATTTTAAAAATAAAAACAATTTATTTTAGAAAAACAGCCTAAAAAAAGGCTGTTTTTTTATGTTTAATTTGATATCTGCTTTTAAACAAAAAGAAATTACCTTCCCGAATCACCGCAAACGGTAATGTTAGTTGCAGAAAGTAAAGTACATAATCAGGTATAAGTTTGTTTTTTAAAGAAACTTTTCGGGATTTTTCAAAGAAAAATCTCATAAACACAAGGAGGTAAAAATGACTATTAAAAAACTTACTGTGGCAGCTGCAATTGCCGTTGGAATAGCAACGTGTTCCTTGAATCAAGCAATGGCGGCTTGCCCATGCGAACAGCCAATGCCAACAGTAACAGGCCCGGCTTGTCCGTGTGAAGAAGCTCTACCTGTTGTAACAGGTCCCGCTTGTCCATGTGAAGCACCAAAAACATGTCCGAAATGCAAAAAAGCGCTTCCAGACTGCGAATGCCAAAAACAAGATCCATGTGCCGATCCATGTGATCCTTGCGAAAAGAAGAAATCAGATTGCGACTGCCCTGATGAAATCAGTTGTGATGAACCGGCAGAACCTGCTTGCGCAGTTTGTCCCGGAACAGGGAAACCTGACAGAAAAGATATGAAACAGGTTTACGGTTATCCGAATGCAATTTACGGTACTAACAACTACGTAGGTCAACCTGCTAATTCAATCTTCTCAACAGACACCCCGCTTGCCGGAACCCCAAGAACACTTTCATCAAACGTTAGCGGTGTAACAGTTGCAACAGATGGACAAATTACAGGTGCAGCTTCACAACTTCCGTGCCTAAATGAAGATCCGACAAGACACAACGGAATTCCGATTGACAGAAATGAACAACTTATGGACGGAAATAATTGCCCGATTGATATTCAAACAGAAAACTCAATTGAAGCAATAAGAAAAAGTTTTGTTCCTTACGAAATTAAAGGTGAAGGAATAACAGGTGCAGCCGCTCCGGCTTCAAATACTTGCATGTTTCCTGATGTTCCAAACAACTACTGGGCATCATGTGACATCGACAAATTAGCTATCAACGATGTTGTAGTCGGTTACCCTGACGGTTTATTCAAACCTAACAGAAACATTTCACGTGCAGAATTTGCAACAATGCTTGTTAAAGGTTTTAACCTTGACAGCTGCGGATTATCTCACGAAAAATTATTCTCAGATGTTCCGACAAACAACTGGGCTAATGCTGCTATCGCTAAAGCCGTTAATGAAAAATTACTTGCAGGTTACCCGAACGGAAAATTTGAACCTAACCACCCTGTAACAAGAGCTGAAGCTTTAACTTCAATTTCAAAAGGTATGACTTGCGATATGGATCAGTGCAAAGCTGACGAAATCTTAAGCCAATACGCAGACGGTGCAAGCGTTCCGAATTGGGCAAGAATTCCTATCGCTAAATCACTTCAAAACGGTGCTTTAAAAGATATGCCTAACCCGAATATGATTATGCCGAACAAAGACGCAACCCGCGCCGAAATAGCTTCTATGATGCAAACAGTTCGTGTTGCATTAGGCTACGATACAAACCCGAAAACCGCAAACAGTGTTTGTCCTGCTTGCCCTGTAAACAAAAACGCTTTTGTTGAACAGGAAGAAATAGTTAAAATCCCGACTTTAAAAATCAAAATGAGAGATCAATTAACCGCAAAATCTTCTCACGTAGGTCAATACTTCAGAGCTAACACTCTTGAAGATATTACAATCAACGGTGTAACCTATCCTTGCGGATCAACAGTTACAGGTCAGGTTGTAGAAGTTATAAGACCATCAGGATGCGATAAAGGTGCTCTTAAACTTGCATTCACATCAATTAAAAACGGTGATTGCAAAACAAACTTGCCAAAACAAATCTTGAAAGCACAAGTTAACAAATCAAAACAGGTTAACCCTGTAGCAAGATTAGTTGAAATGCCATTTACTCTTGCCGGCTCACTTGTTGGTATAACGGGCCGTACAGTCGGTGGTGTTGTAACAAACCTTGGTAACGCTGTTGAAAACGTTTCTAATGACGCAGGTTACATGTTAGGACACGCATTCCAAGGCCAATTCGGTGCTGCTGCACGTAACTTAGGTGATGGTCTTTGGGAAACAGTTAAAGCTCCGATTGACATTACAAGAACTGCTTTATCAGGAACTATGGGCTTGTTCCAAACTACAGGCGACGAATTTGCTTACCTTGTTGACCCTCGCGGATATAAAATATCTGCCGTTAACCCGAGAGAACACGTTACTATCGCTTTTGGTTGCAGTGAATAATAAATATTTCATATTTAATTCTTTGCAATTCAAATCATAGCCAAACAGTAATTTTATTCGTTTGCCTGACAAGAAACCGGTAAAATCTCCGGTTTCTTGTTTTATTATTAATTTTTTTATGCTAATCTTAATACAAGAATTAAATAGCAAGGAGGAAAACAGATGAAATCCACTAATATCAATACTTTAAAGATAGGGGGGGGGGCAGAATCCAGTAATAACAACGCTTTCAACCTTACACAAAAAGAACATTTTTATAATGTAGATTTTTTGAGATTTATTGGTGCTTGCATAATTTTTTTATTTCATTATTTAAGAAATTATAGATTAGGTACTATTGATAAAATTTTTAATAATCTTATTTTTACAGATACTGGATATCTTTTTGTTTCGTATTTTTTTATTATTGCCGGATTCTTTCTTATTTATACCTTCAATAAAAATTTGTCTGTTATGGATTTTATTAAAAAGAAAATTTGCAGACTTTGGCCTTTAATTGCCTTTGGTATTTTGTTATACGGTATTGCTGATATTTTGGGTTTTATAAAACATTTTGATTTGTATGGAAATATATTATCCCTTTTATTTCTTGAAAATGCTGGTGTTACTTTAAAATGGGGTACCAACGGACTTGATTGGTTTGTTTCTGTCTTATTTTTTGTTTCTATCTTTTATTTTTATATTTTTAAGTATTTCAAAAAAACTTCTTATAATTTTTTTATTTCTATTTTAGTTCTTTTAGGTTATACTTTTTTAGTTCATTCTACTAAAGGTTCTATGGGGGCTGCTATTAAAACTTTAAACTATTTTTTTAATCATGGAATTATTAATGGCCTCACTGGTTTGGGAATGGGTTATCTCATACATGAATTTTATCAATATTTGAAATCTCAACCTTTTGTTAAATCTCTTAAATCTACTGTTATTTACACCTTTATTGAAGCTTACTTACTTTGTTTTGTTATCTATGAAACGGGTTTTCATAAAATTCATTTTGATAACAAAATAATCTTAATTGTTGCTTTTGTTGGTTTGTTTTTAACTTTCTTATTAAAAAGAGGTATCATTTCTAATTTATTAAACAACAAATTTTCAGCTATTTTGGGACAATATACATTTTCTCTATATATGACGCATGGAGCATTATGGGTTTACCTTAAACAATTAATTCTTCTACATAAAAGTCTTTGTGTTGCGCATCCTTATTTGTGTCTTTTGGGATGTTTTATAACTTGTTTTATTTTTGCAATTTTAACTTATCACTTTGTAGAAGTGCCGGCTGGTAAATTTCTTAAAAAGAAATTTTTCCCGCAATAAGCGTAATTAAACTTTGTTTTATATATGAAAAAAGATGTAACTGTTTGTTACATCTTTTTATTTTTATGCTACACTTGTCTTATGGAAAGAAAACCAACAGTTGCAATAGTCGGAAGACCTAACGTCGGCAAATCCACCTTTGTTAATCGTCTTTTGGGTTCAAGAAACTCTATCGTTGACGATCAACCCGGGGTTACTCGTGACAGGATTTATTTCGATGTTGAATGGCAAAATAAACCTTTTACTGTCATTGATACAGGTGGTATTGTTCCTGGTGATGAAGATGAGATTATGATTTCTATTTTCGATCAGGCTAGAATTGCTTGCGATGAAGCTGATAAAATCATCTTTCTTGTCGACGGCAAAGATGGTGTTAATCCTGTTGATTATGACATCGCAAATATCCTAAGACAATCTGGAAAACCCGTTATCCTTGCTGTTAACAAGCTTGACAACCCTGAATCACTTTATATGATTAACGATTTTTACTCTCTTGCACTTGGTGATCCTGTCGGAATTTCAGCTCTCCACGGAAGCGGTGGTGTTGGTGATCTTCTTGATTTAGTTACCGAGGATTTTTCTGATGACATTGTTGAACAAGAAGATGATACTATCAGAATTGCAATTGTCGGAAGACCTAATGCGGGTAAATCTTCCATCGTAAATAGTTTGCTAAATGAAAATAGAGTAATCGTTTCGGATGTTTCAGGAACAACCCGCGACAGCATTGACAGCCGTATAACTTACAAAGATAACGAATTTATTATTGTAGACACCGCAGGTATCAGAAAAAAAGCTAAAGTTGAATACGGAGTTGAAAAATTCGCCGTTGACCGCGCAATCCGCTCTATAAAAGATTGCAATGTAGCACTTCTTGTAATTGATGCTAAAGAAGGGATTTCCGATCAGGATAAAAAAATTGCCTCTATTATACTTGAAGCAGGAAAAGGTATTATTATCGCTGTCAACAAATGGGATTTAATCGAAGACAAAAAAGCAAATACTATGAACCAGTTCGACAAAAAATTGTCCGCAGAAATCCCATTCCTTGAATTTGCACCTAAAATTTATATCTCGGCTCTCACTCGCCAAAGATTACCGCAAATTTTTGAAAAAGCTCAGGAAGTTTATGCTCAATGCACAAAACGTGTTTCAACAGGGCTTTTAAATAAAGTTATGAAGGAGCTTTATGCTCTTAATCCGCCGGCGACAGTTAAAGGCAAACGTTTGAAAATTTTATACACTACTCAATCAGGTGTTTGTCCGCCGACTTTTGTAATTTTTGCTAACAATGCGGATTTACTGAAAGATCACTACAAAAGATATATTGAAAATAAACTTAGAGAAGCCTTTGGATTTTTCGGTTCACCTATAAGAATTGCAGTTAGAGAAAGAAGCGAAAAATAATTAAATTAATAAAGCCCCGAAATTCGGGGCTTTTCATAATTTTCACGTTTTAATCTACTATGCTTTGGTTTTTGTCTTTTTTTCTTATTTCTTATTGTTAATTATTTTTATTCATCTTCCTGACGCTTAATTAATCCAGCTGTAACAGCATACATTGCTGCTGAAATTTCGGCGGTTGAATTAAACGGGCCATAAGATTTAATAAACTTGGCTACATCAAATGTGTTCAAATATTGCTGTAATTGTGCTTTTGATGCTTCTGTCAAATTTGATGTATACAGAATATTTTGAATATAATTTTGAACTTTTTCTTCTACTTCAGATTCTGTATATTCATCATCTTTTGAAGACAATTCTACTTTATCGCCTTCTTGTTTTTCTGTCTTTTTAGATTCTTCGGAAGCTTGTTCTTCTTTTGTTTTTTGTAGTTTTTCTTCATCTTCGACTGAGGCTGCCGCTGATGTATATGCGCTGCCTGATACTCCTGAAATTTCCATATCTTACCGTCCTTTCTAAAAATAGTACATGACGATTGACGGATTTTCAGTCAAAAACTTTAGGATTTTTTAAGATTTGTTAAATCTTATTTTATTATCCCTTCTGTTTCATTGTACATTACCATATAAAAATCAGGACTTGTCAGGTTTGGATTTCTCTTCATAAATTTCTCCAAATCAAACTTTTCCAAATATTTGTCCAATTTTTCAACTACTTTTTGTCTGTCTTCATTTTCTGATTTTAATTTTGATATATAAGAATTAACCATTGCTTTAATTTCATCTTCTGTCAAAATCGGCATTCCGCCTAATCTTACTTCATCCGGTTCTTCTTCTTCCAGATATTTTTTTAATTCTTTTTTCGGATCTTCTTTTTGACGCTTTCCACCGCTGTCTGAGGATGTAGACGATGAAATAGCCCTATTAAACGGGTTATTAACTGAATTAAACATATATTTTCTCCTATTTTTTGCTATCCTACGGCAAAATTTAAAGAAAACTTTAATTTTCTCACCCTTTTAACGTATGTTTATTTGTTATTCCTTACAAACTCCGTATATTATGCGGTCTATTCCCGCAAGATCTTTTTGTATTTCTATTTTTGTAAATCCAACTTCTTGCATTATTCGTTTAACATCTTCCGATTGCCCGATTCCAAGCTCATACATCAAATATCCGCCTTTATTTAAGACCTTTATCGCTTCTTTGGTTATCTTTTCATAAAATTCCAACCCTTTTTCATCTTTTGTAAAAAGCGCTATTTCTGGATCAAATTTTACTTCTTCCTGAATTTTTTCCTTTTCTACATGCGGAATGTATGGAGGGTTAGATACAATCATATCAAAAGTTTCACCCTCTTTTACGTTTGAAAATATATCTGATTTTCTAAATATTGCACGGTTATTCAAATTTAACTTTGATGCGTTATCTAATGCTGTTCTTAAAGCATCTGATGATATATCAAGCCCAATAACTTGAGAATCTGTACGTTTTGCTATCATACAAGCAATACACCCTGATCCTGTTCCTACATCCAATATCATTTTAAAATTGTTTGTGTTTATTATATCAATCGCTTTTCTTACCAATATTTCAGTTTCATCCCGCGGAATTAAGACAGACGGGTTCACTATAAATTTTTCACCCATAAAATCTGCCAAACCTATAATATGCTGAATCGGTTGATGTGTTCTTGCTCTTAATTCGGCCTTTTCTTTGACTATTTCAAGCTTTTCAGCGGTTAATTTCTTTCCCATTATTATTTCTTTGTAACCGTAATTTACAAAATGTTCTATTAATAATTTAACTTCTACATTTGCTTCATTCGGTTCTATCCCACTGTCCGTCAATATTTTTACGATTTCATTTATTGTTGTCATTTTACAACCCTATATTTTGGTTTAATTTCAATTCATCTACTATTGCAAGTATTGAAACAAATTCATCTAACATTTTTGTAAATTGTTTTGTGTCATTTACCGGTTTATATATGTCCCCTAACTTGAATAAATCCCTTGTTGTAGATATTGCTATTATTATCTTGTTATCCTTTATTGATGCCTCCATCTGAGAAGCACTAAAAGCATTTTTTATATTCTTAAATCTTTCCATAAACGATGTTGTTAGGATATATCTCGATTCTACCTGATCGCTTCCGTCTACAAAATACATCTTGCTAAATTCAGGATCTTCCAGCTTTACTTCTTCGTAAACTTTACTGTTTAATAATCCGCGTCTTCTGATTATGGTATGACCTTTGAAGTTCTTATTAAAATCTATTTGAGCTATTACACCTTGAAACGTTGTGTGCCTGCGACGACGCCCTTCTGAATCTCTTGTTATATAATATAGCTCTGTTTCATTTATGTTTATCGCTAACCCCTTATATGTTCCGAAAAAGGAATCATCATCCCTTTTTTCATCAAAACGGCCGAAAAGTCTGGTTGCTTGAAGGGTGTAACTATCTATTACACTTGAATTTACCCATACAAAATTTCCGAAAGCTTTCATTATTATTGGCATTACGGTTTGTTTCAATGTTTTTTCAAATTTTTTGCAAAACCACTTTTTTAAAGAAAAACAAGTCATTATAGTAAATACTATTGACGTTGTACATTCTTGAGTAAACTTAAAGTTAAATATATACAAAATTATTGCTATAATAATAACTCCTACAATATAGACTATATTAACTTTCTTTTTTTGTTGTTCCTTTGTCTTTTCAAAAGCATCCAACTCAGGAGCAACAGAAGAATGGTATACATGTGTAAAATTTCTTCTAAAATCTTGTATTGTGTTAAATTCCATATAAATTCTCCTTCTCGTGCTCTTTTATTATTTTATCAATTTCATCTCGTGCTTCAAGTTTTGAAGAAAGTTCTTTTTTTTCAAGATTATACTTTTTGCAAAGCCTGTCATAATAATACAACTGCTTTTTTGTCGGCTGTTCATGGCTCATTTTAACCTCTTTTAAAAACTCACGTTTTTTCTTTTCGTAAGCTTTTTGCGCCTGAATCAATGGTTCTTGAGCCTTTTTATAATCATAATATTTACGGCATTCCCTCATAAAGCTTAACGCCTCACGCCTAAAATCGTCATCTTCCAAATAGTCTTCCATAAATTCAAAATGTGGATTATTTATTTCTAAATAATATCTTTCATCCTCTAAAAAACTATCCAAAAGTTTCTCTATATCTATATCTGGGGACTTTTTCACATAAGCACGCAGAAACCCGCATAAAGCAGACTTCTGTGTTTTTGTCATATTCATAAATATCTGATTTTTTATGTTATACATTACCTACTTTTTAAATAAGTCTTTCACAGAGAAAGTTTCAGGCTTTTCTAAATGAAATCTCGCTAATTTTTTCACAATCGGATTTGTCTGAAGCTTTACCTTTTCTTCTTTTTTAGGCTCAACTTCTGTTTTTTGAGTATTTTCAATAACCGTCAACTCTCTTTTATCCATAAATATATTATACCTCTTTATATCTATATAAAAAAGATTGTTAAGAGATTATTGACCAAAAGACATATAAAAATTATATAATTTTACAATTCTTAACATGTTTTTACTTTTACATTGCATGCCATATAATAAAAAACTCAGAATTATTTTTAATACCTAAAAATAGCCAAAAGGCTTGCTATATAGCGAAAAAGAAAGTCTCGTCGTATGACAAGACTTATAAATATACATTTACCCCACAATCTTTATAACATAAAAAACAAACATTGTCAAGCTGATTAATATATACTGTTTGTTAAGACAATCTTTTCAAAAACCTGTAGAAAACTTCCATGTTTTTTGTAGAAAACTCATGGGTTTTCTACAACAGATCCTCCAGATGGAGGATATTGAACTTTTTTGACATTTTATTGTATAGTTTTCTACAAAACTTTATACAATCCAAAAGCATTATGAATAGATAGTTTCCGTTAGTTTTCTACAAATATTTACAGCTTACTACTACAATTATTTATATTTATTATATTTATATAATTAATTATATATAATATAGATTGTATAAAACTTTGAAACGTGAATTTTTGTTTTATTTTTCTTTGCCTGTTTAGTCTTTAAATTCTGTTTATTATATAATTTTATCAAGGGAGTATAGATAAGGAGTAAGGTATGAAGTTCTATGTAAATAAAGAAGATTTATATAATGGGATTAAAATAGTTGAAAGAGCAACAAGTACAAAGGCTTTGCAGCCTGTTTTAATGAATATTTTGATTGAAACTATTGATAAAGGTACAATAAAACTTGTTGCAACTGATCTTGATTTAACAGTTGTTGCTTTAGTTGATGCACAAGTAGAAGAAGAAGGAAGAATTACACTCCCTTCAAGAACGCTCAACGAGATAGTTTCCAAGCTTGGAGATAAACTTATTACATTTGAAATGTCAGAAGGCGAAAGTTCGGTTTCTATAACCTGCCAGAACTCAAAGTTTGAAATAATCGGTATTTCAGCGAACGAATTTCCACCGGAAGTTTATAATGTTGATCTGAATGAAGAAAATAGTTTTGAAATTGCAGTAAAACCTTTGGCAAAAGCTGTTGGTCAAGCAGGTTTTGCAGCTGCCGGGTATGAAACTTCAAACCTTCTTTCCGGTATTGTTTGCGATATTTCAGGTGAAGTTCTTGAAATCGCTTCTACTGATGGAAACAGACTTGCCAGAGTTCGTGAAAAGATTGAAAATAAAGATGGAAGAACTTCTCAGCTTATTATTCCGTCAAAAACCCTTAATGAATTTATTAAGATGAGTTCTTATATTGAAGAAGATAACGTAAAACTTTATACAGAAAGAACAAAATTAATAATAAAAAGTGACAGAACAATGACTGTTTCAAGACTTTTGGAAGGTCAATTCCCTAAATATAATCAGCTTATTCCGGATGAAAGCCCGAAAGAAGCTCTTGTTTCTGTTAATGATTTGAAATCTGCACTTGATAGGGTTTCTATTATGGTAAACGACAAAACAAGCATTGTTAAAATGTCGTTTACTCAAGGTAAACTCAAGCTTTCAGCTGACACTCCCGATAGCGGTAAATCTGAAGAAGAACTTGATATTGTCTACAACAGTGAAGATTTGGATATTGCTTTCAATTATAAATTCGTACTGGAAGCTTTGAAGAATATGGAATGCGACAATGTTAAGATAGGTTTAAATACAAGCCTTTCAGCGACTGTTTTAAGACCGGACAGCGAAGATGATTTTGTCTGCTTGATTATGCCTGTTCAGATAAGATAAAATGTTAGTCGTGTGGTTTAAAACAAAGACCAAATTATAAAGGGATAAAACATGAAAGAAAAAGCATTAGATTATTATATGAATGGCGGGTATTCTTGCAGTGAAAGCGTTATAAAAGCGGCGATTGATGAAGGTTTGTGCGATGAATCTTTGTTAGCAGTTGCAACATCATTTTCAGGCGGAATGTCATCGGGTTGTGTATGTGGAGCGGTTGCTGCGGCTCAAATTTTGTCAGGAACATATTTTGGACGCGGTAATAAGCTTGGAAATGATAATACAGCAAGAGAAAAGGCTGCTTTTATCGTAGAAGAATTTAAGAAAAGAAATAAAGTTACCTGTTGCCGTGTACTTTCAAAGGGTTTGCAGGGGGTAGAAAGAAAGCAAAATTGTTCAAAATATGTGGCTGATATATGTGATATAATTGAACAATTATTAAAGGTTAAGGTATAATGCAAAACGTAATCGCTGTTTTTTTAGGCGGAGGAATTGGTGCCGTTTTAAGGTATTTGACCGGAGTTTTTGCAGTTAGGTTTTTAAGCGTAAACTTGCCTGTTGCAACTTTTGCGGTTAATATTGTCGGGTGTTTTATTTTGGGTTTGTTATTTGCATTTTTTATTGACAGACCAGAGATTAATACATCCTTGAAACTTGCTCTAACTGCGGGTTTTTGCGGAGGGCTTACGACATTCAGCACATTTTCTCTTGAATTGTTTGAAATGCTTAAAAATGCGCAGTATATGCAAGTTTTGGTTTATTTGACATTAAGTTTAATAATTGGACTTTTGGCAGTCTGGGTTGGAGTTTGTTGTGCAAAACTTATATAAATTTGAAAAGTTGAATTTTTTGACAGCTGGAATGCCTTTGATTACAGGAAAAGGCGGTTATAGTAAGGCTTTTGAAATTCTGGAAGAAATGAATCTTGACGGAATGGAGCTTGAATTTGTACATGGTGTCAGAATGAATGATGATACAAGAGTGCTTGTTAATCAAATGAGAGAGGATAAAAAGCTTATTTTGACAGCACATGCTCCATTTTATGTAAATTTAAATGCAAGAGAAGCCGAAAAAATTGATGCAAGTGTTGCAAGAATTTTTGAAACAGCTGTTGCAGGCCGTGATACGGGGGCTTTTAGTATAACTTTCCATGCTGCATTTTATTTGGGGCAGGAAAAAGATATTGTTTTTAATCAGGTTAAAACACAGATTAAGCGAATTATTGACCTGATGGAAAAAGAGAATTTTAAAGTTTGGATAAGACCTGAAACTACCGGAAAAGCTACCCAGTGGGGAGATTTAGAAGAAATTGTGAATTTGTCAAAAGAGTTTGAAGGTTTTGTGTTACCTTGTGTTGATTTTTCTCATCTTCATGCAAGAACAGGCGGAGAATACAATACTTATGACGAATTTTCTTCAATTCTTGACACAATCGGAAATAAAATCGGGAAATATGCGCTTGAAAACTTTCACGGGCATCTTGCGGGGATTGAATACACTGCAAAAGGCGAAAGACAGCATCTTAATTTGAAAGAATCCGATATGAATTATGTGGATTTGTTAAAGGTATTGAAAAAGTTTGATGTAAAGGGTGCTTTGGTTTGCGAAAGCCCGAATATCGAAGGTGATGCAAAGTTATTAAAAGAAACTTATCTTTCTTTGTAAAGATTAAGGATTTATGATAGAATTAACTTATGATTGATAGATATTCACGTGAAGAAATGAAAAAGATTTGGGAATTGAATTCCAAATTTGACTATTATTTGAGAGTAGAATTAGCTGTTTGTGAGGCTTACACAAAGACGGGCAAAATTCCGAAAAAAGATTTTGAAGAAATTAAAAAGCGTGCAAAGTTTAATATAGAGCGGATTGACGAAATTGAAAGAGAAGTCAGACATGATGTAATTGCGTTTTTAACTTGTGTTAATGAAAGTTTAGGAGAAGAACTTTCACGTCACATGCATATAGGAATGACAAGTTCTGACGTTATTGATACAGCTTTTGCGCTTCAAATTCAAGACAGCGGAAAAATTATTAAAAAAGATCTTGATGAAACTATTAAATCTTTAAAAGAGCTTGCTAAAAAGCATAAGAAAACAATTTGCATAGGCCGATCTCACGGAATAATCGCTGAAGTTATGACTTTCGGGGTTAAGCTTTGCAACTGGATTGATATTTTAGAACGCCAAAGAGATAATTTTGAACATGCACTTGAGGAAATTCGAGTTGGTCAGATTTCAGGGCCTGTTGGAACTTACAGTAATATCTCTCCTGAAATTGAAAAAATAACTTGTAAAAATTTAGGGTTGAAGCCTGCAAAAGTTTCTACACAAATTATTGCAAGAGATTATCATGCTTATTTTATGCAGTCATTGGCTTTGATAGCAAGCGTTTTAGAGCAGTTTGCAACAGAAATAAGACATCTTCAAAGGACAGAAGTTTTAGAGGCGGAAGAGGGGTTTGCAAAGGGACAAAAGGGTTCATCTGCGATGCCTCATAAGAAAAACCCTGTTTTATCCGAAAATCTTTGCGGATTGGCTCGTGTGGTCAGATGCAATTCTCTTGCTGCAATGGAAAATATTACACTTTGGCATGAAAGAGATATTTCTCACAGTTCAGCAGAAAGAATAATTTTTCCGGATAGCTTAATCCTTGTTGATTTTATGCTTAATCGCTTTAACGGGGTTGTTCAAAATCTTGTTGTACACGAGAAAAATATGCTAAAAAATGCAGATCGCTTTGGCGGAATTGTATTTTCTCAAAAAGTTTTGCTTGAATTAACCGAAAAAGGCTTAACAAGAGAAGATGCATATAAAATTGTTCAAAGAAACGCGCTTGATGCTTTTGAAAATGACGGCAATTTTAAGGCTAATCTTTTAAATGACGAAGAAGTTACAAAGCTTCTTTCAATAGAAGATATAGACAAAATATTTGATAAAGAAGCATATTTGAAAAATATAGAAGAAATTTACAAAAGAGTTTTATAAATAACTAAAAAGCCGGTATTTAAACCGGCTTTTTTATAGATTGTTATGCCTTTTACCAAACAACTTTTTCAATTAATTCGATTTCATATCCGTCAGGATCTTTGATAAAGGCAATTTTTGTACCTTTTCCGTTTAGGTCAAACGGTTCGTAAAGGTATTCGTAACCGAGTTTGTGAAGTTTTTCGGTAAATTTGTCAAGAGAATCAACCGAAAAAGCAAAATGTCCAAAACCTGTTCCAAGTTGGTAACCGTCTGAGGGTGTTTCGTCATTGTAGGTAAGTTCAATTTGGCAAACACCTTCTTCGTCTGTTAAAAAGATAAGTTCACAATCATCTAATCTTTTCTTTTTGTCTATTTTCATATTCAAAAGTTCTGTGTAGAATTTGATTGATTTTTCGGCATCTTTTACTCTTATCATTGTGTGTAAAAATTTCATAATACTCTCCTTATTTTTGCACACTTATTTTAGCATAAAATTTACTTCATATCTTTTGCAATAACATCGGTTATATCTTCTCCGCCATAAAATACCATACTTTTGGGCAAAACAAGATTGTAATTAAGGTTTTTTGCTTTTTCAATTACTGCGGCTCGAATTTCGGTGTCAATTTGGTTTAATTTGTCGTTGTAGTCCTTATCCAATGCCAGTTTTTGTTCATTTATTTGATTACGGTATTTTTCTTCAAGAGCAGTTATTTTTGCAGGATCTTTTTCTTTTGAAATTTCGCTTTGTGCTTGTTGTATTGTTTTTTGCATTTCTCCAAGCTTTTTTTCCTGATCTGCTTTAAGCTGTTTTACTTGAGAAGAATTTGCAATAATTTGCTGAACATCTACAACTGCAATTTTTGGGGCTGTGTCTGATATTGCAATGTTGTTAATAGAATAACCAAGAGCAAATGCTGTTAAACAGATAAATAAAAACCCGAATTTTTTTGTCATAATATAAATCCTTTCTTCTTAACTACAAAATGATATTATTTAAAAAAAGGATACGATAAATTAGTAAATCGGGTAATTTTAGCTAAAAACTACTTATTTAAAGCCGTTGTAGAATCGGCATCTATCATTTGTTGGAGAATAGTTTTGGCTGTATCAAGCTGTTTGTCTTTTTTGTTGTTAATGTCGTCAAGAGTTAATTTTACTTCTATATCAGGGGATATTCCGATTTTATTTATATCAGAGCCGTTAGGAGTTAAGTATTTTGCAATTGTCAGGTTCAAGCCGGTTTCATTTGGAAGCGGCATAATCCTTTGAACCATACCTTTGCCGAATGTTGTAGTTCCTAAAAGTTTTGCTTTTTTGTAGTCTTTAAGTGCTCCTGAGAGTATTTCACTTGCACTTGCACTTGCACCGTCAATAAGTACGATTAATGGTTTGTTAATTGAAAATTCAGTATTTTGCGCATATATATCATATTTATAATTGTTTCTGCCAACAATACTTACTATATTTCCGTCAGAAATGAACAGATTTGCTATGAATACAGCATTTGGAAGCAGACCTCCTGTATTTCCTCTTAAATCCAAAATAAGTCCGTCTGCATCTTTCGTTTTTTCAAGAGCCTCCATAAACTCATTTGGAGTTGAAGTTCCTAAAAAACTTGAAATTTGGATGTAGCCGATGTTTTTATCCATCGTGCTTTTTACTGTTTTTATTTTAATTTCTTTACGAACTATCTTTTTTATAAACTTATCTTTGTTACGTAAAATAGTCATTTGTACAAAAGTATTTTCAGGCCCTTTTACAAGTGCTGCAACATCGGAAAGGGGTAATCCGTTAACAGTTTTGCCGTCAATTTCAAGGATAATATCTCCGGCTTGAAGATTGGCAGCTTGTGCCGGAGTTCCTTCCATCACGTTTATAATACTTATTTTGCCTGAATTAGATGCTATATTTACGCCAATTCCGGTAATTTTTGAATCAATAGAAGTATTTTGGTCATTGTATTCTCTCTTATCCATATATTTGGAATAAGGATCGTCAAGGCTTGCAAGCATTGTATCTATTGCAACTTTAGCATCTTCATCGGTTTTTATTTTCCCGTGGTAATGCTCTTTCCATCTTGACCAGGATTGGTGATTCATTGAAGGATCATAATAATTATTTTTAACTGTCTGCCAAACATTATCAAATAATTTTTGGCTAGATACATGTTCATGGTTAACAAGTTCGCTTGTATCCATAGAATAAAACATGTTTTGGTTTACATTCATCACAAATTTGTTGAGTGCAAACAAAAAGGCTACAGTTATTAAAAATAATATTATCTGGGATTTCTTCATACGATTATTTAACAACAATGCTATTTTTTAATCAATATACTTTATGATTAGTTAAAGAATACAAAATAAAAATTAATAACGATAAAAAAAGCTTGAAAATATTAAATAAATATCCGATGATTAGAGTTGCAGAATAAATAAAAAACGAAAATGACAAAAGTAATTGGCGGATATTTTGAATTAGAACTAACAGAACGGTATGATAATATCGGAAATGCTATTGCTTTAAATAGTGCAAGAAATTGTCTGCGATATATAATAAGAGCTTATGGCATAAAAGAGATCTTTTTACCTTATTACACTTGTCCGGTTGTTTGGCAGACGGTGAAAAAAGAAGATTGCAGGGTTAATTTTTATCATATAGATGAAAATTTTATGCCGGAAAAAGAATTTGAAAAAAATGATTATGTCCTTTATACAAACTATTTTGGCGTATGCGGAAAAAATGTTAAACAACTAGCAGAAAAATACGAAAACATAATTATAGATAATTCACAAGCCTTTTATATGCCAAAATACGGTATAGCTTCGTTTAATTCTATACGAAAATTCTTTGGAGTACCGGATGGCGCTCTTCTTTATTGTGACAAAACAACAGATGAAAAATTTGAAAAAAGTACATCTTATCAAAAATGTAATCATTTGCTGAAAAGGCTTGATGTATCAATGAATTTCGGTTATCAGGATTTTTGTTTTAACGAGGATTGTTTGCTGGATGAAGATATTAAAACTATTTCAAACCTAACAAAATCAATATTTAACACAATAAATATTGAAAAAGCGAAGGAAAAAAGGTTAGAAAATTATCAAACATTATCTTATGAATTAGACAAATCAAATAAGTTGCAAATTAAACCGGATAAAGATGATATTCCGATGTATTATCCTTACATGAGTGAGAATTACGTTTTTTACAGAAATCTTTTTGCAAAAAACAGTATTGAAATTCCGCTATATTGGAATAATTTGCCAGAAGATTTTCCGGAAAGTAATTTGAGAAACAAAATATTACTTCTTCCAATAGATCAAAGATATAACAAAAAGGATATGGAAAAAATCCTTGAAATATTAAATAAGAAATAATTTTGCTTTTAAATGTTACAAATATTAAAATAAAACCGGAATTTTGGATAAATTAAGCATTTTACTCCCCCAAAAAAGACTTTATATATTTATAGGGGAAAATGGGGATATTAATGCCAGATTCAAAAGTTATAGTAATAAAAGCAGACAATAAAATTAAACTGTTTACACCGCCTGATCTAAAGCCGGACTCGACAATTTGTGGTATGCGAAATGATACAACAAAAAATGTCAGAAAAATATTGTTTGATGTTGTTGAAAAAGATTATCAGCTTAGTATAATTGCAAAAAAAATTATATGATGATGTGTACAAATTTTTTGCAGGTGATATGGATAAAAATATAAAAATGGTTAATAAAGATAATGTTTCACAAATTATCAATCATTATATGCTAATAACAGAAGGAACAACCTTAACAGAAGATATTTGTGATGAATGGATTACAAATGAAACGAAGAAGGAATATATAACACAAATAGAGCAAGCCCTAAAAAAGTGAGCAAAGGACTTGAATATTGGAGTTGATGACTTGGATAAAAAATATAAAGAATCTTTAACCGCTGCATTTCAAGCTTGGCCTGCCAAAATATTCGGATATATAAATAATTCAAATATAAAAAAAATAGATGATGTTTTTAATGAATATTGTAGAAGAATTACGCAAAAAGAAGTTACGCAGAGGACAGGATTATTTAATAAACCCTTTACAGATAAGGAAGTAGAAAAGTTTTTAAATAATGATAATTACCCCAAATTTACGGATAATTATGAATATGACAGATATATAAAAGAGTTTTCAAATGACACGATCCTATCAAAAGGTATAGGGTTTACGGGAAAAATAGAATATCCGTCACTGCAGCAAGGCGGTTCTTGCGTAATGCATTAATCATCTTCAAGAATTTTATTTAAGCAATTGAAAAAATCTCCCATACAGCAGATTTTCAAAGAATAATAGACATTTAATCCTTCTTTTCTGTCTTTTATTAAACCTGCTTCTTTAAGCTTAATCAAACTTTTAGATATGTGAGGTTGTTCGTAGTTTAATTTTTCAACAATTTCACAAACACATTTTTCTCCATCAGCAAGAAAGTCTATTATCTTAAGCTTTACCGGAATAGATAAAGCTTTAAATATTTGTACTTTTTTTATAAATATTATTTTTCATAAAATCACCAAATATATGGATTGTTTTGTTAATTATTATATTAAGAGCGGGTTAGTGTAAAGAAACTCCTTAAATGATTGCTTGTAAGACTAATTCTTCGTATTTTTCTTGTCAAGGTTCATCATTTGTTTGTTCTATTTCTCTTAAGTCATCAATACTTGATAAGCTTAATGCAAATTCATAGCAATCTTTGTCAATAAATTTGCTATTTAGCAATTCTTTTAAGATATTCTTATTAGTTTCAACTATATTATTTTCAACATTGTTTAGAATAATTTGTTCATCAATTTCATCTTTCCAACCACCAGTAAGCGTTTGATAAATAACATAAGCAAATTTTTGAAAAATATTTTCATGATATTTTTCAGGAATACGTGCTCTAACAATATCTCGTGCTTTATGATAAATCCATTCAGTTACAACTTGGATTAAATAAGTTCTTTTGTCATCATCAAGGTTATTGTCTTTTTGTGCTCTCTCTCCGGTAATTAATGAATATTTTCTCATAATAGATAAAATATACTCAACATCAATTTCAAAAAATGTATCGTCTTTTTCAAGCATATTTTTAGCTTGATTAATTAAATTTTCTGTTAATTTTTTATAATCAAACTTTTCTGAAATTTCATTCTCCTGCTCATTTTTAGCTAAATTTATAAAATAGTCTATTAATTCTTCTTTAGTAAATTCTCCGTATTCATAATTTTTGCCAAGTTCTTGCATATATTTCATTGCTATTTCAAACTCTTTTTCTCTACCTTGAATAATTGTTGGCATTTTTTCGAAAATTTTAATTTCGTCTTGCATTGCTGCTTCTTTATTTCCCAAATTTTCATAAATAGTTTTTCTTAGGATAAAATGTTTTGCATTACTTGAATCAAGCTCGCAACTCTTATTACTAATTTTTAGTGCTTCATCAAATTTATTCAAAAAATTCAAAATAGAAGCTTTATAGTAATAAAGGAATGCGAGTTGTCTATTGTATTTTTCTTCTTTTAAATTCTCAACATACTCAATAAGGTATTCTAAACCACTAAGAGCTTCTTCAAATCTCTTATTAAGAAATAAATCATCAATTTTTTTTATTGCATTTTTCATAAAAACTTCTTTTTTTATATTTTACAGTTTTTCAACTATTTATATAAAACCTCATCGTTTCCTATTCTTATAATTTTATTCCCTTTATAAAACACTTCTTTTTCTCCAACCTTTAATATTTTTCCGCTAGTGGAGTAAGTTACAAAATCATTTCCAATTTTAAGGATTTCATTGTTGACCATTTTATATTCTACGACCTTATTTCCTATCCTTTCGATTTTTGCAGGATTCAATGTACTATAATAAACATCATCTGAACCAATGCGATAAATTTTTTCTTCAATATTAGGGATTTTATTCATCTCTACAGAAGGTTTTCTAGAGCGTGTTGTTTCAAACATTATTTCATCCCAAACCTTGTTCCAAAACCCATTTGCTAAAGCAGGAAGCGAATTGAAAAATATGATTGATATAAGAAGTATTATTAATTTTTTCATATAATAACCTTATTTGCTTAAATATCTTTTATGCTCCAAGAAAAAATCATTGCCGGAATAATCCATATTGGGAAAGTAACAATTGCTAATATTTTTATAGGTAGTTTTTTTAGAAACTTTTTTGTTTTTACATTTTTTTCTGCTTGTTTTTGAGATTTTGATAGAATTGCATTTTTTTTGTCATAATCGTATTTTTCATCTTTTACAACTTTTATGGCTTTATCAATTGAGACGTTATAATCACTATTGGGATAATTAGAAGTGTATTTTATGATTGTATTAATTTGTTTTCCTGTATAACCTAAATCATCATTCATATATTTATAGATTTCTAATATACCTTTGCAATAGTTATCATCAAATTCATAATATGGAACAATTCCATTATCTATAGCTTCTATATATGATTCAGTTACTTTAGGATATTCAGCTTTTTTATATTCTCTTTTTGCCAAAGCATAAGTAAAAATTGACCTGTCTTCAACCTTTATAATTGAGTCTTTTAAAACTATTTCTAATGCTTTAGAAAGATAAGGTATATATTGACTATCATTATAAATATATCGTTGAATGTCACTATCTTTAAAACCTTCTGTATTCTTTAATTTAACTAAAATTGCAATATCTTCATCTTTGATTTTTTTAAAATCCCAATATTGTATTTTTTGGGGTTGAATATTATCAATATTAATTAATCCTATTTCAAAAAGTTTTTTTATAGAATCTTCTGAACCTGAATAAAAGCTTTTATCCTTTAATATCAATTGTTTTAGAATTTGGTTTGGATCATTTATTTCAGAAATACTTTTTATCCAGTCTTCTTCTGGACAACGGCTTATTGATTCTGTTATTGTTTTGATTTGAGTATCATTTAAACCTTTATTTTTTAACAAGTCGATTAATTCATTATACACCTTAGTGGAGTTATATTTTAACTCATACTCACTAACGAATTTTGGAACATAACCTTTTTCTATTAACAGAAATCCGTCATCTGAAACTATATCATAATTCCAACCATTTTTTATTTGATTTTCATTATATGCAAGATATTTTTCTTTGTACAAACGCCTTGCTATAATTTCTTCTTTATCTTTCATTAAGATTTTTTTATCATTCAAGACATCTTGAACAATTTTGGTTGTTACACACAGTTCAGGAGCAATTGTAAAAATATCTCCTTCATAATCTTTAGCCCATTTCCAAAATTTATTTTGTATTAATAATTTACTTGCTGATAGCACATCTTGTAATATTTTTTCATTTTTATAATATTCAATCGCATCATTATCATGAAAATATCTTGATAATATCCCCGTTTCTGCAATTTGATAAAGAATTTCCGGATAATTTTCCTTTTCTTTTTTTAAAGTTTCTTTTTTTATTTCTCCCAAGATTCTAAAAAACTTTTCTTCATCAGAAATATTTTTTATGTCCAAAACTTTTTTTATTACTTCTTCTGTTTTACAACATCTTGTTGTATCAAAATTTAAAATTACCAAAAATTCATCATTCAAAGATGTTGGGTAAATCCCTTTTTTTACAATTTTAGGGTTTTGTTTAAGAAGTTTTATAGAATTTATAATATCTGTTTCTATATTAGGGTTATTGTGGTGTTTTGCATCCATTTTTGCATAGATATAATAAATTTTATCCTCTTGAGATATTGATTTATTATTGATTATAGATTCTATGTCAGAAATACTTATTGCTTCCGCATCTTTAAAATATCTATCCGAATAAAAATACATAAAGTTTTTTATATCATTTTCTGAAAAATTGTTTTTTACCATTAAATCATAGGTTGCAACAATTAAATTCATTATAACTTCGTTATTACAAACAAAATATGTAGAAGGAAAATATTTAGGAATTATACCTTTTTCCAAGGCAATAAAATATGATTCAGGAGATTTTGGTGCTGAGGATAAAGACATTTTATCATCTTCCACTCCATTCTTTTGTTGCAAATTGTAAGCCCTCAAAATTAATGGTTCATTTTCAGCAGGTACGCCATAATAATCTCTTACGGCTTGATATAAATCCATATTAAAAGTAGTTGCTTTGTAGTTCAAATTAACATAGTTTTCATCGTCAATCTTTTTTATTTCAGCAACAGGTTCTGTTTTTACACTGTATTTTACTCCGGTTTTAACTGCGGCTTTAGGTTTATCAAAAATATTTGTAATATCTTTTATAAAATCAGGATTTTTAACTTTATTAGGTTTTAAGACTTGTATATCATCCTTTATTTTATACATTATAATTTCGCCATCTGAATCTAAAAGAAATGCAGCTTTTGAGTCTTTATAATAAATAAAAGTTGTAGTTAAAGGTACATCAAAATCATCCCATCCTAAAAATTCATGGCAAATATAGGTTTTATTTTTATACTTTAGTGCTACAAAGCCAGTCATATCTTTTCTTGAATCAAATTCTGCAGCATAATAGTAATCCTTTGCCATACCGGTATTCCAAACGATGTAATTTCCGTTGTACCAAGGAAGTTCAATCCTACCTTTTATTTCATCCATTTCAATATCAAAGCTCAAAACGACACCATTATTTTGTGATGCTAAAAGAGAATTAATTTTAAGTTTATCAAGAGTTTTTACAGTACCTTCTATATATTGTTTATTTTTTTCAATATATTGATTAAGTTCGGGATTTACTTGCTCTTCTATCATATTATTTTCCTCTTTATCTTGAGTTGTGATTTTAGTCTTGATATTTGTCGGAAAAACTATTTCCTCAGAAATCAGGGGTTGTACAACGGCTTTGGTTTCAGTTTTAACAGAAGCTTCAACAGTAAAATCTTCCTGCGGAATATTTGATTGTTGTGTTTTTTCAGCATAAACTATATTGGTCACAAATGTTGTTAACAAAAAACTAGCTAATAATTTCTTTATCATTCATTTCCTCAAGATTTTCTTTTTTACTATTAATCGGTAATTTTAACTTATTATCTCTATTCAAAAACTATACTCCTCAAAAGATAATGTGTTGAACATTTTTTTCCGAATTTCTTCAATATTTTTTTGTCAATTAAGTCATTAATATCTGAATTGGCAGTATCTTGTGATCAGTTATACATTCTTGCCCATTTTGTTATGTAAGATTACCCTCAAAGTTTGTCTTTTCCTGTATAACCTAATAAAAGCTACATAGACCCTAATTTTACCAAGTAAAAAGTCTTGAACTTTCTTTATTTCTCTAAAAAAGTTTTGTGTCTTATCTCCATTCCATTTAAAACAGTACCAATCAGTATTTTGATATATATTATTTTATTTTCGGATATTATACGGGTATTATAAACTTTTTCTCCGAAACTTTCAAGTAAAAATCATAGATTGTTAAATTAATTGAATCTATGCTAAAAAGCAATGAATATTTATTTTATAAATTATTCAGAAGGTAATATTCAAATCATTCTAGAAATTTAAGGAAGAATCTTTCTATAACTTTTGCTCTTGCATGTTATAATATAGGTTTTAAATTCAAAAATTTAAGACAATTCTTGGGCAGTAATTAGACAATGATTACCAGTAAAAGACCGTTTTGTAATATGTAAAACGATTACTTCCGACCGCCAAAACTCAAACACGAAGCCAACTTTGCCGAATAATCTTTTTATGCGTTCAGATAAAATGTCCCGTTAAATTACATTCTTGTAAAAGGACAGTCGGTTTGATTATTTAGAAAAGAGAGTTTGAGCCTTGTGTTAGCAGGTTTGGAAATCTTTGATTAGCGAAACATTATCAGGTGCGGTAAATCTTGATTTACCGAGAACCAAGCATTACTACCAGGAATTACTCCTTCTTTCAATCTTCAGTTTTTCTTCATAAATACTTTTTACTTCGCGTATTTTATTCACCAAACTTGGCGTATATTTATAACGTTTCCCTTGTTCTTCAAGTTCATCAAGATATTTTTTTATCTCATCCGAAGAAAAATACTCTAATGTGCTATTATAATATTTATTAACAATTGGAGAACATTGTTCCTTGAGACGTTTTTCATAAATATCATTCACAATATCTACTCTATCACGAAGTGCAGATGGCGCAAACCAACTACTTCCTTTAATATTACAGTATCCGTCAAGAACTTTTTGTATATCACGCATGTATGATTCTAAACTTGCAATTGATATGGTTTTAAGCTCAGAAACACTGTATTGATTTAAAACACTTTTACATGCATTTTCAAGATACTCGGTTGAGGAACTAATACCCGATCCCATTGAAATGTTTTTGGATTTTTGATAAGAATTGTAATTATTAGCTGTACTAATTGGGTTTATAGTAATGTTCATTTTTACCTCCTATATATGGAGTTAAAAAGTGTAAATATAATTTTTTGCTAGTTGAGCCGGCTTGAAAAACCACAAAAAGCTCAAACTTCGCAATATTAAGAAAAACTACTCTTAATAATTTTTAATATAATTGTAAAGGAACACATGGTTTGATTATGGTGTACGGTTAGTATGATTATTTTGGTACAAATCTTAATTATTTTATACAAAAAGAG
>CALVEG010000012.1 GCA_944326525.1 Candidatus Gastranaerophilales bacterium
TTGAAATTGCTGTAAAACATCTTATCTTTGAAAAAAGAAATCATCAATAAAGAAAAGCAGCTAATTAGCTGCTTTTCCCGTAATTAATGCCTCTATTTCATTATTAGATTCAACTATTGATTTTATTGTTTCCCTAATCGGATTATTTTTATCTGTTATTGCTATATCATCATATATGACATCTAAGGTTTCAAAATAATTTTTCGAATTTATAAATTTATATACAACAGAATTTTTGTCATCTAAATCTTCCGTACGGACTCCAAATTTTTCTAAATGCTCCCTTACCCCTGCTTGCAGTTCGTTTGCAATTTTAAAATCTTTTTCCATTGCTTTGTTTAAGATTTCATAATATTTTTCAGGAGTTTTTGACTTTTCAAAAATTCCTTTTAATGTTATATATACTCCTAATCTATTATCATTTATAATACTGTTTTTATTTAACACTTCAACAACTATTTGTTCGGCTTCCTCTTGTTTACCAACCAAAGACTTTATAGCCGCTTGCATTAATTTGAATCCGGTTAATCCTCCACTTTCTACAATATCATTTGCAAATTTATTTTCTGCTTTGTCTAATACAATTTCATAAAAATCAGCATTTTCATTTGTACTAGGATCTAAATTGCGAATTTTGATATAATCTGCAATTGCATCATTATAGTCGTCAATATCTTCACTTTTTTTAACAATTTCATCCAAATCTTTATCAAACCTTTTCAACACTTCTTCTCTCGGTAAAGTTTTAAATTCCTCAGGTGTTAAAAATTTATGGATATCTTCCACAAATTCAACATCTTCGGCATCTGAACCGTCAAATACTTTCTTTGGTTCTTCTCCGCCAATTATTTTTATATCATCTGCCAATTCTGTTGTAGAATTTGGATTAATATCTGCATTATCTGGTTTTACACTAGGTTTTGTAACGCTGCCATTTACTTCCGGCGTATTACGCTCAACACTTTTTGTCGCATCACTTGCGCCACCTAACAGTTTTTGAATTTTAGCCCCTAACTTACCCCTATAGCCAGCATAAACCAAACCGATTACAGCTAATGCTCCTAATCCTACTGTAACGGCTTTTCGAGTATTTTTGTTTGCAAACTTGTTATTTTGAGTATCTTCCATTGGGGAACTTACTGTATTTGATTCATTTTGTTTAAAATTAATTTTATTAACGTAATTTGTCTGAATAGGTAAGATTCTCATTACAGCTCCTTTGATTCTACACAATTTCATAAAAACACGAAAAAAATTTTTTTACCCTAACTATTTATTATTCTTACAAAACTTCATACAAAAAGAAGGCAGATAAACCGCCTTCTTTTTAAGTTTTTTGCTTTGTAGTAGCTAATTACTTCAAAGCACCTTCAACAGCAACAGCAACTGCAACAGTTGCACCTACCATTGGGTTGTTACCCATACCAATTACACCCATCATTTCTACGTGAGCAGGAACTGATGATGAACCGGCAAATTGAGCATCACCGTGCATTCTACCCATAGTATCTGTCATACCGTAAGATGCAGGACCTGCAGCTACGTTATCAGGGTGAAGAGTTCTTCCTGTACCACCGCCTGATGCTACTGAGAAATATTTTCTTCCATTTTCATAGCACCATTTTTTGTAAGTGCCTGCTACCGGGTGTTGGAAACGAGTCGGGTTAGTTGAGTTACCTGTGATTGATACGTCAACGCCTTCGTGAATCATGATTGCAACACCTTCTGATACATCATCTGCACCGTAGCATTTAACTTTTGCTCTTTCTCCGTCTGAGAATGGTTGTTCTTTAACGATTTTCAATTCGCCTGTTTTGTAATCATATTTAGTTTCTACTGATGTGAAACCGTTGATTCTTGAAATGATGTATGCAGCATCTTTTCCAAGACCGTTCAAGATTACTCTTAAAGGTTCTTTTCTTACTTTGTTAGCATTTCTTGCAATACCAATAGCACCTTCAGCTGCTGCAAATGATTCGTGACCTGCTAAGAAACAGAAACATTTTGTTTCTTCTCTTAACAACATAGCTGCTAAGTTACCGTGACCTAGACCAACTTTTCTTGTATCACCAACTGATCCCGGTACTGCAAATGCTTGTAAGCCTTCACCAATTGCTTCAGCAGCTTCTGCTGCAGTTTTTGTACCTTTTTTCAATGCAATTGCGCATCCTAAAGTATATGCCCATACAGCGTTTTCAAATGCGATAGGCTGAATACCTTTAACAATTTTATCAACATCAATACCTTTTGATAAACAAAGATCACGAGCTTCTTCCAATGAGTTGAAACCATATTCAGGTAAAACTTTGTTCAATCTAGCTTGACGTCTGTCTTGTCCTTCAAATTTTACTGTCATTTTTATTTCCTCTTAATTTAATTTACTTAATTATTAACTGACTTGTTTATTACTCAACTCTTGGGTCAATTTTCTTCACAGCGTCAGCAAATCTTCCATAAGTACCTGTGAATTTTTCCAAAGCTTCTTTTGGATCAACACCTTTTTTAACTGCATCCATGAATTTACCAAGGTGAACAAATTTGTAACCGATAACTTCATCGTTTTTGTCCAAGCCTAATTCAAGAACATAGCCTTCTGCAACTTCTAAGTATCTTGGTCCTTTTTGTTTTGTTGAGAAGATTGTACCTACTTGTGAACGAAGACCTTTTCCTAAGTCTTCAAGTCCAGCACCTACCGGCAATCCGCCTTCTGAGAATGCTGTCTGAGTTCTACCGTAAACAATTTGTAAAAATAATTCTCTCATAGCAACGTTAATAGCGTCACATACAAGGTCAGTATTCAAAGCTTCTAATAGAGTTTTGCCAGGCAAAATTTCAGCAGCCATTGCAGCTGAGTGTGTCATACCTGAACATCCAAGTGTTTCTACCAAAGCTTCTTGGATAATACCGTCTTTAACATTAAGAGTTAATTTGCAAGTTCCCTGTTGAGGTGCGCAGCATCCACAACCGTGAGTTAAACCTGAAATTTCTTCGATTTTTTTAACCTTTGTCCATTCACCTTCTTGAGGTATCGGAGCAGGTTCACCTTTTACACCGCGTTTTACGCAGCACATTTCTTCTACTTCGTGTGTAAGTTGTATACGATCCAACATTTTCTATACTCCCTTCGGTTATATACAAGACTATTGTATGTGCTGAAAAGGCTTAGTCAAGAATTTACGTGCGGGGAAAATTTACCAATTTATAAAATATTTAATTAGTGAGTCGTAACGACGCAACCTACTAATTTTAATTAGCTTTAGAGCTTATAAATCTAAATTTATTGCACCTTGGCGGAAGATTTTTATTTCATCATCAAAAACCCCTGCAACAGTGGATTCTAAGCCCTTTGCAAAATATCCGTAATCAGGAATTACCAAATCTGCTAAATCCTTCATATTTTCAAGTGCCTGTTCATAAGTTTTGGCACTCGGTTGATGCGATAAATTTGCGCTAGTCGTTGCAAGAACATGACCTGTAGCAATTTCACAAATTTCCTTGAACACTTCATTATCAGGAACTCTAATCCCGACTGTATTCATGCCTGACGTTACAAAATCAGGAGTTTTAGAGCTTTTTTCCACAACAAGGGTTAATGCGCCCGGAAAATATTTTTTTATAAGCATTGAAGCTGTTTTTGAAAGCGGTTGGCGAACATATTCTAGCAGATTATAAGCCTCGTTTGACATCAAAATCAGCGGCTTTTGAGCTTCACGATGTTTGATTTCGTAAATCTTTTTAACACCCTTTTCGTTCTCCGGCAGGCACCCCAAACCCCAGACGGTATCAGTTACATAAGCTATTACTCCGCCGTTATCCAAAACTTCTTTTATTTCTTCTTTATTTTCCAGCATTTAATTTCCCTTTTTATTTTTCAAAATCGTGTTTGTCATACTGAATTTATTTCAGTATCTCATTTAGATTCTGAAACAAGTTCAGAATGACAAGAAAATCAAATACGATTTTATCTATATTATACTATCATATAAATCTGTAAAATCAGGATTTTTTTCTTTTATTTTATTTATTTTCCATTCTCTATGCCAATTTTTTATTTGTTTTTCTCTTTTTATTGCATTTTCTATGTCGTTAAAAACTTCAAAATACACAAGTTTATTTAAGTTATACCTCTTTGAAAAACCTTCTATAACTTTATTCTTATGTTCCCAAATTCTTCTAGACAAACAAGAAGTTACACCTGTGTAAAAAACCGTATTTAATTTATTAGTTATTATATAGATATAAAATTGAGTTTCATCCATATCACAACTTTAATTTTCCTCTCAGCCTCTGCGCAAGTTCTGAAGCATAATCCATTTTCATAATCAAATTCAACGGCACATACACCGCCATACAAAGCACAAATATAAACCCTATTTTTACCAATTCATATACATACTTTGGCAACTCTATATATTTATCATAGAAAAATGCTGCTGCCATACAAGTTACAAATGTAACCCCGCCAGCAACAAGCATTTTAAATAAATTCGTAAACAAAGATTTATAATCCATTTTCATTTTTTTATTTATCAAAACTCCTAAGACACAAGCATTAAAAAGAGTTACTAAAGAAGTTGACAAAGTAATTCCGCCAATTCCCATCTGCCATTTTGCAATGAACAAAATATTTAGGAAAAATTTTAACACAATTGAAGAAAATGCCACCACAAAAGGTGTTGCGCTATCGTTAAACGAATAATAAACTCTTGTTATTGAATCTCTGAAAACATAAGGAAGAATTGATGCAGACAAGAACCAAAGCGCTTCCGCCACCATAAATGTCGCATTTGCGTCAAACACCCCGCGCTCAAAAACAAGTCTGATACTATCTAATCCGACAACAAGAATTCCTATTATAATCGGGATTGCAGCAAAGAAAAGAACCCCGACACCTTTATTAAAATACTTTCTAATTCCGTCGTAATCTTTATCAGCCACAAGCCTTGCAAAAATCGGGAAAAGCGGAACCAAAAATGCCGTAACCAAAATCCCAACAGGAAACTGGAAAACCCTATTCGCATAACCTATTGCAGTCCAAGCACCTTCTGATATTGAAGATGTGAAAAACATATCGACGTAAATATGAATTTGTCCAACGGTTGAACTCAAAACCGCAGGGAAAAGCAATTCACAAATCTCTTTAAAATGCGGATTATTTGTAAATTCTAAATTCGGGCGCAATTTATACCCTAATTTTCTGATATTCGGATACTGGATTACAAGCTGCATAATTGCACCGATTGTCGTTGCCCAGGCAAGGGCATAACCTTTCTTGTCATCAGGAGCTGCTGCAACAGACATTGCAATTATTGCAATACTCATAATTATCGGCGATAAATTTGGAAGCATAAATTGCTTATAAATAATTAAAATCCCATAATAAATTCCGACAATTCCACCGACAACAAGCAATGGCGTCATTATTCTTAGATGCTCTGCGGCTAGTCCTATCATATCCGACGAACCATTTGAGATAATCAATCCCATAATTTCTTTTGGGAATATAAATATCAAAACCGACAGCACTAAGAAAAACAATATCGTCGCTGTCATAAAAGTTGAATATAATTTATTAACCTTCTCAGAAGGCTTGTCGCTTAATGACGGAATAAGCTTTGAAAAAATCGCAACCGTTGCACTGTGAAAAGGCCCGCCAACTCCGCCTAATAATATTAAAGACAGTGACGGAATTTGATACGCATAATAATAAGCGTCTGACACTAACGTTGCCCCGTAATAATTTGCAATTACAACATCTCTTATAAATCCTATCAATTTACTTACAATTGTAACTACCGCAATAAGCCAAGCAGCTTTTAATACACTTGTTGTTTTTGAATCTCTATTTAATTCCGCTTTATTTTCCATACTTTTGTAATTTTGTCTCTTTTTAATTTTGTAAATGCTCTAAAACTTTCTAATCAGCGCATTACTAACAATTCCCTACCAATCGTAACTCGCTTCATCACGTTTTACAAGTTCAATAAATAATCTCACCGCTTTTTTGTTTCCTTCCGCTATCGGATAAGAAAAAGTTATCGTATTAATCCCTTTTTTCAAATATTTTGAAATATCAATCCTGCAAATTCTGCTTGATGGCAAAAAACCCTGACAAAGCGGAAATGAATATTCTTTTCCGTTAATTTCAGCCAAAAGCGTTGACACAAGGTATTTGTTATCAACAATAATTTCTGCGTGTTTTTCAGGCGCATAAAAATTCTGTGTAATTGTCCGCTGAGTTTCATCTGCTGATAAAATTATCGGCTTTGTTCCAAGCGTAATCCCGCTGTAATAATGCTGGAGAATTTTATAAAACGGAAGTTTCATCTCACTTCCCATAAACCCTGCTCCAAACTGGCTCATCCCGACACCATGTCCGAAGCCTCCGCCGTATGCTTTAATTGTTGTCAATTTCCCTTTATCGTCAAACTGAGGCTCAAACACCACATTTGCACTCGGAAGTGCCTTGCCGTCTTTAGTAAATAATCTTCGAATTACAAGTTCTTTATATATCTTGTAAGTTCCGCTTGAAGTCACAACATCTACTTCAACAATTTTGCCGGATTTCCCGCGTTTTTTAACTTCTATTGATAAAATTTCGCCTAATTTGTCACCTTTTTTAAACACAGGTTTTACAAAACCGGTTGCTGACTGCGCAACAAGTGTTCCTTCTAACGCAGTTCTCAATTCTTCAGCCTGCCATTCTCGTGTCCAACGAAAATAAGGTGATCTTATATCATAAGAATCCGGTGTTGATTTGTAAAAAGCAGCAGCTGCTTCTTCCGTATCAAGCGGAGTTTGACTCGCCATATCAGGTTTTGCAACCAAATAAGGTTTCTCATCTGATGGAAATTCCTTCGTCTTTGGATCTGAAAAAGCATAAGAATAACTTTCCGTATATCCGCCCGCTGTCGATGAATACTGAGCCAAAATTAAATCCCATCCGTAAAGTGCAACAATTCCAGTTGTTTCATTAACAGCTTTATCCGACAAATCTGTCTCAGTATTTGCGCCATAATAAACCTGACTTGCAACGGAATCCACAACATCATAATTCGGTGAAGCCTTTGTTCTTGGGGTTAGAACATAATTTCTTGCCGCAACACTTTGAGCTTTCAAAGCCTCTAACCCAAATCTTACAGGCATTTCGTTTGGCACTACCCCTTTTAAATATTCTTCGACCTCTACCACGTTTACAAGATTAAATTTACTGTCATTTTTTTTGACAAGCTGCAAAGCCCCATGATAAAGCGCCTGCTTGCCTGCTCTTTTTAATCCGGTAACCCCCAAAAGCCCGCCGTCACAAGTAAATGTAACAGGCCCTGTCATTTCAGACGCTATATTTCCATCCTCGTCATAAATCGTAAACAACCCGCCTGAATATTCAACCTTAATATTGCTGTCTTTTGGGAAAATAGCAGTCGACATCCCGTCATTATAAACCTGAATCCCGTCGGTACCATAAATTGAAACTGTGTCATAATCGTAAGTTCCAAATCCTGTCGTTGCAATTCCAACTCTAACAACTTCAGACTGCGGCTTCAATTGAGATGCTCTAATTTCTGCCTCATGCGCGATTTTCATAGTTTCTGCAGGTATAAAAGGCTGTAAAGATGCAGCATTAACCTGCGCTGTAAAAGTTACAGTGCTTAAAATTAAAGCTAAGGGAACTATAAATTTTACTTTAACTCCCACGTCGTACCTTCTTTTGAATCTTTTAAAATTATCCCTTCTTCATCGAAGGCTACTCGAATTTTGTCCGCAACCGCCCAGTTCTTTTCTTCTCTTGCTTTTTTACGGTATGCCAAAATCTCTTCCATTGTGCCGAATTTTTCATCTAACTTTGCTGAAATTCTTTCAACTACAGCTTTTAATTCATCCTCTGAAAGTTTTGCCTTTTCAAAAGTGAAGCCTAATACTGTTGCTAATTTATACAATATTGTGTAAGCCCCATCTTCATCTTTATTAGCTTTGTTTGTTAATTCAAAAAGCACCGCAAGAGCCTTAGATGTATTCAAATCGTCATCCATAGCTTCTGTAAAAGCTTTGTATTCCTCAGTTTTTGTAATATCTAAATCTTCATTCAGTTTAGTTCTTTTTGCATTTAACATTCTTTTTACACCTGCTTGAGCAGATGAAAGTGCTTCATCTGAAAATTCAACAGGCATTCTGTAATGATTTGTCAGAATGAAAAATCTTATTGTATTTGAATCGTATTTTTTCAATAATTCATCAATTGTAAGAAAATTGCCTAAGGATTTTGACATTTTTTCTTTATTAATAGTCACAAATCCGTTGTGTAACCAGTAATTTACGAATTTGCAGCCGTTAGCGCATTCTGATTGAGCAATTTCATTTTCGTGATGAGGGAAAATCAAATCCGCTCCGCCTGCGTGAATATCTATGGTTTTACCAAGGTATTTTCTGCTCATTGCAGAACACTCTATATGCCACCCGGGACGTCCGACTCCCCAAGGACTTTTGTAACCAAATTTTTCATCTTTTTTCCACAATGCAAAATCAAGCGGATCTTCCTTCTTGTCACCTACTTCAATTCTTACACCGCTTTCTAATTGATCAATAGGCTGCTTCGAAAGATAACCGTATTGAGGGAATTTTTTTACTCTGAAATATACATCTCCGTCAACTTCGTAAGCAAAGCCTTTATTAATTAAATCTTTTACTATTGAAATCATTTCGCCTAATGTTTTTGTGGCAAATGGCTCAATATCAGGTTTTAAAGTATTCAAAGCTTTCATTGAATTTTCAAACTGCTTATACCAATACTGTGAAACTTCCTCAGGTGTCTTATTTTCCTTTTCAGCTTTTTTAAGAATCTTGTCGTCTACATCCGTAACATTACGGCAATATGTAACATCATACCCTTTAAACTTTAAATATCTGTATAAAACATCCCAAGTTATATAACATCTTGCATGCCCCAAATGTGCATAATCATACACTGTCGGCCCGCATACATACATCTTTACCTTGTTTTCTTCTATCGGCTTAAATTCCTCTATCTGATTGCTATAAGAGTTGTGTAACTTCATCTGTAATCCCTCGCTCATCTTTTTATTAAATCTTACAACAAACAAAGTTTTATGTTAACTATTGTAAACTTTTTTTGATATAAAGCAATTTTAAAAGGGTAAAATTATTTATAAGATATATACGGAATATATAAAGAGATGTGAAGTTAAGAAAGGCGGTCTAACATGGTAGACAAAATCAACGGGCAAAATAATCCCAATTACGGAAAAATTACGCTCACTAATACAAAAACTAACGAGAAAAAAACCTTTTTTGTCCCGTTAAACAAACAAATTGAGATCGGAAATAACAAATATGACTTAAGCAAAGCCCAAAACGGTGAAATTGAAATTAGCGGAGATCCTGCCAAAGATGAACGATTTAAACTTACGGGTCTAGCACTTGAGCATCTTGACGCAAATAAGGACGGCAAAATTGACAACAAAGACAATGATCAAGAAATTGCTGATAAACTAAACAAAAATGAACTTAAAAACACCGAATATTATGTCAAAAACAATGATGTCTTCAGTGATGCCGGAGTAGCTGACGGCGAAGGCGGAGTTGTATTCAGCAAGGGCAATCAAGGACAAGTATTCCAAGTATATATCAGCGACCAAGAGGAATAATACACTTTATAAAGATTTTTTAATTAAGAGAAAATAAGCTGAACGCTTATTTTCTCTTAATTTTTAGATTAAATATTAACTAATGTAAAATTAAAAATTATAAAACAGGCAATTTTTAAAACTAAAAATACTTTTTTAGAATATAGGGTTTACAGTAATCAAGTTACGAGGTACTAGAAAATGGGATTAGGAATTAATGGGATTCAAGGAACACAACAGCAAAAAGGTGTGGAATATACTCCTGTAAAAATTAAAAACAAGGATTCCGGCAAAAGCGTTGTGATTAATTTTATTGATAGTGAAATTATCAGCGACAAAACCAAATGGAAGATAGAAGACGGAAAAGTCTATAATAGCGAAGGGAAAATAATTCGTAATAATGAAATTAATGTTCCAAACGCTCAAGCAGCATTAATCTTAGCCGCAGCAAAAGGTGACGGAAACGGAAAATATCTTGATGAAAATGATTTAATTGGTTCAGGGTACGGCGAAATTGCAGCAGCAGAACTTAAAAAAGCAAATTCGAAATTTAAAATAGCAAAAGACGAAGTTAACAACCCGCCAATGCCTTTTGGTGATGCAGATGCTATGGAAAATGGTCAAATTTATGCAAATGCACAAAACGAAAAAGGTGAACGTATTCATTTTGAAATAAGAATGACCGATAAATTCATTTCAAAAGATGTATATGACTTATTAAAAGGCGTTCTTTTCTAGGAATTAATTTCAGCAAGCATATCAAATATTTTATGAACGGGTGAAATCAAATCTTCAACAGAACAGGTTTCATCCAGTTCAAGTGTAATTGTTGGAATTTTATTCTCAATCCCTGCGTATGTTCCAAAACTACCCGGGGTCGGATAGCCGATGCTTTCTTCAACGGGGTAATTTATTATTTTTGATATTTTTTCGGAAATTTCTCTTGCATTTCCATCAAAGTTTACGACCTTGAAAGGTGCATGAAGAGTCAGGATTAATTGCGGCTTATATTCGTCCAAAATTTCCATCACAAATTTTGTTTCAATTTCGCTTGCAGGACTTTCTCCGCCGAAAAATTCGTCTTTTGCGCTGTACTGCCAATTATTCGTCGGAAAATTTCGGTTCAAATCTACTCCTGATGCATTTGTACGTTTCTTAACCGCCATTCCGTCGGGATTTAAGCAAGGAATAAAATAGAGCGAACTTTCAGAATTATTTTCAAGATACTTTTCTATCAAAAATTTTCCTTGCGGTTCATCTCCATGGAAAACTCCGATTATAAGATTTTTACATTTACCGCCATTTCCATAAAGGGCAATTTCTCTTCCTTGAAGAGTCTTTTGAGCTTTTAACTTCTTCATAACAAAATCTCCGAAAAATTTTATTGCGCAAATAACGCGTCTATAAATTCCGTGCTGTCAAAATTCTTTAAATCTTCCATCTTTTCACCAACGCCGATTAATTTTACAGGAAGTTTAAATTCCTTTGCAACAGCAAGAACTATCGCACCTTTGGCTGAACCGTCAAGTTTTGTCAATGCAACTGAAGTAAGATTAACCGAATCTCTAAAAACTTTTGCCTGCTGCAAACCGTTTTGGCCTGTATTTGCATCCAGCACAAGCATTGTTTCTCGAAGATTTTCCGGCGCATTTTTGTCGATTACGGATTTAATTTTAGCTAATTCTTCCATCAGGTTAAATTTGTTTTGAAGCCTGCCTGCCGTATCAACTAAAATTACGTCATAATTTTCATCTTTAGCCTTTTGAATTGCCTCATAAACAACTGATGCCGGATCTGCCTTATCTCGTCTTACAATATCAGCACCGGCGCGCTTTGACCAAATATCAAGCTGTTCTTCTGCGGCAGCTCTAAATGTATCTCCTGCTGCAATCAAAACTTTCTTTCCGTTCTGCTTAAATTTATAAGCAAGCTTGCCGATTAAAGTCGTCTTGCCGGCTCCATTCACGCCTGTTATAAAATATATGTTCAACTCCCCGTCTTTATAAGACAAGTCATTAGTTCCGGCTTCTTTTAAAGTCTTTAAAAATTCATTTTTCAGATAATCTCTAACCTCTGACGGCTTAATTTTATCCTGATTACGAAGCTTATCAACGAGTTCTGAAGCATAATTAACACCCAAATCTGCGCTTATAAGTAAATCTTCCATATCATCAAGTACAAATTCGGAAAATTCTTCTTCATCACCCACCGTCTGAACAATATTCCCAACTAAGGCTTGCGCTGTATTTGAAACAGTTTGCTTCAGATTATTAAATTTATCCGAAAAAAATTTGAACATCTATTTTAGTCCGTTTTCAACAATTACTTTTGCAAGAATGCCGTTAATAAATGATGCACTGTCATCTGTTGAATACTTTTTAGCAAGTTCCAAAGCTTCATCCACAACAACCTTCATCGGTGCATCTTTTATGTAAAGAAGTTCCACAATTGCAATTCTCAAAATGTCTTTGTCCATTTTAACCAAACGTTGAAGATCCCAGTTTTTAGCGTGCTTTTGAATTATATCGTCAACTTCTTTGTGATTTTTCTGGAAGTATTCTGCAATTTGAATTGCGTAATCCTTAACTTCATTTTGAGAATCCAATGTTGTAAATTCTGCAATTTCAAGTGCTAATAAGGCTTTGTCTGCAATGTCAATCATCTCGTTAACTCTTGCCGACATATCAGCTGTCATAACCATCGGCACAGAAACATTCGCAACTCCTAAAGGTCTGTTAAGATTAGTTTCGTGTTCTGCCTCATAATTATCTATTTGATCTCTGAATGCAACTAAAGAACCAACAGCAAGTTTAAGTTCATCCGTTGCACTGCTTGTCAAAATCCTTACTGACTTAAGGATAATATCTTCCATTTCTTCTTTTGAATATTTCGTAAATTTTTTATCAAACTGTGAAAATAATATAAATGCCAATTCTCTGGCTGCTCTTCGAGCTTGCATACATACCTCTTTTTGTTTTAATTTCTATACGATGAAATGCTATCATGAAAAAAAAATCACGACAAGCAAATATTAACGCTGATACAAAATATATTCTAAACAAGTTCAGCCGCGCGATAGGAGCTTCTAACAAGCGGCCCAATTTGGCGATGAGTAAATCCTATTTTTAGAGCAAGCTGGTCTAACTCTTCAAACTCTTCTGGTGTATAGAATTTAGCAACTTCCAAATGAGCTTTTGAAGGCTGAATATACTGTCCGATTGTCAAAATATCAACACCAACAGATTTCAAATCACATAAAGTTTCTTCAATTTCTTGAACACTTTCGCCAAGCCCAACCATAAGTCCCGATTTTGTAATTATTGAACTGTTTTCTTTTACGTATTTCAAAACCTCAAGCGACACATCGTAATTACCTTGCGGGCGGGCAGACTTAAAAAGCGCCTTAACCGTTTCTATATTGTGATTAAACACAGCAGGCTCAGCTTTTATTATTGTATCGAGTGAATTCTTATTTCCCTTAAAATCAGGCGTCAAAATTTCTACCTTAACTTCAGGCGACAATTTTCTAATCTCATAAATACAATTTGCAAAATGTTCTGCTCCTCCATCCTCTAAATCATCACGAGTAACGGAAGTTATAACGGCATATTTTAACCCTAATTCCTTAACTGCTTTTGCAATATGTAACGGTTCGTTAAGATTTAATT
Organism: Candidatus Gastranaerophilales bacterium; assembly: GCA_944326525.1. GTDB lineage: Bacteria > Cyanobacteriota > Vampirovibrionia > Gastranaerophilales > Gastranaerophilaceae > Scatenecus. The sequence goes on from CALVEG010000012.1 coordinate 13,310, forward strand.
TTTCAGGTTTTTGACAAGAGATATTACAGTACCTGCAGTTGCGAGTGCACACATTTCCCATAATTAAAAAAGTGGCTGTATTACAAGTATAGCACTCATTTTTATTCGGACATCTGGCATTTTCACAAACAGTATTTAGACAATTTTCCTTTAAAATTCGTCTTACATTTTTAGTTTTTTCGGTGTCAATAATCGGTCTTTTTAAGTAATCCGGTAATCTTTTTTGCATAAAACACTTACCTTTTTTTTTATTATATTATATAATAAATAATATCAAGGAGGTAAAAATGAAAAAGGTACTTTTAATATTATGCTTGCTTGCTTTTACCGGAACTGCATACGCTGCAGCTGACTATACAAGAGATTCAAGCCCGCTTTCAGTAGGGCAGACAGATAAGTATTTTAGAGATTTAAACTCTTGGGATTCGTCAAATTTATATGTACCAGGGCAACCATACAGCTATGAACCTCAAGTAAACGGACATTCAGGTCCATACAAAAATACACAGCCTCAAGGTCATTATGTTTATTCTGAAACAACAACAGGCGGAACTTCAGCAACAACAACTGTTGACCCAAGACAATATTATAATCAAGGAATAAATATTAATTCACCTGCTTATAAAGAGGCTAAAGAAAGCGGAAAAGAAGTTGCTCCGTCAACAAACACAGCAGCAATTCAAGAGCAGGCTCCAAAAAGACGCTGGAACAAAAACGCAAGTGAAAATTACTACAACTTTGGCGGAACCGGCTTCAAAAGCAGCGGTTATAAACAAGGTTACTAATTAATTAGATTTCTATACATTCTAAACACAAGACGGCGTAAAATATACGCCGTTTTTTGTCGGTTAATTTGTTATAAATTCAACAAACTTTCAAAAACCCCTTCCGAATATGTCGGATGCGCAAAGCAAACTTCTTTCAATTGTCCAATCGGAATTTCGTTTTGAATTGCAATTACAATCTGTTGAATAAGAGCAGAAGCTTCTTTAGCAACAATATGCGCCCCAAGGATTTTCCCCTCACGGCTTAAAATCTTCACAAAACCTTCAATACAATTGTCACAGTGGGATTTTCCAAGTGCAGAGATTGGGTACAGAGATTTTTGAAAACTTCCATCTTCTAAATCCTGCTCTCTTAAGCCGACCCAAGCAATCTCAGGACATCCGTAAATTACCGACGGGATTAAGCTTTTTTGATAAGAAATTCCCGTTGTTTCTTTAATTGCTTGTCTTATGGCATAATGTGCAAGTTGAATTTCTCCTGCTTCGTCGCCTATATAGCTTACCCCGATGATTTTTTCAGAATTTACAGTCTTTCTACCTGCCGCTAACAAAATAAAATCTGCATTTATCTTCTCGCCGTTTGATAAAAATACATCAACAGAAGAATTTTCGACAATTTCAACTTTTTCAGCAGAAGTTGATGTGTAAAATTTAATTTTTTTCAGTTTGAAAATTCTCTCCAGCCTCTTTGAAACTTCAAAATCAGCGCTTGGCAAAAGCGAAGAAGCCCACTCAACAATAACAACTTCAACTCCGAACGATGAAAAAATTCTTGCCCACTCTGTTCCAATTGCTCCCGAACCAATTATAACAATTTTCTTTGGCAAAGTTTTTAATTCTAAAATATCATCAGAACTTAAAATAAATTTCCCGTCAAATTTTATTGAAGGCAAATCCGACGGTGCAGATCCTGTTGCAGAAATTATTTTTTCACATTCATAAATTTGACCGCCCGAATTTATTTTATGCTCATCTAAAATTTCAGCAAATTCTTTTACAACAACCGTCCCTGAATTTTTAAGAGCTAGTTCAAGATTTCTGCGAAGCTTTTCCACTACTTCATCTTTATGCTGTATAACTTTTGCAAAATCCAATCTTAAGTTATCCGCTTCAATCCCAAGAGAGGCTGCTTTTTGCATTTCTTCAAAAAGTTCGGCCGAATGTAAAATCGTTTTGGTTGGAATGCAACCTCTATTTAAACAAACTCCGCCAATAGCATTTTTTTCAAAAAGTACAACTGATTTTCCAAGCCTGCGAGCCTGAAAAGCGGCTGTATAACCAGCAGGTCCGCCTCCTACAATTCCCAAATCAAATTTTTCCATAATTCCCTCACCTGTTTTACGGCAAAACTTATCTTGTATAAACTCTCGGCAACCTTACTTTCAAACGGCAAGTAAGCTCATAATTAATTGTCCCAAGAATTTTAGCCCACTCGTCAATGGAATTATTTTCATCAAGAAGAGTTATAACATCCCCCAACTGCGCATCAATTCCTGTTATATCAAACATCATCTGATCCATAGTAATGTTTCCGATTTGCGGAACTTTTTTACCGTTTAATACTCCAAAAATCTTATTCGAAAGCCCTCTTGGAATTCCATCAGCATAACCAAGAGGAACTGTTGCAATTCTTCTTGTTCCGTGCGCAATATAAGTATGTCCGTAACTTACACCTTCATGGTCTTTTGCTTCGTGAATATGAACAATACGACCTTTTAATGAAAGAATTTGCTTTAATTCCGGAATCCGCTTTTCTCCATCCGGCGGAAAATCAGGATATAATCCGTAAAGTGCAATTCCTGCTCTTTGCATATTGGAATTCGGAACCCTATAACACATTTGACCTGCTGTATTCAAAATATGTAAAAGCAGACCGTTTGTATTAATTTTAGAAATTACACTGTTCCATTTTTCAATCTGAAGATTTGTTTTCTCTCTATTTTCGGCATTTGCCAAGTGAGTAAACACACCTTTAAAATCTATAAAATCAGAATTTCTGACTTCATTTATAAAATCAACAGCCTCCTCAACCGCAACACCTATACGATTCATACCAGTATCAAGTTTTACGTGAACTTTCGGCTTTTTACCTGTTCTTTCAAAAGCCTGACGGCAGGCAAGAATATGTTCTTTTGAAAAAACTGAAATAACAAGGTCTAATTTTACGGCACTTTCAACTGCCCAAACAGGAACAGCCCCTAAAACAAGAATATCTGCTGTTATTTTAGCATTTCTAAGATCTGCCCCCTCATCAATTGAGGCAACACCTAACATATCAGCCCCGCTTGCCAAAAGCGTCGGTGCTAACATAACAGCCCCATGACCATAGGCATCAGCCTTAACTACCGCCAAAAGCTTAGTATTTTCAGGCGATATTGCGCGAATATTCCTTGTGTTTTGCGCCAAATAATCAAGGTTTATCTCAACCCAGCTATCTCTGTGAATATTTACATTTGATTGTTTTACGTTTTTCATAACTCCCATTATATGCCGAAATTTTTGAAGTGCAATTTATTAAAAATTTTATATTAAATCGTCTTTAATTATTGTAAATTTGTTGTCACATAGGTATTTTTAGCTTATAATTTTCCTCAGGAAGATTGTGAGGTGATTAGGGTATGAATATAGAACACATAAAAAAAACAGACCCGCTTGTGGCGGAACAAATAGAAAAAGAACTTGAAAGACAACAAAATACAATTGAGCTTATTGCAAGCGAAAACTGCACATCCTTAGCAGTTATGGAAGCCTCAGGAAGCGTTTTAACAAACAAATACGCAGAAGGCAAACCTCACAAAAGATTTTACAATGGCTGTGAGCATATTGATATTATTGAAGAAATCGCTCAAAAACGTGCCTGCGAACTTTTCGGGATGGATCACGCAAATGTTCAGCCCCACAGCGGTGCACAGGCGAATATGGCAGTATTTATGTATGCCTTAAAACCTGGAGATAATGTTTTGGGAATGGACTTGTCAAACGGCGGACACCTTTCTCACGGTTCACCTGTAAACTTTTCAGGACTTTATTTCAACGTAAAAAGCTACGGAGTAGATGAACAGGGAAATATTGATTATGAAAATGTTCGCAAAATGGCTCTTGAACATAAACCAAAACTCATAATTTGCGGAGCTTCAAATTATTCAAAAATTATAGATTTCAAAAAGTTTAGAGAAATAGCAGATGAAGTCGGTGCTTATGTTTTAGCAGATATTGCACATATTGCAGGACTTGTTGTTGCGGGACTTCACCCGTCACCGGCACCTTACGCGGATTTTGTGACAACCACAACCCATAAATCCCTAAGAGGCCCACGAGGCGGAATTACAATGTGCAAAGCAGAACACGCTGCCGGAATTGATAAAGCTATTTTCCCAGGAATGCAAGGCGGACCTTTGGAACATATTATCGCCGCAAAAGCAGTTGCACTTCTTGAAGCTTCAAAACCTGAATTCAAAGAATATGCAGCTCAAATTATTAAAAACGCAAAAGCTCTTGCTCAAGGGCTTATGGATGAAGGGATGGATATCGTCGGAGGTATGACCGAAAATCATCTTATGACTTTGGATTTAAGAAGAACAGGCAAAACAGGTAAAGATATGGCAAATGTTCTTGAAAGAGTAGGAATTACAGCTAACAAAAATACCGTTCCGAATGATCCGCAAAGTCCGTTTGTTACAAGCGGCATAAGACTTGGAACACCAGCTGTTACAACCAGAGGATTTAAAGAAGATGATATGATCGAAGTTGCAAAAATAATTGCATCTGCAATATTTTCATCAGATAATGAAATCGGATTGAACAATTTAAGAGAACGTTCACTTAAATTGTGTAAAAAATATCCTTTATACAACGAATAATAGATAAAATGAGGTTCAAATAACAGGAAAAAATGATTATAAAACTTTCAAATGCGCATATAATTGGAACAGTAATAGCCTATATTTTCGGTGTATTTCTGGTACCTTTGGTTATTAGTTTTTCAAAAAAAGAAGGACTTGTCGATTTGCCAAATGAAAGGAAAATTCATACAATTCCTGTTTCTAGACTTGGCGGTGTCGCTATTTGGACAAGCACAATGCTCACTTTTTTATCGCTTGTATTTTTAAGCTACTACCCATACGGAAGTCTATTATCAGGAATTTTGCTCGGAAGTTCTTTAATGTTTCTTCTCGGGCTTGTTGATGATGTTTATAACTTGGATGCAAAATTTAAGCTTTTTATACAACTTTCAATCGCAACAATAGTATATCTTTTGGGTGTCAAAATCCACTCAATTCCGTTTTTGGGCGGGGTTGATTTGGGCTTTTGGTCTTATCCGATAACATTGTTGTGGATTGTCGGAATTTCTAACGCCGTAAACTTTATTGACGGTGTCGACGGGCTTGCAGGTTCTGTAATTACAGTGAATTCAATCACTCTTGCAATTATTGCTATTTGTATGACCCCGTCAAATCCGATTGTGGCATTGATTGGATTCATTCTTGCAGGAGCCATGCTTGCGTTTTTAACTTACAACTTTAACCCTGCTAAAATATTTATGGGAGATAGCGGAGCTTTGTTCTCCGGATTCTTGCTTGCTACAATCTCAATTGTCGGAGTTATGAAGGCCGCAACTTTAACCTTGCTTTTACCATTCGTGGTTCTTGCTGTTCCAATTTTGGATATTGTATTTAGCAGTACAAGACGAATTTGTAAGGGTAAATCACCGTTTGTAGCAGATGCTGAACATATCCACCACAAGCTTCTTCACGCAGGATTTTCACAGAAAAAAACCGTCCTTATTTTGACCTCTGTTGCAATCATCGCCGGCGCTATTGCATCCTTAATAATGGGAGAAAATACTATAAAACATTATGCCGTATGCATTTTAATCGTTATCTTCATAATGTTGTTACTTAATTTCATAAAAGTCTTGACAAAAAAATAATTATGTGTTAACATTCCCAATGGATTTAATTACTCAGTTTTGGTCGAATGTTTTTTAGTGGCATTTGCTTAAAATATTTAAGTGTAAATCTGCAATATGTTTTAAGGCTTGGAATGAAAAACTTCCGGCAGTAGGATATAGTAATTACGTGGTGTTAGTTAAGTAAGGGTTTATTAACTATGGATGTAAGTGCAGTAAAGAATTATGAAAACAGAAATCCGTTGCAAACGGTTATTAATTCAACTTTGATAGGTGCAGCTGTAGGCTATAGTGCAAAATACACCATTCCGCTGCAAAAAAGAGAAAAAAAAGCAATTAATTCAAGAGCAATAGTAAATGCAAGCAGAAAAGATATTAACCAGCAAAAAGTTAATTCTTTTAAACTTCTAAAAAATAGAACTCCTGCTCAAGATGCTTTTATCAAAATGGTCGATACAAGAGATGAGTTTAAATACCCGTCTTTAGGCGAGTTAGCGGAAAGATTGGGCGGAAAAGATACTCCTTTAGGCAAACAAGTTTTAGAAATAATTAACGGTGCTAGCATTAATGACGCTAACCTTGAAAATCTTGCAACAAGACTCGGCGGAAAAGAAGATCCGCTGTATAAGCAAATTTTAAATGTTGTCAATGACAGTAACAGTAAAAAAATGAGTTTTGAAGAGCTTGCAAAACGACTTGGAGATGAATCCGCAGATGTAAAACTTTTCAAACAACTTGCTGGAGATAAAGAAGCTTTCAAAACTCTCACCCTCGACAATATTGTTGAAAAACTCGGCGGTGAAACAACTGATATCGCTAAAAAAGTAATCGAAATATTCAAAACTAACGACAACAAAGCTCTTGATTTTGAAAGTGTTGCGAATACTTTAGGCAAAAATTCCGATGAAGTTAAAGAACTAAAACGAGTTGCAAGATTTAATAACTGTTTTGTTTCAGAAAATATTGACCGCATTGTTAAAACACTTGGCGGCAATGATTCTGCGGCAGGTAAAGAATTTAGACAAATTATCAAAGATGTAAACAAAGAAGCTTCAAAAGTTTCAAGAGCCTTTTTGAAAGGGGTTCACAAACATCTAAAAGCAATCCGCTACACGGCTCCGCTGCTTATAACAGGTGCAGCAGCAGGTTTTGCAGCCGGATTCTTACATAATTATTTATCGCACAAAACCGAAGCATAATATAAATAGCAAGCAAACTAATAGTCAGAATAAAGCAGGGCGCCCCACCAAACGTCCTGTTTTGACTATTTATATAAAAAAATTTATAGAAGTAATTCTCAAGAGTGTAGAAAAGAATTTGCTAATACGTTATAATGAAACAATAAATTTAGGGGTAATATAAAATTTGAAAAAAGGAGAAGGATTACATGAAAACTGCAACTAAAAAGGACGTGAGATCAGGGAAGGTCAGATCAAAATTTAATGATGAGTTTGAAAAGTATCTTAAAGCACAGTGCTTAAAAACAACATTTAACGGAATTGAACTAGAGACATTCTCCTGGTACAAAAAAGTTTTAGGTCTTGTTTAGTGTTTATTTAATGAAGCAAAAAGTCCGGTTTAAAATCATCACCGGACTTTTTGCTTTAAATACAATTCATTTTTTAAATTAAGAATTTTCCGTTTTCATAAATTAAGACATCGTCAGCAAAAATCTTACCGCCGTTTTTCATTCCCTTAATCAAGTCCCAATGTAGTCCTGAAATATTTTTGCCGCCAGTTTCAGGATAAGAGGCACCTGCTGCCATATGGATTGCGCCGCCAATTTTTTCATCAAAAAGAATATTTCCGGTTATATCTTGAATACAATCATTTGTACCGATTGCAATCTCACCAATTCCGCGAGAACCTTCGTCCATATCAAGCATTGCGTTTAGAAAATCTTCACCTTTATCGGCTTTTGCTTTTATAATTCTGCCGCCTTCAATCCAAAGATGAACGCCATGTGCTTCATTTCCACGATATAACTGAGGGAAATCAAAATAAATTTCACCATTAATTCCGTCTTCAACAGGTGAGGTGAAAACTTCTCCGTCAGGATAGTTGTTTAAACCTGAACAGCTTATCCATTTTCTTCCTTCTACATTAAATGTTATATCGGTTCTGTCACCTGTTATTCTGACCTTTTTAACGTTATTTAAATAATTTGCCCAAGCGGTTTGCTTTTCGTCCATTTCTTTTAACTTTGCAACCGGATCATCAAGGTCTAGGTAGCAGGCTTTAAATAAAAAATCTGAATATTCATCAAATGACATTTTCGCTTCCTGCGCAAGAGCAAAGGTTGGAACATCTGCTATAACCCAGCTTGCATCGCCGTTTGCCGAACGAGTTAGAAGCTTTTCAGATAAAGGTTTTGTTGCTGCTGATCTTCTTGCGAGTTTTTTCATATCGGCTCTTGCCATATTTTTGGTATTCATAGGCCCGCCAATTGAAATAAACTTATCAACCGTTTCGTATTCTAACTTTGTTATCGGATCAATATAATCTAACTGCTCATCTGATGCGTATTTTATAAAAGTATCCGACAAATCTTCTATCGAAGTTCTCACAATCGGGTGCCCGCCACGCTCTAAAACTCTTTTATACACAGCTTTTACAAGCTCTTTTGTATAAACGCTTGCACCTCTTATTTGAACTAAATCACCTTTTTGAACATTTGTAGAATAATCTACCAAAACTTTTGCATATTTTTCCCAAATAGGATTTTCCATAATTTTCCTCTTCTTTTATACTAAAAATATTTTATTCTCTAACTTGTACGTTTTTCATTATACAACAATTTAATCTTTACATACTAAACAAAAAAGAGGATTTAACAAAAATCGCTAAATCCTCAAATTATGCGTTAAAAAAACTGCTCATTATATTTTCAGAGCAGTTTTTCAATTTATTCTTCACTTTCCAAAGACTCGTGTCCTGATTTGTGTGATTTTAACAAAACTCCGCGTTTTGAAGTCTTTATAAATTCAATCATCTTTTCAATATACGGGTTCATTGGAATTTCCGCTTTAATTTTTTCTATCGCCTGAGTTGTGTTGTATTCTTCCGAAATCAAAAGTTTAAAAGCTTCGTTTGTTGCAGTTCTGACTTCTTGAGAAACACCTCTGCGCTTCATTGCAATTACATTTAATCCACGTGGAACAGGCGGTCTGCCTTCGCCTTTTGAATAAGGTAAAATATCTTGACGTGATGCTGAAAATCCGCTTATGATTGCCATATCACCTATTCTAATATTTTGATGGAATACGCTCATTCCACCTACAAATGCACCAAAACCAACGTGAACATGCCCGCCTAAAGTTACAAGGTTTGCAAGAATTACTTCATCTGCCAAAACGCAGTTATGCGCAACGTGTGATCCTACCATAAGCAAACATTTTTTACCTATTCTTGTTGTATAATCACCGCAAGCTGCACCTCTATGGATGGTTACATTCTCTTTAATTATTGTTCCGTCGCCTATTACAACCTTTGTCGGCTCGCCTTTGTAACCCAAATCCTGAGGCTCTGATCCTATTGTCGCAAACGGTGAAATTGTACAATTCGCTCCTATTTCCGCAAATTCTATATGCGCATTTGAGATTACTCTCGTTCCGCTTCCGATTTTTACATTCTCACCTATTACTACGTAAGGTCCGATTATTGCGTCTTCCGCTATCTCTGCCGTCGGGTGGATAATCGCTGTTTTGTCTATCATTTTTTACCTCTCTTTGCTTACTATGTGTCAATTATAGTACAAATTAAGGCTTTCAACAATATTTTTATATTATTTTAATATGAAATCTTTATGAGCGAACATGGACATTTCAAAACTTTCATCTAATGATCGGTTGATTATGTCTATTAACTCTTGGTTCTTTGATTGACTTGCAATATATGCAAGACTTATAAAATCATTTTGAGCTTCTTCTGTAGTCTGTATTTTATATGACTTGCCTGAATTTTGTAAGTTACTTCCCGTAATGACAAGAGCAAAATCATGAATCTGTTTAAATTCTTTTGGCTTAGCTTTTAAGTTTAAATCTTTTAATTCTCCAAATATTTTTACTATTGCAATTTGATATGTATCTGCCATTACATTGTTTATACCTGTCAAATTTGTATACTTTGTCATCAGCATTTGCGAAAAGTCATCCACTGAACTCGTTTCTAAATATGGATTAAACTTTGTGTCAAAATCCAATGAACCTGAAGGGACATTAGCCTTCTGCTCAATATAATTTTTAAGTTGTGTCGGAACTGTACGCAATGTGAATACAGCTTCATTTTCCTCTTTAACTTTTTTCCAAGCATATTCCATATTTTTAGAAAATGCTTTTCTTGCCCACTCATTTCCACCCCAAAATTGTTTTAAGGCTTTTGATTGCTCTTTTGAAATATCAACAGGGTTTGTCTCCGGATTAAATGATTTAAATCCTCTTGAAGACATAAATTTACTAAGTGCTGATTTTATTCTGTCTGCTCCAAAGATATTCCAAGCTTTGTTCAATACTCTGGTAAGCTCTTTTGATTTTTCAGGATTTTGACGATAAAAATCTTTCATTTTATCTGACATTTGAAAAATACGCTCAGGATTTTCCTGATAATATCTTTTTAACCCTTCTGATATGTGTTCTCTATGTTCTTTTGACAAAGGCCCACGAGGAATATATAACGGTTCTCCGGCTTCTCTTGCTTTTTTATCCAGCGCAAGACGACGCTTGTAGGTCATCTCTGATGTTAATCTTGTATTGTAATCCGGATCAGAGAATTTTAATATATGACCGTAATCTCTGCTTTGTGTCGGAATTTTAAATTTTTTCATTGTATAGTAAATATCTTTGCCGTTTGCATACTTCTTTAAGTCATTTAATGAAAAACCTTCGCCATAATAAAGTTTGAGCAGCTGTAATGCCAAATCTTCATCTTTATCAAAATATTCAAGTTTTCCGCTTTTTACGTCATCACCAAATGAATTTTTACCAAACTCTACTTCTGAATCTGATATTACCTCAGCAAATTCAGGAAATCTTCGTTTTACTTCTTCCAATGAATTAAGGCTTTTTATTGATTCATAATACTTTTTATGAATATCTATAAGAGTATATTTCGCTTTGTTGCCTGTTTCTAAAATCATTCCCGCCCATTCTCGGATATTTTTTGGATAAATTGAAAGATTACTCTTCGCCGCAAGTTTATCTAAATTGCTGATTGTTTCTGCTAAATTTAAACTATATCCGCCCATAAAGCTTAAATAATCTTTAGTTGACGGCAATTTACCAATATATGAAGGGCTTATTGAACTTTCTGTATTGTGTGGTATATTCTTTTTATTCTTAATTGAATATTCGTTATTTTTTGCAATAATTGCAGGGGTAATGTAATGTATTTGCATTTGGGGTTCTCCTTGTCTGAAAATATAAAACTCGTAAATTATTTTTTTTGCGCAAAATTGTATCTAATCTGATAAACTTTTATAAGCAAGCCAAGCTGACATTGCATGCTGAACATAATCAATTCTTATTTCTTTATCTATATTTTTAGCCTCAGGCTTATCCCAATCAGGACTTGCAGGAACTCCACCTTCGTGAATACCAGTTTTAACCTGTCTTTTTGCTAAAAATTCTACTCCAGCCTTGAGGGAATACGCAAGTTTTTGTTTTAAAACTTTATCATCCAAACATTGATATGCAGCAATTAATCCTTCCATATTTGTTGCATTCCCGCATAATGAACGATTTATGGTAAATGAGCCAAATTTTTCATCTCTTGTATTTAAATTTTGTTTTGCGATTATTGCTTTTACATTTCGTTCTACAAACTTTCTCATTAAATCTCGCTGAGGTGAATTCATAGCATTATCCGGAGTGGCAAAAAGCTTTTGTGTTGCAAGCATTCCCCAATGATCAAATTTTATGTTTGCACTTCCCTTTTCTTCAGCATTCTGAGCTAATCTGAACAAACCTCTTTTTGCAGCCTCTAACCACTGCGGCTGTTTGTCAAATTCATACAAGTACAAAAGCCCTAAGCAGGCTTCCCCTGGATAAAAACGCGCAGCACTAATATTTGACTTCTCTTTTTTATTAATTATGTAACTCGGCCAAAAATCACCCTTCGGAGTCTGCATAAATAGTATAAAATTTGCTAACTTTTCCAATATATGCTTTGGAACCTTGTTTTCCGGAAGTAAATTCGCCAATGCACACAAAGATAAACCCGCACCTCCTGATGTCGCAAATATTATACCTTCATCTTTTAACGGCTCTGATAATAAACCATACATGTCTTTATTTACTTTTCTTATGTATGTCTTTATTAAATATTCGGAACCTAATAATCGCTTATTATGTAAAGCTGTCTTGCCTAAAAGCCGTTCACACAAATACATAGAATACAAGGTTCCTGCATGGCGCAATGTCCCATATACTTTACCTGAATATTTCTTCTTGGGATTTAAATTATTCTGGTATACAAATTTTCCCTCTGAATCCATATTCTTCGATATGTAAATCATCGCAAGAATAATAGCATTTTCTAGTTCATCTGACGATTGTTGACTAATTTCTATGCTATCTTTCTTATTACCAAAAAAATTAGAGAGTATGGGAAACGGATTTCTCATACTCTCTATTATACGCAGAACTATTTAAATTGTCTATTATTTTAATGCAAAAGTCATATCGGCTTCAACACAAATTTTTCCGTCTACTTTTCCGATACCATGAGCTTTGCATACAGGACCTTTTACTTTTGTCAATTCAACTTCCATCTCAAATTTGTCCCCAGGACGTACTATATTTTTAAATCTTACGCCGTCTACTCCGGCATACAATGTCAATTTACCTTCAAATTCCGGCATTGTCATTAATATCGGTGCTGAACATTGTGCCATCGCTTCTAACTGCAAAACCCCAGGCATAATCGGGTTCCCCGGAAAATGTCCCTGGAAAAACTGTTCATTCATTGTTAGGTTTTTGTAACCTTTAGCATACTTTCCAGGTACACATTCGGTAATTCTGTCTACTAACAAAAACGGAAATCTGTGTGGTATCATTTCCATTATTTGCATTGTATCAAATGTCAAAACCTTTTCTTCTGCTGTTTCTGTCATCTTTATCTCTCCTGTTTATTTACATTCAATTAACTTACTTTTAAGCATTTTGGCAGTTTTTACATGAACCGCATGACCTGCTTCTTTTACTAAAATTTGGCATTTCATATTTAACGGATTTACTCCTGTCAAATAGAAATCACCGATTAAATCCAAAATCTTATGCTTTATCGGCTCATTCTCACTTCTTAACGGTGAAGTATATCCCTCATCCTGAAGTCCTAATGTATTTTCTATATTTACGCCTTGCGCAAAACCCAGCATTTGAAATTTTTTCAAATCTTTGTAAAATCCAAAAGTTCTTGCTTCTATAATTTCCTCTTGATTTTTAGGGTTGTATGCTACCCACTTTCTTATCAAATCAGGATGATCATAGTTTATTGCGTATGAAATATATAATTCATCCGATGGCAACACAACAAGACTTGTTTTGCCGTTTATATAATATACAGGTTCTTTTACCGTGTAGTATTGTTTTTTCTCAAATAAATGCTTCTCTATTCCTGCATTTTTAAATAATTCTACCCATTGTTTTGAACTCCCGTCCAGAGCCGGAACTTCCATTTCATCCATACATATATCTATGCTGTCAATACCGCAAAATGCCAATGCCGCTGACAAATGTTCTGTCAACATTGCTTTTGACTTTTTGTTTCCAAGGACTACACAATGATCTGTCGACAATACATTATCAACATCGGCTTCAAAAAAATCCTGCCCGTTTACAAAATATCTTATCTTGCCTGTTTTAGACGGAAAAAATTTTACGGAACACGGCTTGTTTTTCATCAAACCGTGTCCCGCAATCATTGTTTCTTTAAGAATTGTGGTCATTATTTACGTTTTCCTCAAATCCTTTTAAAAGCGGCTCATATTTTCTGAACTTTGCGAAAATTTCCTGCGCATCTTTCATTGTCTTAAGCTGCTTGATAAAGTCTTTTCTCGGCATTGCAGGAATTCCCACAATTATTGATTTTTCAGGGAATGATTTTGTCACACCCGCTTTTGCTGTTACAATTGAATCAGAACCAATTTCGATGTGATCCGCAAGCCCTGCCTGTCCTGCTATTACTACTCTGTCACCGATTACGCAGCTTCCGGCAATTCCGACTTGAGAAACTATTAAGCACCCTTGCCCTACTTTACAATTGTGACCTATCATAACAAGGTCATCTATTTTTGTATTATCGCCTATTGTGGTGTTTTCTATTGTTCCTCTGTCTATCGCCGTATTTGCACCTATTTCTACATTGTTTCCAATTTTTACTGCTCCGATTGACGGTATTTTAAATATTACATGTTTTTGATTAGCTTCTTTAATTTCACCGTCTTTTCTTGCCTGTTCTATATTGTCAGGATTTTCGGTTACAAAACTGAAACCGTCAGCACCTAATGATACACCGTGATGTAAAATTACGTCATTTCCTACTTCTACTCTATCGCCTATATTCACTCCCGGGTGGAAGAAGCAATTTTTACCAATTTTTGCGCCACCACCTATATAAGAATTTGCCATAATTTTTGTTCCATCACCGATTTCAGCATCGTGTGAAATAACAACATTCGGACCAATCTGAACATTTTCACCCAGTTTTGCACTTTCATGAACCACTGCTGTCGGATGAATTCCTTTATTAACTTCCGGTGCAGTATAGAAAACATTAAGAAGCTTCATCATCGCAAGACGCGGACGCTCTACTTCTATTGTTGTCAAACCGTCTATTTGTACTCCCAACGGAACCAGCGCGGCTTTCGCTTTTGATTTTGCAAGATTTGCAATTTCTTCTTCTCCTAATGCCAATGCCAATGTGTTTTCGTCTGACAACAACGGCGGAGCAATTTGAGAAATTTTTACGTCCTGAACTTTCGTAAGCATTCCGCCCACAATTTGTGAAATTTCCTCAACAGTAAAAGTTTTCATAAGTTTATCTCCTTTATACATTATTTGTTTTTAAGTCTTTGATTATGTCTTATTCAATACCTCTGAATTTCGACATATATGTTTTTATGAAGCTTCTTCATTTTTTGAAGCTTGTGATATTTTTTCTATAGTATTTGTTGTTGATTTGCCTTGTACAAAATCTATAAACTCTACCCTTGTGCCATTCTTTTTCATAATATCGGCTTCCGGAAGTGTTTCAAGAGTGTAATCTGCTCCTTTTGTATAAACATCCGGTTTAATTTCGTCCAAAAGATTCCGCGGGCTGTCCTCGTCAAACATTACAACGTAATCTACACATCTCAATGCACAAAGTATCTCAGCTCTGTCATTCTCGTTATTTATAGGGCGACCTTCACCTTTTATTGAACGAACTGACTTGTCTGAATTTAGCAATACTATCATATAATCAGCAAAACTCTTAGTTTTTTCAAGATATCTTACATGTCCTACGTGCAATATATCAAAGCAGCCATTGGTTACAACTACTGTCTTGCCGCTTTTATGAAGGTTAGCTACAAATTCCGCTACCTTTTCTCTTCTCAATACCTGTCCCATATTACTCCTTATTTCCTTATTTTACCAAAAACAAGGAATAAAAAAATTATATTATTAACAAAAAGTAATATATCACTAAATTATTTTATTCAATACTTCGCCTAATTTGTCTCCTAATTTTGTAATATTCTACATATTCCGTCGCTTAATTTAGCTTTTTATACGCTTTTATTCCGGATTTTTCCATAATGATTTCTTTCGTTATATCATCAAATCTTGTCGGAATTTTATCACTAATTTTTTGACATGATTCTAATACAATCTTATTCATACACAAAACCTTCCTTTTATTTCTATTAAAGGAAGGTCTTATGTAAAAATTGCGTAATTTCTTTGTTTATTTAATTTTTATTAAGCAATCTGCAATGTTTGTTCCAGCATCTCCACTGTAGAACGAGGCAATTTATACTTTTGTTCTTCTTTTGCATTTTGCTTGTTCTGTTCCTGTTCTTTATCTATAGTTTGTGTTTCCATGTTTTCTCCTTTAAATCATTCTTTTTAAAAACAGCAAAAACTATTTTTTGCTATAATTCGTCGCAATTATAACCGCATCTTTTGCTCGATCATAGCTAAATGAATCTTGCAGCATTGCTGCTATCTTTAAATCTTTACCTGAATTTAACGGCATTTCAACAGGCAACCCGCTCTTACCTATTGCGGCATATTTTATCTCTTTTATATTTTTAATATTTACAAAATGATTACGCCACGGAGCTTTTGTGGGGGTAAATGCACTAATCTTAATCATTGCTTATTTCTTCTTCCTTCTTTTTATATTAGAACAAGTCCATTTCTATAACTTTTTGACATATTCTAACAGTATTCAAAGCTGCACCAATTCTTAAATTATCAGCTACGCACCATAGTGAAATTCCGTTTTTAAATGCCAAATTTTTTCTTATTCTTCCAACAAATACAGGGTCTACACCGGAAGCGTCACGAGTGGTCGGATAGGCAAAGTTTGAAGGATCATCTATCACTTCTACACCAAAAGTATTTTTTAAAATTTCACGAACTTCATCAGGTGAAATTTCGTTTTCAAATTCGATATCTACAGCTTCGCTATGCCCGTTGAACACAGGGACCCTTGCTGCTGTACAAGAAATTGGAGTATCTGCATCCAAGTGTAGAATTTTTTTTGTTTCATTTACAACTTTCATTTCTTCTTTTGTGTAAGCGTTATCACAGAATACATCTATTTGAGGTATTACGTTGAATGAAATAGGTTTTTTAAAGCATACATTTTCAAATTTTTCACCTTTTAAATTTGCTTCTGTATCAGCTCTTAATTCCTTTATAGCTGCAAGACCTGCACCTGAAACTGCTTGATAAGTTGATACTAGAAGTCTTTTTATTTTTGCTTTTTCATTTAAAGGTTTTAATACGAGCATTAATTGAGAGGTCGAACAATTCGGATTTGAAATTATGCCTTTATGATTTCTTAAATCCTCATCATTTACATGCGCTATTACAAGCGGCACGTCTTTTTCCATTCTGAAAGCTGAAGAATTATCAATCAAAACTCCGCCTCTTTTTACAATCTCCGGTGCAAACTTTTGAGAAGTTGAGCCGCCTGCGGATGCTAATACAATGTTTACTCCGTCAAAACTTTCCGGCTTTGCTTCTTCTACGATATATTTCTTACCCTGAAATTCAATTTCCGTTCCAGCACTTTTGGCACTTGATAAAAATTTAATCTCATTATAAGGAATTTTCATCTCATCAACTATTTTGGTAATTTCTCTTCCGACAACGCCTGTTGCACCTAAAATTGCAATGTTCGGTTTTCTCATTTGATTTTTCTCCCCTCATTTGGTTTCGTTTAAGTTTAATTATAATAACAAAGGCATAAAAAAAAATCTCAATTTGTTAATTTTTATTTATTTTATTAAATTTCAGTGTGCTTAAATATCATTTTGGTGCGTCAAACGACGCACCCTACATTAAACTTTTTTTATGTCATATTATTCAAAAATTTTCGATTTAAAATACTCGCCCTTCACGGAGTAAGCAAACCTTGTTTTGTTTCACAACTTCAGAAGCAAGCTTTGTCTAAGTTGTAGGGTGCGTCGTTCCGACGCACCGAAAATAATGATATATTAAAAGTCCTCCGGACGGGGGCACTTTTTATGGAAAAAGTGCCTCAAAACCATCGACACGCTTCCGTTCGCTAATAATTTGCTAAGCTCAAGAGTGAAGCCGTCAAACTCGCTTCGCTCAAACAAAGACGGCTTTGTTGTTCTTTCGCTTGCTATTATTGCTCACTCCGCTATCGTCGCATTTCTTATTTTTATGAATTTTTGTATTTTTTATTGGATGGTGCGTCAAAACGACGCACCCTACTTTTTAACACTTTCAAAATAAAAATATTTGCATTAAAAGGTTTATGTGTTTTAATACAAAGTATGTTTATCCAGCCTATATCTATCGGATATGTAAATCCATATAATTATAAAAACACCAGACAAAAATCATTTATCCCGGAAAATTCAAAACAAAATTCCGATATAAATCAGTTGGGTATGCCTTTTTCATACCCAAATATAAGCTTTAAACAAAAACTGAACTATTGCGATTTTCTAAAAAATTTGCATTCTGTTCACAAGAATAAATCCATTAAAAACATTGTATTATCAACAATAAACAATAAAGCAAATTACATCGGAAGCGGATTTACGGCTGATGTATATGCAATTCCGGGGATAGAAAATTACCTTATCAGAATTGAGAGAAAAAACTTTAATACTAAAAGCTTTTTAGAAAATCCGATTATACCTGAACTGCAAAACGAATTAGCGCCAAACTTCGGGCAATATATTGCAAGTAATAACCACGGATTTTTTATAACAAAAAAAGTCTTTGGAGAAAGTCATTCTTTGCCCAATTGGCCTGAAGTAATTGAAAATCTCGAAACTAATTCAAAAGATCTTAAGTACAAAGACGCTGAATTGATTTTAAATAAGATTGTAAATCTTTCAGAATTTCCACAGCAAAGTTTTGACGATTTGGCCCAAAATATCCAAAAATTAAATAAATACACCGATTGCGAAATTGACATTATGAATCCTAATAATCTGATTGTTGATAAGCAAAATAAAACAATTAACATTATTGATTTGTGGTACAAACACAGTGAAAACGGTTCTACAGCCCCATTTAACGGAGTGGACAGTATGGTTAATTTGATGTTGGATCCGCTTACTTTTAAAACAGTTCTCGACAAGCTTAGCTATAAACAGCAAGATAAATTAACCCAGGCTGCCGAAAAAATTATTGAAAAAATATTCATTGCCTCTGAAAAATTTGGGTTAGAAAGAACTAAAGACAATGCTATGATTATATACAGGGATGTTGATAAACATTCAAACTTTAATTTCGCACTTCCTGCTTATGAAAAATTTTTAGAAATTTTTGCAGATAATTTGGCGTAAATCATATTTATCAGAATTTAAAAATTTATTTGTACGGGAATTCAAAGATAAAAAAAAGCGGCTGAAAAATTCAACCGCCGATTACTTTTACAGTAGAAAATTTTTATTCAGATTTTTCTTTTTCCTGTTTTTTGGGTGCAACAACAGGTGGCACTTTAACTGTCGCAGGTGTCAATTCTGGTTCTTCTTGTGAACCTACTTTACCCAAAATTTGCGGAAGTTCAATTCCGGCTTGCCCTGCCAAATCATGCATTGCAGGAAGCGCTTTAATCAAATCTCTCATAAAGTTTGCGGTTGTGCTGCCGTCTTTTGAACCGGCACCTCCGTCCCAAACTGTAATCTTATCAAATTTGATATTTTTAATCGCTTCAACTTGTTTTGCTACGATATCTTCGATTTTTTCAATCATCAAGAAGCTTGTCGCAATTTCAGGTTTGTTGTTTGATATATGAACTAATTGTTCATAACCTTTTGCTTTTGCTTCCAATACAGCACGAACACCTTCTGCTTCTGCAAAGTATTTTGCTTTAATTGCATCAGCTTCACCATTTGCGATACGTCTTAGTCTTTCAGCTTCTGCGTCTGCTTCTACTTGAATCTTTAATTTTTCAACTTCTTGACGCGCAAGTTCTTCTTTCTTTAATCTTGCTTCTTCTTTTTCTTTCTGCGCAATCAAAACGTCACGTTCTGCGTTTGCTTTAGCAACTTCACCAAGTTTTAGGGCATCTGCCTGTTTTACAGCTAAATTTGCATTTGAATCTGCGATATTTGCTTTTGCAATGTTTTCACCGTCAACTGCCTCTGCTTCCAAGCTTGCGGTTTTAATACGCTGTTCTTTTTCTGCGTTTGTTTTACCGATTTCTGTCTGAGCTGTTTGCTCTGCAACTTGAACTTCTTTTTCTTTATTTGCTTCTGCTTCACCGACTGCACCAAGTTTTTCCTGTTGCGCAACTTCTACTTTTGCTTTGTTTATTGCTTCTGCTGCCGCTTTCTTACCGATTGCATCAATATAGCCGGATTCATCAGTAATATCTTTGATGTTTACGTTGATAATCTCTAAACCGATTTTATTAAGCTCTGTGTTTACGTTTGCGTTAATCTGTTCAAGAAATTTTTCTCTGTCTTGGTTAATTTCTTCAATAGATAATGTTGCAATCGCAAGACGTAATTGACCTAAAATAATATCGCTTGCCTGAACAATTATATCCTGCTTGCTTAAACCCAAAAGACGTTCTGCTGCGTTAATCATTATTGAATCTTTTGTTGAAATCCCAAACGTAAATGTTGACGGAACGGCTACACGAATATTACCTTTTGAAAGCGCACCTTTTAAGTCAATATCCGTTGTCATAGGCTCTAACGACAAAACTCCGTAATCTTGGATTAACGGGATAATAAAGGTTCCACCGCCATGAACACATTTTGCAGTAGATGTTCCGCCGGTTTTACCGTAAACTACAATAACTTTGTTTGAAGGGCATCTTTTGTACTGATTGGCAACAAAAATCAATGCCGCAATCAATATTAATGCAGGAACCCCCACAAATGCCATAAAACTCGGTTCTAAAAACATTTCCTTCTCCTTTTATTTTTATTAAACTCGTACTATAAAAATTTTGTTGTTTTCAACTTTTTCAATTTTTACAGGCATAAATGCATGTATTTCTTCATCTGTCATATTGAAAGCCTCAATCACCGAAAGCTGTTCGTTTATAGTAATTTCAATCTGACCTTCACCCTGAGGCTTAAAAGCAGTGTATGCTCTGCCTACTGTACCTACAAAATCTTCAAGATTTATTTTTACCCTTTTATCCAGTTTTTTAATTAAAAACATCAGATAAGCCGATAAAAACATGAAGATTAAACCTAATACAAATGCTGCGATAAATGAAATTAGTGTACTTAACTTAAACTGCACAAAACACGCAAGACCTACCCAGCCAAAACCCATTAAAAACGCTAGAATTGACTGAATTGAAATAAAATCAAACGAAACATCAGTATCGCTTAAGGACACAAAATCCGTATGAACTTCCGCATCTCCGCCGGTAAAGATAAATAAACATATTTTTAATATGTAAAATATGGTCGCAAAAACACCTACCGCCAAAAACATATTTGGTATACTCATAAATTCAGGCATATAAAAACTCCTTTCAAAGGTTAATTGTACTTTGAAAAGAGCTTTTTGATGTCATACGTTTGAATTATATTTTACGCTTTATTCCGCTTAACCGATTACAGGTGCGACAAAAGTTCTTGCTGCAAGTTCTTTATCAAGCATTAACAAAGCCTTTGCATCGTCCTTGATAAGCTTCAATGTAGCTAAAACTCCGCCAACATTTGATTCTTCTTCAACCTGTTCTTTTAGATACCAATCTAAAAATGAAAGCGCTGCTCTGTCTTTAACTTCTTCAGCTACATCCATTAAAGCATTTATGCGAGATGTAACATATTCTTCGTGTTTAAGAACTTCTTCAAATACATGTAAAGGTGATTCCCAATCTGTTTGAGGTTTTGCAATAGCTTCAAGCTCAACTTTTCCGCCGCGTTCGTGAACATAATTAAACATACCCATAGCATGAGCGTGTTCTTCTTGAACCTGAACTGTCATCCAGTTTACAAACCCTTTAAGGTTTAATCTTTCAAAATATGCCTGCATTGAAAGATACAAATACTCAGAATATAATTCCTTGTTAATTTGATCATTAAAAGCTTTTTCCAATTTTTCAGAAATCATTTTTCTTCTCCTTCTTTATTCTTATAACTGATTTTTTAAACAATTTTATTAACAGTAAGGCTTATCTAACTGCCAAACTTTCATACATTAATTTACCACCAAAATATCTGAATAAACATTAATTTTTAATTAAATTATCGTAACCTCTAAGATGAATGTAAAAAACAAATATTTTTTTTATAAATAACTTATTATGCTAAATAATTTCATTTAATTTTGGAAAGGAATACTTTATGAATAAAATAATTAAAACGACATTTCAACTGCTTTTGCTGGGTTTTGCAACAGCCTCAATCACCGCAATAATTATGAGAAAAAACGGAACTTTAAATGATTTTTTAGAAAAATTTAAACAAAACCCAAATTTTAATAAGTTCAAACTTGACGATATTTTTGAAGGCAAAATTTGTATGATTTCCGAAAACGATTGTGGATGCAAAAGCAATGTTTTCTCCGACATCGACAGTTTTAAACCTTCTCCAAACGAAAAAAATTAACTGACAATAATTTATAATTTAAAGCGGCAATCTAAAAACTGTCGCTTTATTCAATTAAATTAAATTCACAAGCCCTGTTGAATGGTCAAAATGACATTTTGCAATATATAATTCACCATTTTTAACAGCTTCATTTGTAATTACAGAATGCTTCATTAAATAATCTTCAACCCATCTTGTATGCTCTTGCGCAAAAAAGTTGTGACAAGTTATATCTTCTTTTTTATCCAAAACAGGATAAACACATTTTAAGATTGATGAAAACTCCTTCATTGGTTCAGGATAATGTTCCTTTGCGTACTTCATAACTCCGCAATCGTCATGACCTAAAAGAATCAAAAGTGGGACACGAAGCTTTTTAACAGCATATTCAACACTTTCAACAACATTAGGCCCTGTCGTCATGCCGGCAACCCTTACAACAAAAATTTCGCCGATTCCGCAATCAAAGATTATCTCAGGCACAACCCTTGAATCCGAACAAGTCAATACACAAGCGTATGGTTCCTGATGAAACGCATATTTTTTTAAGGTTTCAGGAGACATATTCTTCATTGTCGGAGTCCCATTTACAAAATTTCTGTTACCCTTTAAAAGCTTCTCTAATTCAACCTTTGCAGACTGTATAATATTCTCTTCTAAATTAAAATAATTTTCCATAAAAATATTTTTAATATAAAAATATAATTCTTGCAATCATCAAGATTTATCTCTATTCAGATAATCTTCAAATGTTTTTATATTAACCTTGTACCCGCATCCTTCATGAAGCTTTGCAGGAAAATAAATCTTTTTAACAGGATAATTTCTGCACATCGCAGGACGATTTTCGTAATCCGAACACAAACCTTCCGGTGTTACAAGTTTACACGCAAAAATAAAATTCCCATATTCATCTTTTCCCTTAATGTAAAATCGCCTGTATTTCGGGAAAAGGAATTGCATTATCTTGAATTCTTTTTCGGTATAAGTGTCCACACTATACATATAATTACAGCATTTACCGCACTTTTTGCACTCTCCGGTAACTTCGTAAGCGACCTTCTCAGGCACAAAATAGGATCTTATTTCATTAATTGTTGAAACTATAAAATCAAACATACTTATATTATATCCCAAATTGTTGAAAACTTGCCCTAAAATATGTTTTATAATAAAATTGTGAAGTAATTTACAGAAGGGATAATTTTAATTAAATAAAATGGTTAGGATAAGAAGAACAGATTTTGAAACATCATTTAGAGAATCAACAAGAAAAAATATTATGAAAAAAGAAAACAAGTTTTTTAAGGCCGTAAAAGTAGTATTTATATTAGGTGTTGCCTGTGCACTTGCAGGTTGTGTATCATTTAATTTATATCTTTCATCGCTGCCGCCAATTGAAAATTTAGACGGATTTAAGCCTAATATAGTCACCAAATTTCATGCCCATGACGGTGAAATCATCAAAACATTTACCGCATACACTTACTCCAGAGTTGAAATGAAAGATGTTCCGGAAGATTTTATTAAAGCACTCATCGCAACTGAAGACAAAAATTTCTATAAACACCACGGATATGATTTGTATGGTCTTGCCCGTTCAACTATCCAAAACCTGCTTGCCCGCAAACTTGTTCAAGGTGCAAGTACAATTACCCAACAGCTTGCAAGAATTCTTTTCTTATCCAATGAAAAAACCTTCGATAGAAAGTTAAAAGAACTTGTGATCGCAGCAAGAATCGAAAAAACTATCTCAAAAGATGAAATTCTTGAAATGTATATGAATAACGTATACTTGGGCTCAGGTGCTTACGGTGTTGAAGGTGCTGCTGAAATTTATTTTAATAAAAAACTAAAACAACTAACCCTGCCGGAACTTGCGCTCATAGCAGGTTTGCCGCAGGCACCATCTGTTTATTCACCTTATAACAACCTTGATTTGGCAATTAAAAGACGAAATCAAGTTCTTTTGAGAATGTATAAAATGAAATACATCACAAAAGAACAATATGAAAAAGCTATAGATGCAAAAGTTAAATTAAGCACTATGCCAAGATATTACACAACAAATAAAGCTCCGTATTTTTGCGATCTTGTCATCGCTGAGCTTGAAAAACTCGGTTTTGATGAAACAGATATCTCTCAAGGCGGTTATAAAATTGTAACAACGCTTGATTTTAAAACACAACAGGCAGCCAACGAAGCTATTCTTAGAAATATGAATGCTTATGGTTTAAAAAAGAACAACCAGCAAGCAGCAGTATTTTCTTTTAGCCCGATTGACGGAAGAATTTTGGCTTATGCAGGCGGAAAAGATTACACCAAAAGCCAATTTGACCGAGTTCAAGCTGTAAGACCTCCAGGATCTGCTTTTAAACCATTCGTTTATGCCGCAGCAATTGAAAAGGGCTTTAATCCGAATGATTTAATTGAAGATGCTCCTGTTACGCTTGGCGGTTGGGCACCTCACAACTACGGAAACAATTATCGAGGCAAAATTCCACTTCACAAAGCCTTGAAAGTATCTTCAAACGTTTGTGCCGCAAGACTTATAAAAGAAGTCGGTATCCGTTCAGTAATTCAAGTCGTAAGAGTTCTTGGAATTACAACACCGCTTGAATACGATTACACAATTGCACTTGGTTCAAACGGAACAAAATTGTACGAAATTACAAGAGCTTACGGTGCATTTGCAAACGGAGGATATTTAGTTGAACCTTATGCAATCGAAAGCGTCGAAACTTCAAGAGGAAAAGTAGTTTACCGTGCTCCTCAGGTAAGAAAATCCCATCAACTGAGTTACAATACAGCAGCAGTTATGACAGCTATGCTGAAAAATGTAATTAACGGTGGTACAGGTGCGGCTGCAAATATTGGAAAGCCGGCTGCAGGTAAAACAGGAACAACAGATGATTACAAAGATGCAAGCTTTATAGGCTATACACCTAATGTTGTAACAGGAGTTTGGGTTGGTAATGACGACAACTCTGTTAACCCAAAATCCGTTCAGGGCGGAACTGTTCCGGCATTAATCTGGCGCGACATTATGAAAGTTGCAACAGCACCTTATAAAAATGCAGATTTTGATTATCCGGAAGTAAAACTTACGGATTCAAAACCAAAAGCTGAACCAAAACAACAACCGCAACAAACAGAAACTCAAAATCAAGAAACAGAACAATCTCAGCAAACTCAAGAAGTTAATCCTGCAACTAAACCAGCATTAACTCCTGCTGATGTCGTTAAAAATTTCAAACAATCCAAAACAGAAGCTGAAAAACCAAAACAACAACCGCAACCACAACAAACGCAACCGGTTAATGAAATTCAAAAAGCTCCTGTTCCAATACCAATGGCAGTTCCGGAGAGTTTACACTAATGAATGAATCTAATTTTATCCCACATATTGGCGTCGACGAATCAGGCAAAGGCGATTTTTTCGGACCGCTTTGTGTTGCAGGGGTTCTTGTTGATGAAAAAAATGCAGAATTTTTCGCATCTTTAGGTATTAAAGACAGTAAAAAAATTACTGACAAAAAAATTCTTGAGCTTGAAAGTAAAATTAAAGCCTCTGCACCGCATACAGTTATTGCTATTTCTAATAAAAGATATAACGAACTCTACGGGAATATAAAAAATTTGAATAAGCTTCTTGCTTGGGGACATGCAAGAGCTATAGAAAATATTCTTGAAAAAAATGATTGTGCTTACGCACTTTCCGACCAATTCGGAGATGAAAGTCTTATAAAATCTGCTCTTATGAAAAAAGGGCAAAGTATAGAATTAAAACAAATGGTAAGAGCTGAAAGCGATATTGCCGTTGCCGCCGCTTCAATTCTTGCAAGAGCTGCATTTGTTCATAAAATCGCTGATATGGAAAATGAATTCGGAATAAAGTTCCCTAAAGGTTGCGCCGCTCAGGTCAAAGATGCAGCTAAAATTTTTATTGAAAAATTCGGACGTGAAAGACTTCCTGAAGTCTGTAAAACACATTTTAAAACTTATAAAGAAGTTTAACCATTTAAAAAAGCATCTTTACAAAATCTGCAAAGATGCTTTTATTTTCTAATTTTAAATTAAATTCTTATTCTTCAACAGCTTCTTCTTTTTCTTCAATAGCATCAGTTCTAATTGATGAATTGTCAAAACCTGAATTTTTTTCTTTTAATTTCTTAATCTGTCTTGCAAGTTTATCTGCTAACAAATCAATACTTGCATACATTGATTCTCCGGCTTCTTCAACCTTAACTGTACCGCTGTTGGTTTTGCACAAAACTTCAGCAACATGCTTGTCTGATGCTGCAGGATTTTTGATTACCGATAAAACTACATCAATTCCTTGAATTTGATCATAATGTGCAGCAACCTTGCCAATCTTCTCTTTTACATAAGCCTTAATTGCCTCGGTAATTTCAATGTTTCTTCCGTTTACGTGTATGTGCATCTGATCCTCCTATTTATACTGCTTATACAGTATAACATAAGATCGTATTTTTTTAAAGGGTAAATAAGCATTCGGTAATGTATATTTAACAAATTTTTTAGAAAAATTAATCTTCTAAAATAAACTGCTGCAATTCTACATTAGGAGTACCGATAACACGTACAAGCTCTAATACTGAAGCTTTCATTTGACATTTTTGTGAAGATCCGCTGAAAAAGTCTTTGTAAAAACAACCTTCGCAATTACATCCTCTTTTATAACACTCTAACGCAGTAGGCGTCCAACGTCTAACAGCTACTGCTCTACCCATATCTCTACTTCTAAACAATTTATACTATCTCCAAACTTTAATCTACAACAATAGTAAAGTTTCCAGCCCCTCAACAGGCTGTATTCTCCACCCCTTGCGGTCTTCTGACCACCTCTTAATTACATTATAGGAGATAAGGATATTTTTTCAAGGGCACAACATGTGATTATGAACATTTGTAACAAAACCCTCAAATTAAGCCTGTTCGTGTGTTTTGCCACGTCAACATCCTTAAAAACTAATCTCTTACATGGTTTTGGATTTTTTAACCATGGAAATCCATGCACCACGCATGATTTCATGATTCTTACACATATTAAGTTTTGTAAAAGATTAAATTAAACCACACTTAAGGCATGCCTTTTTGTTTTAAAAAACTCTTTAAAATAACGATTTCACCGCAAGTCCTATTAAAATTACCCCGCCGCAAATTTCCATAACTTTAGACGGTAATTTTTGGAAAAATGCACATCCCCAAAATCCTATAATTGACATTACAAAAGATACTACCCCTATTACTAAAGCAGGAATTCCCAAATTGTTTTCACTAAATCTCAAACTTGCGCCGGCACCCAAGGCATCTATACTTGTTGCCAAACCAAGTAACATCAAACATTTTAAATCTATACAACTGCTTTTTTCTTCCGTATCTTCCACAAAAGCTTCCGTTATAAAGTTTATACCTAATATAAGGAAAATTACAAATACCAGCAAATGGCTAAAATCCTTTACCAAGCCTGATATTAAAAATGCAAACAAATATCCGAAAGCAGGCATCAAAACTTGAAAAGCACCCATCGTAAATGCAAGTTTTAAGGAATTTAATTCTTTTTCCTCTTTTATTATCAACCCTTGTGAAAATGAAACTACACAGCAATCAACACCTAAAGCTATTGCAAGTAATATTATTTCAATCGAATTCAATTTCCACCTCAAACAATCTATTCCACGGGTATTTATAGTTTGTATTATACTTTCTGTTCAAAAATTTTTGAATACGATGTTTGTATGGTTCAATAATACTTCTCAATGTTTTTTCGTTTGGAAATTCTTGTTTCTGACGGCAATTTGCCTGATAAGCCCAGTCATCCATAAATCTTGTCATCTGTAATTTCAAAAAAGCTTCTTCATTATATTCTTGAGCCAAAAATTTTACTTTTGCAGCACAGATAAGGCTTCCTAAAGTATTTGCAGAAGTATTCCAAGCCGAATACCCATAAAAATTTTCATCAATTTGATTATCAAAAATCTGTTTTACCAAAAAGTTATCCGCTCCGTTTGCAAACCTTACATCTGCTATCATATAAGGCTTTTGAGGCTTCTTCCAAACTCTTTTAAAGGGTTCTGTATCTATTTTCATGACAATTTCGCCCTGATGCTTTCTAAAATTATTCACAATCAACAAGATATCCGCTTCGTCTTCGGTTGAAACCTTACATCCGGCAAGTTCTATCTGACCTTTCACAGAATCCTCTATTGAAACATCTTCATAGTTTGAAATTAAATCTTTTTCATCTTCTTCAATAAACACAGGAGCAATATTTATTTCACCAGTCATCGCTCTTGCAAGAAGCGTTAGGGGAATTTCATCTGCACCTGTTTTTACAAACCCGCCCTGACTTTCCAAAAAGTCTGCTTCCTCTACATTAAACCCAA
This sequence comes from Candidatus Gastranaerophilales bacterium, assembly GCA_944326525.1. Taxonomy (GTDB): domain Bacteria; phylum Cyanobacteriota; class Vampirovibrionia; order Gastranaerophilales; family Gastranaerophilaceae; genus Scatenecus. Next base: position 41,669 of record CALVEG010000012.1, read on the forward strand.
ATTCGGCACAGTCATCTTTTGAAAATACCAGCGTGTTAAAAAATCCTTCTTTTTGCCAATCAAGATATGTTTTGTTTATATCAAAATTTCTTTCCCTGGTTTTTAGATAATCTTCAAGAATTTCAGCAGGAATTTCCGACTTTATCGAACTGTCATTTTCGTTTTTGTGTGATTGAAATGAATATTCAAAAATCTTTTTGCCCCACTCAGACCAATATTCTTTTTCTTCTTCATTTATATTGTTGTTTGAAATTCTCATTATGCTTGAAAATGCATAAATTTTTGAATGTTTTTCAAGCAAAATTTCTTTAAATTTTAAAATTCTTTCTTTAACTTCATCAAAACTATCAGGAATTCTTCTTGATGGAATCAAACCACCGTAAGCTATTGTATCAAGCGAAATTACAAACGCATCAAGCTCCGGTAAATCTTTTACCCATTCAAAAATTTTCTCGATATCCGCATATTTTGTCAGACCGCCAAGATATTCACGAGGAGGAAGATAAAGATTTATCGACTCGTTTATCTCTGAAATCATCTTCGGCAAAGTATAACATACCGGTCTGTTGTCTATCGGAATAAAACCTATATTCATAAGTTTATTATATGTTATTATTCTTATAATGTAAAAAGGGTAACGATTTATGACAATTCCTAAAAATCCTCAAAATATTCAAAATTTATTTGACACAATAGCTTTAAAGTATGATTTTATGAACAATATCATCTCACTGGGGCTTCAAAAAGAGGTTAAGTCAAAAGCAATCCGGCTTCTTGATATTAAACCAACCGGAGAAATTCTTGATGCCTGCTGCGGAACAGGGGATTTGGGAATTATTATAAAATCAAATTTTCCGGACACGAAAATCACAGGAATTGACTTTTCTTCTAAAATGCTTGAAATTGCAAAAAATAAAAATTCTAACATTAATTTTGTTTTTGGTGATATCACAAAAACACTGTTTTCATCCGGCTATTTTGACACAATTACTATGGCATTCGGGCTTAGGAATATCCCAGATAAAGAAAAAGCGTTGAAAGAACTTTACAGAATTTTGAAAATTAACGGAGAATTTCTTCATCTTGATTTTGGCAAAAAAAATGTTTTTAATTTAATTTTCGATAAATTCACTCCGCTTTTTGCTAAAATTTTCTGCAAAAATCCAGAACCATACAAATATTTAATAAATTCAAAAAAAGATTTCCCTTCTCCTGATGAGTTAATAAAGTTTTTTGAAACTTTCGGTTTTAAGTTAAAAACACGCAGGGATTTTGTTTTTGGTGCAATTTCAGCACAAGTTTTCGTTAAAATTTAAAATTCTAATAAACTCCATATACATTTCCGCATTGAATTGCATTTTTTATATTATCCATAGTTCGTTGAAGAATAAACTCAACAGCCTCTTTTGTGTTGTATGCAATATGCGGAGTAATTATTACATTTTTTTCGGATTTAAGAAGTGTTAAAAACTTATTTTCTTCCTTGCAAATTTCAGAAGGATTTTGCGGCATATAACACTCGGGACTTCCTAATTTACAAATAGTAAAATCAAGTGCTGTTCCCCTAACTTTCCCTGACTTAACCGCATTGTATAAAGCTTCCGTATCAACAAGTCTGGAGGAAGATGTATTAATAAAATAAGCATCTTCCTTCATTAAGTCAAACTCTGACTTTGAAAACATTTTAAAATTATCCCCCGTATATGGAAGATGTAGAGTTATTATATCTGATTTTTTTAAAAAATCCTCCCATTGCAAATATTCAAGTCCGTATTTTTTAACAAGTTCCTGCTTTGGCTTTATATCGTAACCATAAATTTTCATCCCGAAAAATTCAGCGATTTTACATACCGCAGCACCAACAGCACCAGTTCCGACTATCCCAAGTGAAAGGGTTGAAAGATCACGACCTGTAAGTTCCGTTTCGGACAAAAACTTTTCATCTATAGAAAAAGTTAAATTCCTAATCAGTGCCAACATAAGCCCAAAAGTAAATTGTGCAACTGATTTTTCTCCATAATTTGGAACATTTAGAACCGCAATATTTCTATCAATTGCCGCCTTTTTACTAATATGATCATAATATGTCGAACGTGTCGATATAATCCTTAAATTTTTAAATTCCTTAATTACATCCTCACACACCACAGAATCCGTAAATACACTAATAACTGTTGTATTACATTTAATTTCTTCCGATAAATTTTTGACGGTTTCCAAATTTAGACTTTCTTTATAAAAAGTGAAATTAAAATTCGGAAATTTATTTCGCAAAAAAAATTCTTTTTCCTCATCTCTGAAATCAAAAAATACCATATCTATTGTCATTAAACTCTCCTTTTTTCAAATTATTCTTTATTTTTTGTAAAAATACCATTATACAAGCGGATATATAAAAATAAAAAAATTCACTAATTTGTCTAATGAAATAAATATAAAAAAAGATTATTCTAATAATGTAAGAACCGAAAAGGTTTCGTACAAAAGCCGAATCCTCCTGCGACTATGCGGGCGTGGTGCATAACTTTGCGGAATACAAAGAGATCATAACTCCAAACTTCAACGCAAATATGCTAAATCAGCGGTTTTGTACGGACGGCTGCGGGTAAGCCCCCACGAACTTGCCTTAAATTTGCAGCCGATAAATAAGGCGTGACGGGTTATACTGTTGCGCCTTTTATTTTAGCTGCTTAAAGAATTTAAAAAACACGCACTTTGGTGGTTTTCACCAACCGTAAAATATGGCGGAAGTTCGTTTTTACAAGGTTCAAAACACTTCCCGCATCTTGGATGAAAACGGCATCCCAAAATCTCTTCTCTTATATTAGGCGGCTGGCCTTGGATTGTTTCAAGCTTTTCTCCACGCCTTGACGGAATTGAATTTAAAAGCGCCAATGAATAAGGATGATTTGGATTTTTAAAGAACTCTTCTGCTGATGCACGTTCAACAATACGCCCTGAGTACATTACAGCAATATCATCCGCATTTTCCCCAACAAGGGCAAGATCGTGTGTAATTAATAAAATAGAAGTTCCTGTATCCTTTTTAATATCTTCTAAAAGTTTCATAATCTGAGCCTGAATAGTAACATCCAAAGCTGTCGTAGGTTCATCTGCTATAAGAATTTGAGCTTTACAAGCAAGCGCCATTGCAATAATTGCCCTTTGCTTCATACCTCCTGAAAATTCATGCGGATATGATTTTAACCTTTCTTTTGCGCACGGAATCTGAACCATCTCTAAGGCTTCTAAAGCTTTTTTCTCCGCCTCTGCTCCTTTTAAATGCTGGTGAATTTCTATAACTTCCAAAAGCTGGTTGCCTACGGTGTAAAGAGGATTTAAAGAAGTCATAGGATCTTGCGGGATTAGTGCAATTTCTGCTCCCCGAATTTTATGCATATCCTTTTCACTTAATTCAAAAAGGTTTTGATTCTTATAAAAAATTTCTCCACTCGTAATTTTCGCATTTTTAGGTAAAAGCCTTAAAACACTCATTGCGCTGATTGTCTTTCCGCAACCGCTTTCCCCGACAAGCGCAAGCATTTTCCCCTCTTCTAGTGAAAAATTAACATCGTATAACGCCTGACAAAAACCCTCTTCTGTCTTAAACCCAAGGTTTAAATTCCTAACCTCTAAAACTTTCATACAATTGATTATACACTATAAAATAAAAAATATATAACTCTGACGGGTATTTTTATCCGGCAACTTTTAAATCCCTCACATACAAAAAGACCGCCTAAAGTTTAAGCGGTCTTTTTTATATAAATACAGACAGATTTTATTAAGGTTTTAAAAAGATATATTTATTCGGGTTTTCTTTTGCAATTTTTTGTGCTTCTTCTTCAGCCTTTTGCTGACTTGAAAGTCCATCTACAAGTACATTGTTTGAACAATCCTGAACTTTGTAGCTGTCACCTTGGTATTTTATCGGCTTAAAGTAGTTAAGTTTTACTTTAGCAACGGTTCCAAGATCAACCTTACCGTCTTTGTAAACATAATCAACACCATTTACTGTTTTTGTATCCGGAAGTTGAATATTACCTTGTTTCAAACCTTTGTTCTTGCCGAAAATTTCGTTTCTTAAGGCCATAATATCAGCATGTGACATTGCTTTTCCGTCAGCACGTTTGTATTTGCCCATTACGATGTTATAAGGGTTGTCACCTTGTATAATTTCGTTGCCTTGTTTATCTTTACCTTTAACTCCGGCACGAACATAATAATCGTGAACTTTAACACCTTCATTTTTGCCGATACTTAATTCACATAATGCAGGTGTAACATTAACATTACCGCCATCATTATCATCGTCGTCATCGTCATCTCCAGGTGTTGGTACCGGTGTTGGAACAGGTGTTACAACAACTGTATCATCATCGTCGTCATCATCATCTCCAGGTGTTGTGCCCGGCAATTTATCATAATCTTTCGGATTAATTTCTGGATGTTCATTGCAGAATTTTGCAATTTCATACGCTGCCATAAGTTCTCTGTCATTAACTTTCTTACCAGTTAACTCACCGTATGCAAGCTGTAGAATAAATGCTTTATCCTCATCTGAAATGTTTTCCATCTTGAGAATACTTTTCATAATTTTTTGGTTTTTCTCACCGCTAATTCTTGTTTCGATATTCTTTTCGCCTTTAGCAACAATTTCTTCTGCAGTATTTCCGTTAAAGATATCTTTGCCGCCATTATCTTTGACAACAGCTGCGAGTGCTATAGCTGGAATTACGCTTGCGAGAAGTCCTCTTAATGCACCAACTCCAACAGCGTTTGATGTATGAATTGTATCCAAAAGTTCATTTGAACCGTTATTGTGAATACCATATACATTACTTGTAAAGTCGGCACCTACAATAGCTCCAACGCCTGCACCTGCGCCTAGTACTCCTAATGCTGCAAGTGATTTATATAACCAGGTTAGATCGGCTTCTCTTTCATAACCTGCTCGTTTCATTGCTCGTCTGATTGTTCTTTTACCTACACCATAATCAGAAGCTGCGGTTTTAACTTCATCAAGGTTTGCCTTGTTGTCAAAACCTGTGTATTGACCTAATCTTCTTTTGTATTGATCGCTTGAAAATTTGCCGTTGACATAAAAATCTTCAGGGTTATCTGCAATTATTCTACGAACTTTTGCATCAAACTTTTTGTCAGGATCAAGATATACATGTTCTCTGTCCGGCATAGCTTTTTCTGCGGCTTCCATTTCCGCCTTGTCAATGTAAACCATTCTGTCATCGACTACTGCTGCAGCTCTTTCATTTTTTGTTGTGTTTTTAGCGCAAGCATTTGCCTGTTTGTCAGTAAGGCCAGGAATATTGGCTTTATATTCCTTTGCTTTTTCTTCCTGAAAAACATTTCTTGCTTCTTTGCTTGTTTTCAATGCTCGTGCCTTTAGTCTGTCCAGTCTTGAACGTCTGTACTGTCCATCCTCGTACTTAACAGGCTGCGCAGTTACTCCTTTTACTGCATCTGTCATGTTTTTCCCCTTTCAAATTTGACCTTTTCTTTTTCATAAAATAGTGTGTGCTATTTTACCCCTATGCCTTTATAAAAAATTTTGTTTCTTCAAAATTGCATGAAAACATGCGCCATTACTCGCTTTAAGTGCCCAAAACCTTTGCTGTATATGGGGAAATACTTATTTTAACTTTTCTTAACAATTTGTAATATTTTAAAAATTTCGGCTTTTAATTTGTATTATTCTATATATTATTTGAAAGACACTTTGCACTGTCAGGCTCAGCATGTATTGATATATTACAGGAACCTAATTCATTTTTTATTTTAGCTTCAATTTTGTCACATATATCGTGACATTGTTTTATTGTCATATCTTCAGGAAATATTAAAGACATTTCTAAAAGCTTTTCAGGTCCGGAACAGCGGCTTTTCATATCTTTATAACTTATTACACCTTCTGTTTTCATTTCTTCTACAACTGATTCTATCTTCCGTAAGTCTTCTTCCGGTAAAGCTACATCCAAAAGATTGTTTAAAGTTGTTTTTGAAATTGAAAACCCTGCTTTTAATATAAATAAAGCCACCAAAAGCGCAATCAAAGGATCCAGAATATCCAACCCAGTAAGTTTTATCAAAACTAATCCAACTAAAACTCCCAATGATGACCAAATATCGGTTCTTAGATGTTCTCCATCAGCTAATAGTGATATAGAATTTGTTTTTTTGCCAACATAAAAAAGGTATGAACTTACTAAAAAATTAGCAACTACAGCAACTCCCATTACAATTATGCCAAGTGTCATTTCTGTTTCCATCGGAGTTGAGAAAAAAATCTTCTTTGAAGCTTCGTAGATAATATAAAATGCCGCAAAAATTATAAGTCCGCCTTCTATAAAGCCTGACATATCTTCATATCGCCCGTGCCCAAAAGGATGCTCTCTATCTGCAGGCTCTGATGATTTCATGACAGCAAAAAATGTCAAAACCGATGCCAAAAAATCACTCAATGAGTGAATAGCCTCCGAAATTATACTGATGCTTCCTGACATAATCCCAGCAACCAGTTTTAAAATTATAATAACTGCATTGGATACTATCGAAAGTCCTGCTGCTAGTTTTTTTTCAATTACATTTTGCATAAAAGACATTATGGCACTTTTAAAAACAAATGTAAAGGGGAAGTTTAAACTTTACACCTGACTTTATTTTAATTATAATCATCTTAATTTTATTATAAGGAGTAAGGTATGCAGGAAATTAAATGCCCCAAATGCGGCGAAGTTTTTCAGGTAGATGAATCCGGTTATGCTGCTATAGTTAAGCAAGTTAGAGATAAAGAATTTTTAAAAGAAATTGAATCAAGAGAATCCCAATTTCTGACAGAAAAAGAAAGCGCCGTTCAGCTTGCAAAACTCGAATTGGAAAGAGAATTCAGTGAAAAATTAAACAATAAAGAAACTGAAATTGCCAAATTAAAGTCAGAAATTGAAGCCGAACAGATTACGAAGAAATCTGCCGTTAACCAAACCGCTGCCGAAAAAGATAAAGAAATTATTGAACTTAAAAACAAACTTGACTCCTTTAATAAAGATAAAGAGCTTGAAATAACAAAACTTGTCACAAAAATGAATTCCGAACTTTTGGAAAAAGATAATCTTATCACCAAACTCAACGGAGAAAAGGATTTAACCGAAAAAGAATTTCAGCTTAAAGAGCAGTCAATTAAGGAAAAATATGAAACTGAAATAAGATTTAAAGATGACGAAATTTCACGTCTAAAAGATTACAAGCTGAAACTTTCGACAAAAATGGTCGGCGAAAGTCTTGAACAGCACTGCGAAACAGAATTTAACCGCTTAAGAGCAACAGGTTTTCAAAAGGCTTACTTTGAAAAAGACAACGATGCAAAAAGCGGAAGCAAAGGTGATTTTATTTACCGTGATTATGATACCAACGGCGGAGAATTTATATCAATAATGTTTGAAATGAAAAACGAAACCGATACAACTTCTTCAAAGAAAAAAAATACCGATTTTCTGAAAGAGCTTGACAAAGACCGCAGAGAAAAAGCTTGTGAATACGCTGTACTTGTTTCTTTGCTTGAGCCGGAAAACGAGCTTTACAACACAGGAATAGTCGATATGTCGCATCATTTTGAGAAAATGTATGTCATAAGACCGCAGTTTTTCATCCCGATTATAACCCTTTTGAGAAACGCAGCACTTAATTCGCTTGAATATAGAAACGAGCTTGCCATGATTAAAGCCCAAAACATAGATATCTCAAATTTTGAAGCGGAAATGAACGATTTTAAAGATAAATTTTCCAAAAACTTCCGCCTTGCAAGCGAAAAATTCCACAAAGCTATTGAGGAAATCGACAAAACCATAGACCATCTTCAAAAAACAAAAGAAGCTTTGCTTTCATCAGAAAATAATCTAAGGCTTGCAAACAATAAGGCAGAAGATTTGAGCATAAAACGCTTAACAAAAAATAACCCCACGATGCAGGCAAAATTTGATGCACTAAAACTTACAACAACAAAAAATAAAAAATCATAAAAACTTTTTTTCTAAAATTCAGTTTAAATTTTTTAGAATTTTGAAATTATTTTATTTTATCGCCAAAATTTGTCTTTTAACTTTGGCATGTTTGTTTTTTGGGGAATTTTTATACGTGAAAATGGGAATTTAATCGATAATATTATGCAATATTTTTAAAAAGCTTTGTCCGTAAAAATACGGACTAGCGGATTAATTAAATCATTGTTATAATATAAATGTTTATAAATTTTAAGATTTACACAAATATTTTTTAACAATTATACGGGAGGAATTAAATGGCGAATTTGAGAAATTTTGTTAATGCAATTACAAATGACAACAGACTTTACACAGCAGAAGACATAGGTAATATGTCAGCAGATGAATTTAGGGCAAATGAAAAAGCTATAGATTATCAACTTAACAATATTGGTATTTCAAGAGAAAGTGAGCTTATCGGCAATCCAGATGTTATTTATGTTCGCGCATATACAAGAGAAGACGGAACAAAAGTTAAGGCACATTATCGTTCCAAACGAGATGGGGTTATAAGTAATAATAAAACTATTTATGGTTATATTAGTGCTCCACATAATATTGAATCAACGGGAAAATTAAAAAGCAGACCAACTCATAATAATTACCAATTGCAACCTAGAGCAACTATTGATGACTATCCACAAGGAATAGAAGAGAATTCTATAGGTATTATAAATAAAATCCTGCTTGATGTAGGGATTAACTTAGTTGGCGGACCTATCTTAAAACAAGATGATGCTGCTAATTTTTGGAATATAGCTTCTCCAAATTTATGGAAAAAACAAACAGAAGACTATATTAAGCGTAATGGAAAAATTTATAATAATATTAAGGATATTGTTAATGATTTTCCACAATACACAAAACAAATTAAAGAAAAAGTAAAAGCTCAATTTAATCAAGACGATGTTCCCGGAATAGTATTTCACGAAAATAGTAGTGTAGCTCAAGCTATTAGTAAATCACAAGAACTAAATGATTTTATTTATAAAAATGCAAATGCACTGAAATCAGGGAAAAACGTGACTGGTTCTTTGGGATTCACTAGTGATAGCAATTTACATAACGCATTTGGTAAAGTAGACATCTTATCAGCAAAGTTGAAAGGAAAATATATTGATGTTATACTATTAGACACATACGATTTTAATCCAAATGAAAGAAACTGGAAAGTACAAATGGGATATTCAGCACAAAAAGCAGGTTTATTAAATCCATATTATACGATAGTAAAATGCAGATATAAAAGGTAAAAATGAATAGTTTAAGGTTTTATATATTTTTTAATATTTTTAATATATTATTTATAGGTCTTATAATATTATGTGTGTATATTAGTGCGGTTTTAATTTGGGATATGCGAAACTTAACCATTGCTAATATTAAGTTCCTTTGCGGAATTGCACTAATGATTACCTATATTACATTGAAGCTAAGGCTCCCAAAAATATTTATTAAATGGGCTAAAAAATATGATAATTCTATCATTAGTCAATTTGTATATTATCTTGCTAATAGGCCTAATATCAAAAAGAAAATTCTTTTTTTGGCATTTTGTTATGATTTACCTGTTTTAATTTATATTATTTCTCAATATCTTAACTATTCATTTATAGATGCTATTTTTTATATAACCGTCTTTTATACAATATTATATGCAGGTGGTATTTTTCTTTTTTACCTGATGTTGTATAAAGAAATTGGAAAAAATAGTAACAAGTGAATATGGGCATTTATCATCTTGGAATGTACAGGCTGGTCAATCAATTAAGCAAGGACAAATTATTGCAAAATCCGTAAATACTGGGCATTCGCAAGGTCCACATCTGCATATAACAATCAGAGAAGGAGCTTATAAAGGGATTCCTGTAAATCCTAATAAATATTTTAATTATTAATAGAACGCAATTTCTCAACTTCTTTAATATATTTTTCTACTACCTTAATTTTTTTATTCTCATAAAGTACAATCTTTTTCAGTTTTTTTCTATTGATATTATTATCCTTAAAATATGGGGTTAAAATGGCATCAATAGGATTTACACTATCTGTGCCTATGGGAGTATATTCTATACCCAAATATTTTTCTCTTGTAAGTTTTAACATTATTCCATACAAATCTAAATCTGCTGCTGGAATACAAGTGTCCGGGATAAGTGATAAAGCTATATAATCCTCAAAATTAAAACCATTTTTAATAATTTTATCTCGCAAGGATTTTGCATAATTAACTTCATCGTCAATTTTTTTTATAACTTGCGGATATTCTTCATCAATAATTTGTTCAATTTCAGTTTTATATTGCTCACTTAAACTTTCCGGTATAGGTTTATATTCTGCATATACAGGTATAACAAATTGAAAGATTATACACAATATTAAAAATATTTTTTTCATAATTTCTTCCCTAATTATTTTTATCAGCAGATGTTAAGTTAAAAACTTTAATTTATTATAAATTTTAGTTAAATAAATTGTCAATTCTAAAATGCAGAATAATTAAATACAAAAGGACTCTTTTTGTTTGCCAAAAAAGAATTTTCGATCCCTTAACCCAAAATTTTCTAACTTCTCTATTTTAAAATTCTCTTAATTTTATCGTATCGCGCGCTGTGCCCGCATTTGCTCTATACAAAATGGCGCTAATCCTTGCTATGACTGGTAAAATTGGAGACGAGGACTATGCCGAACAAAACGATTGAGTATCGTTTTGTGAGAGGGGAGTATCTTGGTCGCTCGCGTGTAACGGCAATTCCGCTATTTGTTACGGGTTTTCAACCCTGACAAATCAGCTCCAGCCACAGCTCGCTTCCGCTCGAACCTTAGACAAGGCTCACGCCTTGTGGGTTCTCAAATTCCACAGCCTAGATAATAAAAAAGGACTATCTAAAGTAGTCCTTTTTTATTACTGGAGACGAGGGGAGTCGAACCCCTGTCCAAAATGGATTGTAACCGACATCTACGTGTGTAGGAATTTATTCTCTTGATTAGCTCAGGAAAATTCCAAAACCCTTAAACTAACCCTAGGTTTTTGATAGGGAAACTCTAAACCCTTGATGGTTAACTGGATGCACCTACCATCATCAATGCACTGCGCTTGCATAATGGACCCATAAAACCGGCAAGCTGGGCCTTATGAGTAGCTAGTTAGAAACTAAGCAGCTACTGCATATGCAGGAGCGAAGTTAGCTTCGATTACATTATTTTTAGCATTTAATTTAGTTTGCTCGTTGATAACCGTGAACAGCGCACGGACACGCAGCCTGCTCCAACCGAAACATCCTGTCAAATCCAAAACGTCCCCATAAATTCAATTTTTAATGTCCAATTGCCGTACTACGTACGGCGTCAAATCCATTCACTGTTTTATTATTTTCATAAACAGTTACGATTTTCTTAGAGCCGTGAAGCCATTTTCTTTAATTCGAGCTTGCGCTCTCATTAAGAAAAGAAGGCAAACGTCCCCATAAATTCAATTTTTAATGTCCAATTGCCGTACTACGTACGGCGTCAAATCCATTCACTGTTTTATT
>CALVEG010000013.1 GCA_944326525.1 Candidatus Gastranaerophilales bacterium
TGTACGGATAGATTGATATTTTTGGAAAGCCCGCTTTGTGTGGGCTTTTTTAGGTCGGAATTTTAAGTATTCCAAAAAAATCAAACTGCCGAACTGGACTTTTTTCGGACTGTACGGATAGATTGAGATTTTCTTAATATAGCTGAATTACGCACCAATTTTGAAGTGTACGGATAAAATGATTATTTTGGTAAAGTCCAGTTCCGCAAATAATTAAAATTTTGGTTCCTCCTTTTTAAGGAATTTATATTTTTCCGTCCGGTTTGAGAAAAACAGCCAGTTTGAGATTTTTCACCGAAAGGCTTGATTTTATTGAATTTTAAAGTCGGAAAAATCGTGAATAAAAAATTCTCAAACTGCTCACACTCGGACTTTATCTTCCTATTATTCTCCACACTTTAAATCGTTGTTGTATAAGGAATTACACCCAGTGTGAGAAATAACAGCTAGTTTGAGATTTTTGGAATTTTTCTCGAAGTCGGAAATTTAATTTTTTTAAGTTGGTAGTGAAAATTTTTTTGATAATAATTTCCTGTTAGCATAAATTAGCAAAAGGCTTAAATCTTTCTGCATATGCGCCATAATAACAATAATGGAACTGAATAAGAGGTCAAAAATGGCGGCAGAAAAGAATTTAAGTCTTAATAAATATATTAGTATAGATAAAATTGCAGAATTAAAAGGTCTAAAAAGCAACCGTTCAATAAGAATAGAAATAAACAAACCCGACAGCAAATATGTTTCAAGAAAAATTAAGGTCAAAGGCGGTTTTACTTATGAAGTCCTTGTTTCAAGTCTAGAACCGGATCTCCAATCAAAATTGCTTGATGAAAGTATAAAATCAACGCAGCTTATTCCTTTAAATACAGGTGCCACCACTTTTGCCTCAGAAAAATCAAAACTTGAGGCTCTTGCAAAGATTGATTTAATACATGCATTGTATAAATTCAGAGAAAAATTTAAAACAAAACAAGAAGCAGACAAACAATTTTTAGAATTGTATAACTCGGGAGAATATTTAAAAAAGATTTTTCAGACTCTCGGCAGTATTTCAAAATCAACACTATATAGATATATAGGCTTTTACATCTTTTTCTTTATCCAAGACCTGTTCGCCCAAGTCTTTTGCGGCAACATTAAACAAGTTCGCCCATATTTTACAATAGTCAATGTACTCACGAGCGGCGGATTCATCGGCTGATGAAAACCATACAGCAGGAACTGTTTTTTTGACGCAATCCCGTACATCTTCATAGCTTTGAACGTAGGTTGCACCAATTCTTCGGGTTTTCTCCCATATTTTTACTTTTGAATTGTCGTTCAGCCATCTTAATTGATATGGCAGAAAAAACGGGGTTTTATTCTTGTTCGGCATTTGAATGTTTTATTCCGAGTATTTCTTCTTCAATTTGAGAAATAAGTTCAGGAGTCAAGCCTTTTGGCTTGTTAGGTTCATCTTTTTTTGCAACAACATCTTCATAGTCTTTGACTTTGGTAAACATTGGAATAATTCTGCAAAACGCATACATTCTGCCTGGATCTATTTTTTCTCCGTTATCCATATCACAGGAGATATCTTTCATTAGCTTGCGTGCAAACTCGTAGAGTTCTTCGTGGAAAGATTGTTTTGATTTTAAGAAATCTTTGCGTTTTTTATCCCAATCACCTTGCTCTTTCCAAAGCCAAGCATTTCAGTTGCAAAACTAATGGCTTCATTTAAATCTGTAATTACAGAGGTTTCATTTGAATCATTTTGCTGAATTTCTGTATTTACCCACTTTATAAGACCTTTTTCTGTAAAAAGTCTATATTCGTAAATACCGTCAATATCCGTTTTTAAATAACATTTCATATATTTTTTACTCCTTTAAAAAGTTTCCTTTAATATTATGAAATGTCGAATATAAAAAATAAGCCGTTTGCTAACTTTCGCAAACGTAAATTTTATAAAATTATTCAGAAAATTTTTAAATTTTTCAGTGAAAGCGTACCAAAATTCTCAAACCGGCTGTGATAATTTCTCAAACTAGGTGTTATTTTACACTAAATTCAGGACATTTATGCTTTGACAGACATTGCAGGAATTTGATTTTTTTGAACTAATAGGGGTGTGGTTCTCAAAATTTCCGTTATGCAGGATTTATTTCAGCATCTAATAAGATAAAAAGATTCTGAAACAAGTTCAGAATGACGGTGGAGAGTTTTTCAAAAATACTGTCGTGCTGAATTTACAATTTCTTTTAATTTATTGCTTAGTGTTTTATGAGAAATTATTTTTAAATATTTTTTTACTAGCAAAAAAATATTTTCAGGGTTTAGTAAGTTTGAAAGGAGAATTAATTTCATATGGATATACAAAATCGTTCTTCTATTAATTTTAAGGCCAATGTTTCGCAATCAGTGATGTATCAACTACAGAAACAAGTTAAAAATTGTCATAGTAGGAAAAAATGTTCTGCACTAGTCAAACAAAAGGTAGAAAATCTAAAGAGTTGGGGTAGTCCGGATTCTAATATAGTTATTGCAAAAGATCATAATGGTAAATATCTTTTAGGGGTCGAATGTACTGTAGATAAAGGCTTGAGATTACCTTGGGCTATAAGAAATCTTGTAGCTAAAACTGAATTGTCTCAGTTTCTATCATTGAAGAAATCTAATATTGAGGAAACGGAAGACTCTATTAAATTTATGTATAAAAAATATGGGCTCAAATTTTTTAAAAAGCATCAAGATTTATGATAATTTGTGTTTAATTTATTGAATTTTTACTATTATTTAAACATAATAATCTGATATACATATTGAAATAGAATGCTGTATTATTACAAAATAATACAGCATTTTAGTTCTTGAATGTTTTTATGTAAATTTATGCATTTGTATCTAATCCATAGTTCAAACAATGTTGAATATTTTCTTTAGGTAAATACATTGTTGCGGAATTTGTAGGGGCGTTATATCTTTTACCTCCTTCTGCCAGCCATTTTGCACAACGGTTATTTGTCTCTGGGTCTGTTGCTCTAAAACCTAATTTATAATAAAATCCAACAGGTGATGTTCTTCCGTCTATGCTGCAAGCCTCAAGCATTACTCTGCCTTGTGTGTCTATATCATTTACACTATGCAATACTACATCTTTAATTGCATTAGTTCCGGTATTTTTTCCTGTTGACCATAATTCATCAATATAATAGTGAGGTCTTAATTGTGGACCTTTTAAATACAAGTGCGGTGGCGTTATCAGTTCTCCGATTTTAACTTTTAAATCTCTAAAACGATTCCCAAATTCAGGTTTTATAGCATTTTTTGCAATTGTTAATATAAGATCTTTTTTTGTTTCCCTATTACAAAATCCCAGTCCCATATCTTTTGTATAGCCGTCAGGTATAGGATGAAGAAGGGTATCACAGTCGATTTCTTTATGATATTGTATGCGTGCTTGATTGTATGAATTCAAGAACGGATTTTGGGGAATTTTTATATTCATTCCTGAAGGTGTGGGATAAATTGCTTTTCCTTTTGTGACAGTAGTTTTCCCCAGTTGCAAACCATTTAATATAATTTCTTGCATTGCCTGTTTTAAATATGGTTGATTTATTCTAATTATCATAGATATAATCCTTCTTACACATTTTGAGGTAAATTATTTCAGGTAATTTGTATTTTTATCTTCCCCTATATTAATATAAAGTATTTACTTTTGAAAAAATTGTCTGTGTTATAAGTTTTATTAAATATATAAAAACTGTGTTTTTATTCATAATATAAATATAGTTTAGCACTAAAATTCTGTGGTAATCTTTAGTGGTATATAGGGGAAAATGTTTTTAAGGTATAATTTTTATATGAGAAGATATTTTTTGAAAGAAAACCTTAAGTATTATAATTCTCCGAATATATCTATAGTAGATGATACTTTGGAATTTATAACCAAACCAAATACTGATTTATGGCAAAATACTTATTATAATTTTAAGCATGACAATGCGCCTTTTGTTCAAATGAATATTTGTGAAAAATATTTTTCTTTTACTGTGAAAGTTAAGCAGGTATGCCCAACCTACAGACTGTGTTGAAAAATTTTTCAAAATTTTAAATTTATGTGGAAATTTATTTCAATTTACTCTAAAATATAAAAATATTGTGTAAATATGAGCAAATTTTATTTTTAGGTGTGTTAAATATTACATAGGGAGTATTTTATAATGCGCATACAATATAATATTAATAATAATTATAATCAAAATGTTCAAGTTAGGCAGAGAAATTTGAATAATTCTAATCTAGAATCTAAAAAGTTAGAAAATAGAACTCAAAAATATTCAACAAATGAAAATATATCGTTTGGAATGGGAACAATTAACCCCCAAAAAGGCAATAATGTACTTGCTAAGATTATAAGTCGTATAGTTAAGATTGGACAACAAGAAGCAAATGCGAATAGTATAGAGAAAACTGATAATATTGTTAATGAAGTCGTAAAAAAAGTTACTGATAATAGTTCAAACTTCAAGAATGAAATAAAAAAAGTAGATTCTGTCATAGAAAATCAGAATTTAAAAGTGAGCTCAGATAATAACTCTCCAATTGCAAATATAATAAAAAATAATACCGAAGTTAATGAGATTATCATGCCTAATTATTCTGAGGAATATAATTTTTTCAAAAATCTTGCAGATAAAGCTCCATACAAAGGCGATTGGTATGCAGAAAATGGTATGATTGAAGCATACTACCATGACTCAGGTGCTCTTATGCAGGTATCAGAGCGTGATTCTAAAAACACAAAATGGCTTAACTTGGCTTTTTTTGATAAAAATGGTAAGTTAGAGTCTGGTGAAAGGACGTATCCTGAAATTATAAAAAGATATTCTTTTTATGGAAATGGTAGATTAAAGCAAGCTGGCGAGTATAATCCCACAACCAATAAATGTGTTCAATTCCATTCTTTTTATGAAGATGGAACACTAAAATCAATTATAAATTTTGATCCAATAACAAAGAAAAAACTTAAACAAACATGTTATCTCCCAGATGGTAAGGGTATAGGGTGTATCGTAGAATATGATCCTATAACTGAAAATGAACTAAAAGAAATAGTTTATCATTCAGATGGGAAGAATATAAAAAAAATTACTAATTATGATCCGAAAAAATTTGGTTGTATTAAAAATGAAAAATATTATCAAGCAGACGGAATAACTTTGGAAAGAATTATTGATTATAATACATCGGAAGAATTAGTTATTGGTAAAGTTGAAAAAATGGAAGATTTTTCAAGAGTTTTGAAAGACACGTATTATCATGCTGATGGCAAAAATATAAAAAGAGTTATATTTTATCCAAATCGCTACAATAGCGAGTTTGATAAAATACAAACAGATTATCAAATAATCAATGGTACAAATCGTAAAATTAAAGAAACATTTTTTTGTGATGAAGCTCTGGAGCAGACCATCGAATATGATCCAACTACAGGACATGTAGTTAAAGATATTGAATATTATGACGAAGAAATAGAAAGCATTTCTGAATACTGGCCAGCAACAGGAAATAAACTAAAAGACACAGTTTATCCTCGTGGCGGTAAAGCCTATTCTTTTATAATTGATTATGATTCAAATGGAAATATGTTAAAAGAAACATATTATCACGCAGATGGTCAAACAATAAAAACTATTGCCACACCTGATTATGATCAAAATGGCAACAAAATAATAAAAGAAATTGAGTATTGCAAAGATGGTAAGACTATAAAATGGATTTTAGAGAAAGAGCCTGAAACAGAAAAAGTATTAAAACAAACAAATTATGAGTCGGATGGTAAAACTATAAAAGAGGTTATTGAGTATAGTTAGTAGAATTAATTTAAATTTCTAAAATTATCTGTCCCAAAATTCCCGAACTGGCTGTCAAATATTCCTGAACTGGTTGTTCTTTTACAACTGTGTTGGGAAATTTTGATAGTGAGAATGGTAAGCCTTTATTTTTATTATATTGTGCTGAATTTATTCAGGCTATCAAGCCTTTAACCAAATTAGATTATATTTTATGTGGTAGTAGTAATGGCTCAACTGATTTTACTTGGTTTACTTCTGTTTCCCATATTGATAATTATATAGCAAAACAATTTAGCAAAAGTGATACTAAAATCGCAAATTTAACTCCTCATACTATGATGAGTTTTGTTCAAATTCCAAAAGAGTAAACTACAAATCTATTGTACAATTAAGAGTTTAAATATAAAACTCAATCTTTTAAATTAAGTGCCAAATATTCTGTATTTGTCTTGTTTCGTAACCGATTGATTTACGATATTGTTTAACAAATTTACACACTTGTCATTAACTTCTGGCAATAAATGGGTGTATAAATCCATTGTCATAGTAATTGAAGCGTGTCCCAGCTGGGTTTGTACATATTTCATCGGGGCGCCGTTAGCTAACAGTAAACTGGCATAAGTATGCCTTAAATCATGAAATCTGATTAAATCAATACCTGCACGATTTAATGAAGGTATAAATCTTCTTTTTATCATATTATCTGCACTTTGGTATTTACCCTCACTATTAGGAAATACAAGATTTAATTCGCTATGAGGGCAAGCAAGACGCCATTCTTTTAATACTCTTGCAAGCTCATCACTCATATCAACATATCTTGTTTTACTTGACTTCGGTGTCCCTAATCTACCGTTGACATAGTTTTTATCGACTGTGATTTTACCTCTAACCCAGTTTATAGAATCCCAAGTAAGAGCTATTAACTCTCCACGCCTCATACCTGTAAACAAAGCTGTAAATAATAATGGGTAGAAATCTGGATAAACTACCTTTGTTTTAGTTAATAAAGCCTGTACTTCTTCTGTAGATAAAGCTCTAATCTTATCATTTTTTATTTCTTTTAATGGTTTGATCCTTGCTATAGGATTTCTAGTTATAGCATCGTTGTCAATCATAAAGTTGTAGATTGCACTCAAAAATTTCACATATTTGTTTATCGTTGAATTTTGGCGTCCTTTGTCTTGCATTTGTTTTATGAATTCTTTTACAAGTATAGGACTAATTTCATTGATATTAAGCTCGCCAAAGAATGGAACTAAAAGATTTTCCAAGTATCCACAATAAGTTTTGTAAGTAGAAGGTTTACAATTTGAACTTGCATGAAGTCTTAGATATAACTCGCCAGCTTCTTTTAATGTGATTTTTGCATTAACTGGATTTAAACCTTTGTTCAAATCTTCAACCATTTTATTATAGGCTTTTTCTGCTTCTGCTTTGGTTTTAAAACCTTTCTTTATTCGCCGTTTACCTCTAAGGTCTTTATAATCAAATTCCCAGTTATTTGTTTTCTTATTTTTTCTTATTGACATTTTGTATCTCCTAATTTAATTTTGGCGTATTTTCAGATATTTGTAAGCCCTTTTGCTAAAATTTACTAACCGGAATTATTTACACTAAATTAATGAGCACCGTACAATTGTGGTAGCACGGTGCTCACAGTGCTTGAATTTATTTGAAGTCAGTTCTGTTACTATTAATAAATTCCTCTATGTCGCTTTGCATAAATATTACTCTAGAACCGATTTTGATATGTTTTATTTTCTTCTGATGTACCCAGCGATAAAGTGTACTCTTAGAAATACGTAAATATCTAGCTGTTTCTGAAATATCTAATAAAGTTCTGTGCATTTTTATTCCCTCGTAATTTTTAGTAATTGTTTACGTAATTATAAAAGTATTGTTATAACTACGTTTTAAGTATTTTTTATTTTTTATTACGAAATTACGAAAAAATTTATTAAAATTTTGTAATATCGTAATTTCGTAGTTTTTAGTTTAAAAGTATTGTTATATATGCGTTTTGGTAATTACGATAAAATTACACTCAAATTACTTCCCCTGCCTTGTCTTGCGAATATTGTGTTTGAGCTTTCTTATCATGCTGGTATTCTTGCTCACTCAATTCTTCCTGATGTTTTTGCAACTCATTAAGGATATA
Source organism: Candidatus Gastranaerophilales bacterium (assembly GCA_944326525.1). Classification (GTDB taxonomy): domain Bacteria; phylum Cyanobacteriota; class Vampirovibrionia; order Gastranaerophilales; family Gastranaerophilaceae; genus Scatenecus. Next base: position 8,002 of record CALVEG010000013.1, read on the forward strand.
CAGTAGTTTCGCATTATCTTCCGGCACTTTAATAATTAGTGCTCTTGGAGAATTACCTTTTCTGAAATATTTATTGTTATATTCAATGTAAGGTTCTTTTGTGGCTTGTGTTCTGATGTCTTTTGCACTCGGTATCGGAATTCCGGTTTCTTCTGATTGTTTGAATTCTTTGCTGAATAGCGGATGTACACCGTCAACATATATTGAAATCTCATTCTTTTGAGGATTAAAAACATATTCGCTACCGTATTGAATCTTGTTGCTTTTAGCAAGTATCAAAAATATTGCCATAAACTTTTCAAAACAATCTTCTGTATGTGTAATATCTTGATATGACTTAATATAGTTTTCAAGATTTTGGTTTAAGGTTTGTATTTCCGTTCCTCCTTTAAAGTCTTTACTGAAATTGGCTACCTGATACAGAATATCCATTCCACACATAGCAATAGCAATGTTGTTAACACATCTTAGGTCAAGATTTGAATTGTTTTTTAGCACAATTTTAGTATTATTGTCTAACATTTTCAGAATAGTGTCTTTATCTGCATACCATTTCAGTATTTTGGGTAAAACACAAGAAAGGTACTTTTCTCTGATTTGATTTATTTTGCTTGCCTCTTCAGGACTGAAATCATTTTTATAAAATTCGGTATACATAAGCCTTGTAGCAGTTTGTGGATTACGATGTGCTCTATCATTACTTGCAAAATTCAATGTTGCATTAACAGCACGAACATCCTGTTCTTTGCCATAACCTGTCATTCTTTTTCTTGAATTTCTGTCATACACGGCTTTTGTTGTAGCTTCAAAATTCTTACGCATGTAGCCTTCTACTTCAGCATACAGAATAGGGATATTTTTATAGTATTCCATATTGTGCAATAAGTTCATAGCAGTATCATTACCACTACTTAAAAATCTTGTATTGAATCCAAATAAATACGCTATTGTAATTAACAAATTGCTTTTACCACTTGCAGCTTCACCATACATAAAGTTAACTGGGAATCCCATTGTTTTGCTAAAAATAATATCTACGAACGGACTCATAATAGCTGTTCCAATATTTAAAAGTGGTTCAACCTTATTTCCATATGTACGAATTGTGTTAACAAATACACACTTAGCTATAAGCTCCTCGATTGAGGTTGATGTTGCTGAAAACTCTTTTATAAGTTCGTCGTTTTTATTTTGTTCAACAAATTCAGAATAAGACATTTCTGGAATGTAAAGCTCTGGAGCATACATATCCCTATCAGTTTTTAGTGTAAATGAGTTATTGTAATCAAGTTGAATTACACCTTTTGAATTTGCCTTTGGAGTTAATATATTGCCATTTTTCAAGTCAATCGCAGCATTTTTATATATCCAAAACGGGTTGTCATTATGAAAAATTAAAGAAGGATTTTTGAAAATATTTAGTTCTTCAGGTATATTGCTTAATTCTTCAAGTAAAATGTTTTTAAGTTCGGTATCTTTTAAGCAATGTAAATGAATCCCACCTTCCTTTAACACATCATGCAAGTTTTTCAAATCTAATAATTCTTTTTGGGATAAAATTATGGGCTTTGTTGTTTTGTTTCCAATATTCGTAACAATTTCAAGTTGATATTCCTGATGATTTTCAAAACTATATGTATTGACTACAACTGTTTTTGTTACATTAAGAGTAAAATTTGATTTTTTTACATAGGTTAATTGTCCAGAATCTGAATCATATTTTACGTAGTAATAACATCCTTTGTACGGATAGATTCCTCTTTCAAAAAATTCCATAATTGCTTTGTGTTCTGCTTTTACCTCAACTGTAGCCGGCATATCCATTTTAACATTGGTATGCCTAAGATATAATTTCAAAACGGAATATGGCGATATTTTGATATTATCTTCTAAGATATTCTCTGTTATTGCATTCTTTTGGATGTACTTGTACAAATCGGTAAAATCATTTATGTAAGCACTAATTCCATTAAGTTTACCTAAATTAAATGAATGAAAAACAAGTGGAATTTCTTGTTCTATTTTTTTATATGCTTTTCGACCTGAAATGTCATTATCCATGCAGATAATTATTCTCTCAAACTGCTTCAGGTAATCAATATGCGGTTTAAGCGCTTTTGCAGTATTACCTTCACCGTTAGTATTTGTCAAAATTTGATAAAAATCTTGCAGATTAAACCTTTTCAAGTATTCATAAACTGCATATCCGTCTTTATAGCCTGCACAAATAAAAGCATTTTGGGGATTGCTCGGATTGTTTATTTTCGATAAACATTTTTCAGGTTTATCCGCATAACCTTTCGTTTTAGATATAAACTTGAATTTCCCTTTGTGGTTTTCGTGAGTACGAATTTCATAACCTGTAACAGTGTTGTCAAGTGCTATCATTGGTATTAAGAAAACATCATTTTCTACATCATAACCGATTTTACACTCTTTTATTGTTTCATTTGTTAGGCCTGTATTTTCTTTCACAAGTTCTAACATTTTATTATTGTTTAATAAATTTGAGCTATATTTTTTCGTGCTATCTGTATCATATTTTGTTTTACTTAATTTTTTGAAAATAGCCTTATTACTATTTTTTGATTTTATAATTTCTTGCGCAAGTTTTTTGCCGTGTTCATTATTTGCACATGCTCCACAGAAAAAACCCTTATCTGGATTAAAGTTTAAATTATCACCATGCCTGTCATGTCCTTCTTCTGCACAATAAGGACATTTCCCTTGATATTGATTTATTCCGACTTTTTTCAGTTCAAATCCTAAAAAACTTTCTACTTCTTGAATTTCAAAATTATAGTTAGTGCTCATTTTAGACTCCTTTCTATTTTTAATACTAGTCAACTCTGCAGTGTCAACAAATATATTTCAACAAAAAGTGCTAAAAATCTCACTCATCAATTCTGTGACAAATTACCTTGTAGTTGTGACAATAAAATCATCTTGTATAATATCTAAATTAATGCAGTATCCAGATCTGAATTCTTTCTTAACAATATTTGTAAAGCCTTCTTTTTTAAAAGCTTTGTTAATTCTTGCAGCAATTTGCCTTTCGTTATCCTCTGCGACATAATTTTCACTAATAATATCAAGTTTATGAGTTTTGGATGTATCTTCTGCCATAATGAATAAAGCCTCAAATAGTCTTGGACTTAAGTGAATTTTTTTGTTTTTGTACATACATATTCCTTGATTGCCTATTTTTCTAAGATACAAGCATTTTTTAAAATAATCTACTGGGTCTGCATAATAATCAAAGATGTCAAATTCATAAGTAGTTTTGTTCATAATTTTATCCTTTTTTAATTTTTATCATGTTTTATTTTACTCATAACTAACCAACCCTCAAAATGAGATTTTAGTATTTGTCTATATCTCATAAAAATTTAAAGCATAGATATGTATGTCAATATGAGAAAATTTTATAAGATTATAAATGTGTCTATATTATTCCAACTACAAGCAAAAACTTTTTAAAATATGCTACAAAATAAACCAGTCTTTTTATTTAGATATAGTAGAATAAATGTTTCAGAAAGACGCCGGTACTAAATCGTGGTATTTTTAATTACTCCCAAATATGGTATTCAACTACTACAAACACTAATATCTCAAATATTATAATAACTAAGGATATTCTATCATTTACACGATTTTCATGTAGATAACAACAAGTAAAACAAATTGAAGCTAATGCTAATATTGCAAAACAAAATCTTAGAAACAGAGTCCTCCTATTTTAATCTAAGTCTTACATAAATATTATTTTGAATTGGATCATCTTCGTTATTTAAGTAATAAGAGTGCATATTTTTCTTTCCAACCCTTTTGGTTAATACTTCGAGAAAGTTATCAATATCGCCTGTTGTATTATTACCCATTTTAATCTTTGTCATATCTAAAACTAAAACAATTTCACCATCTTCAAATAATATAAAACTTGCAGGAATTCCGTTACCAACTATTTGAGGGTAAATTTTTGATTCTTGATATTTCTCTTTTATTAAATCTGTAAAAGAGGCCATTAGAACTTTATCTTCTGGACTTGTTGCATGCTCTTTCAGTGATTCAAACATTTCAAATCCCAATGTTTCTTTTGCCCATACAATATTGGTCAATAATGTACAAACAGTAATTAATAACAAAATTTTTTCATGCTAATATCCTTATAATTTTAGTAGAGATTTTTTACTTCACAGGTCAATTCCGAAACTTTAACCTGCGTTACAGGTTGCAAGGAATAAAAACGTGTTGTTATATCCAAATAATCGTATTTATTGGTGCCATAAATGGTTGTTTTATTTGATTCCTGATTGCGTAAAGGAGTGTAGCTAAAACTACCAGCAGTAAAATAATCAAAAGTTGCTGAACAGTTAACGTTGTACTGCAATTTATTATATTTTTCTAAATATTGATAATCGTTAATTCGCAATTTGATTTTTAATTTACATTCATCATATCCAATACTTGAAAAACTTTTTTGAAAACATTTCAAATTTGTATCTTCAATTTTCAACTCCGGTTTTGCAAGAGCAAATGGAGATGTAATTATAAATAGAAAGCAAATGATAAGCAGTTTTTTCATATAATTATTTTAGTCCTTATCTTCAAAAAATAATTTTTGCCAACCAATTTTTATTAAGTTAATAATAAACGAAAGTACAATTACTGCTAAAACTCCAAACAATATTCTCATATTTAACCTTTCTTAACTACGCTTAGTATTTATCTCTAAAGTACATATTTATAAAAGATTTGCTTATATAAACGCACTGTCAGTTTGTTTATTTAAATCCATATTACCACGAAAATTGCAATATGAGCAAAAAAGATTTACAAAAATTTGGGAAAAGGTTAAAATCTTTAAGACTTGATAAAGAATTAACACAGCTAGAACTTGCTGAAATTCTTGATATGTCGCCTAATTTTATCGGAATGATTGAACGAGGTGAAAGAAATACAACTGTTGAAAATGTCTTTAAAATCGCAAGAGCCTTAGGAATTAAGCCTTCTATTTTATTTGAAGAACTTTAGGTCTGTAAAATATCTATTGCTTTTTGCAGCTTTTTGTTTAATGTTCTGAAAAGTACGTAATAGTCATCTTTGTCTTTATTGAATTGCAAGTCTTCATCAATAAGCCCTGAATCAGATACTAGGACGCCTAACTTAATGAACACTTGTAAATCGTATAAAATCATTCTTGCGTCAGAAATCTTGTTTTCTAAATTATTTAATGCGTTTTTATCGCACATAAAAATTAACTCCTTTGTATTTGTATGCGTATATCTAGCTGTTTTATGGCGTTTTTTATAGGTGTCTTGCTAATTCATAATCATACATTAGCGCATAAGTAGTATTTTGTGAATCCAGTTAATTTATTTTAGTTGTAAATGTTAGTAAATAATTAAGAAAATATTAATATAAATTAAACAAATCAGTTTATAAACTATTATAAATATATAATAAAGGGTAAGTATGTCATTTTTTTTAGATAATTTAAAAAACGTAAATCTATATGGAGTTTCAAACGATGGATTGACCTTAAGAGAAGCCCAGATTGGTGCATATATGGCTGTATGTTCACATTTTACTTGTAGTAATGAAATTGCTACTGTTGTTATTCCTACAGGTGTTGGTAAGACTGCGACAATGGCACTTATTCCATTTGGATTAAAAGCTAACAGAGTTTTAATAATAGTTCCTAGTAAAACAATTAGAGGTCAAATATTTGAAGAATTTAGTAATTTTAATATCTTTCACAAATTAAATATTTATACAAAAACTAACAAACCAAATGTGTTTGAAGTTAAAAAAAGTATAAACAATGATAGAGAGTGGGAAAATCTTAAAAATTATGAAGTTGTTATAAGTACACCTCATTGTATCAGCTCTAAGTATAATTATGTTAAGAATCCCAAAAACTCTATCCGAGAATCTCTTTTTGATGTGATAATTATAGATGAAGCTCATCACATACCTGCAGAGACTTGGAAGCATATTTTAAGTCAATTTAAAAATACTAGGAATATTCTGTTTACAGCAACTCCTTTTAGACGAGATAAAAAGATTATGCCTGGATTTCAAGTTTATGCTTACCCATTAAAGAGGGCAATTGAAAACGGATATTATGAAGAAATTTCTTATGTTCCGATAGAAATAAATCCTAATGAAGATAAAGATGTTGTTTTAGCAGAAAAGGCAAAAGAACAACTTCATGTTTTAAAAACAAAAAATCCAGATATAAAAATGTTAATAAAGGTGGAATCAAAAGAAAAGGCAAAAACGATTAAAACGATATATGATAAAATTGGTTTGAATGTAAAAATTGTATCTAGTGATAATTCATATGAAACTAATAAAAAAGCTATTAATGAATTGAAAACCACCAAAGAATTAGATGGTCTAATATGTATAGATATGCTTGGGGAAGGTTTCGATTTTCCACAAATAAAATTGGCTGTTTTACATACTGCACCTCAAAGTTTATTACCGTTTATTCAATTTGTTGGGAGGATTGCGAGAAAAACTGAAGGGGAAAGAATAAAAGGGGTATTAATAGCAGATAAGAATGATTTCTCTAACGAAATAGATAAAATTACAGACGACTATAATAAACTTGCACAATTAATACCTAATATTATTGATTCACTTATTCTGGAGCGTAAAGATAAAAGAATTTATTATGATGAATTTGAAACGGAAATATTAGGTTTTGATGAACCTATTAATTTAGAAAATATTTGCCCTAGTTTTACAATAAAAATGTATACCATTGGGCAAGAATACTTTTCGTTTGAACGTAATATAAAACTTACTGGGAATATAAAACTAGAGGAGTATAGAAAAAAAGATAATTTAGCAATATTCATAACCTCTCGGGAATTAAAGCCTAAATGGACAAAATCTAATTTATTAAAGAGTAAAGAATATCATTTAAATATTTTTTTCTATGATGAAATAAGAAACATTTTATTACATCATTCTACGGATGAAAATGTGGGCAATTGTTTATTAGATTCTTTTTGTGAAATTTCTAAGTTACATAAAGCAAAAATGAACTATTTATTTCAACTAATGCAAATTGCCCAAAAAGCTGAATATCTTAATATTGGAGTAAAAAATCCTTTAAAATTAGTTGGTGGGTCTTATGAAAATTATATGGGTAAAGATGCACAAAATTCTATTAGTATTATACAAAGTAGTTATCAATGTTTAGGACATGCTTTTGCAAAATTGAAGCTTTCTAATTTAGATGAATATAGAGGTATAAGTCCATTCAATGCTAAAGTATGGAGTTTTAAAAAGGGTGATATTCAAGCTTTTGCTGAATGGTGTAAACTTATTACTGATAGTATAAATTTAGAAGCCGAACCAAATTTTGAATTGCCAAATTTGTCTTTAAAGGCAAATTTATTACAAATTTCAGAAATACAAGGAAATGAAATTTTATGCCTTGTACTCAATCAAAATTGTTATAAAGAAAATGTATTGATTAAAACAAATTCTAATAATATACCATTAGAATTTAATATTTTAGATATTGATTTCAAATTAGAAAAGGTATCAAATAAAATTATAAAAATAAACTTGCTTTACAATGAACAACTTTTGACTTCAATATTATATGATTTAAATAATGAAGATACTATTTTTAATAATTTTGACAATAGTAATGAGTTTTATATTTTTACGAATAATAAAACATATACATTGCCTGATTTCTTCAATGAGTATCTTCCAATGATAATGACAGATGAAGGTGAAAGCATAATTGGATGTTTATGTTTCAAAGTTGGAACAGATGATACAGTAAAACTTCCAATCGAGAATATATTTGAGCCTATTGACTTCACCGCTAATAAAATAAATATTAAACAGGAAATTCCATTCAAAGGAGAAACAAGTGAAAATAAATCAATTTTTACATATTTAAAAGAAAAATTTGAAAATGAAAGCAATAATGAATTTATAATAGAAGATGATGGAAGTGGAGAAATTGCAGATTTTATTGTCATTACAAATACAGAAGTGAAGTTCTATCATTGTAAAGCTTCAAGGGAAGATATCTCGGGTTTAAGAATTAAAGAATTTTATGAAGTTATAGGACAAGCAATCAAATCAAGCAAGTGGATTAGAAATTCTGATATATTTAATCAATTAGCAAAGCGTATTCAAAAAAAACCAGAAAGACTCATAAAAGGGTGTTTAGATAATTTACAAAATTTAAAGGCTCACAAATATAGTTACAAAATTTATGTTGTCCAACCTGGATTAGATTATGTTCAATTTGTAAATAAAGAACCTGCCGATATAAAAAAACTGTTAGCTCTTGGTTATGATGTTATAAAATCAAGTGGCGAATTTAAAGTTATCTGTAACGGAAAATTTAATTAAAATGATGAATTTCAAGAAAATAAACTATTAAAAGACTTATTATAATTAAAGGAAGATATTACCTATCATCAAATTTTTCGTGTCATCTAAACCAATTATTCCATTTTAATGGTGGCTCCAACCGAGTAGCGGTTTCCATGCCTATTTCTAAATTTGTATTTTTATCTTTAATTGAATATTGTAAAAAACTTTTATACAATTGCGATATATAATTTTTCTGCCTGTTTATCACTAAGCTTATTTCTTTCAAAGTGATTAGAAGAGCCAACACTTTCAATAGTTGCCACTTTTTACGTGTTTTTAATTTTTTAGGTGATAATTGTCCTAATGATTTCCAGGAGCCCTTAAATTTATGAAGTTCTGAAATTATTGATAACATTTGATTTGAAGTTTTTATGCTTTCTTCATTAATCATTTTTTATCCGTTTGTTTATCCATAAATATATTTATAAAATGGCAAAAATAAATCCACCTATATGAGCAAGTGTAAAATTTCAAAAAATACGGAATTTTTCTGTGGCTCAGCACGAGGGGGGCTCTTTATATTTTTGCCCCTCCCAACCCCTTAGAAGTAGTATTTAGAATGCAGATGTAAAGGAGGAGGTTTAACACAAAAGTTTTGTCATTTTACGCCAAGTTAATTTCATTTATACCTTTATCTCAGTTGCAAAAAGGTTGCAAAAATTCTGATAAATCAAAATTAAATCTGATAAAATCAGAGAATAAATTTAATCCCAAAATCATGCACCGCAACAAACATAGGTAAATTCTGATAAATTGCGGTTACAAGTAAAAATTCTTACAAATACATTATTTCACAACTCATAACCCGAAGGTCGTTGGTTCAAATCCAGCTCCCGCAACCATTTAAGTGAAGAGGGTTTCAAGAAATTGGACTCTCTTTTTTAGTAAATATCTGAATGGTTGTTCCTTGAAAAATGAGGTTAGGATTATGTGTATGAAATGTTTTAAAAGAAATTGTTATAATTGTTTTATTTTTGTTTTTTTATTTTTATTGATTTTGATATTTATATTTGACTATTGTTTTCATAGTTTGATTGAAAATATTATAGGATATTTAAATGTAATAATTGCATTTGTCTTGTGTTTATTGGCATATGGAGCACGAGATGATTGGCAAAAAGAAATAAAACGTAAAAACTTTGAAAATGCTAAGAAAAACTTAATCAATTCAATTATAGATTGTGTGCAAACATTTAGAATGCATTGTTATGAAGATCCTACTTTATCTGCTATAACAGAAATGAATTCAAAAGCTTCTGAAGATGTGTGTTGCGATGAAAGTTCAAATAGACGCGAAATTTACAATATAGATATTGAATTTACAAGAAAAATACGTGATTTAAACCGAAATTTTGAACTTTTTGAAATTTATTATGATAAAGAAAATACTTCAAATGAATTTGTGCAAATACAAGAGTTTAAACAAAAAATTATTAAATGGAGTTTCAATGTAAGAATTTTGGTAGTTGCAAAATTTAGATTTTATTTGCATTCTTCTGAGGACAATAATTTTGACAAATTCCAAGATAAATTGTTAAAGATGCAACCAGAAGTGAAAGATATTATTGAAGAATATAAAAATATAAAAAGAATTTTAAAAAGATTATAATGATCCCGTTTAGATTTTGTAAAATTATATTACGATTTTTGTTCATTTTGAAATTCGGGATTTGAAATAAACTTTATATATATACAGTTAAAAATACTGTTTTTTGTTCATTTAGAATGGAAAGGGGCGATGAGCCCCTTTCCTTCTGTTTATTATTTTATAAAATCTATTTAGATAATTGTAAAGTTTTGTTTTTTAATAGCAAAAAAATCCTTGATTGGTTTTATACCAAAAAAGGAGATCCTTATGCAGGTAAATTTCAATCCTTATAATAACAGACAATCATTTGGTGCAAGATTAAGATTTAACTCCAAAGAACTTGAGAATCTTTTTTCGCAAGAGTTGTCGCATGAGAAAGTATACGGAAGTTTAAGAACAAATATTGAAAAATTTAAAACAATGTACCCTCAACAGATTATTGAAGGAAATTTAGTAAGTAAAGATTCTAAAAAAGTATTAGAACTATACAATCCAAGTACAAGATATACAAAATCTTTTGATTGGCCTAAATATCCAACATATCGCAGCGGTTTATTTGGACAAGTTTTCAAATTCCTTACGACTGATGAATCTAAAAGATTTTGGACGGATGAAATCGCAAAAGGACTTTTTGTATAAGTTTATTTGATAAAAAATATAAAAGTTTTAATAATATAATATTTTAGTTTAGGTATAGATATGAAAATAACCCCGATTAACAATTTTAGAAAACTTTTTGGAATAACGCTTGCTGCAGGTGCAATAGCGTCCGCTCCGTTAATAACTTCCGGTTCAAACCAAGTATTAGCCCAAGATACAGTTACTCTTACAACACAAGTTCCTCCTAAAGGTACAACAGATTCCCTGATTTTAAAATCAGCCCCCAGTCCCGTTGTTTTTGTAACTGGGGAAAGAAAAAATGTAGCTATAGTTGTTGACTTGTCGAAGAATGTTTTATACAAATATGATGAAGATGGTCAACCTGAGATTGCATACAGAATAGCAAGCGGTAAACCCAGAACTCCGACAGATACAGGATTAAGGGTTGTTTTAGGTGTTGAAAAATATCCATACAAGTCAGCTCCTTCTGCAACTAAAAGACGCAGAAATCCGAATGACTACGGTCCCAGAATTATTGTTCTGGAAACTCTTGATCCTGTTACAGGAATAAAAGGGTCAACTGGAGAATTTATTCACGGAAATAATAACCCTTCAAGCATTGGAAAGTACGCTTCTTTAGGTTGTATGAGAATGGATAATGAGGTTATTAAAGAACTTGCCTCTCAGGTTAAACGTGGCGATCTGGTGCTTATTACGAAGTAGTTTTAGGCTTTTGTCATAAGATGGGAAATTAAATGCTTTTGATTGATTAAATTACAACTCAAGCCACAAGACTCCGTATGGTGCAATTCTTAAGTGCATGGTTTTGTTCTTTAAGGATAGATTAACTTTTACACTTTCTCCGTTTACAAGGTTTTTAAGGCTTGTTATGTGTCCGTCATTTTTAAGAATTACATTCACCGGTAAAGATATATCAGCCACAAGTTTTTCATTTGAAAGGTTGTTTATTACAAGAATTTGTTTGTCTTTATCCTTTCTTATATATGAAAAATTGGCAGGTGAATCGGTATTTAGCGGTATAAATTCTCCTCTTGACATTACAGGAAGCGATTTCCTTAAATGAATAAGATTTCTAACCTTTTTGTAAACTTTACTGTTAAATTCATAATAATCTTTTGTAGATCCGTAGAAGAGTTTTGAAGGAACCTCGCCTCTATGAATATCTCGCGAATCAAAATAACTCAAAAGTTTAAATTTACCTGTTTTTTGTTTAATTTTTCTTTCAGCTTCTGATTTTTGTGCATTTTTGAAGTTGTTAGCTACCCCAACCTCATCTCCGTAATAGATTATCGGAATTCCAGGAAGTGAAAGTAATATTGAAAATGCCATTTCAATTCTGTCGGGGTTTTTGTTTAGAAAATTAGCTAAGCGTCCGCTTACTCCAAACCCTTTTCTAAATCCGGCACCTTTAGAAACAAGATTGTTATAAACAATTTCACGCATTTCAGGCGTTGTCATCTCTAAAGTTAATTCGTCGTGAACTCTTAAAAACATTGCCCAAGAAGCTGTGTCAGGAATTTTGGGCGTATCCTTCATCGCTTCATAAAAATATTTTTTATCTCCTGTTATCAAGCTTGCCCATATTGCAGGCATATAAGGGAAATGATATGCGATTTGTGCTTCGTCTGTTCGTTTAAATTCTTTTTTAACATTATCAATGTCTGTCTGAACAGTTCTTTCTTTGCCGAAATATTCTAAGATATCTTTTGGAAGCTGGCAGGCTTCAACCTGAATTACAGATGAGGGGGCTGTTGCTTGAATATAATTGCTTATAAGCCTAATAATTGCATGTGTTTTGGGTTGATTTTCGGCGTTAGTACCGGCAGGTTTTGAAAGATACGGAATTGCATCCATTCTGAAAATATCTATTCCTAAATTGCTCCAGTAGCTTATTGTTTCCAAACTGTAATATAAAACTTCAGAATTTTCCCAGTTTATATCAAGTTGAAAAGGATAAAATGTATGGTAAAAATAATAATCTTTGCCTTTAACGGTAACTTTTCGCCAGTGGTTTTCGGTGTTTTCCGGGAAAATCAGCCTGCGTTTTGAAATTTTACCGTCTTTTTCATAATATTCGACTACTGTGCCTAATTTTTCGTCCTGATATTTTTTATAAACAGGCATATCTTCTCTTACTACAAAGTAATCAAGCTTTGATAAATCACCATTTTCTATAGCCTTAAACCAGTCATGTTCCTGTGAAAAGTGGTTTAAAACTAAATCAGCCTTGATTTTAAAACCTGCTTTTTTCGCTTCAGAAATAAACTGTTTAAATTCTTCCATTCCGCCAAGATCTTTTCGGACATCTCTGGGGTCTTTTACATCAAAACCAGCATCTTGCATTGGTGAATCTGCAAACGGAAGCATATAAAGAGTTGTTACACCTAAATCCTTAAGATATCCAAACATTTTTTCTGCATCTTTAAAAGTATTCGTACTGTCAGGATTTTTTACTCCAAACTGGTCTATATAAAACATATAAATTATTTCATCTTTATACCAGTCTTCTGTTCTTGAAAGATCTTCTTTTTTAAGGCTTTCGGCTCTTTCTTTAACTGATTTTTCCGCTATTTGCATTACGTGTTCAAAAATTTCGTCACTATTGTTTTTGCCGTAAATTTCTATTATAGCTTCTTTAATTTCTTTTTGTAAACGAAGTGGAACATTTTCAGTTTCTTCATTTGTTGTTAAATCAGATTGCTTAACTTGTGCGGTTTGAGCATTTTGAGAAATTTCTTCTTGCGCAAGCGTAAATCCCGATGGGGTAATACTACATATAGAAAGTGCCAATACTAGGCTTAATAAAGATGTAACTTTTTTATTCATGATTGAATTTTAACACGCTCTTGATTGTTTTAGTTTAAATATTAATTATTATTAAGTCACTATAAAATTAATACGTAAATAAGTCAGTTTTGCTATTTAATTGTTTGCATAAAAAAAATCCTGTTGTAAAACAGGATTTTTTTTATTGAAATGTTGCTTATTTTTCCGGAACAGCTTCTCTAATTGCTTTATCAACTTCATTGTCGCTGAGTCCTTGTTTGAGAAGTTCTGTTTTTAGGGCATCTTTTACTGCCTTTTCGCTTGTATGACCTTGCGTACTTGCGGTATAGGTTTTATCACCTATTTTAACAGTTATGCTTCCTTTATAAGTTTCTGTTCCTGGAATTTTAGTAACAGTTACTTTTATATTTGGTTTGGTGTTTCCAATTGTTGGTGCTTTGCCGTCATTCTTATCAACTAAATAGAAATCCAGCGGATTTGCAAAGGCTTCAGGATTGAAAGTAAGGTTATATTCTTTCTTGGTCTTTGGATCGACATAAGTTATTTCTCTTTCAAAGTGCTGAATTGCGGGACCATTTTTTTGTGAACCTGTTTCCCAAATATCTTTTCCGCCAAGAAACTCTTTACGGAACCAGTTACGGAAGTTCGCAGAATTTGGTGCACCGTATGCCTTTTGAAGTGTTTGCCAGCCTTGGTAATATACCTTATTACCTTCTTTTTTAGGTACTGCAACCTCTACAGGTACAGTTTTTACGTCTGAATGAACTTTTTCTTGATCCGGAGTTTTCTCTTTATCAATTTTGATAGTAGAAGATTGTTCCGGTGTGGTTGGCTGTACCGGCGTTACTGGTTGTGTCGGTGGGGTTGGTTCTGGGTTTCTTATGTCTTTTTGTGATACAACTCTCATTACTTGCGCATCACGTCTTAGACCTTCATCTCTGACCTTATTCATAGAAAATAAACCTTTGATAGTGCCTGCTAAGGCCCCAGCTCCTGCTGCTATACCATAGACGCCAAGACTACTGAATTTTGGACGAAATTTATGCGTTTTCTCTCCTGTTTGTTCATACAATTCTCTGTCGGCATCAGGGTTTTCAACTTCACCTTTAGCGACACCCTGTTCTTTAACTTTGTGGTCATACTCCCAGTGCCCATCTTTGCCGCTAACGTGTTCAGTCCCACTAACATGTTCAGTACCACTGACATGTTCTACACCGCTGACGTGCTCAGTACCGCTAACGTGTTCCACACCGCTAACGTGTTCAGTACCACTGACGTGTTCAGTGCCACTGACGTGTTCTGTTCCGCTGACGTGTTCTACCCCGCTGTCATACCAAGGTACTTCGGTTGTTTCAGTGTGTGTGCCGGCTAATATACCATTTTCATAATCATTAACTGTCCATTTATGTGATGTAGAACCACTTGATTCCCACGGGACATCAGCACTCCACGGGACATCAGCACTCCACGGAACATCAGCACTCCAAGGAACATCTGCGCTCCAAGGTACATCTGCTTCCCAATTTACATCAGCACTCCAAGGAACATCAGCTTTCCACGGAACATCAGCTTCCCAGTGTACATCTGTGCTCCAAGTTGCATTATCTCCTGATAAATGGTAAGTTTTCTCAAATTCCCATGGTACTTCTACCGGTATCATTTTTGTCAGTGATGCCAGTTCGAAAATTTTTTCTGTAAACTTACAGGTCCTCATTGTTGCCATAAAGTCGGATACAAATACTGCTCCTGCACCTCCTAAAGCTCCAATACCTGCAGATTTAAGAACGTGGGCAATTCTCATTTGTATAGTTTTATCAGCTTCAGTTGTTATACCAGCGGCTTCCATTGCTTTCTTTATGACGCTTCGTTTTGTTTTTTGTCCGTCTGCAAGACCTCCAAATACAACACCTTCAAAACATCGGTCTACTTCTTGTAAATCACAGAAATAATCACAACCATCCTGATTTGTTTGGTTTTCTCCGGATGTCTTACCAGCTTGTGAATATGCAAGCATTTGTTCTTTATATTTTTGCGGATTGAATACATATTTTTTGCCGCCTTGGGTTGTTACGGTTGCTGCTCTGTCATCATTCGGATCTGTAATTTCATCACAGAAAAGCGCTGGATTCAATTTAACTAATTCTTGAACATCCGGATCTAAATTAGCAAATTGAGGTGCAGGCGTTGAATCATATTTATGTTTTTGCATGTCTATTTGTACCTGCGCCAAAGCTGAAACTTCAACCAGTTTTTCAAAATTCTTTTCTCTGAATTCAGCTTCTTTACTTACTGAATTTTTAGCAGCTTTTTGGGCTTTTTCTTCCAAATCTTTGATTTTCTTTTGGATGTCTTCCGGTAATGCTGCATTACAGTTTTTGTTGTATTCTACTGTAAGTTCTAAATGTTGTTTTTCCAGTTCTTTCTTTTTGGTTTCGTCTGTTTCATTTTTTATCTTTTCTTCTAATTCAGCTTTTTGTTTGTTGTATTTTTCTGTCAACTCAACAATAGCCGGCATTTTGGCGTGTTTTGCTTTTAATTCGCCAATTTCTGCTTGGCATTCCTTAATTTCAGCAACACCTGAGTTTAAGTTCCTATATTTTATTGCATTAATAGCCATTTCTTCACAGGCATTTGCAATAAATTCAGAATTGTTGCCACCTATCTCATTGACAGCTTTAAATTGAGCTAAAGCTTTTAAATCATCCATTGTTAATTTTGTTAGGGTGATATCTCTTGTGTTAGATTTCTGCTCTTTTGTTTGAGTTTCTGGCGCAAAAGCTGCTTTGTAATCACCCAACAAATCAGGATCATCCAGTTTGTCTTTATATTTGTCGATATAAGCTTGAGCAGATGCTTCTACTTGTTTTTGGACTTCCGGGTGGTCATTAGCGTATTTAAGCTTTAGTCGCATTGCAGAAAGCCTTTTAGCCGGATCTGAAGTATCTGTATTTTTCCACAAATCAACAAAAGTACCTTGAAGTTGTTTTACCTCTTTATGGCATAACACTCTTATCATGTCATGCATAGCTTCACTTTTATTATTTGAGTATCTTTCACGGAAATAAGCTTTCCATTGGTTAGTTGTTACTTCTCTGAAGTCTTTATCTCCAAGCAAAGCTGCAGTGTCAACCGGCGGCGGTTTTACTGTCCCGTCATCCTTTTTCTCAACAACTAAGCCTTGAATTGCAACGTTATCTTTATAATAATTGTTAATTTCTTCTGTAGAACGCCCTTTACTTAATGCTCGGGCAATCCCGGCTGCAAATCTGGCATCGTTTGTACACGCTTGTCTAATTGTGGGATCTAAATTCCTCCATTGCCTTTCCGTAAAACCTTGCGGAATTGAAGTCATCATATTACTACCCATAAGTTGTCCTTTCTGCGTTTTCTCCTACAGTACTCACGCTTTAACTTTTACACAATATGTAATTTCTTATTCGACACATCTTGCGAAAAAGTTTAATGCAATTTTAAGCACAATTTTTCTTTTTCTTGCTATACGTGGTTTTCAGGGAGAATATTTGGGTTTACATTTCTTAATAATAGTATAATTTGAATATATTTTGGATATATTGGGCATACTATATTATATCACTTGCCCAAAAAGAGTCATGTAATTATCAAAATAACAGGAATTGTAAATTTTTGTAAAAAAAAATAAATTTTACTCAAGTTTCAAGTCACAAATTACGTTTATATAAATATATAAATTAAGCGAGTGTTATGTGCTAAATATAGATAAGAGGTTAAGTATGAGAAAATTACAACCAAACACGAGGAAATTAGCTCCATTGATAGTGTGTTCCTTATTGGTATCAGCAATAGGTAATGCGGCGGATGCTTCGACTATTACTGATGGTAATGGTCAAACTATTAATCCGATTCAAGACGGACACTATATGATTCGTCCTGATTTATTTAATGATAAAGTAGGCTTTAAAGAATTTCAAAAATTGGAATTGTCCAAAGGAGAAATTCTTGATTTTATATTTCAGGCGTACAATATAGGCGGCACCGAAGGTGGCGGTGGAACTGATATAAACCGTTGGGACGTTGATACTTTTGTAAACTTTGTAAGTGATCAAATAAAAATTGACGGTATTGTTAATGCAATATCGAATCTTAGCGGCTCACTAAAACAAGACAGTAACTTAATCTTTATATCACCAAATGGAATGGTTGTTGGTGCAAGTGGTGTACTTAACGTTGGTTCATTAAGCACATTTACACCGACACAAGATGGTTTTAATGCGTTAAGAGAAGGCATGAGAACAGTAGATGTTTCAGAAGCTGGTTTTGCAAATGCAGAACAAACCTCAAAAGTTTGGAACCCTAATGATGCTGCTTTATTTGCCGGTAATGCTCCTATCACTGTAAACGGTATGATAGTGGCAAGAGGTGATGTTGAACTTAACGGCAGCAATGTTAATGTTGGAACAAATCCTGAAGCCGGTGGATATAACGGAGTTATTATTGCCAGTGTTGCTAATAAATCTGATGTGTTAACCGGACAAAGTGCTGCTGATAGTTTGTTTAATTCATTAGTAAGCGCAGGTGATACAAATTCTGCAAACGCATTTTCAAGTGCAAATGGCAAAATTATGATCACATCTTCTAAAGGAATTAACGTTGCAGATGGCGCAAAAATTAGAAATAATTCTTCAGTTCTTGGTGACACAAAACTTATAAATAATGGAACTGATGGCATAAATATTAACGGTGAAGTTTCAAATGTAAACGGTAATTTAACTATCGAAAATAATGCCGGAGCATTTGATATAGGAACAGAAGGTCTTGTTAGAAATAACGGGACTATGAACTTGACCAATAAAACTTCGGGCACAGGCTTAACAATAGATGGAACCGTAGAAAATGACGGAACTTTAAATATAACTAATGAAAGCGGAAATAACGGACTTAACATCGGAGGAAGCGTAACGAACGATACCGGTGTTGCAACAGTTACAAACAGACTAGGCGGTTTGAATGTTTCCGGTACGGTAGATTCTAACGGTACAAAACTTGTAATGGATAATTACGGTAAAAATGGAATCGACATTTCCGGAACTGTAAATAACAACGCTGGTAGCGGTACTATTACTAACCACACAGGCGTTACAGGTGCTTTCGATATTTCAGGAACTGTTTATAATAACGGAACTGATATTACTTTGGACAATTCAGGTGATGGCGGTTTAAATATTTCAGGACTTGTCGATAATGATAACGGTACCGTAACAATTAATAACCACAAAGGCGGTTTAAATGTAGAAGCCGGCGGTAGAGTTCTAAATGACGGCACTTCATTATACATGAATAACGAAGGCACAGACGGATTTACAATTGCAGGCCTTGTAGATAACAACAAAGGAACTGCCGAATTGATTAATGATGCAGGAAGCCTTAATATTGCATCCGGCGGCGAAGTTGAAAACGACGGCACAAGCCTGTTGATTGAAAACAACGGTAACGGCGGGTTCAGTATCGCAGGACTTGTAGACAACAACAAAGGATCTGCAACTCTTACAAATAATACCGGTGCACTGAATGTTCAAACCGGCGGAAAAGTAATAAATGACGGTGACAGCCTAACGATGGAAAATTTTGCAGATGGCGGTTTCAGTATAGCAGGACTTGTTGATAATAATAATGGAACTGCTACTTTGACCAATAATGCAGGTGACTTTGATGTTTTAACAGGCGGCGAAGTCAATAACAGCGGCACAAAGCTATCAATGCTAAATAATGGTACAGGCAAATTGCACACCCACAACGGAAGTTCTGTTGTTAATGATGGTGCAGAACTTGTTATGGAAAATCACGGGGACGGCGGATTTACAATAGCCGGAATCGTAGATAATAACAGTGGAAATGCTACATTGACCAATGTGAAAGCTGATTTTGATATTGTAAACGGCGCAAATATTGATAATAGCGGTAATAAATTAAGTATTGATAATAGCGGAGAAGGCAAGCTAAATCTCGAAACAGGAGCCGAAGTTTATAACAGCGGTACAGCTCTTTCAATGAATAATAGTGGAGCTGGCGGATTTATACTTGCAGGAGATGTAACAAGTACAAATGGCGATACAGATTTAACAAATACAAACAATATGTTTGACATATCAGGAACTGTAACAAATTCAGGAAACAGTCTTGATATAACAAACTCTGGCGTTAATGGTCTTGATATTTCAGGAACCGTTACAAACCAAAATGCTCAAGCTAATATTACAAATACTGCGGGTGCTTTAAATATTAGCGGTAATGTAAACGGAGAATTAAATAATCAAAAAATATCAATTGTAAACAAAGAAAATGGAACAGGTTTAACAATTGCAGAAGGCGGTTCTGTAAATACAATTAATGATTTATATATCGCAAATGAATCAGGTGCAAATGGATTAAACATAGCCGGTTCTGTTATCAATAGAGGCGATACTGATATTTCAAATAAAGCAGGATTTTTAAATATTTCCGGCACAGTATCAAACAGTGGTAATCTTGATATTTACAATCACGATACCGGCACAGGATTTGATATATCAGGAACAGTAAGTAATTCTGAAGGAATTGCAAATTTAACCAACGAAGCAGGTGATTTTAATATTCTTACAGGTGGAACAGTAAGTTCAACAGGAAAAGAATTAAATATTACAAATGATAGCACCGGCGCTTTGAATATTCACAAAGATGGTCAAGTTGTGAATGATGGTGACAGCCTTACAATGACAAATTATGGAAGAGGCGGTTTCATTGTAGAAGGCCTTGTTGATAATAATAAAGGCAATGCAACATTAGCAAATGAAGCAGGCGATTTTGATGTTCTAGCCGGCGGTAAAGTTGATAATGGAACAGCAGCAGGAAGTTTGTCAATGACAAATAAAGGAAACGGCAAACTTAACATAGCCGGAACTGTATTAAATGACGGTGCCGAATTAAATATGACAAATGAAGGTCTTGGCGGATTTATTGTTGATGGTCTAATAGATAACAATAATGGAAATGCTACCCTTACAAATACAGCAGGCAACTTTGATATTAATAACGAAGTAAATAATAGCGGCGATAAACTGGCAATTAACAACAGTGGTAATGGCGCATTAAATGTTAAAGGCAAAGTAATCAATACAGGTGCCGAGCTTACAATGGATAATTCAGGAGATGATGGATTTTATGTAAGCGGTCTTGTAGATAATGATAATGGCAATGCTACTTTAACAAACACAAATTCAAACTTTGATATTGTTGATGGTGGCGAAATTAATAATAGCGGCGCACAACTTACTGTTAATAACAGCGGCAATGGAAGTTTAAATGTTAATCAAGGTGCTAATGTAATAAATAGCGGATCCGGACTTGCTATGAACAATAGCGGAGACGGCGGATTTTTAATCGATGGAAATGTATCAAGTACAAATGGTGATACTGATTTAACAAATTCAAACAATATGTTTGATATAAACGGAACTGTAACAAATTCAGGAAACAGCCTTGATATAACAAATTCCGGCAATGGCGGACTTGCGATTTCAGGAACAGTTACAAACCAAAAAGGTACAGCAAATATAACAAATACTGAAGGCGCATTATACATTGACGGTGACATAATCGGCGAAAAAGAAAGTCAAAAGCTTGCTATTACAAACAAAGGTAATGGAACAGGCTTAACAATTGCAGCAGAAGGCACAGTTAATAATATTAATGATCTTGCTATATCAAACGAATCAGGTACAACAGGTTTGAATATAGCAGGTAAAGTAGTCAATGACGGTAATGCTGATATTAAAAACACTGCAAAAGGTGGTTTAAGTGTCAGTGGTACAGGTTCTGTAAATAACAGCAAAGGTTATTTACGAATGACAAATACTCAAGACAGAATGCTAGTTGAATCTGGAGCAAACGTAACATCTTCAGGAACTGAACTTAATATGACAAACAGTGGTTCAGATGGAATGCACATACAAGGTCATGTTACAAACACTAATGCGAATGCAAAAGTTGAATTCCATAACAGCAATTCAAATATGGTTATCGGACATGAAGACACCGATGAAAATATTCAATCAAATGCAGATATTCTGATTGCAATTCAAAACGGTAACCTACGCAACTACTTTGCAGATAAAAATATTAATCCTGAAGATGCGGGCTATAAAGATGCAACCAAAACTCTTATAACCACAACAAACGGAGCAGATCTTACAATAAATGCACAGCAAGGTCAAATTGGTACAGATTTAGGACTTTGTGACGGCGGAGTTTGTACAGGTATCGGACCAAATGAAAGAAACCTTACAAAATCAATTAACACATCAATTGATGGTGCGATAACCGCAGACAGTACAGGTGAAAATGCACTTGTAAATATGGCAAGTTTGGATAAAGATATGCACGTTAATAAGATTCACGCAGAAAACGGCAAAGTTATTCTTCTTGCAGACGACAAATACAACAAAGGAGCAACCGCATACAATATAATAAACAGTTCAGCAGACAATAACGCAACTCCAAACCTTAAAGGTGACGCAATTTCAGCAATAGCAAGCGGAAGTATCGGTGCAAGCAAAGATGATAGAATCACCTTTATTCAAACAGGAGTAGATATTGATATTGCAAATGAAAACGATGAAGCTTCAGATCCTCATAGTGCAGGCTTAAGAGAAGATCCTATACTTTCATCAAAAGGCGGCGTTGAATTCCTAGCAATAAAAGATGTAAATATTAAAGGTCTTGATAATGCTGATGCAAGCAAAAATGATACAAGAGTTTGCACAATTTCATCAAGAGAAGGTTCAGTAAATGCTGAATTTTCAGGCGAAACCTATATAAAAGATGTTACAGCACAAAATGAAGTTAACATAGTAAACAGAGGACCTGCAATATATATCGAAAATCTTGGCGGTGCACCTTCAAGATATGCTTCAACAGGCGACTACTACGGAATGTATGACGGAATAGTTCCCGAAAAGGCAAATATAAAGGCACTTGATCTTGGAACACCGGATGATCCGCATATATTTGAAAGAGATCACTATCCGAACTCAACAATCGTAATCAAGAACGGTACAATTAACGGTAAAGGTTCCGTAAGCCATCCTGGAATGGATCAAGATATAACAGTAACAGCAGATAATGCTTATGTTGGCGGCTACTACTTCAATATGGGTAAACATAGATATGACGATCCAAACAATCCAAACGGATTATCACAAGTAACAAAAGATCCGACAACTAACCCGATAGTAAATGCAGGCGATCCGGATACTCCGGTATCAATCAGAGGTAAAGCTGTAAGACCTGATGATGTTACAGACATCGGACAGGATGACGGTTTAAGAAGTTATTATTACTGGGATCAAGATGGTGACGGTGAGCCTGAAAATAACGATCCAGATCCGGATGGAAGCGGTCAAAAAGATAATGAAGAATTTGAAGAACCATTTGATCCGGATATTGAAAAGGGTGATGACTTAGTTGTCCCAGAACCAGAACCGGATCCAGACCCAGATCCAGACCCAGATCCAGACCCAGATCCAGATCCAGACCCAGATCCAGACCCAGATCCAGATCCAGATCCAGACCCAGATCCAGACCCAGATCCAGACCCAGATCCAGATCCAGACCCAGATCCAGATCCAGATCCAGACCCAGATCCAGACCCAGACCCAGACCCAGATCCAGATCCAGATCCGGAACCGGAACCAGATCCAGGCCCAGGTGATGACGACGATGATGACGATGATTTGCCGGCAGAGATGGATGATGCAAAACGTACATGGAAAAAAGAAATTGACGATAATATTTCTGTAATAGACAAACGTCAATACATAAGATTCGATATTGAAGGAAACCCAAATCCGATAGTATTTGAATCAGCACCGGAAGTCGGCGGAATCTTAAACATATCAAGAGGCGGTGTTCTCTTAAGCCACGACAAAACCCTAAAAGTTGGCGATGTCGTTCCGGTTCACCTAAAATATGGTGATGTTGAAATAGAAGCTAATGTAAAAATAGTTTCAGCAAACGACAAAACTGCCGGAGGTGAATTCGTAGACCTTGATCTTGCAACAGCTAATAAATTGTTATACTTAAGCTTGTTAATGGATGGCAACGGAGACATCAATAAAGATCAAATGTATGCAAACACTCAAAATGGCAATCTTTCAACAACTGGTGTTGATGAATAAAATAAAATAATAAAGTTAAAAGAGTCCGATTATTTCGGACTCTTTTTTATATAGATTTTAAATAATATTTGTGATATAAGAATAAGTATAAATATATTTATAAACGCTTATGTCGGAGTGGTGGAATGGTAGACACGTACGTTTCAGGTGCGTATGGAGAAATCTGTGTGGGTTCAAGTCCCATCTCCGACACCATAAAAAAGATGATGACTTTTGTTATCATCTTTTTTATTTGAAGAATGATGAGGGCTTTAATCCGTTTTTGTGGGTTCAGTGTGAGCAAGCTGAGACTGGAGTGTTTTTGTTATAATTTATTTATGGAAAATATCTTTTTAAAAACGAAAAGAATTACTCTAAGATATATAACTCAAAACGATTTCGAAGAATTGAAAAAAATACTGCAAGACAAAGATGTTATGTATGCTTGGGAATATAATTTTAGCGATGAAGATGTTCAAAATTGGATTAACCAAAATTTAGATCGTTATAAAAAATATAATTTAGGATTTTTTTTAATTGTTGAAAATAGTTCCGGTACAATCTTGGGACAAGCTGCATTGATGCCAGATTTTATAAATGAACATAAATATTATGAAATTGGGTATATTTTGAAGAAAGAATATTGGCATCAAGGGTTTGCATCAGAGGCGGTTAAAGCACTAATACATTATGCGTTTAATACATTAAATTTGAAAGAAGTAATTTTTGAGATTCGTCCTGAAAATTCACCTTCAAGAAAAGTTGCAGAAAATTTTAATGCTGTGATATGCGGCGATTTTGTAAAAAATGTCAGAGGTAAAAAAATGGTGCATTTGATTTATAAATTAAATGGTTAATATTTTTTGGTATTTATTTTTAGTTTTTTACAATTTTTGCAACAATTTATTTTTAATATATACTTTAAAAAGTATGAAAATTCTGCGTGTTTTAAAAATAACATTTGTGTGTTTTTGTCTGTTTCATTCAATGCAAGTTATGGCGATTGAAGAACCTACTGTTAAAGAGGGCGATGTTCTTACACTTGACGAATGTGTTGCAGTTGCAATAAACAATAGTCCCGTAATTAAAGGGAAAGCATATAATCTTCAGGTCGCAATAAGTAATGTTGGAATTGCAAAATCTGCTTATTTCCCTATTTTGGGTTTAGATAGCGGTATTTATCAGGATTACAATTCTAATAAAAATTATAATGGTTCCTCAAATAGAGAACTGCCGCAGGTTAATGTTTATTTAAGCCAGCTTCTGTGGAACTTTGGGAAATCGAATTCGCTTATTAGAATGGAAAGATTTTACAAACTTGCCGCTGAATATGAATTTTTAGACAGTATTTGTAACACTATTTTTGATGTGAAAACAAAATATTATGCACTTTTAAATTCTGCTTCGCTTGTTGAAATTGCTCAAAACAATGTAATTTTAAACGAAAAAAATCTCGAAAGAGCTGAAAAATTGGCTAAAAAGGATTCCAAATACAAACCTGATTTTACAAATGCGAAGATGAATTTAAGTGAAGCTAAAATTGCTCTTATTGATGCGCAGAATAATTATAATCAAGCGCTTGCTGATTTAGGAAATTCTATGTATATAGCACCTGCTCCTGATTTTCAAATTAAAAATACTGAAACATATAATTTTTATGATAGTTATATGCCTCAAAATTTTAAGAACAATTTCGCAAATAAAAAAGATAAAAATATAGTTGAGGTGGCGCTTAAATCAAGAGTAGAAAAAGGAAATAAATTTAAGAAACTTCCGTATACAATGGCAGAATCATTTGCGGTTGCCGAAAAGAATTCACCTGATTTGTGGGTATTAGATGCGACTCTTTCAGCAATGAAACAATCACTTCAATATGTAAAAAGGCAATATTTTCCTGATTTAACAGGAAATGTGGGGTATGGATTTAATAACACAAGAGAATATTCAAACAGCAGTTTAAGTATGTATCTTAACCTCTCAACAGCTGTAAATATAAAACAGCTTAAGCACGAAGTAGATAGAGCCCAAGCCGAAGTTGATCTTGCTTCAAATGATATTGATAAATTCAGGCAGGATTTATATTTTATGGTAAAGAAGGCTTACTTAAATGTTTTAAGGGCAGAAAAACAGGTTGACTCTTCAAAATTGAAATTAGAGCAAGCATTTGAAAATTATGAAATTGTAAATTCTGCGTATGACGCTGGGGAAACAGATTATATAGCTTATCAGAGAGCAAGAGAAGATTTGAACAGCACCAAAAAACAATATGCGCAGATGATTTATGAATATAATATTTCACTTGCAAATCTTGAAATAGCGATGCACACTCATGTTGATAATTTACACGAAAAGGCAGAACACGCTATGCAGTATCATTACAAGGATCTGCTCCACAAACTGGATGCATCACTACAATGTCATGATCATAGTCATGAAAAATCAGAAGAACCTGAGGAATAATAAAAAAGAACGGTTTTTAAGCCGTTCTTTTTATTGCTATTTTATGTTTTTGCAGTAATTATTCAACTGTAAGTTTTTTATTTTGAGATTTTTCGGCAGCCATTTTAGGAGCGTTAATCTTTAAGATACCGTGTTCAAGTTTTGCGTTAGTTTTTTCAACATCAATATCCATCGGGAAGTATACAGATCTTGAAAATTCTCCGTATCTGAACTCTGATTTTCTGTAAGATTTTGTATCTTCTTCTGTATCTTCTTCTTTTTTTGCATTAATTATAATATGGTTTTTATCAATGTCTATATCGAGGTCTTCTTTTTTTACTCCCGGAAGTTCTGCTTTAACCTGATATTCATTATCTTTTTCTTTAATTTCTACAGGGATGGTTAATTTGTCAAAATCTTCTGTAAAAATATATTCAGGAAACAGGCTGTCAAAATTACGGTTCAAAATTGAGCTGATTTCGTCGTTTACTGATTTAATAAATCCGTCCGGTGATTTTTTAATTAAGAATTTCATATTCATTATCTCCTTTCAGTTTTTATTACTCTCTACACTTATTATTATCACTCCGGTTTAACTTAAATCTTAATTCTTTAACCAAAAATTAACAATCCACCTGAAAGGTAATCAGAAGTATATTAATGAGTATCTTATGATAAGACATAACAAAAAAATAATGGTTAAAACCTCATAAATCAACTTAAAACCAAAATGTTATTTTATTCTTTTTAAAGACGAAATAAAGTTGAAATGTTCTACATCACCGTCAACAGTTGTCAAAAATACTTGGCAGTCTTTATCATCAGCGCTTATTGCCGGAAGCTGTGATAATTCAGCAGCATAATAGTGGCTGTCGTTTCTGCTGCTTAGAGGAACTCTGTTTGCAAGACTGTTAAGAGATATATTACGTAAAAAGCCTGAAAATCCTTTATCTTTATTGCTTAATTTTGTATAAATCCTTAAAGTAGCATCTTTTGTTTCAAGATCATATCTTCCAACGATAAAAGCACTTAATTGTTCAGCTTTAGACTTAATCATTATTTTTTCAACAATATTATTTTTAAGTTTAAGCTCACCTGAAATTTTATCGAAATTACCTTCAGGTACATTTATCAAATCCATAAATGTTGTAGGACTAATCATAGCAAGCGGATTTCTGAAAAGAGCTGCAAACTTTAATACATATTCAACCAAACCGATTTTTTGTATAGTACCGTTATTTACTGCAAATTTAATTTCTCCGTTAAGTTTAAGGCTGTCATCTGTATTTAAAGAAATTAAACCGCTGGCTTTTCCTGAAATTTCTCTTGGAAGAGCAAGTAAAGAAGTCGCCATTATATCGCTGTTTACATCTTTAATTCCTAAAATAATTGAATATAAATGATTTTTTAAATCGCATTCAATTTTAGCAGATGAAATGCCCTCAGCTATATCAAAGCGGTTTGAAACAACTTTAAGCATGTTATTTTCATCAAGAGTCATATTTGCTGCGATATTAGAGAAGTTTATCTCTTTATAAGAACCTTCAACAACGTGGAGTATACATCTTTTAATTATTAGCATTCCTGGATTGAAGGCTTCTTGTGTAACATCTCCGTTTTCATCTTCTATATCTGCTTCTGTTGCGGTTGCAAAGGCTTCTTTATTAACTTCGGTTGATACAGTTTGATTATTAAATGATTTTAATATGCGTTCAATATCAAGCTTATCAATTTTTAAATTGATATTATTAACCACAATCGGGAACACTAAAGCATTTCTGAAATCCCCAGTGAAATCATATCCTGCACGTCGGTAGCGTCCGTTTGCTGTGATTTTTACAGATTCTCCTGTTGTTTCAAGAACAGCATGTTTTACAGATAATCTTTGAGCCGGAATTCTAATTCCATCAAGCTCCATATTTCCCTCAATTTTTGGTACTTTACCGGTGTTTATGTAATGGAGATTACCTGCAATTGTGCCTTTCCTAAAGACTTTCTGCTGAGCAAAAAGATTTAAAAACTCACTAGGCAAGGGTTTTGGAATATTAAATCCAAAATCTTTTATAATCCCTGCCATTGTAACATTACCTTTAAGGGTAAGTATCGGTTTGATTTTAGAACCTTTTTGAATTGTTTCAGCAATATAATATTCAATTGTTTCAATATTAATGTTGTCCCCTTTGAAATGCATAATTGCACGTGCGGCACGGTCGTAGCCTGTTGGGCTGAATGACATTCCGTCTACCAGAATATCATCGCCTTTCGGAAGCTTAAACAGCACTGTCAAATCCATTTTTTCGCCAAGGGCATCAAAAATAATTCTTGTTCCGCCGCCTTTACCAACTATAGAAAATGGGAAATTAACAACTTTAGATAGGTAATTTTCTGCAAATTCGTTAGTTGCAATTGTATCTATTGTGAAGTTAGTTTTTGCGGTTTTGAAATAATCGTATATTCCGCCGTAAATTTTAAGAGTATTGGCTTTATTTTTACCGTAATAACCTTTTATGTCTGAAAAAATTATGTCTTTGTTATCGATATTAGCAACACCGGATTCAAGTTTTATAGGAAGATTGTTGACCGGGGTAAGAGAGCACCCAAAGTTGTTTAAGGTCACTTTACCTTTAATTTTTTTATTATAGAGGATAACATTGGAGTCAAAACTTCCGTTTAAATCTTTAAACCCAGCAAGAAGTGTACTTCCGTTACTTATAATCAAATTGGATTCGATAATATCAATAACGTCTTTTATATTAAAGTTCTTTGTTGATAGTTTCAAAAAATGGTTCTTTTTATTGTCTGCGTAAGCATTTACACTTACGTGCGATTTGTTGATGAAAAATCCAAAATCTTTTATATGAAGTGCATGATCTTCAATAAAAATTCTATCTCGATCAGCGCTTGCAATGGTTATTCTTTTGTTGTTTTTCAAAAACTCTGTAAAGACTTTAAAATGGATGTAATTTTTTACATCTTGATTATTTATTTCAAAATCTTTTCCTCTCAAACGGATGAAAGTGTTATCATCGGGCTTGTATGTAAATAAGCTTTCTTTGACAAACATTTTAGCGTTAAAAAGATCTATATCCCAATCAAATTCTTGTTTTGTTTCTGTTTTTTCCTTTTGCTGCGGAACAAGAGTCATTGCTTTATTTGCATCAACAAAAATATAATCTGCGCCAAGTTCATTTATAATTATGTGTTTGTTAAAAATATCTTCAAAAGATAGTTTAATCCCGAAATTTTCAAGATTAACGATTTCAGCGCCGTCTTTTGTAATCAAAATTTTACCGACATTAAATCCGAGATATGGATTTAAAGCCGTTTTAAGCTCAGGCTTTTCAATCACAAGGTCAAGTCCGGCATGTTTTTTTAAAGTTTTTGAAACGAAGCTTGTTGTTTTTGGATTAGCGACAACAGACGGGAGAACTTTAACGTAAGTAAACGCAGAAAGTCCGCCAATGACAACTCCTGCTCCCAAAACTATTGATAATATTTTAACCGCTTTACCAACTTTCATAATCTTCACCTGGCAAAATTATAGCATGAAAAAATTTTATGCTAGAATAAAATTATGAAAAAAGGTTTGTTATTAATTTTGATATGTTTATTAATTCAAGGCGGAGCGTACGCTTTGGAGGGTTATGCTGCAAAGACTTCAATGGCAGATGTTGAAGTTTACAGTGATGATGGAAAATTTGGGCTTAGAACAAAAACCGAAGAAATAATTACAAATGCTGAATACCAAAAACTAATCAGATTAGGTGAAACTTCTTGGATTGTCCAAAGGAAGAACAAATTCGGAATTATGGACTGTGACGGGAATTTTATTATAAAGCCTCAATACAGGCATGCAGAAAGACTCTTGGGTAAGTTCGTAAAACTCGGTAATGATAATGATTACGGGGTATATGATGAAAACGGTGATGTCGTTGTTTCGCCCGAATATTCAAAAATTAACCTTTTATTTGGCGGAATGTTTTTAACATATAAAAATTATAAGTATGGAGTTGTAGATTTTCAGGGAAATAAGCTTGTTGACAACATCTGTGATGATATTTATATGCCGCAACCCAATATCATGCGTGTCGAATATCAAGGCAAGTGGTATGAAATTGAACAAGTTTCGGCTGATACCCTAACGCTTCCTGCGGATATAAAAAATATTAAAACAAATTCTAATTTTAAAATCACGGAACTTATAACAAATCCGGTTCCGGCAGCTGGATATTCTGCAGTTACGGCGACAGATTATTTTTTGAAATTGTTTTCATCAATTTCTCCGGCTTACGAAGATACGATTGATGAGCTTATGCTTTCAAAAGGTGCGGATACTGTTAATATTTTTATGAGAGCAAGCTGGATTCCGAAATTCCCGTTTACCTACGCAAAAAATTATTACCGAAATGTCAGAACTCCGAATAACGGCCCTCTTTCCGATGTTAAAAAAGAGCTTATGCAGCAGATTAACGAAAATTAATTTTTATAACAAAATTTCTTTTTATGGTATTATATCTGTGTAGGATAATTTTGTTTTCTGTAAAGGAGTAATATTTTGAGAATTTCACCAATTTCGCGTGCTGTTGCATTTGGCAGCCGTCCGTTAAACATTGAGGAACAGAAGGAATACGAAAGTATTTTAAAACAGGGTAAGGAGATTATAGGTTTAACAGGGCATGACATATTTATAATGCCGTCACAAAGTCTTCCGCAAGCACCGGACAAAAACACAGGTATCGGTCATTTGACCTCTAAAACCGAACAGGAATACATTAAATATATGCACACAATGCTCGGTTTTAATGTTTTGGAGGATTTACCCTCAGGGCAGATTGAACCTTACCCGAACGACTTTTATTGCAATTACAGAAGCACCTCAATTGCTCTCGGAGATCATCAAATAAATCCGTTCTTACTGACAACTCCGGAATATTCAAACCTTTTAACCGAAGATGAAGCAGCCGGAATTGTCAAATCTAACACTAGAAATAACAACGAACGATTTGCAAATTTCCAAAACATAATGGGCGAAGACGGCGGAATGGATAAAGCGTTAAAAAAAGCTTACGAAAGATTTGAACAGCTTGAAGATTCAACACCCTTAAAGCAGGCTTACAAAAAATTTAAAGAACAAAATAGTGAATGGATAGATTTTCTATATAAAGATAAAGGTGAATTTTTTAAGTTTAAACAATTTTTGGCAGAAAGTCATCTGAAAAAATCAAGAGAATTTTTAAATTCAATTGGAGTAAAATACTGTGGGGACTGTCTTATCGGCGCAACAGACGATGAAGTAAAAGCTAAAATGTTAGCGTTTGACCTGGATAATTCATTAGGTTGGGTGCTTCCGATACCGAAATTTAAAGATATAGAAAATGAAAATACGGATGCACACAGATATTTAAAATACAAAGTGCAAAATATGGCGCGTCGATATGATATGATAAGATTTGATGTAGGCTGGGCATACATACAGCCTAGATTAATCAATAATAATGATAATTCAAAAATCGAAAAACCTTATTTCGGTGATAAGATTTTGTCACTTATAGAAGATTGGGTTAAGGAAGTAAAAGGCGATGATTATGATCCTAAAAACCTAATATGGGAATTTGAAGCCGGTCCTGGAGATTTTGACTGGGAAAAAGATGGAAAAGTTATAGACCCGATTAACAAAAGAGTAAAAATTCTGAGCACAATGTATATGTCTGATAATTGGGGGTCAAATAAAGCTTATGCAAAACGTGGATTTGATCCTGAATATTCAGTAGTAGGTGTCGGAAATCACGATCACCAGCCGCTTGCCGAAATTGCAAATGATATTCCATATCCAATTAAAGATGCAAACGGAAATGTAAGTTATACAAATCCCAAAGCCGATTCTGTTGAACCTTTGGCAAAATTATTTAATTTAGATAAAGATTTTGTGAATGTTCCGCAAGAGTACGCCAAGGCAAAAGCAGCAGAAGCAATGACCGGCAAAAACACAATGGCATTTTTCATGGACACATTCGGCTATAAAGTAAGGTTTGACAAGCATAGTTTTAATTGTGAAGATACTCCGAATGAAAATTACGCACATAAAGTTCTTTATGATTTCAAAAAGCAGTATCATGAAGCCGTAGAAAGCGGTTATGGTGCAAATAAAATGGATTCACTTGAAAAAATCTTTAAAATAAGAGGTTTAGATAAAAAGCATCCTGTTTTATACGCTTCAATAGTCAAATATAGAGATTTCTTATATGAGCAAGAGCCGTCAGTGGAAATTGTTTCATTAGAAGAGCTTATAGAAAATAAGGACGAAGCATCCTTAAAACCAAAGATTAAGAACCGATATCTTCTGCCGATAATAGCCGCAGGGGCTGTAATACTCGGTGCTGGTGCTTATTATTATACAAAATCTCATGAAAAATCAGCTTCTTCAACAGTGTCTAATTCACAAAGACCAAGTCTTGTAAAAACAGCTTGAGAAAATTTTAAAGAAAATCTTTTTGTGATATCATAAAGCATAAAGCGGGGGAGTGAAATTTATGAAAAAATTTTTATTTGCAGCATTGTTACTGGCACTTACAGGTGGAAGTGTTTATGCTTATGAAGTAGATCAAGCGGTGTTAAATACTGTGAAAAATCTTCAAATTATAGACTACAACCCTGCAACAAAAATTTGGTCAAGAAACCTTGGTTTGGGCCATGAAGTTTTTAAAAAGCACATTTCAATCGGTTCCGGAAGTTATACGGAATTTACATGCGGGGATAAAACATTTGAACTTAACTCGACATACGAATTTTTATATTATGGTCGTTTATATTCTTATAGTGCTCACCTGCTTAAGTTCTTTGAATTACTTTATGACGGGGAAACAATTAACACAAGAGAGCTTTCAAAAGAGGAAGTTCAACAGCTGTTCCCTGATGTTAAAATCTTGTTGGTGTCAGAATTTAAAGATAACGAAATAGAAGTTACTTTGCCTATATTTAGACGTCGTGCATTTATGATATTAAATGATACTGATAGAGATTTTTACAAGTATCAATTTGAATTCTACAATCCTGAAAACAAACTTTTTAACAACATATTTGAGCTTCGCATGCCAAGGATAATGGTTCTTTCGCACTTTAGAAGCAATAATGAATTATTTCCAAAGCTTAGAGTAATTGTAAAACCCGTAATAAAGGATTTAGAAGCAGAAAAAGAAATTCACGGCAATTATCTTGAAACAACACCTGAAGTTCAAGAAAATACACCTAAAGCCTTGCCGATGGATGATCCTGGGATTGATGATAACGATTTTTAAGCATAAAAATCGTGAGAAAAAGATTTGAAATGGAAAAACTGTTTAAGAACCGGATTTCTTATTTAGTTCAATCAATTCTTCAATAATTTGAGTGGCGTAACCTATAAAATTTTCACAAGGCCGGATTTCGTAATATTCAGGAGTTCTCTTTGTGGGGATTGGAGAATCTTGTTTTTCCTCAAGTCCAAGTAATTCACGACAAATTATAGTGTCATATTTTTCTTTAAATTTTTCGGCAAGATCTTGAATTCTTTTATAATGTTGTCCTTTAATTTCGTCATTATTTGGCGAAGTATATCCATATAGAATACCTGCAATCATAAACATAGCGCTTACAGCCCCGCAGACTTCCCTGAGTCTGCCCATACCACCGCCAAATGAAGAAGAAAGTTTAAGAGCATCTTCAAATTTCATGCCAGTTTCCTCGCAAAAAGCGCAAAAAACAGACTGAGCGCAGTTATATCCGCTTCTAAATAATTCTCTTGCTCTTTTTTCCTTATTACTCATAAGAAAATTTTACAACAAAAAGAAATGAAAAGAGCCCTTAAACAGAGCTCGTTGGAATTAAGAATAGCTGGAAGTATGAAAAAGATTTAATTATATTAAACTTTCATGGTAATGGAATTACAATTAGCCACTTGTGTAATATTTCAATGAAAAAAATAATTTGAGTTATTCTTAAAGTTTTATTTTTTTAATATTTACCAAAACAAATTCTTGGATTATAATAACGATATGGAAAGAGAACTTGTAAAACTTCAAAATTTGCCAATAGATACTTTTACATTTGCTCAGGCGCTTGAATATGCTCAAAAAGGGCAGGTAATTACAATAAATCCAGAGATGATTTTTTATGCTTCAAAGCATCCTGATTTTGCAGATATTATAAAAGAAGCAGAACTTGTAATTCCTGATGGAATTGGTGTCCAGATAGGATTAAAAATCCTAGGTCATAATGTAAGAAGAATAGCCGGAATAGAATTCGGAAGAAGAATTTTGGAGAAATACTCAGCCGAAAATAAAACCTGTGCGTTAATAGGTGCAAAACCTGAAGTTATAGAAAAAGCGGTTGAAAATTTAAAAAAAGAGATTCCAAATATTAATATAGTATATTGGCATGACGGATATTTTAAAGATGACGATGAAATATTAAACAGCATAGAGGCGCTTAAGCCTGATGTGGTTTTAACGGCACTTGGTTCACCAAAACAAGAAGAATTTAATTACAAAGCAAAAAAACTTCTTTCAAATACCTTGTTTATTGGTGTTGGTGGAAGTTTTGATGTTTGGGCAGGGGTTGTCAAAAGAGCACCGAAAATTTATCAAAAGTTAGGGCTTGAGTGGCTTTACAGAACAGTGAAAGAACCGAAACGATTTAAAAGAATATTTCCTACACTGCCGCTGTTTGTTATAAAGGTTTTGAAAGAAAGAATAATAGGAGTATAAAATATGCTTACTGATGCAGAAATAAAAGAAATTAAAGATCTCTGTAAAGAAACCAGACAAAATATTGTGAAGATGGTTTATAATGCGGCATCCGGTCATATAGGAGGCTCGTTATCCGCAGTTGAACTGTTAACAGTTCTTTTTCATAAATGTATGAAAAATGTTCCACAGTGGCATAGATCAGAAGATTTTGATAAAAGGGACAGATTTGTTTTGTCTAAAGGACATGTATCACCTGCATATTATTCAGTTCTTTCACAGTTAGGTTATTTTGGAAAAGAAGAGCTGCTGACATTCAGAAAGTTCGGAAGTCGTCTTCAAGGGCATCCGACACCTTTGTGTCCGGGAGTCGAAGTTGCGACGGGTTCACTTGGTCAGGGACTTTCTATTGCTTGCGGAATTTCACTTGCGCTTAAGCTTAATAAAAACAATGCAAATGTTTTTGTACTTATGGGAGATGGAGAGCTTCAGGAGGGAAGTGTTTGGGAAGGTTTTATGAATGCTTCGCATCGCAAATTAGACAATCTGGTTGCAATAATTGACAGAAACAGACTTCAAATTGACGGTGAAACTGAAAAAATTAAATCATTAGATCCGTTAGATGAAAAAATTAAAGCTTTTGGCTGGAATGTAATAGAAATTGACGGTCACGATATACAGGCTATTTATGATGCGATTGAAACAGCAAAG
Organism: Candidatus Gastranaerophilales bacterium; assembly: GCA_944326525.1. Taxonomy (GTDB): domain Bacteria; phylum Cyanobacteriota; class Vampirovibrionia; order Gastranaerophilales; family Gastranaerophilaceae; genus Scatenecus. The sequence continues at coordinate 43,458 of CALVEG010000013.1, forward strand.
AAAAACACTTCTCCGACAGCAATAATAGCAAATACAATTAAGGGCAGAGGTGTAAGCTTTATGGAAAACAATGCTGGCTGGCATGGAAAAGCTCCTAAAAAAGAAGAGTATGAAAAAGCAATGCAAGAACTTGCCTGAAAAGAGGAACCATGATTTACGACAAAATAGAGAATATAGATTTGTACAATATAGATAAATCGGCTGTTGATTTTATAAAAAGTTTGACAGGCAACGAGGAATGCAAACGATACGAAATTTCAGATAATATATACGCAAACATTGAAGAATACCAGACAAAAGATAAAGGGTATTTTGAAGCTCATAAAAAATATATAGATATTCAGCTTTTATTAGAAGGTGAGGAAATAATTGAATACACGCCCCTTGACGGGTTAAAAGTAAAAGATGAATATGATTCAAAACGGGATATGGCATTTTTCTATGACGGAAGTAATCCGATAATAAAATTACCCTTAGAGAAAGGTTATTTTGCTTTATTGAATCCTGAAGATGCTCATAAACCGCAATTAAAAATATCAAATTCTTGTAAAGTTAAAAAAGTTGTAGTAAAGATTTCCGCTGATAACTAACAAAAATCATAGCGGATATATTTTATTTGGGCTTTAGCTTGATAATAATAAAATAACTCTTGACTGATAGCAGCTCTCAAAAGTTATAATTTAAGAGTAGCAAAAAATAATAAGGAGAAGATAGTCGTGAAGATATTGAATAATGTAAACTCGCCGGAAGATATAAAGAGGCTTTCGCCTGAGGAAATGAATAAACTTTCAGAAGAAATTAGAGAAGCAATTTTAAACAGAGTAAACACAATAGGCGGCCACTTAGGTCCGGATTTAGGTATTGTGGAAGCGACGATAGCTCTTCATTACGTATTTAATTCACCTAAAGATAAGATAGTATTTGATGTGTCGCACCAAATATATCCTCATAAAATAATCACTGGCCGCAAAGACGGATTTTTGCATCCGGAGAATACAACAATTTCAGGCTATTCAAACCCTAATGAAAGCGAACATGATAATTTTATAATCGGCCATACTTCAACAGCTGCAAGCCTTGCAACAGGGTTAGCAAAAGCAAGAGATTTAAAAGGCGAGAATTATAACGTAATCGCAATAGTTGGTGACGGTTCAATGAGTGGTGGAGAAGCCTTTGAAGGTTTCAACAATGCTTCTGTTCTTGACAGTAATATAATTTTGGTTGTGAACGACAATGAAATGTCTATAGCTGAAACCCAAGGCGGATTATATAAAAATTTAAAAGCTTTAAGAGATACAAACGGGAAATCAGAAAATAATATTTTTAAAGCACTGGGTTTTGATTACCTTTATGTTGATAACGGCAATGATATTGAGACATTAATAAAAGCCTTTATGGAAGTAAAAGATACAAATCATCCGACAGTAGTTCATATTCACACCCTAAAAGGTAAAGGATACAAGCAGGCGGAAGAAAACAAAGAGAAATATCACTGGACTGTTCCAGGATTTATGGATGAAAGTTCACAACAGCAAGAACAGGCAGAAAGCTATGAATCTTTAACAACTGAATATCTTTTAAAGAAACACGAGGAAGATCCGACACTGATTGCGATATCCCCATCAACCCCCGGTGCATACGGATTCACGCCTGAATTCAGACAGAAAATGGGCAAGAATTACACCGATCCCGGAATTGCTGAAGAACACGCGGTAGCTTACGCATCAGCACTTGCCAAAAACGGTGCAAAGCCTGTATTGGCGGTAATCAGTTCATTTATACAAAGAACGTATGATCAATTGTCGCAAGATTTAGCGTTAAATAATTCTCCGGCAACGATTTTGGTATACTGGGGCGGGCTATCTCCGATGGATGCAACCCATGTCGGCTCATTTGATATTCCGATGATTTCTAATATTCCAAACATAGTCTACCTTGCCCCGACGACAAAAGAAGAATATTTAAGAATGCTTGACTGGTCAATTGAACAGAAAGATTATTCTGTTGCAATCAGAGTGCCGTTTGCAAGCTTTGTCACAACCGGAATAGAAGATAAAACAGATTATTCAATTTTAAACAAGTCAAAATTAGTTAAAAAAGGCAGCAAGATTGCTGTAATAGCTTTGGGCGATTTCTTTAAGCTGGGATTGGAAACGGTAGAACAGATTAAAGAAAAACTCGGAATTGACGCAACTTTAATCAATCCTGTCTACATAACCGGCTTGGATAAAGAGCTTTTGGAAAGTCTTAAAAAAGATCATGATATAGTTGTAACTCTGGAAAACGGAGTTTTAGACGGCGGTTATGGCGAAAAAATTTCAAGATTTTATGGAAATTCAGATATGAAAGTTTTGAATTTTGGCGGTAAAAAGGAGTTCACAGACAGACTTCCGCTTGCCGAGCAGTTTGTGAGATATCATTTAACAAAGGAACTAATTTTAGAAGACATTTCAAAAGTATTATAAGCTAATACAATACAATAAAAATAAAATCCCATTTTCTTAACAGGATAATGGGATTTTGTAATATTTGTGCACAAAAACAGAAACAAAAATTAACAAAAAAATATTACAAACGGTTAATAAAGTAATACTAAAGTATTAAGTCGCAGGGATTAGAAACAATATAGCTCAAAAACAGAATTGACGAGATTTATAGGGGTAAAATAGGATTAAAAAACGGGCAAAAAATGTAACAATTAAGGGCTTCATACGATTAGAGGACTTGACAATATTGGGATATAGATATAAAATGAACATATAACAAATAGTTTTGAAACACCTGCACCGAATGGGTTTGCCAAATTAACGAGAGTTAAGAGGTGAAAAAGATGGTACAGAAAGGTACAGGGCGAAATATTTGTACATAGTTGGTTTTCGAGCTATACGTGAAGCTCGGAGGTTATTTGGAACACATCGCATACGGTGAGGTATGAGAGATGCGGTGTATGTTCACAGTTAAAAAGAAAGGTGAGAATTATGACAAAATTCAAAGGTTTTACTCTTGCAGAAGTTTTGATCACTTTGGGTATTATTGGTGTCGTAGCAGCTATGACAATGCCTACATTGATTAACTCAACACAAGGTGCACAGTACAAAACAGCATTCAAAAAATCATTAACAGTTCTTTCACAAGCTGTTGTAATGAACATAGCACTTAACGACTATGATTTATCTCAGGTTGTAGCAGGTGATAACGCAACTGGTGGCTCTGATGGTAATGCTGCTGACGGTGCACAATCACTTTGGGATGTATATCACAACCGTTTGAATATCGTTAGAGAAGCTGGTGCTGATTTGTTTACAGCTGATGCTGGCGATGCTAACCAATGGATCGTTGTAAGTAACACAGATAAAGATGAATATGAAGCATATTTTGCAAACCATGATGCTGATAGTTCAAACGCATTTCTAGATTTAGGCGCTGGTGATGAAATTGGTGCTAATGGTGCATCTACAGTATTGTTTATGAATGATGGTATTGCATTTATCTTTGATAACACTCAATCAAACTGTATTCAAGCAGATGACAGAATCGGTGTAGAGAATGATAACTATTGCTATGGCTTTATTGATGTAAACGGACAAAAAGCTCCAAACCGTGTTATTCAGTGTGATGGCGGATTTGATGCTGGTACATCTTCTGTGGGTAACGCTGGTGATGATGATGCAACTTGTACAGTATCAAGCCCAACAGATATCTATCCGATCGCTATGTACAACCAATCAGTTGTTCCGGCTTCAGCTGCAGCAAGAGCAGTTCTTTACAACAAATAGTTAATAAGTATATTGCGTAAATACCTCGCAGTATAAGTTACAAAAACATCGCAGTTTCAGTTTTGAGATTGCGATGTTTTTTATGTGCAAATAATTAAAAATAAAGTTAAATTTTGCGGATATTAAATACGTTTTCGGTTGTAAAAAAAATTTGCTTATGCTACCATTTTCTTGTGTTATTAGGGTAAAGGGAGAAATTTATGGTTTGTACACTTAACTATACTGATGTAATACAGAAAGCACTAAAAACTCTTGATAAGAAGAATTTTGCTTTTATTATACATGGCGGAAGTTTTCCGGCAGCAGCTGGTGAAAACACAGGGTTTGGATCTATAAATTCAACTGGTGGTCGTGAAGTTATTGATTTTGCAAAAGGAATTTTCAATGCAATTCAGCTTGGACCTGCAGGTAAAACAAAAGGTTGTGATTCATCGCCGTATACAGGAACGATATTTTCAGGCAATCCGCTATTTATTGATTTAAAACAACTTACAACTGATGAGTGGAACAATATTTTATCTCTCGAAACTTACAATTCTATCGTTGAATGCAATCCGAATAAAAATATAAACAAGACAGCTTATTCTTATATTTACAAAAAGCAAAATGAGGCTTTGACGGAGGCTTGGAATAATTTTAAATTAAACGGAAGTGCAGAATTAAAAAAAGAATTTGAAAGTTATAAGTTGGAAAACGACTACTGGCTTGATAAAGACAGCTTGTATGAAGCGCTTTCAATAGAACATGGCAACGATTACTGGCCTCTATGGACGTCAGAAGTCGACAAAAACCTTTTTAATCCGAAGTCAAATGAAGAAAAAATTGAGTACGCAAAGAGAATTAATGAAATTTCTCAGAAATATTCTGATGCAATTGAGCAGTATAAATTTGTTCAATTTGTATTAAATAAGCAAAATGAAAAAACGAGAGAATATGCAAAAAAAGCAGGAATAAAAATGATTGCAGACCGTCAGGTTGCTTTTTCAGACCGTGACACTTGGGCATATCAATCACTGTTCTTGGATGGTTGGATGTTAGGTTGTCCTCCTGATTACTTCTCAAAAGACGGACAAGCTTGGGGATTCCCTGTAATGAATCCTGACAGAATGTATAATGACGACGGTTCTTTGGACGAAGGCGGAATTTTACTTAAAAACTTATACAAAAAAATGTTTAGAGAAAACCCGGGCGGAGTAAGAATTGACCATATTGTAGGGCTTATTGATCCTTGGGTTTACAAAGCCGGTAAAAAGCCTCGTATTGAACAAGGCGCAGGTAGATTATATTCTTCTCCGGAGCATCCAGAACTTAAAAAATATGCAATTGCAAGACTAGAAGATTTGGATGAAACCTTAGAAGCGGATAAAGAAAAACGTGTTAAGACATTGTCTAAAGAGCAAATTCATCTTTACGGAAGGTTAATTGAAAAAATAGTTATAGCAGCAGCTGAAGAAGAAGGACTTGATAAGGATGCAATTGTTTGCGAAGATTTGGGAACTTTAACAAATCCTGTTGCTGCCGTTATGAAAGAATATGGACTTCAGGGAATGAGATTAACTCAGTTTGTAGTTCCGGAAAAACCTGAACATCCATATCGTTGCTGTAATATTGATTCTCGCTGCTGGGCAATGGTAGGAACTCACGATAACGAACCTATAGCAATGTGGGCGGATAAAATGATTAATACTCATGAAGGGTATCTGCACGTTAAAAACCTTGTGGAAGATCTTTTTGCTGAATGTGACAATAAAGACGATTTAATTACACAATTAACAAAAGATGCTGATTTCCTAACTCAAACAAAATTAGTAGAGATGTTTGCATCTAAAGCTGAAAATGTACAAATATTTTTCACAGATTTCTTTAAAATAAAAGATGTCTACAACAGACCAGGAACCTCAGGAGATGAAAACTGGAGTTTAAGACTTCCTGACAACTTTAGAGAACTGTCAACAATAAATTTGGCAAAAATACTTAAACTGGCAATAATAGCTCGCGGAAAGTCTTTTGCAGAACAAAATCAAGCAGTAATTGATGAGTTGTCAAATATAGAATAATTTGTTATTATGTGTATACAGCGCCGTGTGCGGTGCACACGGCGCTGTAATCTTAATGATATAATACAAGTCGGGAGAGTTCAGATAATTTATGAATAAAAAAAGCTTTATTGTTTTATTAATGGTTTTAATGCTTGGTTCGGCCGTGTTTGCCGAAGAAATAGGTAATGATGCAAAACTTATCTATAATCAAGGTGTTGAATTTTATAAGATGGGTGAATATGAAAGATCAATGGAAGCTTTTAATAAAGCAGTGAAGCTTGCACCGAATTATATTGATGCCTATTACAATCTAGGAACTGTTTTAGAAAAGCTTGAACAGTATGATTCGGCGCTAACTGTGTTTAAGCAAATTATTGTTAGAAAACCTGATGACTATGAAGCAGTATACAAAGCTGCATTATTAAGTTCAAAACTAGGCGAGAACGATAATGCGAAATCCTATTTATCAATAATTCCGCAAAGCGCGCCAATAGCCCCAAAAGCTCAAGAGCTGGCAAATATGCTTCAAACAGATATGCAAACGATTAAGGCTCAGGCAAAAGAAAAAGAAGCTGTGAAAACAAATATTTTACAATCAAATAATGTCTATAATGGAATTCCAAGCCCGACAGGAATTACTACAGATATTCAGGGCAATGTTTATGTTGCAGGATTTTCGAATAACACAATTTATAAAATAACTCCGCAGGGGCAAAAGATTGTTTATATTAAAGATGTTCGCGTGAATGGTCCTATTGGTATGGTTAGCGATACCGACGGAAATATATATATAGCAAATTACAATAATAATAATGTTTTAAAGGTTTCTACAGCTGGAGAAGTTTCTATTCTTTTAAATAATGTTCAAAAACCTTATGGAATACATCTTGCAGGAAATGTTTTATATGTTTCTTCTCAGGGCAGTAATTCTGTTGTGAAATATGTATTGTAGTTAACTATATTAAAAAGGTATTAAAACAAAAGCTTACTTAAGGCAAATAAAAATAAAAAGATTTTTATCTGTTGAGCAAGTTAAGAAATCTTACTCAAAGTTGTTAGAAGATTGCAAAAAGTCACACGGTTTAATTTCTTAGTTCCTATTTAGTTTTGCCCAAAATAATCACACCAGTTGAGCAATCACGCTAATCAAATTAATGCTTATGGTGCGTTTATTTAAGTCTAAAAATAAGATAAAATAATAAAAAAGACCTCTATTTCGAGGTCTTTTTTATGGTGCCGATGGCCGGAGTCGAACCGGCACGTGGGGTGAACCACACCAGATTTTGAGTCTGGCACGTCTACCAATTTCATCACATCGGCTTAAATTAGATTGTCATGTACAGTTATATTAGCAGAAACATTTTTTTATTTCAATTGTTTTTTTTATTTACTTCTTTAATATTCTCCGACAGGAGAGTTATTTATTTGTTGTTATAACTTAAAATAAACCAAAAGTAAGGATTTATATATGCAAAAAACTTTGATAATTTTGGTAGTTATATTTTTTTGTTTTCAACAAAATGCAATCAGTGCAACTGTAGAAGGTGGGGTTACAAAAAGCGGAGCCGTTAGCGGAAATAGAGTTATTGATGATAAGACCAAGCAGCCTGTTTCAAATGCTTCAATAATTTTTCCAAAACTTCAATATAAGACATTTACCGATGCTGATGGTGCTTTTCATATTGGTGCAGAAATTAACGGGCCTACAATAATGTCGGTTGAAAAAGAAGGTTATCGACCTTATTCATTGACAATAAACAAAGATTCTGCTGCAAAACCGCTTATTGTCGGAATTCAAAAGAGCAATGCTAATGATATACAACTCGAAACCCAAATGATGCACCTAGGTGATAACAATTATTCTAAAAACTCTGCAAATTCAGGTGATTTTAAGATTTCAGCTGCAGGACCGTTTTACACGAAAACATTTTTAATGGCAGCAACAGCTCTTAATCGTACAAACTATATTGTTATTGGTTCTATAATAGGCATAGATACTGCAATGGCACGTGCAATGGGGCAAAACAATGTTAAAAATTCTTTTTCAAGTCCTCCTGAAGTGTTTTTTAACGGAAATAAAATTGCAGAAATTCACTTAAATGGTGATGGACAAAAAATTAAAATTCCGCAGAATTTAATTAAGCCTGGGGAAAAAAATGAAATTACGCTCAAAACAGGTAAAAATCTTATGCAATCAGCCTACACTGATTATGATGATATAGAGCTTATGAATTTATCTGTTTTCTCAGAATAATTTTCAAACAACAGGCAAAAAAAAACGACTAAAAAGCCGTTTAATTAAAGGGAAAAAAGGAAATGAAATTGAAAATTAAAAGAAAATCGCAAA
>CALVEG010000014.1 GCA_944326525.1 Candidatus Gastranaerophilales bacterium
AAATCTTAAATAAAACTAAAACATTTTGGAGCGTTTTTCTTTAATTTTTTCAATTTTTTCTTTGTAATCGGAACCAAGCAAATCTCCGACGGATTTGTATAATTTAAGAATAGCGTGTTCAATATTTTTGCTGTTCATAGAAACCATATCCTGTGCCATTTCACTGTTAGACATAGCAAGACGGGTCATATCACGAAATCCGCTTGATGCAAGATCAAGTGCCAGCGGATTTTCTTCAGCGGCTGTAAAAAGTGCCTGAGAAATTACCATAGGCATATGTGAAATTAATGCAACTGCTTCATCGTGTAATTGGGGTTTTGTGATAACAGGTTTTGCGCCTAGTGTCTGAATAATTTCAATAAGCTTCGTAATATCTTTTGTGCCAAATTCAGGAGTTATTGCCCATTTTGCTCCCTTAAACATCTCAGGAAAAGAATTTTCAAACCCTTTATGTTCAGTTCCTGCCATCGGGTGAGATGGGATAAAATTGTAGGGCCTTTGTTTTTGGCATACGAATTCTTTCAAACTGCAGACATCTGTCACCAGATTTTCTTCACTTAAGAATTTTTCAAGTTCGTCTAAAATTCCAAGAGTTTTATTCATCGCAGAACACACAAAAACTACTTCGCAATCTTTCAAAACATCATAATTTTTATAAATATTTTCGCCGTTTTGCGAAGCTGAAACTCCGATTACATTAAAGCCTTTTTCTTGTAATCCTTTAAAAATTGATCCGCCTATAAGTCCGAGTCCGACAACTCCGATTTTCATTTTACTATCCTCTTAAGTCCAGGATTTTCTGGAACTTTTTGAAGTTCTCTATAATTGAAGTGTTTCCTACCTTCAACATAATCCGCGACAATTTGACCTTTACCTGTGAGTTTGTATTTGTATATTGTAAGCCCCTCAAGTCCGACAGGACCTCTTGCGTGGATTTTGCTTGTTGAAATCCCGACTTCTGCACCAAATCCGTAGCGGAATCCGTCAGCAAATCTTGTTGAAACATTGAAATAAACTCCTGCTGAATTAACTTTGTTCATAAAATTCTCGGCATTTTCTATGTTCTTGGTTATTATGCAATCGGTGTGGCCTGAGCCGTAAGTGTTTATATGATTAATTGCTTCATCAAGATTTTTAACCGTTTTGAATGCAAGAATTTTATCTCCGTATTCGTGTGCCCAGCTTTCTGGATTTGAAATAAGCTTTATTTCCGCAAGCTGTAGGGCTGCTAAAAGTTCATCTTTTTTTGCAAAATTTTCGTGTATAAGTAAAGTTTCTACACTATTACATGCGCTTGGGTATTGAGTTTTGGCATCAATAATTATTTTTTCTGCTTCATAAATATCTGCACTTTCGTCTACAAATATATGGCAAATTCCGTCTGCGTGACCAAGTACAGGAATTTTGGTATTTTCTTTAACGAATTTAACAAGGCTGTTTCCACCTCTTGGAATGATTAGATTAATATATTTGTCGCATTTAAGCATTTCTCCGACATCATCACGAGAAAAAACTTGCTGAACAACATTTTTGGGAAAGCCTTCTACTTTATCAAGTGCGTTGTTTATTATTTCGAGAATTTTTTTATTTGTATTTGTAGTTTCTTTGCCGCCTTTTAGAATAACCGCATTAGAGGATTTGATTGCAAGTGATGAAATCTGTGAAATAACATCGGGTCTTGCTTCAAAAATTATTCCTAAAACCCCGATAGGACAAGAAACTTTAGATAAAACTAAATCTTCATCAAGTTCTTTAACGAATAAATTTTTGTTAACCGGATCAGGAAGTTTTGCAATTTCTCGAACTCCTGCAATCATATCTCGCATTTTGTTTTCATCCAGTTTCAATCGGTTGAAAGTTGCTTTGGAGAGTTCTCCTGTTTTAACTAGCGGTTCTGCAAATTCAAGGTCAAGCTTGTTTGCTTTAAATATTTCTCCTTGATTTTCTTCAAGTCCGTCAGCAATTTTTTTTAAAGCTTCATTTTTAATTTTTTCACTTAAAGATGCTGTCAAAAGCGAAGCTTCTTTTGCTTTTTTTGCAATTTCAATAAAATCTGTCATGAAAACTCCTTACAAAATAGTTATGTTGTCACGAGTAATTATTGCGTCGTAATTTTTAAATCCGAGAACTTTGATAATATCATCTGAATGGCATCCGATAACTTTTCGGCAGGATTCAGAATCATAATTAACCATTCCTCTTGCAAATTCGTGGTCATTTTCATCAATAATTGAAATAACATCACCTTTGTCAAATTCATGGATTACATCAATCACGCCGATAGGCAAAAGGCTTTTCTCTTTTTCAACAAGAGCTTTTTTTGCACCATGGTTAACTTTAATTTTTCCGATAATATTTGTCGCATAACCAATCCAACGTTTTTTATCTGATAAGCCTTCCGTTTGTGGAAGAAACATTGTGCCGAGTTCCTCCCCTTCAAAAACTTTTTTAATTACATACGGAATTTTTCCGTTAGCAATAAGAACTTTTCCTCCAAAACGTGTGACCATTCTTGCTGCCATCAGTTTTGTTCTCATTCCTCCTCTGCCGCCGTCTGAAGCGTCTGTTCCAAGTTCGAGAATTTCATCAGTAACTTCTTTTACGACCGGAATAATTTTTGCATCAGGATTTTCTTTCGGATTTTTGTCATATAACCCGTCTACATCGGATAAAATCAAAAGTAAATCAGCATCAAGTTCACTTGCTACAAGCGCTGAAAGTTTGTCGTTATCTGAAAAACATACTTGCATATGTTCGTATCTGGGGTCAACTTCTATACTTGAAACGGTGTCATTTTGGTTTATTACGGGAATTACACCAAGTTCAAGAAGTTTATTTAATGTAGTTCTTAGGCTCAAGTATCTTGTTCTTATTCCAAAATCGTCTTCTGTTAAAAGAATTTGTGCTGCAACAAGCCCGTAACCGTCAAACCCGCTTTCATATATGGACATCAATTTGCCCTGACCTATTGCGGCGCAAGCCTGTTTAAGGGCTGTTCCGGTTGTTCCTTCTAAACCTAATCGTTTTCTGCCTAATCCGACAGCACCAGAGGTTATCAAGATAACTTCTTTCCCTGATTTTACAAGGGAGGCCATATCTTCAATAAATGAAAAAACTCTTGGTAGTGAAACATTTCCGTCACTGTTTCTTAAGATATTTGTGCCGAGTTTTACGACAACTCGCTTTGCGTTTATAAATTCTTTTCTGTCCATAAAAAAATTATAGCATAGAAAATATTTTTAATGATGTGATTTTGTATTTAACTTTAAATTAATTATAGGTGCGTCGGAATGACGCACACTACAATAATAAATAAAAGCCTCCTGCAGGGTCTTGCGCAGACAGCGGTCGCTTTTGTGGAAAAGCGACGCAAACCACGCCCTGCACTCCGTTCGCTAATCATTTGTAATTGTTTTACCCAAAGCAAGCAAACTCGCTTCGCTCAAACAAAGCTTGCTTTTGAAGCTGTGAAACAAAACAATGCTTGCTCACTCCGTGAAGGGCGATTATTTTTTAAATTAAATTTTTTCTGATAATTACAAAAAGGTTGCGTTGTTTGACGCACATAAAAATAGGTGTAGCACCAAAATAGTAAAATAAATTTAGCGTTTTTCTTTAGAAATTTAAAGAAAATTTTTATGTTAAAATCGGGTTATGATTTTTATTGGTGAAAATATTCATGTCATTTCTAAAAATGTTAGAGAAGCACTTTTAAAGCGTGATGAAAGTTTTGTAAAAAGGCTTTTGAGTATCCAAAGTGGTATGGATTTTGCAGATTTGAATGTTGGTCCTGCAAGAGGTGATTTAAGCGGAATTTTAAGTTGGATTTGTCCGATTGTCGAAGAAAATTCCAATTTGAAACTTTGTTTGGACACGACAAATTTTGATGAAATGAGAAATGCATTTGAGTTTATAAAGTGTCCCGAAAAAGTAATTTTAAACAGCACAACAGGAGATGACTCAAAGCTTGAGCAGATGTTGGATTTGGTCTGCCAAAAGGGGTGTAATTTAATTGCTCTTACAATGACTAAAGAAGAAGGTATTCCAAAAAGTTGCGACGGGCGAATGGAGATTGCGTTTAAAATTTATGAAAAATGTTTGGAAAAAAATATTGCGGAAAAAGTTTATTTTGATCCGCTGATTTTGCCTGTTAAGGCTGACCAATCTCAGGCAAAAAAGTCGCTTGATACTTTAAAAATGCTGAAAGAAGCTTTTGAAATCCCTGTGAAAACCGTAATTGGACTTTCAAATATTTCAAACGGTGCTCCTGAAAATTTAAGGGGGATGATTAACAGAGTTTATGCAGTACTTGCCTTTGGTGCGGGGTTGGATGCTGTAATTATGGATGCATCAGATAATGAATTGAAAAGAATTTTGAATATGCTTGAAGCTAAGATTCCCCAAAATGCTTTAGATAACCTTTATATTAGTTTAAGTGAAATGATAAAAAACTTTGGAGATTTGGAAGATATTAAATATGACAAGAACGATTCTAAACAAGTAGAGGTTATAAAAACTTGTGAAGTGTTGTTGAATAAAAAAATATATTCTGATAGTTTTGCACAAGTTTAATTTTTATGCTAATATATTGCCAAGGATATGCAATGGTATTTGCGTATTATAAAAAAGGGTTGAGGTTATTATTATTAAAATCAGGAGCGGGAAAATTAAAAAGCAATTATTAACAGTTTCGGCAGTTTTAGCGTTGATGTTTAGTGGTGTTCCGGCAGAAGCTTATATGCCTCCGGAAGCAAATACTCTTTACCAGCAGGCATGCACTTTGGAGTATCAGCACAATTTTGAAGAAGCTATTTTGAAAATTCAAGAAGCTATAAAAATAGCAGGAGATGATGCTCTTCTTTATACAAAGCTTGCAGGACTTTTGACTGAAACAGACAGGTTTGATGAAGCAATTGAGGCTTATAATACGGTAGTGAAACTTAGACCTGATGACGCTTTTGTTTATATTAGTATTGGTAATATTTATGAAACCCAAGCTAAATATATTCAGGCTTTGGAAGCTTATAATCAAGCTTTAAAACTTTTTCCGCAATATAAATATAATTATTTGAATATCGCAAATGTCGAATATTTGATGAATGATTATAACGCAGCCATTGAAAATTATGAAAAGTTTTTAGAAACATATTCTAACCACAAAGAAGCAAGAGAAAGTCTTGCAAATGCTTATTTATCTGCGAATAAACCGGATAAAGCAGTTGAAGAATATTCAAAACTTTATGAAGCTGACTCTTCCAATTTTAAATATAATTCCAATTATGGTATTGCATTATTTCAGACAGAAAATTATGCAAAAGCCGTTGAGTTTTTGGAAAGAGCTATTGAACAAGAACCGGACAGCTTGTCAGCTCATATGAGCCTTGCTCTTTCTTATCAGGAACTTAATAAAAAAGAAGAAGCTTTAAGACAGTATGAAATTGTATTTAATCAAGCGCCCAATTTACATTCCATAAGATTTGATTATGCAAATCTTTTGGCTGATATGGGCAAAAATGGTGAAGCAATTGCGCAATACAAAATTTATGCTGAAAATTATCCTGAAGATGTCAGAACTTTTAAAAACATGGCAATTGTTTATAAAAGACTTAATGATTATGACAACACCATCGCAAATTATGAAAAGGCACTTGCTCTTGATGGTAAAGATTTGGATATCAAAAAAGAACTTGCGACTTGCTATCATATGAGGAAAGATTATGCAAAAGCACTTAAGTATTATGATGAAGTTTTGCAATCTGAACCCAACAATTATGATGTTAAAGTAAATAGAGCTATCGCACTTCACGCTCAAGAAAAATATGAAGAAGCTATTTCTGTTTATAAAGAATTACTTTCACAAAAAGAAAATCCGATAATAGAAAGTAATTTGACAGAGGCTCTTGTTGCACAAGGTAAAATTGATTTTGATTTAAAAAATTATTCAAAAGCATCTGAAGAATTTGAGCAGGCTATATCCAGAGGTACGAAAGACGGGTTTGCATATTATGGGCTTGCAAATTGCTATCGGGTTAGCGGTGCGAAAGACAAGGCCGGAGAATTATACGAAAAGGCAGTAGAATTATCTCCGCAGCAAAAGTTGTTTAGTGATGAGTATGCTGAATTTATTGCAGAAATGAATGCAGCTTCTTCTGTGAAAAATCCTTCGGTAAATGATACTCAACCCGTTGAATTAAATGCTGAATCTAGTGAGGCTTCAAATACTCAAACTCAAGATGGAAAACTTCCTTCTATAAGTGTTGAAAATGGAGATGAAAATGTAGTTGCCGTTGCAAATGTCGATAAAAGTAAAGATTTAATTGCAAAAGGTGATGAAGCATATAAAAAAGATAATTTTGACAGTGCTGTGGAAAATTATAAAGCTGCTTTAAAAATTAATCCAAGTGATGAAGAAACTCTTTTAAAACTTGGTAATATTTACAAAATGCAGAATGATAATGGAAAAGCACTTGATTTTTATAAAAAAGCTATTTTTGTAAATCCTGATTATGCTGATGGATGGTTTAATTTAGGTCTTGTGTATGCTAACGATAACAATATTTCAAAAAGCAAGGAATGTTTTGAGAAGGTAATTTCTCTCGATGCAGAATATGCTTATGCTTATTATGCTTTAGCTATCGCTTATGAAGAAGAAGACAATAAAGCAGAAGCTGTAAATAATTACCGTGCATTTTTGAAATATAACAAAGATACCAATATGGTAAAGGTTATAGAAGATAGGATTAACAGCTTACAGTAATGCGAAAAATTTTATTTACAGTCTGTATATTATTAATAATGATTTTTACAACAGCCTGTGACGATGAAAAACCTGGGATATTGTTTAATAAATATCCTATAACTGTTGATACGGTAATGGGACATGAGCAGGTTTTTGAGAAAGGTACAAGGATTTATTATCTTGTTGTGATGCCTAAAAAAATTCACTCAAGATTTATGTATTTGCAGATTGTTAAAAAAGATAATGATTACGGCAGATTAGGTTATAAAGTTTATTACGGTAAAGATATAAGATTAAAAGATGAACAGATTTATTATTATGACGATTACATAGTAATAAATCAGTCCGGAAGTTATGTTATGCAGATATTTTCGCGTGACAATCCCAGAACCCCTTTAACTATGAATGAATTTTGGGTTAAGTAGATAATATTTCTTTGCGGTTTATGTCTTCTTTTGATATGGGGTAATCTTCTCTTAAATTGGCAAGTTTTGGAGTTTTCGATTTGTTTTTTAAGTTAAGCTGAATTTCGGTTGGGAAAAATCTTGCGTAATCCATATGGTAAACTTTTCCATCTGTGTCAATTAATCTCATTGCTATATAGCTGTGGTATCTTCCGTTGGTTTTTAAATCCTGTGCCATAATAACTGTGGATTCTGTATGGTTTTGCATTGGGGCTTTTATTTTAAAATCCTGCATAAATTTCCCCATTCTGCCTGAAGAATTTAAATTAGCATCAAATCTATAAATTTTGGAAAAATATAAATCTATTAAATTATTAATTTCAGCTTTAGATTTTACATATTTTTGTTCACCTTTAAGATCGGCATAGTACATTTTTGCAAGCTTGTTCAGAACATCAGTGCCAAGTTCAAACATTGCTGAAAAATCAAAATATTGGGCATTTTTTGCGTTATCCCCAAAACTTCTTGACATTACATTAAATTTTTTGTCCTTGGCAAGCGGGGTGAAAGTATACAGTGCATTTGCAATTCTGTCGGTGAATTTGTTTTTAAGTCTTAAATATTTTTCTTTGTCACCGTTTTTAAGTGCTTTAACGGCCGCAATATAAGAAGCGTTAAAACAGTTAAATGAAAGGTTGAAAGCATTTAATTGATCCATATTTTCCGGTTTTGAAAAATATTCGGCATATTTTTCTGCGCGTTCCTGAAGTTTTTTATTGTTCGGGTCCCATCCGGAAGTGTCAAAAACAGTTCTTCTGCCTAATGAATTGTATAACTCGCTTGAAAGTTTTGTAAAGTCGTAAATATTGCCTTTTTTATCCTTTATTGCAATATCAATACAATCGGAATCGTAAAAAAGTTCTGTTGATCTGTATAATAAAGTACCATTTCCTGATGTCATATTTTCGCCAAATAAAGGTAAATTTCCAAGCCGTTTTCTAAGTTTTTTATATCCATCTGTGATTAGTTTGAAATCTTCCCAGGACATTTCTCTGTTTGAAGGTTTGGCATCAGCGTAACAGTATCCGCACATGTTTTTGCAGCCTCTTCTAACTGCTATAACGTGCAGGTTTTCGCTCATATATTGAATATCTTTCATTGAAAGACCTTTAAAAACTTCAATTCCATATTGAATTCCTTCCATTGTTTCCATACTCAGGTTTCTGAAAAGAATTTTGTCACCGTTTGGATTTTTTGCAAGTTCTTTATTTACAATCTTGGCATACCGTTTAACTTCTAAAAAATTCAAATATTCAGTCAAATTTTTTATCAAATTTCCTTTGAAAGCCACGGTATAAGAATTTTGTTGGCTGGCGGTAGTTGAAAAATAATTCCGCTCCAGTTTTTGCGCTCTATTGTTTGCATTAACATTATTGTTTGAATTTATATTTTTGTAGTAATAATTTGCAGTAATTCTCATACTTTTTTAAAACTTCTAAAAATAATTTTTGTTATATGTAACAGGATGTAAATTTAAAAATAATTAAAGTTAATTAATTTTACTAAATATTTTTATATAAATATGTAATAAATGGGGATATTTGGAAAGGAGATTTATTATGGGATTAATTATACCTAAAAATGCTTATGTAGCTAAAAGGGTAGAGGTTTCGGAAAATAACGGCAAGAGAACTGAAACTTTGTACAATGAAGATGGTCAAGTTTTAAAAAGAACGATATTCGTTGACAAAAATAAAGACGGTAAATATGATATGTCAGAAGCTGTTTCAATAAAATTTTATGATGTAAATTCAAAATCAGCTAATACAAGAGAATATAGAGATTTAGATAATGACGGGCATTACGATGAAGTTATCGAAAGCGACTGGACGGGTTTTGAAACAGTAAAAAGACATAATGGTGCTGGAGATTTAAATAACTATAAAATGAGTAATGCATATGGCTCAAAAAATAATACAATAGGTGAATGGTTCAAAAAAGACATACAAAATTTAAACAAGATGTTTTTAAAATAAAACATCTTGTTTGAAAATCAATATATTAATTTAAAAAATTAATTTTCGTTGTCAATCAATTTAGTTTGTTCGACATTAACATCCTGAGGAATTGCCTTTTGCATATCGGCAGGAATTGCTGTTTCATCTTCTTCAGGATTTAGAATTTTATTAACTGAAACAACGGTATCGTTATCCATCAAGTTTTGCGCTCTGACGCCTGTTGCGGGTCTTCCCTGACAGCTTATTGAGCCTGCATTAATACGAGTTACGACGCCGTTTGCAGTTACCATCATAATGTCATCGGATTCTTTTACGATTGTAAGTGCAACTAATCTTGATTTTGGTGATTTAAATTTAGTTGCAATAAGTCCTATTCCGCCTCTGTTTTGGCTTCTGAATTCAGACAATTTTGTACGTTTGCCAAAACCGTCAGAGGTTACAACAAGAAGATCCGCATCATAGTTTCTCGGAACTATATCACAGCCGACGATTGTATCGCCTGTTCTTAGTTTCATAGAAGTCACGCCTCTTGCGCTTCTGCCTAAAGGTCTTAAATCTTCAATCGGGAATCTGATTGCCATACCGCAAGAGGTTCCGATAATTATTTCATCATGTGCAGTTGCAAGTTTAACCCAGCAAAGTTCATCGCCTTCTTCAAGTCCGATTGCGATAATTCCGTTGCGGCGGATATTTGAGAAGTTATCGAGTTCAATACGTTTGATGTAGCCTTTTCTTGTCAGCATAATCAAGTTCAAATCATGTGAGAATGTGCTGACTGGAACTACTGCTGTGATTGTTTCATTTTGTTCAATCGGAAGTACGTTTACTATCGGCAATCCCTTAGCCTGACGTCCGCCTTCTGGGAAGTCGTAAACATTTAGGCTGTAAACGGTTCCTTTTGAAGAGAAGAACAGAACTTTATCGTGCATCATTGCCGTAAAGAAGTGCTGAATATCGTCATCTTCTTTTGTTTTTATACCTGATTTACCTCTTGTTGCACGGTTTTGGCGCTCAAATGTGTCAAGTGAAATTCTCTTCAAATATCCTTGATGAGTAATAAATACTGCCATCGGAGTGTTTGGTGTCAAATCTTCAATAGTTACTTCACCTTGTTCCGGCAGAATTTGAGTTTTTCTGTCATCTCCGTATTTTTCTTTATCTTCGAGAAGTTCTGTTTTAATAATTTCAAGGATTTTGTGACGGCTTGCCAAGATTTCTTCATATTCTGCAATTTTCTTAACAAGTTCATCATATTCAGCCTTAACTTTATCTTGTTCCAATCCTGTCAATCTGCGTAATTGCATTTCAAGAATTGCATTTGCTTGATCTGTGTCAAGTCCGAATCTGCTCATCAAACCTTCTCTTGCATCATCAGTTGTTTTTGAATTTTTGATTAGTTCTATAACTTCGTCAATTGAACCTAATGCGATGATTAAGCCTGCCAAAATATGTGCTCTGATTTTAGCTTTTTTAAGGAAGAAAATTGTTCTTCTGGTTACAATTTCAACTCTGTGTTCGACAAATTCATCCAAAACTTGTTTCAGGTTCATTAATCTCGGCTGTTTGCCGCAAAGAGCCAGCATATTTACACCGAAGGTTGTTGAAAGCTGAGTATATTTGAACAAATTATTTTTAACAACATCAGGTTTTGCATCACGTTTAAGCTCAATAACGATTCTCATACCTTCACGGTCGGATTCATCACGAATGTCGGAGATGCCTGTAATTCTTTGATCTTTAACAAGTTCTGCAATTTTTTCGATAAGCATAGACTTGTTAACTTGATAAGGAATTTCAGTAACGACTATTGCAGTTCTTGCCTGGCGTCCGCCGCCTCCTGCAATTTCTTCAATAGTTGCAACGGCTGACATTTTTATTGAGCCTCTGCCTGTTTCGTAAGCCTGTTTAATATCGTTCAATCCGATAATTGTTGCCGCTGTTGGGAAGTCAGGTCCTTTAATATATTCCATAAGTTCAGCAACCGTAATATCAGGGTTGTTGATAAGTGCAACGGTACCGTCTACAATTTCGCATACGTTATGAGGCGGGATGTTTGTTGCCATACCAACTGCAATACCTGAACATCCGTTCAACAAAAGCATCGGAAGTCTTACCGGAAGAACTGATGGTTCTTGTAATGAACCGTCAAAGTTTGGTTCAAATTCAACTGTTTCGCAATCAATATCGGCAAGCATTGATTGTGTAATTTTATGCATACGGGCTTCTGTATACCTCATCGCAGCCGCACCGTCACCGTCGACTGAACCGAAGTTTCCGTGCCCGTCTACTGTCAGGTATCTTGTTGAAAAGTCTTGAGCCATACGAACCAAAGCTTCATATACAGCGCTATCGCCGTGGGGGTGGTATTTACCAAGAACTTCACCAACAATACGGGCGCATTTCTTAAACGGTTTATCCGGCGTCATTCCTAATTCGTTCATTGCATACAAAATACGTCTGTGAACAGGTTTTAAGCCGTCCCTTACATCAGGCAGCGCACGACCTACGATTACACTCATCGCATAATCTATATATGAGCGTTTCATTTCTTCTCTTATATTTACGGGAATTATTTTACCGTCACTAAACATACTTTGTTGATTACTCATCTCTTACCTCAGTCTGATTATTTCTATTTACTTTTAAACTTTTATTTATGAAAGCTGTTTATACCCAAAACATTCAACAAGTCTTTTAATTTTATATTTTTATTTCCCTAAGTGTCTGTTTAAAAGAAAATCTGCTTTCACTCCTACATTGTACCATAAACACGTGATTTTGGACAATTCTAAATTAATCTTTACATAGGGTAAATTTATGAAAATATTTTTGAATTTGTGCAGGGATTTAATTTGTGCTAATAATTAAAATATGGCAGTTTATTTTTTCTACGGTGACGAAGATTTTAATATAGAAAAAGAAATTGACAAGCTGAAAAAAGGTCTTGATAAGAATTTTTTGGAAATGAGTTTTAAAACTTATGACAACCCGAAGTTTCCGGATTTAGTTTCAGTTTTGCGCTCTCAGCCGATGATGTTTGGAAAAATGCTTGTCGTTATCAAGTGTTTGGATTATTTTACAAAAACTTTTGACGACAAACAGATTAAGGAAATTGAATCAGCTTTAGAGAATAATAATGAAAATCTTGATATAGTTTTTGTGGCGGAACTTCCTCGCGACGGCGGTAAGAAGCTTGACAGCAGAAAGAAAATTTTTAAAATTTTCTCAAAATATAACTCAAAAGAATGTGCTTCAATCCCGAGTTACAAAACGGCTGAACTTGAAGATTGGGTTAAAAGGGAGGCAAAGGCTAAGTCTTTAAAAATTAATCCTGATGCAGTTACGGCATTAATTGTTCAGGTTGGAAATAATTTGCGTCAGCTTGACGGAGAGTTGGAAAAGTTAAAGCTTATGTGCTATCCGGATAAAGTTGCAACAAAAGAAATGGTTAAAGAAATTTGTATTTCGAATGAGGATTTGTTTGCGTTTTCTGATTATTTGATGTTGGGAGAAAAAGACAAGGCACTTTTGGAGTACAGAAAATTATTGGAGAAAAAATATCCGCTTGAGATTTTATCAACTTTGCAAACTATGCTGAGACGCTGGATTATAATAAAGGCAAAATCTTCAGAACTTTCGCCTTTTGAGCTTGGAAAACTTATAGGTCAGCATGAGTATGTGGTGAAACTTTCTATCCAAAAGTTGAAGAAAACAAATTTGAAAGACCTTGTTGAAATGAAAAAAAATCTTACTGAAGCGGAATACAGAATAAAATCAGGGCAGTCTTTTAATGTTGAAGAGGAGGTAGAAAATGCTTTCCTCAAATAAAATTAGAGAAGATTACCCAAAACTTATCGAATATTTTGAAAGCGGGATTAACAATCCTGAAAAAAGTATTGCGCATTGTATTCTTTTGTATGGTAATGATTTAAACGCTCAATATCAAATTGCACTGGAAGTTGCAAGGATGCTTAATTGTAAAGGTTCGCATACTCCCGATTGTGATTGTTTGAATTGCCGCTGGATAAGAGAAAATAATCATCCTGAAGTTAAAACAATTTCTAAAGTTGATAATAAACCCGCTGATGATGATGCAAAAACTGTTATTTCAATTTCGCAGGCAAGAATGATTAAAAATGATCTTATGGTTTCGTCAGATTATCACAGGGTTTTAATTTTTTGTGACAAAGACAAAGATGGAAATATTTGCCCCCTGAATGAGATTAATTTTCCTGAAGCTGCTGCTAATGCTCTTTTGAAAACTTTTGAAGAACCGCCTTCAGGCACGACTTTTTTCTTTTTAACTAAAGATAAAACTGATGTAATTACAACGGTTCTTTCTCGTGCGCAAAGCTTTTTTGTGCCGTCAAAACTTCCTGAAGACAGAGATTTTTCAATAGTTAAGGATTTGATGGATTTCTTTATGGAAATTGAGCGCTCTCAAGTGTTGGATTTTAACGAAAAACTTTTAGAGCTTGCGCAGGAAAATGAACCCTTGCTTATTTTGACTCAGATGCAAAACTATCTTGCAGCGGTAATTTCAGGCGGAAATTTGCCAAGAGCAAAACAATATCAATTTATTAAATATATGAAATTAATCGAAAATGCTAAAAAACAATTTGATGTTAATATGAATCCTCAAACTGTTTTTGAAAATCTTAGCTTTAATCTTGTTTTGTGATTTTTAACAAATTGATTATCAAGCATTTCTTATTTATAATTTGGATATGAAAAAGTTTGATATATTTAACCGTTTTAGGGATGCGGTTATAATTGTAAATAACAGCGGAGATGTTGTTTATAAAAATAATAAATTTAAAAGATGGTTTTCAGAGTTTTCGGGACTTAAAAAATTTTCGCATAATGTGAATTTTGATATCTGTCCGCTTGAGAGCGATAACATCCGAAACTATTCTCCTATCTATAATGCGCTGATTTCTAAAGAGGATTTTTCAGCCAGAATTTCTTACCAAAATGAAAACGGAGAACTTAAATATTACGATCTTTTTGCTGCTAAAAGATGGCGTTATACGATAATGTTTTTTTCTGATATAAGCGCCGAAACAGAGCTCAATTCAATTGAAAATCAAAATAAAAAGCTTAAAGAAAAAATAAATATTCTTGAAAAGCAGAACGAAGATTTGATGAAAATTAAACAAAAAGCGCAATCTCAAGCTATCCGAATTGCGCTTATAAACAAAGTTTCCAACACAATCAGAGAGTCAATGGATTTGTCTGTAATTTTGGTTTCGGCATTAAAAGAACTATCTGCAATGTTTGGAGCTTTTAAAACTTATTACGCATCTTACAGTGAGAAAAAGTTTTCTATAGAGGAAGTCTATCCGTCTAAAAATTCAGAGTTAAAAAAGGAATTTGAATTTGATGAAGAAACGGCTGAAACTATTCTCTCCCAAAGGATTTCGATACAGTATATTTTGAAAGAATTTAAAAATGCTTCTCCATTTAAGCAGCCTGTTATGCGAATTGCAGTTCCTGTTTTTCATCTCCAAAACCTAATCGGTGTGATAGTTTTGCTGAGTTACAACAAAAGGGAATTGAATGAAGAGTTGGAAATTTTAGAAGCGATATCCGCTCAATTGGGAAACGCTATTATAAGAGCCGAACTCTATAACAAAAATATTCAAACAGTTCATCAGCTTCAGAATGCATTGAAAGAGCTTAAAGAAACCCAGCTTCATTTGATAAATTCGGAGAAAATGGCGTCCCTCGGTCAGCTTGTCGCAGGGGTAGCCCATGAAATTAATACTCCAGTAGCTTCAATTAAATCGAATAATGCGATTTTGTCAAAATTTATTCCACGTATACAAGATGCGGAAATATCTTCAATACTTGCTGATATCAATGAAATTGACCGTGAAGCTATACAAAGAATCAGTAATATGGTTACATCGTTAAAGAAATTCGTTCGTCTTGATGAGGCTGATCTGCAGGAAGCTGATATTAATAAAGAGCTGGAACTAACACTGGATTTGATTCGCCACGAAACTAAGAACCGAATAGAAGTAGAAAAACATTTTGGAGATATTCCTCTTATAAAGTGTTATCCAAATATGCTAAATCAAGTGTTTACCAATGTTTTAGTTAATGCTTGCCAAGCAATAGAAGGGTGCGGAAAGATAATAATAACAACTTCATATGAGGCTAAAACTTTGACTGTGTCTATAAAAGACACCGGAAAAGGAATTGAAAAATCAGAAATTAATAAAATTTTTACAGCCGGATATACTACAAAGGGAGTAGGCGTTGGCACGGGATTGGGATTGGCGATTTCTGCAAAAATAATCGAAAAGCATAAGGGTGAAATTATTGTAAATAGTGAGGTTGGTAAAGGCACCGAGTTTGTTATTACTATCCGTAGTGAGTAGCATGTGTTAAAAAATGTTACGAATTTGATTTATATATAATTGAATTTCATCATATGTTAAAAAAACAATCATAAAATTTGAGCAAATAATATAACCGACGCATGACAGAATTTGAAAAATAGTTTATATTATAAATATAAAGTGTGAGTGTTACCCTTTATAAAAATTTTACTAAAAGACATAATATCCCGCAGTAAAAGATTTAGATTGTAAACAAATTTTAATATAAGTAGGTAAAAAAGGCAATAATATTCTAACCAAATTTTTTATAAAAGTATAGTGTGTAGAATATTTTTGTAGTGTCGGAGGAAAATGATGACAATTAGTGTGAACAGCAAGAAAAAACAAGTGAAAAAAACTTTTGATGAATTGTTGATGGATTTAAGAACAAGTAATTCAGAAAAAGTTAGATATAATGCTGCCCGTGTTTTAGGTGAAATGGGTGATTCAAAAGCTGTTGAACCTTTGATTGATGTCTTGAAAAATGATAAAAACGGTTCCGTAAGATTGTATGCAGCTAGAGCTTTAGGTGAACTTGGCGATAGCAAAGCTACAACTCACTTAATTGAATCTTTGCGTGAAGATAGAAACGTTGACGTAAGAGTTCGTGCAGCCCGTGCGTTAGGTCGTTTGGGCGGTGCAATTGTTGTTGAACCTCTTGTTGAAGCGTTGAATGATGAAAATCCTCAGGTTTGTATTACAGCAACTGATGCTCTTATTGAAATTGGTGATGTTGCAACAGATGCTTTAATTGATTCTCTCGATCACGAAAAAGTAAATGTAAGATGCGATGCAACAAGAGCATTAGGCGAAATCGGAAACAAAAAGGCAGTTGATAAAGTCATTAATATGCTTTATGACGAATGGGTAAACGTTAGAATTTATGCGGTTACATCTTTGGGTAAATTGAATGATACAAAAGCAGTTCCGGCTTTAATAGATGTAATGAAAAACCGCAACGAAAATGAACTTGTTAGAGCCGGAGCAGCAGCAGCTTTAGGTGTGTTGAGAGATCAAAGAGCTTTACTTCCTTTAAGAGAACTTATTATGGAAGCTGAAGAACTTGGTGAACTTGAAGATACAGCTTTAAAATCATTTAAGAAAATTATGGCTGCTAACTGGCAATCAATTCCTGGCGCAACTGCTCAGAAAAAACCGGCAAATGCTTTTTAATTAGAAAACCAATAGTTTGAAATAATTCTCAATAATGTATGTACAAAGAAAGACCGCTTAACCAGCGGTCTTTTTATTTAAAGTTTTAATAATAAAATTATTTCAAAAATATTTTAGCAGTTTCAATATCAAATTGAGTTGTAATTTTTATATTTTTGTAGCTTCCGTCTAAGATGTAAACTGTTTCACCGAGCGCCTCAAGCATACCTGCATCGTCTGTGAAGTTTTGGTCTTTAAGTTTTTCGTGCGCTCTTTTAATTAATTTATATTCAAAAGCTTGCGGAGTTTGTGTATTGTAAAGTTTTGAGCGGTCTATTGTGCGGATAATTTTTCCGTTTTCAACTTCTTTAATAGTATCAATCGTTTTGGTTGCAACAGTAAGCGCCTTCATATCCTTAACCATCTCAATACAGTTGTTTACCATATCAGTCGTAACCATAGGACGAGCCCCGTCATGAATAATTACGTAATCGCATTCTGATTTTTGGAGCCCGTTGAAAACCGATTGTTGGCGTGTTGTTCCGCCTTCTGTAAAGCTTACTTTTTTATAGCTTTTGAAAAGTTCTTTTAATTCATCAATAATAGAAATATGAGAACAAACAATAATTTCATCAACATTTGAAGCTTCGAAAGCATCAATTGTGTATTTTATAATCTCTTTGTCATAAACTTTTTCAAGAAGTTTATTCTTGTTTCCGAACCTTGAGGAGGTTCCTCCGGCTGTTATAACGGCATTAATTTTCATCTTAAAACTCCCGCATAAATCTTATATAATAAATTCTACCATAAAAATATCGTAATTAAATTTAACATGATACTTGATTTATTTGATTTTTAATATATTATAAAATTACACAACTAGCTAGAAAAGGAAATTTATCATGTCAAAAAAATGCGATGTATGCGGAAAAGAATCTTTAAAAGCAGCAAAACTAACATTCTCTCATAAACAAATTGTGCACCGTCAGATGCCAAACCTTCAGTCTGTAAAAGTTAACGTAAACGGACAGACAAAGAGAATTAATGTTTGTACTTCCTGCCTAAGAGCTGGAAAAGTTCAAAAAGCTGTTTAGTTTTTTTATTAACGCAAAATTTAAAAAAGAGCCTTGATTATTCAAGGCTCTTTTCAATATCATAAGGATTAACAAACTTTTTACCACTTGGGGGTTTAGTGTTATTTTTTGGTGCTGGATATTCTTTTGGCGATAAAAGGTTATCTAAATCTTCCGGCACTAAATTTGAATCGAAATTAAAATCGAGATTAAAATTTTCTAACATTTTAATAAGTTTCAGAATGTTCATATCCATATTCAAAATAACGCCGATTTCTTCTCCTTCTTGAAATGAGGGGGGTGGATATGGCGAAGATTTTTTAATCGCATTAATTACTCGATTGTCATAATCAGTGTTGCCAGAAGTTTGTGTTATTTCGTAACTTATAAGTTTACCGTTTTTATCGACTTTAAAAGTAACAAGAGTTGCGAAATTTTCATCGGTTGTTGGCAGGTCAAAATTTTTGATAATTTTTTTACCTACTTCCAGTGAATAAGCTTGCATTTCAGGGCTTCCGAGCATTGGGCTTATTGCTGTCATATCAGCAGAAAAATCCTGAGCCAAAACTTTTCCTGATAAAATTAGAATGAAACTTATTGTAATAAATATTTTTTTAAGCATATCCTACCTATTTTTTGTTTATATCCATTACGTAATAATCAAAAGTCATAATAATATTTATTTCTTTCAAATTTTTATCTGTATTAGCAGGGAAAGCTTCAAACGGTTCAGTGTTTTTAATTGCCGCAATTGCGCTGTCATCATTGTTTTTGTTACCCGAGCTTTGTTTAATTTCGCAAGATAAAAGTTTGCCGTCACGTCCGATTTTGAATTGGACTTTTGCGATACCGCCGTTGTTTGTAACAGGAAGCTTCCAGTTTTGGCGAATTTTTGTTTCGACCGATGTAATATAATCTTTCATTGTCGGATATTTTTCACCGTATTTTTTTATAAGTTCGGAATTATTGGATTGAGTATTTTGCTTTCTTAGTTGTCTTGTTGTTACGAGTTTATGTACCATTTCGTCATCTTTAACAAAATTGTTGATGTTGTTAAAGAAGGAATCTTCATTAACCTTTTTCATAAAAGCGTAAGATTCTTGCCAAACTTTTGGAGATTCGTATTTCTCAGAGTTGTAATCTTTAACTTTAATTATGCCGATTTTGTCTTCGCTAATTTCGTATTTCATATACGCAAGTTTTTCTTTATCGCTGTTGTTTTTAAATCTGACAACATAAAAAAGGTTATTTTCATTTTTTGAAATAGAATCGTGATCAAGGTAAATGTACTTTTCTGTATTTGTAATATTAAGCCTAATCCAGTCAGCAGCGAAAACTGCAGAATTTAAGGAAAGGAAAGCAATACACAATATGATTGTTTTTTTAATCATAAATTATTCCTCATTTGTTGTAAAACTAAAAAAGGAGAAATTATCAAAAATATGATAACTTCTCCAAAAGCAAATTATTTAACGTAATTTTTAAAGAATTTTTGTTCAAAATGGATCGGAATATTAACAACGCTGGTTGTAATAAGGTGACCGTCCGGGAAAGGATTAAACGGAGCAGAAAGCATAATAGCAGCAATAGCTGTACGTTTAGCTTTTTCTCCGGCATTAGAGTCAAGAACTCTATATCCGTTTAAACTTCCATCCATATTGATACTGATCAGGATATTAACATCTGTGTAAACAGTTCCAATTGTTGTATTCCAGTTCTTAAGAATTTTCGCCTTAACATCTTCCGCATAAGTTTTGAAAGCTCTATTTTCGAGGTAACTGCTGTTTGTATTAATATCAGTAGCGATATTGTTTGTGTAAGCAGGTTCAAATTTATTTCCGTGTTGAGAAAGAGCATAATTGTGAGCAGAAAGTAAGATGTTATTATTTTCAACACTTTTCATAAAAGCTCTGGAGTGTTTAGCATAAAAAGAAGGATTATATTTGTCAATTTCATAATCTTCAACTCTAATAACCCCTATTTTATTAGCAGAATAATCCGATTTAATATAAGCTAGTTTAACAGGATCATTAGACTTTTTGTATAAGATTGCGTAAACACATTGATCATTTGAATTGTACTTAATAGAGTCATTGTCAATAAATAATTGAATATCAGGATTTCCGCTATCCAAAGCAACCCAAGTTGCAGCTTGTGCAGACATAGCTGTTAATAAGCACATTGCTAAAATTAATAATTTTTTCTTCATATTTAACCCTCATTCTTTTTAAAAACATTATAATAGTAAACATACAAGTTGTGCAAGTTTTTAAAATCCGTAAAATTTTATTAAGTGATGTTACAAGATTGTGAAATTGATTTGTTTTTTTTGTTCGAATAAAATAAAATATAATTGGGAAATTTGAGGGATTAAATAAATATGTTAAAAGAAGAGGTTAAAGAAAAAACTTTATCTCCGCAGCAAGTTAGAGCGATACTAAATGCGGATAACAAAGAGATTGTGGAGCTTTGTAAAAGAGCTTCTATCTTGCCGAAAAAGAATGAAAAAGGTCAAACTTATTTTTCATATGAAGAAGTTCGCAATTTAAGAAGACTTCAAGCGAAGAAGGGTGTTTCAAATCCTATAGCTGTATCAACACCTGTTGCAGCTTCAGTAGCACCTCAAAAAGAGGCTTCTGCAATAAAAAATATTTTAGTTTCATTAAAAGAAATGGAAACTAAATTAAGTGATAGAATTGCAAAAGTTATTGATGAAAAGCTTGAAGGCATGGATGAAGTTGTGGTTGAACTAATTCGCTGTAAGACTGATAATGAGACTTTGCGTCAGAAGATTATAGATTTGAATAAAGAAATCTATCAGTTAAAAAATGATTTAGGCAGCTACAAACATGTTGGATTTGGCATGTACAGAAAAAAAGAAAAAAATGTTTGGGAATAAGCATTAAAGATTAAAAACGCCGCCAAGTCGGTGTTTTTAATTATAAGGGTTAACCTCTTTAAAATAAAGTATAATTGCCCTTAAGCGGGTTACAAAATGGTTAGGGAAAACGATGGCTACGAAAGAAAAAGAAGCAGAAACAACATCAAATGTTGATGAAAGAAGTAAAGCATTAAAACTTGCTATAGAGAAAATTGAAAAGGATTTCGGTAAAGGCTCAATAATGAAACTTGGCGATAAAGTTTCAGTAAATGTTGAAGCTATTCCAACCGGATCATTGGCATTGGATTTAGCTTTAGGAATCGGCGGTGTGCCTAGAGGCAGAATAATAGAAATATATGGACCTGAAAGTTCCGGTAAAACAACATTAGCACAGCACATTGTTGCGGAATGCCAAAAAAGAGGCGGAATTGCTGCATTTGTGGATGCCGAGCATGCTCTTGATCCTGAATATGCAAGAAATTTAGGTGTAAAAGTTGATGATTTGTTAATTTCGCAGCCCGATACAGGTGAACAGGCACTTGATATAACAGAAGAGCTTGTAAGATCCGGTGCTGTCGATGTTGTAGTTGTTGACTCTGTTGCGGCTCTTGTTCCAAAGGCTGAAATTGAAGGTTCAATGGAAGATCAGCAAATGGGCTTGCAAGCAAGGTTGATGAGCAAGGCTTTGAGAAAATTGACAGGTGTAATTGGTAAAACAAATACAACCGTAATTTTTATCAACCAGTTGAGAATGAAAATTGGCGTTATGTACGGCAACCCTGAAACTACAACCGGCGGTAATGCTCTTAAATATTACGCATCAGTTCGTATGGAAATCAAACGTACGGAAGGTGTTAAAGGCGAAGAAGGAGATGTCGGAAACCACGTAAGAGTAAGAGTTGTTAAAAATAAAGTGGCGCCTCCTTTTAGAACTGCTGAATTTGACATAATTTTTGGAAAAGGTATTTGCAAAGTCGGAAATATTTTGGATGTTGCAGTAAACTTGGATATTGTTAAAAAAGCAGGTTCTTGGTTTAGCTTTAACGATGAAAAGCTTGGTCAGGGGCGTGATAAGGCTAGAGATTTCTTGACAGAAAATCCTGATATCCTTAATCAAGTAGAAACTCTTGTTAGAGAAAAACTTGAAAAGCAATAAAATTAATTTAAAATTTTAATAAAAACGCTCGAAAGTATCGGGCGTTTTTTTATTGATAATTTAAGATATATTAAGATTTGAAAGAACGAATAGCAAAAAAAAATATTTCGGGCTTTAATATGATTACGCAAAATTAAGTAAACGGAGGCATGTTATGCGAGTAAATTCAATAAATTTTTATAACTCAAATCCATTGACATTCGGTTCAGAAAATAACAAAAAGGCCGATAATTCAATGCAAAAAGCAACAAAAGCTATAATGCTTGCAACGGCGCTTTCTGCGGTAGCCGGCGGATGTGATAAATTAAATGTAGAACACAATCATTATTTTGATCTTCCGACTGATACTTTTGTAAAAACAGAATTGGTTCCTACACCAGTTCCGCCTCAAGTAATAGTTATTGAAAATGAGGTTCCCGGTAAAACTGATACGATAATACAGGAAATCCCTGTACCTCAGCCGCCTGATACAGTTGTAGTAGGGCCAGATACTATTTATATTGAAAAACCACCTATAATAAAACACGATACTGTTTACATAGAAAAACCGCCAATTATAAAATGGGATACAGTATATGTTAAAGGTGATACTGTTTGGATGAAGCCTGATTGGACTTCTCCTGTTCCGCCTAAGCAAGAAGAAATCTATGATGACTTAGGGATTGAGCAGAACGGTGATGGTAAATTCTTTATAGCAATGTCTTATTACGATAATAAAAACAGCACTTTTGTACAAAGACATTTGGATGGACAGTCAAGTTCAAGAGATGGTGAAATCCTTGTATATAATGTAATTAAGACTAAATGGGATAACGAAGCTGAAGGTGTCGTATTAGGTAAAAACGAAACATTTGAAAAACAACTTGTATACTTGTCAGAAGACGGAAGCCAGCTTGGAATGAAAATTATGGCACCGAAAGTTGATATTAAAGTTTCAAATGATGATAAAAAATCTAATTGGCAGGTGTTTAATAAAGGAACACTTTCAACTCCGGATGCTTGGCAAGATGCAGATGCATTCTTTGCAATACCAAAAGGCGGACTTGTTGAACTTACTAACGGATTTAAACTTAAACCGGGCGGACCGGATCAATCTGTAACAACAGTTAACCCTTACGGAAGTGAATGGCTTTTGAAGGATTGGAATATTATTAAAGGTGACGTTGACTAAGTTTGAATAAAATGTAAATACCTTAAAAACTTCTTTAAAAAATATTTTTTAAAGAAGTTTTTTTATGTATAATTTTGTTATGAAAACACTTGCAAGATTTGTACAGGAAAGACGAGAACAAGTCGGGTTATCGGTAACAGGCTTGGCCAAAAAATGTAATATTTCACCGGAAATTATTGAAGAAATTGAGAGCGGAAAAGAGTTGTTTTTGCCGGTTACAATTAGGCAAAATTTATCTAAAGGGTTGAAATGTTTACCTGAAGATATTAAAAAATATGAAAAAGATTTTAGTACTGATTTTGTATCGTTAGAGATTATTGAAAGTTTGAAAGAGCTTATTTTAAATGGTGCAGGTGGACTAAAGTGTCCAAAATGCGGGGCGAATTTGATTACAAAAGTTGAGCGAATGTATGATTTGGAGGATAATCTTGTTTATCATCCGAAAGCTCATTGTTCAAAGTGTGTTTTTCAGATTCATTAGAGGTTCTCTTTTACAAGTGTTTGGATATGTCTTTTTATGTCGGGTGTAATCAAAAGATCCGGTTCTCGGTATGTAAATTCATCTAATGTTGTGATGGCTTTTCGTATATCTCCGGTTTGCTCATAAAGCATTCCACGCATAACAAGGTTTAGGGGGTTGGAATTTTCTCTGGTTTCTTGGATTTTTTTATCAGCTATATTGAGCGCCTTGTAGCATTCGGAAAGGTTTTTGTAATATTTAAGATTAAGACTGTACTGTAAAATCGCCCGTTCAAAACAATCTACCGCAAGATCAGGTGCGCCTATTTTCATATAAACTTCTCCGAGATTGTTGTAGTAGACAGCGGTTGCTTGAGTGTCAGGGTTTAAACTAATTGCGATTTTAAATTCCTGAATTGCAGGGTAATAAAGTCGCTCCTGAACGTAGTTTAAGCCTTTGTTATTATGAATGTATGCGTTTCTGACTGCGTCAATTTTATAGACATCAGGTTTTTTATAACCGCAGGTTAAAAATGACAAAAATATGAGTAAAAATATTACAGATGTTTTCTTCATAAAAAATTCCGTTTTTTAGTTTGCTTAAAGAAGTTCAACTTCCATTCCTTCGTAAGCAAGTTTTATATGTTCAGTTTCATATTGTTTTTTAATGGAATTAAGTTTTTTGTCATCATAAGTTGGATCAAAATGGAAAAAGATTAAGTTTTTCGCATTAGCTTGTTTTGCGCAATCGACAGCCATATCAAAAGTAGAATGTCCGTAACCTTGTTTTGGCACAAATTTATTCAGATAATCTTCTGTCGTATATTGTGCGTCATGGATTAACAGATCGCAATTTCTTGCAAAATTTGTAAGTTTTGCATCTCCGCCTTGATAGCTTTCTTTGTCTGTAGCGTAGACCATAACTTTATCTCTGTATTTAATTTTGTATATTAAAACACCTTCTTGCGGATGTGCGTAAGAGCGATAATATGTGATTAAAACATCATCTTTACCTATTTTTTCATCCTCTTGAGTTTCAATTCTTTTTACGATAATTTCAGAATTCTTTTTAATTATTATTCCTTCAGATTCGTTCAAGTCGGAGATTTCAAGATTACCTGCAATGTCTCCGAGATCAAGCGGGAAAGATTTTCCAAACAAAAGATTAGCAAGTTCATCAGACAAACTTTCGTCATAATTTGCGTTTCCGTAAACTTTAATACTTGTTGAAGGAATGTGAAGCGGTCTGAAGAAAGTAAATCCTTGAATATGGTCTTGATGGATGTGAGAAATAAGAACAAGAGCTTTCATCGGTGTTCTATCCTGATTTGATGTACCGGATGCTATGTATTTTTCTAAAAGTGCATTTCCGGTATCAATAAGTCCGGTTCCGGCATCTAGTATAATCAAATGTCCTCCGACATTAACTTCAACACAAGACGTATTTCCGCCGTAATCTAAAAATTCTTTTTTAGCAACAGGATAGCTGCCTCTTACTCCTCTAAATTTTATGTTAAATTCGCCCATTTTGCCTCCAAAATTAATTTTTTTTAATCTCAAAAATTCCCGAACGATCTTTATCTTCTCCTGCATAGAGGTTGGCTGCAAAGACCATTATTTTTGAAAGTTTTTGTAAATTTGTTAAGCGTGTTTCTTTGTATTGAATATCAAAAACAACTTTTTTACGATGATTTGTGACTTTAATTATTCTGAAAGCATTTGGATATGAAACAAGAGCCGGAGTGCTTATATAAAGGACATTGTCGTGTTGTGTAATTTTTGCTGCGTGATAATGTCCTTGGAAAACAGCAATCGGGTTTGTGTGTTTTTCAATAACGGTTCTGACCTCGTTTGAATTGAGAAGCATATGACTTGCGCTTGCAAAAGGCTCGATTACAGGTACATGCATAAATATCAAAACGGTATCTTTTTCGGATTCATCAAGCTCATTATCAAGCCATTTTAGTTGTTCTTCACCTATTTTTCCGTTGCTTGTCAGTCTGTCACGAATTATTGTATCAAGAACTATTACTTTATAACCTTTTTGAGGTGTAAAAGAATAATAAGGTTTTTTAAATTCAAAATTTGGGTTTGCATCGTGTATCATGCTAAGGTAAACTTCCGGTGTAAGATATCCGCCAAGACAGGTATCGTGATTTCCAAAGGTTATATACCACGGATAGTTTAACTTTTGTGCGTGTGGAAGAAATGCTCGTAATTCTTTTTCAAATGATTTGTCTATTTGATCACCTGTGAACATTACAAAATTAAGATTAGGGGTTTCGTTAATCTGTTCAATAGCATCATCAAGAAGTTTGTCTGATTCTGCTCGAAGCTTATAGGAAGTATTGTCTTCTCCTGTGTAAAAATGTACGTCGCTTATTTGCGCAAATTGCAATGACGAAGCCGCACTGTAGCATTGAAGTCCGTATGCCATAACAATTGCCAGCAATACTGTGAATATTGCATTGGCAAGTTTTATTAAAGCTGATTCTTTCTTTTTCATACGTTTTTTCATACGCCGCTTTGCATTTGGTTTCTTAATTTTGATTTTATTTCATTATACTTGGTTTTTAATTCGACATCATCGTTAGATAGAATGATTGCTTTGTCAAAGTTTAAAAGCGCATTATTCAAATCTCCGGTTGCATAATAGCTTAATCCCAAAAATTTATACACATCCGAGGTTTGAATTTGAGAAGCTATTTTTTCAAGAGAAGTTTGCGCTTTTTTATAATTTCCTCTTCTAAATAGAATAAGGCCTTCAAGATATCTGTACTCAATAGTATCTTCAAGTGCGATTGCTGTAATTACATCTGTTTCTGCATCGTTGTAGCGTCCAAGTTCTGTTGCTACCCTTGCTCTCATTGCGTAGGCATAGCTTTCTTGTTGATTGTATGCAATGAATTGAGTTAAAATCGGATATGCTTCATTATAATTTTTCATTTCAAAGTAGCATATTCCTATATAAAGCAATGGGGCTGAAGATTGAGTGGTTGCATTAAGCGCTGCTTGGTAATATTGCAAGGCTTTTGAGTATTGTTTTTCTTTTCTGAAAAAGTGGCCTGCAAACATATTCTGCCAATAACCGCCTGAGGCTGCAGCTTGTGTTAAAAACATCATTTGAGATTGTTTGTTGCCTGTTTTATAAGCATTTTGGGCCTGTAAAAGTTTTGAATCAGATGATGCAATGGCTGAAGGGATACTTCCTTTTTGTGCTTGTTGCAAAAATATTTTAAGGTTTGCGACTTCTTTATTACCAGGTTCAAGTGAAAGAATTTTATTAAGATATTCTTCTGCAGTTGCGTAGTTGCCTGATACTGCATAACTTGCGGCAATGTCCATATAATCATCAGTAATTTCATTTGCCCAAACGGCAGATGTTGAAATTGCAAATGAAACAGCTATACATAACAAAACTTTTTTCATATTCGGATTATAGCATAAAGATTTGGGTTTATTTTGCGACATTAAAATCCTCCACTAGAAGAACTTGAATTTCTCCGGGATTTAATTTTGTTTTAAACCGGTTATTTTCAAAAACTGGAATTCCATTTATTTTTATTGGAATAGCGATAAGTTTTTCGTTATATTTAGGAACTTTTATATAACTTTCATTAATATCGGAGAAATCTAAATTCCCAAAAACAAGAACAGTTCTATTGTCATAACTCATCGCATAAGCAAACACTTCAGGATTTGTTGATTTAAGTACGGTAAATTTTCCGTTAGCAATCATTGGAGCAAGTGTTTTTTTGAATTTAACCGATGAAATAAAACTGTCGTTAAGTCCTTGGTTAGTTAATCCTGGTTTTCGTGAAAAATTAAAGATATCAATTTTTCCTCGGTGAACGAAATAAAATTCGTCATCTGTATAAGTTTTAGGAGCTTTTTTGTTTGCCCAAAAATATATATAATTATCGCCTGTTTGCATACCGTCAACGTAGTACGAATTTATCGGAAGGGTTGCATTAAGCCAGAAAATCATATCACTATAAGGAATTCCGTTAATAAGTACAGGGCTTAATTCATCGTGAGTTGAAAAACTTCCGATAACAGACTTTGGTTCTTTGTATTTTGTGCGAAGTTCGTTATTGAATTTTACGTGCTTGTAAAGATCAGAAGCTTTATTCCAATCTTTAAGATTAAACCAGCTTCCGTAATATCCGTCAAAACCGGCTTCCAAAAGTTTGTTGTAAGGGGTGTATACACCATAATTTGAAAGAGGTGTGTTCCAACTATCTGAACTTTCTGCAAGCCACATAAACTGCATATCTTTTTTTCTTGAATATTCAATTAATTCTTTCCAAAATTTAGCCGGTTTCAAAGGTGCAACGTCGGCTCTAATTCCGTCAGCACCAAGGTCTATAACCATATCGACAAAATCTTTATATAAAATATAAACATCGCGATTTATTTTTTCTTCCGAACCTGCATTCAAAAGTCTTACATCAGTCCAGTCTGAAGGTATAACCGGCTGGTTATTTTTATCTTTTACGAATAATTCAGGGTGCTGAAGATAAAGGTCATAAGCTCCGCAAGCGGGTAAATCAACAATTACTCTGATGTTACGTTTGTGAGCTTCAGCGAAAAATTTTCTTGCCTGTTCTTCAAGAGAAAGGGTGGAATTTTTATCCTTCAATTGCGGGTTAAGAGTGTTGAATGATGATGCTGCGTAAATTGAACCTGCTGTTCCAAGAGCCTTTGTTTTTCCGACAGGTGTAATCGGTTGTACATGAATTGTGTTTATTCCGGCATCTTTAAGCTCATCAAGCCTTTGTATTGCATTTATGAAAGTTCCGCTATCTTCTCCTTCATCAAATTCTATAATTCCATTGCCGTTTTTGTCATCAGCATTAAATGTTCGGATGTTTAACTCATAAATTGAAGCGCCGTTAGATAGAAAAAGTCTTCTTAAATCATTTACCCAAACCTGTTGAGCGGCAAAAGCGCGGGTGTAGGTACAAAGTGTAATTCCTAAAATAATCAAAGTAATTTTAAAAAATTTAAACATCAAATTATCCCTATAAAAATGATACCATCCCTAACAGAATTTTAGCAGAATAAGATTTTTAATGCAAGAAATAAGCATATACTGCGGTTTGCCAAATCAAATATTTTAATATATAATCTGTTTTATATGAAAAGCTACGCAATAGGAATAGATTTAGGCGGAACGAAGATTCTGACTGCAATGGTAAACAGGCAAACAGGCGAAGTTTTGGCCTCAGTCAAGAAGAAAACCAAAAAAGAAAAAGGCCCCGATAATATAATTCGAAAAATGAAAGAAAGTATTGAAGAACTTTTTGAAGAAACTTCAATTAAAAAAGACGAAATTTCATCAATCGGAATAGGAGCAGCAGGTCAGATTGACAGAGAAAACGGGATTTTAATCGGAGCACCGAATTTAGATTGTTATGACTTAAATATAAGGGATTTGATTCAGGATTATTTTAAAATACCGGTATATTTAGGTAATGATGTAGAGATTGCAACTATAGGCGAGATGAAATTCGGTGCGGCAAAAGGCTGCGATGATTTTGTATGTATATTTGTCGGAACCGGAGTAGGTTCAGCGATTGTAAAAAACGGTGAGATAATCAGAGGTGCAACAGGAACAGCAGGTGAAATCGGGCATATTATAGTTGATTTAAACGGTCGCCCTTGTGCTTGCGGTGCTCATGGATGTTTGGAAGCTTATGCATCAAGATCAGCTATTGAAAAAAGAATTGAAGGTGCTCTTAAAAAAGGCAGATATTCTGTTATTTTGGATTATCTGGAAAAAGGTAAGTCTATTTCGTCAAGTATGATAAGAAAATCAATTGAAAGAGATGATGAGCTTGTTAAGGCTTGCGTTGATGAAGCAAGTGAATATCTTTCAGGCGGAATTGCAAGTATTATAAATTTTGTAAATCCGAAGCTAATCGTTTTAGGCGGCGGGTTGATTGAGGCTGTGGATTATTTTTACAAAAATACTATTAAAAAAGCAAGAGCAAAATCTCTACCGGTTCCGGCAAGCAAAATTGAATTTAAAAAAGCGGAACTGGGTGATTTTTCGGGTGTTGTTGGCGCAGCGTTTTTAGAGGACAGAAAGTTATAAAATGAAAAAAGTTTTAATTGTACGTTTATCATCAATGGGTGACATTATTTTTCATATTCCGCTTGCAAATATATTCAAAGAAAACGGTTATGAAGTTGGCTGGGTTGTTTCGGAAAAAGGTTATGAAATTTTGAAAAATAATCCTTGTCTTGATAAAGTTTATTTTGTTCCGGCTAAAAAATGGAAAAAACGCGGATTAAATATTTTG
This sequence comes from Candidatus Gastranaerophilales bacterium, assembly GCA_944326525.1. GTDB lineage: Bacteria > Cyanobacteriota > Vampirovibrionia > Gastranaerophilales > Gastranaerophilaceae > Scatenecus. The sequence continues at coordinate 29,748 of CALVEG010000014.1, forward strand.
AATTTAATCGAATATTTGAAAATTCTTTTTGAAATCAGAAAAGAAAAATATGATGTAGTTATTGATTGTCAAAAGATGTTTAAGAGTCTTATTTGGACTATTTTTTCAGGCGGTAAAAGAAGATTGATAACCACGCCTTGCAAAGAATTTTCAAATTTAGGCGCAAATGAGATTATAAAAAATGTAAAAATAGATTTTAATAAACACGTTCTCTATTATGATATGGAATACGCCAAATATTTAGGGTTGAACACGGATAATATAAAGTTCACATTACCAGAGACTTCTGCCGAAGTAAAAGCAAATGTAGATGAGCTTTTAAAGGATTTAGATAAAACAAAGCCTATGGCTATAATTGCACCTGCAACAACAAGAGAAATGAAACATTGGGATGTCGGAAATTGGCAGGTAGTAGTTGAAAATCTAAAAAATGATTGTTCTTTAGTGTTTACCGGAGCAGAGGAAAACAGAGAGCTTTTGGTTGAGGTCGGGGCTGATAAGGGTTTGAATCTTTGCGGAAAGACAAATCTTGAAAGCTTGATTGAAGTATTTAAAAGAGCTGATTTGGTAATTTCACCTGATAGCTGAAGTGCTCATTTAGCTTGGGCAAGCGGAAAACCTGCCGTTATTGCAATTTTTACCTGTACAAATCCGAAATTTTATGGGCCTTTCGGGAATGAAAAATATGTTGCGATTAACGGTGGATTGGAATGTCAGCCTTGTCCATCAACTCAGGTTTGCTCAATGACGGGGGACAAATATAAGCAGTGTACAAGAAACCCTTCACCTGAAAAAATACTAAATATTGTAAAAAAATTGCTTAATTTTGATACAGTAAACTCATAATACGGTATAATTTTAATGTATTTTGTTTTTAAAAACCGTGGTTAATAAAGGGTATAATGAACTTTTTCGATAAACTAAGAGAATACAGAAAAACTTTAGCGGAAATTGAAAATAGCGTTTATGGAAACAAACAGGATTATCTTGAAGTTTACGAACGCAACTTAGAGCTGGAAAAACAAATTGCAGCACGCACTCAGGAACTTAATATTGCAAACAAAAGAATGCTTACTTTGCAGCATATTTGGGAGATGATGAATTCAGCAAGGCCGCTTGAAAGCGTTTTGGAAACAATAGTAAACAGTCTTCAAGGTGAGTTGGGGTATCTTCACAGTACAATTTTAAGATACCAAAAGGATGAAAAAGGTTCATATATGTCCGTCATTGCCGAAGCGGATAACAATGTTATAAAGCGGGTTAATTCAATAATTCAAATTTCGATGCAGATGAGGAGATTGAATTATTCAGAAGATAGTTTTTATGCAGAAGCCTTGAACAAACGTGAGATAAGAACTACAAAAAATATATCGGAAGCTTTAAGAAGTATAATTCCTGATTTGCCTGAAAACATTTTTAATAATGTAATGAGTGGGATGCAGACAAAACTTTTAATAGTAATTCCACTATATACCCGCAACAATCCGTTCGGTTGGTTTTGTGTTTTTTCTTCCCGTGAAGATTTGGCAGATAGTGAAACTGATTTTTTAACTATATTTGCACAGCAAATTGAAATGGCAATAACTATTGCCGACTTATTCCAAGCTGTTAGAGAGCAGGCAATAACAGACGGGCTTACGGGACTTTATAACAGAAGATATTTTGAAGAATATATTTCAAAAGAAGTTACAAGGTCATTAAGACAAAAGCAGCCATTTAGTGTAATTGGTTTAGATTTGGATTTTTTGAAAAAAATAAATGACCAGTACGGGCATGCATACGGAGATTTGGCAATCAAGACTGTTGCTGAAGTGTTGAAAAATAATGCCAGATCCATTGACGTTGCCGCAAGAATGGGCGGAGAAGAATTTAATATATTATTACCTGGTATTGACTCAAAAGGTGCAATGACGGCAGCAGAAAGAATTAGAAAGGCCATAGAAATATGCGAACTTGATACAATCGGGCATATAACAGCAAGTATCGGCGTGGCATCATTTCCTGAACATTCTGATAGCTTGGAAGAAATTCTTGAGCTGACAGATCAGGCGATGTATCAGTCAAAACGAGAAGGTCGAAACAGGGTGACACTTGCAAAACCGATTACTGAAACAAGCTGGCAAGAGGTTGCTGTTAATACATTTGTCGATATTCTTTCTAAGCATGATGTTCCGATTGACGGGGATTTGTCTGCTGAACTTGTAAATAAACTTACATCAATTAACCATCAATCAGAATTGCCCAAAGAAGTACTTTATAATGTTGCTGATATGCTTACAAAAACTTATAATCCATTGCATGAATCAGGGGTTGTAAAGTCAAAGGTTCTTTTGGCGTCATCATTAGCTAAAAGATTTGATCTTTCAAAAGATGAGATTGACAGGTTAAGAGTTGCTGTTCTTTTATATGATATCGGAAACCTTATGCTGCCAAAAGAAATTCTGCAAAAATCTTCGCCTTTAACGGATGAAGAGCGAAAACATATTCAAGAGCATCCTGTGATTGCGGCAAGAGAGATTTTGAAACCGATTTCATATGTGCAAGATATAATTCCGATTGTGGAACATCACCATGAAAATTGGGACGGCACAGGGTATCCTGGGAAAATATCTAAAGATGAAATTCCGATAACTTCTCAGATAATTTTAATAGTTGATGCATATTTTGCGTTGACAGAACAAAGACCATATCGTGCAAAAATGTCGCCTGTCGAAGCTCTTATCGAAATTAAAAAAGATACCGGCAAAAAATGGTCGCAAACTCTTGTGCAGGAATTTGTTACATTAATCGAACACGATCTGAATTAGATTTTGTCGTGGAATTTAAGATTAAAATAAAGCGCAGGCGGTTTAGAGAAATATATGAAAGAAAAAGAATTTATAAATACAATTAAGACCGTTTTGAATTCCTCCTATATAGGAGATGACTGTGCTTATCTTGAAAAATTAGGGGTTGTAATTACTCAGGACAATTTGGTTGAAGATGTTCATTTCAGCAGAGATTTTATTACTCCTTATCAGTTGGGCTGGAAGTCTGCAATGGTTAATATTTCTGATATCTGTGCAAGCGGGGCGGAGCCTTTATATTTGACAGTCGGGCTTTCGCTTCCTCAGGATATAAATAACGATTTTGTTAAAGAATTTTATATCGGCATGAAAGACGCTTCAAGTGGAGTTGAAATTGTTGGCGGAGATATTACGGGAGCGAATAAAATTTTTATTTCTGTTGCCGCAATCGGCAGGACTTTTGGGCGGAAGATTTCCTCCAGAAAAAATGCAAAAGTCGGGCAAAAAATAATTGTTGCAGGGGTGCACGGCTCAAGTTCTGCGGGGTTAAGGCTTTTAATGAACGGTCAAAAAGAACCTGAAAAATTTATTCAAGCTCATTTGATGCCGTCTGCACAAGTGGAATTTTCAAAAAAAATTGCGGAAAATATAAAAGAAGATTATGCAATGATGGATACTTCAGATGGTTTGGCAGATGCTTTATCGCAAATTGCAGAGGCAAGCGGAGTGAATCTTGAAATTGATTTTTCTAAAATTCCGTTTGATGAAGATTTAAAACTTTTTGAAGATTATGAGAATTTAATAATGTTTGGTGGCGAAGATTACGGGCTTGTTGCGACGGTAGGGGATGATATCGCAAAAGATTTTACCGTTATCGGAGAAGTTAAAAACGGCTCAGGAATTACAATTATATATCAGGATGGAATGCGCAAAAGTTTTACCAAAACCGATATCGAAAATAGGATTTTTAATCATTTTTAGGAGAGTTTTCTTGCAAGAGAAAGTCCTGCAGGAAGCGTAAGCACAACATTTTCATAATCCGGTCGGTTGTTAATTTCATCAATAAACGGACGAACTTTTTCTTTGTGTGATAAAACATTATCTACTGCCAGAATTCCGCCTTTTACAAGATGAGGGTGGATAAGTTCAAAATATTTTAAAGTTTCGCTTTTGTTTGCATCTATAAAAACAAAGTCAAATTTTTCATCTTCAGGCATGTATTCAAGAAGCTTAATCGCAGAACCTTCAAGTGTTGTTATAATATCCAGAACTCCGCATTTTTCAAAATTTTCACGTGCTGGCTTTATTCTTTTTTCGTAAAATTCAATCGTCGTTAATTTCCCGCCTGTTTCTTTTAGAGCTTTCCCTATCCAAATTCCTGAATATCCGTTTGATGTTCCAAGTTCTAAAATGTTTTTGGATTTGGCTGTACGAATTAAAAGATTTAAAAATTCTCCGGTTACCCTTGATATATTCCAAAATTGACGCTGTGTTTTTTCAAGTTCTTTTAAAGTTTCCTGTGTTTCGGGGTCGAATTGTTCTATCATTTGTTTATCTTCTTTACTTTATCTACAACTACTATTGAATTTATTGGAATTTCAACAGAGTTTGATTTGATAACTTTCTTTGTATTTAAATCTACCATTGTATATTTTTGTGCCTGAGTATCTGTTACTATTGCAAGATCAGTGTTATCAATTCTGAAAATCTTTGTTGAAAATCCTTCTGTGCCTAATTTTATTATGTCGGTTAGTTTGTCTGTTTTTGTGTCTATTACACAAATTTCATTATTAACTGCTCCAAGAATATAAAGCATATCTTTATATACAAGCATATCAATAGGTTTTTCGGTTATATCGGTTTCTCCAATAAAACCTATGGTGTTATAATCAATTATTGCAAGTCGGTTTTTAGTACGGCTTGTTATGTAGATTTTACCGTTTGCGTATGCAATTTTTGAAGTGTTTGGAAAGCGTCCGATTTCTTTTAGCAAATACTTGTTGTCTAATTCAATTGCCCATATTTCATTAGTTTTTTTATCTACGTAAAAAATCTTTGTGCCATCTTCGCTTAGAGTAAGTTTTTCGCACATCCCGTTCAATTTAAGTTGTCTTTTTAAGGTCATCGTCTCAAGACTCAGAACATAAATACTTGCATCTGAAGGGGCTGCGATGTAGGCAATTTTATTTTTGTTGTCAATAATTATTTCATCAGGTTGGGTTTTTAATTCAACTTGTTTGATGATTTGTTCGTCTGCTAATGATACTATATCAACCGATTTTTTGTTGTAGGACGTGATTAAAAGAAATTTGCCGTCATAACCTTTAATTGAAATCGGAATATTTTCTTGTGCAAGTGCATATTCAGGAGTTTGTTTTGAAGGGTTTACAACCTGAATATTTTTTGAAAAGTTAGTTGTTGCATAAATAGTTTTGTTTGACAGCTGCGGAATTAATGAAAGTGAATTTACAACAGTATTTTTTCCGTTAGCAGGAACGACTTTTAGTGTCGGGTCATGAATCGTTGCAATTTCAAGATTGCCTATAATTCCTTTTAAGTTTTCAGGAATAACAAGCCCTCTTGGGACAAGCATATCTTGTGGAAGAAGTCCTGATTTTAATTGATGTGGCGGTGTTTGCATCTTTAAAATCCCTTTTCTGCCGTCAGATAGTTCGGTTACTTTTAACAAGGCGTAATCGTTATTAAAAATTATTACGTCCGGTTTATCTGAAAGTTTTTTGTTGGCTGGTATTGTTTGAGAAATTGCAATTTCCTCAGGGGTCAATATTCTGGCTGGAATTACCGGAAGATAAATCGTGTTGTCAGGCAAAATTATAACTCCGTCAAAACGAAAGTTTGTGTTCGGAAATGATTGGTTTACCATAGTTTTGACGTTGTCCGGCAGTTTTGCTGCATAAGCGCTTCCTGACATTGTTAAAACTAGTGCAAGTGCAATCAAAATTTTTCGCATTATTTAAAAACTCCTTTTACTTTGTGTAAAATGTTTTCGTTTGTTTTTTCTACCGGCTTTTTGCCGCATTTAAGCTCGTAAAGCTTGCGATACAATTGTTTCTCTTCTTCTGTTGTTTGAGTCGGAATTACAACATTAATTATTACTATATGATCTCCTCGTTGTGAAGGTCTTGAAATTACTGGAACTCCTGCTCCTTTAAGCTTTATATTGTTTCCGCTTTGCGCGCCTGCTGGAATTTTAATTTTCTTTATTCCGTCAAGTGTTCCAATTTGAATTTCATCTCCCAAAACTGCTTGTGAAGGATCAATCTCAACTGTTGAATAAATATTTATTCCATCTCGTTTGTAGTATTTGGAAGTTTTTACATGTAAAACTACATATAAATCACCTGCAGGGCCTCCGTTTGAGCCTGCATCCCCTTCGCCTGAAACTCTTATTTTTGATAAATTGTCCACTCCTGCCGGAATTTTTATTTCAATTTTCTTTTCTTTTTCTATTTTTCCGTAACCTTTGCAGGCTTTACAAGGAGTTCCTATTTTTTGACCTGTACCGTGGCAGTCAGGGCATACTGTTATCTGAGAAATAGCTCCAAGCGGTGTTCTTGTAACTGTCTGAACTTGACCTCGTCCATGACAAGTCGGACAAGTTATCGGTTGAGTTCCTTTTTGGGCACCTGTTCCGTTGCATTCAGGACAAAGCTCCAGATGTGTGAATTTTATTTCTTTTGTGGTCCCAAATACAGCCTCTTTAAAATCTATTTCTACATCGTGTCTTAAATCGTCACCGCGTCTTGGTGCATTTGGATCCGGACCGCCGCCAAAGCCAAAGCCCCCAAAACCGCCAAAAAATGAATTGAAAATATCATTTAAATCGCCAAAGCCGCCTGCAAATGGTCCGCCTGTGTCAAATCCCGCATTCTTTAAGCCGTCTTCGCCATAGCGGTCATAAGTAGCCCTTTTGTCATCATCCATTAATGTTTCGTAAGCTTTTCCTAGCTCTTTGAATTTTTCTTCGGCATCCGGCGCTTTATTTACATCCGGATGAAGTGTTCTTGCCTTTTTTCTAAATGCTGATTTTATCTCTTCTTTTGTTGCGTTTTGTGATACTTCCAATATTTCGTAGTAATTTGCCATGGTTCTTTTTCTTTTTATTATCCCTATCAAAAGAATTAAATTTTTTATTTATTCTTTTGCTGTTATTATCTCTAACTTTCCGAAATTGCTACATTTACTAATGACGGTCTTAATACTTTATCGCCTAGTTTGTATCCTTTTTGAAGCTCTGTAATGATTGTGTGTTCGGGGTGTTCTGATGTAGGTGTTTGCATTACGGCTTCGTGAAAATTCGGATCAAATGTTTGCCCTTCTGCATCAATTGTTTCTAGTCCCAATTTTGTTAATGAGTCTACAACCTGTTTGTGTACCAGACTGAAACTTTCTTTGCATTTTGCACAATCTTCAACATTTTCTAATGCTTTTTCGCCTCTTTCAAAATTGTCTAAAACTTCAAGCAATTTCTTTAAAGTGTTTTCTGTGCCTAATTTATAAAGGCTTTCTCTTTCTTGTTCTTGTCTTTTGCGGTAATTGTCAAAGTCTGCCGCTAGTCTTATATATTGGTTGTTTAGTTCATCGTACTTCGCCTGAAGTTTTGCTAATTCATCATTTTTGCTTTCTTCAGGTTCATTGTTTATGCTTTCTGAAGATTCTGATGTTTCGTTTAATTCTTCTGTTTGTGCTTTATCCTCGTTAATGTCTTTTTTAAAAGGATTGTTGTGTTTGTGTGTCATTTTCCCTACCTCTACAATATAGTATACCTTAATTATAATTTATCAAGTTCAAATCAATCATAAATTTTATTATTTTTTAATAATTTAAAAAATATTTATATAAAAAATCCGCCTTGTTATTAAGACGGATTTTCTATTGTTTTATTTTTGTTTGAAATTATTTTTTTTGAATGTCCGGAACTTCTTCTTTTGCGCCAGCAGGTGCTTGTTTTTCGTCTTCAAAAGGTCCGTTCAATTGTTTTTGAATATCTTCTTGTATTGCTTCCGGATTGTATGCGGGATCTACAAATTCAATTGTTGAATTTTTCTTGAGTGATTCCAATAAATTGTCAACAAGTGTAATTTGTTTTTCGCTTTGCATATATTGTTTTATGTCATTTTGTACTTTTTCAAACGGTTCTTGACCTGCTTCTTTTCTGTCTGTTACATAAATTATGTGATATCCAAAGTTTGTTTGAACAATTCCTGATACTGAGTTTGGCTTAAGTGAAAATGCTGCTTTTTCAAATTCCGGTACCATTCTGCCCTTAGCAAAGAAACCTAAGTCGCCACCATTTGGTGCTGTTCCAGGATCTTCTGATTTCTCTTTTGCTATCTTGGCAAATTGTGTAGGATCTTTCTTTACTTCTGCCAAAATTTCATCTGCTTTTGCTTTCTTTTCTTTTATTTTTTCTTCTACTTTTGCTTTTAATTCTGCTTCTGAAAGTTCGCGGCCTTCATTTTCTGCTTTTATTAATTCTTCAAGATCTTTTTTGTTTGCTGCTATTAATATGTGAGATGCTTTTACTTGTTCCGGATATTTGAATCTGTTTATATTTTCATTATAATATTTTTTCGCATCTGCATCTGATACTGTTGTGTCTTGAATTTGATCTGCTAATTTTTTGATTTTTACTTGATCTTTTATCCCTTCTTTGAACTCGGAATTTGTTAGACCGTTTTGTTTTAGGATCTGATTTAATTGGTCTTTTGAGCCAACTTTTTTGATTATATCTTTTATTGCATCATCAACATCTTTGTTTGAAACTTTTATGCCGCGTTTGTCCATTTCTTGTTCAAGTAGAGCTTTTGTTACTAGATCATTTACTACTCTAACTTTTAAAATATTGATTAAAAATGTGTTTTTATTGTTTTTTAAATCAACTCCCATTCTTGCAAACATTGAATTTCCCATTTGTTTTTCCAATGCTTTGTCAAATTGACCTTGGGTAATTTTTGTATCGTTTACTTTGATAATTGTGTTAGCACCTTTAAATCCGCATCCGCTAAATAATATCGCTGATACTGCTAACGTAACTAAGAGTTTTTTTCCCTTCATAATGTCTCTCTTTCCTTTTAGTATGTATATTCGTGACTAATTTTATGAATATAATAAAACAAATCTGTCAAAATGTTAAATACTTCATCAAAATTCATATATGCATTATTTAAAAGCAAAATGGAATTGCCCTCTTGGCAAGACTTTGGTGCAATTGTAAATTTTATTTTCTTCAATATATTTGAGGGAAGCCCGCGTTGAATTATTTTCCATTCACCTTCTAAAAATGGCATATATATTCTTATATTGTCGGATGTTTCCCTTATTAGTGAAATTCCGACATCAGTTGCGGCAAGGCGTATTCTGATTAGTTTTATTAAATTCTCAACACTTTCAGGCGGTTTGGAAAAACGATCTTTCCATTCTTCTGTTATGTAGTCAAGTTCAACGTCATTTTTTACATCCGCCAGACGTTTATATTCAATCATTTTTTGTTCGGCTGAACCTACCCATTCATCAGGTATAAAGGCTGTTACATTTATATCAACTATTGCCGGATTGTTTTTATTTACTACTTCACCTTGAAGTTCTCTTACGGTTTCGTCTAAAAGCTGGCAGTATGTATCAAATCCTACGTTTATCATATGTCCGTGTTGTTTGGTGCCTAAGATGTTTCCGACTCCTCGAATTTCTACGTCCCTCATCGCTATTTGATATCCGCTTCCAAGGGTTGTAAATTCTTTTATCGCTTTTAATCTTTGGAATGCTTCTTTGGTTATTTCTTTGCTTTGCTTATAGAAACAATAACAATAAGCCTGTCTTTGTGAGCGTCCGACACGTCCTCTGAGCTGATAAAGTTGGGCTAGTCCGAAACGATCTGCATCATGGATTATCATTGTGTTTGCGTTTGGTATATCAATGCCGTTTTCGATAATTGTTGTCGCAAGTAGAATATCGTATTCGTGGTTTGCAAAATCTACTATTACTTTTTCTAATCCTTTTTCATCCATCTGACCATGGCCGATTGCAATTCTTGCATTCGGAACAAGTTGCTGAAGCTGATATTTGAATTCTTCTATGGTTTCAACGCGATTGTATAAGTAAAATACTTGACCTTCCCTATCAAGTTCGTGGATAATCGCATTTTTAACCATTGTTTCATTCCATACTCCAACGTATGTCTTTATCGGAAGCCTGTTTTTCGGGGGGGTGTTTATTATCGACATGTCTTTAATTCCCGATAACGACATGTATAAAGTTCTTGGGATTGGTGTTGCAGACATTGTTATTATATCAATATTTTCTCTGAATGCTTTCAATTTTTCTTTATGCTTTACTCCAAATCGGTGTTCTTCATCAATTACCAAAAGCCCTAAATCTTTAAAAATTATACCTTCCTGCAAAAGTCTATGAGTCCCTATTACAACATCACATTCGCCAAGGGCAAGCCTTTTAACGGTTTCTTTTTGCTCTTTTTGAGTTCTGAAGCGTGACAGAAGTTCGACGTTCACTCCAAACGGCTTAAAGCGTTCGCTCATTGTCTGAAAATGCTGAAGGGCAAGGATTGTTGTCGGAACTACTACTGCAACTTGTTTTCCTGAGGTGACAGCTTTGAATATTGCTCGCATTGCAACTTCTGTTTTTCCAAATCCTACATCCCCACAAATCAATCTGTCCATAGGCTGATCGCTCTCCATGTCGGCTTTAACTTCTGTTATTGCTTTCATTTGATCAGGTGTTTCAGTGTATTCAAAAGCTTCTTCCATTTCTACCTGCCAATTGTTGTCCGGTAAAAATGCTATACCCTGCTGCATTTTTCGTCTGGCATAAAGCCTCAATAAATCATAAGCAACCTGTTCTACCTCTTTCTTTACGCGGGCTTTTGTGTTTTCCCAGTCTTTTCCGCCCATTCTTGAAAGTTTTGGCTTGATTGAGCCTGAACCTCGATAGCGTACAAGAAGGTTTATCTGTTCGGCCGGTATGTGAAGACGGTCTTTTGCCGCATATTCTATCGTCAGGTAATCCTTTAACTGTCCGTCGATTTCCTGCTGGCTTAAGCCTCTGTAAATCCCTACCCCGTGAATGCTGTGAACTACATATTCTCCTTCTTTTATGTCATTAATATTTTCTATGTATTCAGGCTTTTCTTTGTAATATGATTTGCGGGTTGAGGTAACTTCTTTTGAGCGTTTGTTGAAAAGTTCTCTATCTGTAAATATTATTGTTCGAAAATCTTCTAAAATTCCGCCGTGGGAAGTTATGCTATCTGTAAAATCTATTAATTTGAAAACTTCTCGCTCTTTTAAAATTTCTTTTACACGCTCTTTGTAGTCCGTCGCAATTACAATATCATAATTTGAATTTTCTTTTATAAATTCGGCTATTTCATCAAGATTTGCCTCAAAATTCTTTAACGGAAGCGTGTTGAATTCCACAATTTCATCCATTTCATCATCTAGAAAATTATTGAATCCTATCTTTACAAATCCCGCAAGTTTTTGGATGAAATCTTCATAAAGTACATGGTTTTTGTCTTTCAACTCATAGTGAATGCCGAGTTTTAGATTTTCTGCAATTTGATCTTCGTAAGAATTGTCAAAACTTTCGAATTTGGAAAAAACTTCTGCTACTTCATCTGTTATAACAAGATAATCATTTAAATAATCTAAAGCTGTTACTAATTTCGGATTAAAATAGCTTTGATAAACATCAATTCCTTCAAAATAACCTTCCTCTTGAAGTTGTTCTGTTAGTTCAGGAGTAAGATTAAAGCTTTTTTTATTTTCGTCTGTCAGTACAAATTTATGAATTGGCAGAATTTCAATTTCTTTTATTTTTTCAATTGATTTTTGTGTTTCATTGTCAAAATATCTTAAATCAACAACTTCATCTCCCCAAAGTTCAATTCTTACAGGCTTTTTATCAAGAGTATAAATGTCTATAATATCCCCTCGGATTGAAAATTCTCCGATATCACTTACCATTGTTGAGCGTTTGTAACCAAAATTTATTAAAGTTTCCCCGATCTTTTGTGTGTCAAGGTCTTCTCCAACTTTTATTTTTATCGAATTTCTTTTGAAAAATTCTTCATCCGGAAACTTTTCAAGTAAAACCTTTACAGGGGCAATTATAATATCCGGTTTTTGACGTAAAATTCTTATTTGTTCTGCGTATTCATAACCGTTTGGGGCAATCGTTTCATACATCGAAATGTTCTGAAACGGTAAAATTTCAGAATCTATCTCAAATGCTCGCTTTAAATCATTTTGATATTTTAAAGCATTTTGTTCGGTCGAAGTTATGAAAAGAACTTTTTTCTTTGAAATTTTTTGTGCCTGCTTTAGCAAAAATAATCTCAAAATTGTGATAAGTCCGGTCACGGCAAAAGAATACCTCGATTTCACAAGGTATTGAAACTGTGAATAACTTTCATTGTCTAAATTATTTATTGTAAACACAATTTAAGTTTATATTATATTCAAATTATTGTAAATAAGCTTTTGAATGGAAAAATTCAGGAGAGAAACCTTCCTGAATAATTTGTTTGTAATCGTTTTATCTATAGCTCACAAGCTCGCTTTGCTTAAATAAAAGCGGTATTACATTTCTCTGTTTGTAATTATTGATCAATTCGCCAATGTTGTAAAAAATTTTATAAATGTTTGCTTGCTCAAAACTTTGGTTTTTATATTGTTTATTTCGCAAATGGCAGTTTTAAAAATAAATTATTACTAAGAAAGCCGGTTAAATTAACCGACTTTTACTTATTTTTTATTTGGGCTTTCGTATTCAATACCCATTTCTTTTAGAGTTCTTATAAAGTTTTCTGCACAAATTTTTTGTGCTTCAGGAGGTACAATACGCAAAATTTCAACAGTCCTTGATATAACAGGATCTTTGTCATACCAACGGTTGTTAGCGTTTACTGGCTTAACCATCTGGTAAAATTTTTCTATTGTCTCTTTTGATACTTTCTCTTCTATCTTTGCCAGAAATATTTCTGCTTGCGCTCTCAGTTCTGTTTGATAATTTTTAAGAAGCTCTATAACCTCCAGCAAAAGCGGATCGTGGTCATACCAGCGCTTATAAGTAGGACTCATTGTGTATATCCTCCGTTAGGTTTGCAGGCAATGTGTCTTCATTTTTTCTTTCTATCTTGCCTCCCAACAATCTTATCTTATTTTCAAATTTTTCGTATCCTCTATCTATATGATGTAGATTTTCGATTACAGAGTTTCCTTCCGCCATTAAAGCTGCAACTACAAGGGATGCACCTGCTCTTAAGTCACTTGCGGCAAGGGTTGCGCCAGTAAGCTTTTTGACACCTTTAATTATGGCATGGTTTCTGTCTTGATGAATGTCTGCTCCCATTCTTCTAAGTTCTGGTACTTGCATAAATCTGTTTTCATAAAGACTTTCGGTTATAATTCCAACCCCGTTTGCGGTTGTTAACAAAGTCATTGCCATTGATTGCAAATCAGTCGGAAATCCAGGGTATGGCTGTGTTATAAAATTGATTGAATTAAGTCTGTTTTTACAGCTTACTTCAAGAGAATTTGGTTCAATAAGTTTAATATTTGCACCCATTTTTAACAGTTTATCTGTGAAAAATGTCAAATGTGCAGGGAAAACATCTCTTATAATTGCTTTACCTCTGGTTGCGATAATTGCAGTCATAAATGTTCCTGCTTCAATTCTGTCAGGAATTGTTGTGTATTCAATTGCATGAAGCTGTTCTTGTTTAACTCCGTTAATAACAATTTCTGAAGTGCCTGCACCGTTTATATCAGCGCCCATAGCGTTTAAAAAGTTTGCAAGGTCTACAATTTCAGGTTCCTGTGCTGCATTTTGAATTCTTGTAGAACCTTCTGCAAGAACTCCTGCAAGCATAAGGTTTTCTGTTGCACCAACAGATGGAATATCAAGGTAAATATCTGTTCCGCAAAGCTTTGTGGCCTTAGCATGTACATAGCCGTTTTCGATTTTTATTTTTGCTCCTAGAGCTTCTAAGCCTCTAATGTGAAAATCAACTCGACGTTCACCTATTGCGCAACCTCCAGGAAGTGCTACTATTGCCTCTTTACATCTTGATATTAAGGCTCCGAGAACTATAAATGAAGCTCTCATTTTGCTTACTAATTCATATTTTGCAGTTACACTTGTAAGATCTGTAGCATCTATAGTTACAGATTTTTCTTGCTTGTCGTAATGTGTTTTTGCGCCTAGCTGTGCTATCACGTTCAACATGATTTCCACGTCCGTAAGATCCGGAACATTGTATATCTTTGTTTCACCTTTTGCTAAAAGCGCTGCTGCCATAAGCTTAAGTACAGAGTTTTTTGCTCCGCCAATCTTAACTTCACCTTTTAAAGGTGTGCCGCCTTTTATATAATATTTTTCTGCCACTTTTCCTCCGAAAAGAAACTCTGTTTTTAGAAATATTTTACCTGCTACATATATGATAATACAACAATATTTTATGTTGTAAATAAGTTAAATAATGTAAAGAATATATAAATTTGAATGTTATTAAATCTTTATAATATATTGCATACAACGGTTTAATTTTTATAATATAAGAGAAAACACAAGGGGTATTTTATGACTGACATTCAGAAAAGGATTTTAATAGTTGATGACGATGATGAAATTCGTGATTTGTTGGAATTTGATATTTCTCAAAGCGGGTATTTTGTGGATACAGCGCGTGACGGGCTTGAGGGTTTGAATAAGGCCTTAAATAATGCATATGATTTAATCCTTTTGGATGTTATGATGCCTAAAATGAATGGTTTTGATGTTTGTAAAAATATTCGTCAGGCAAAACTTGCGATTCCTATTTTGATGTTGACTGCAAAAGGTACGATTGATGATAAAACAGAGGGATTTGACTGCGGTGCGGATGATTATTTGGTAAAACCATTTGACATTCAGGAAGTTTTGTTAAGAATTCGAGTTCTTTTAAGACGAAATCATTATGAAGAAGAAAAACCGCTTTTAAATGAAATTTTGAAGGCTGGAGATATAGAAATTTTTCCGGAAACTCTTGAGTGTACCGTCATAAACAAGCGCGTAAAATTAACGCCTACAGAATTCGAAATTTTATATTGTTTAATACAGCATTTTAATAATCCAGTCAAATTGGCTACTCTTTTGGATGAAGTGTGGGGTTATGATAGCGACGAGGATGTAAGAATGTTGAGAGTGCATGTCGGAGGTTTAAGAAATAAAATTGAACCGGCGCCAAAAACTCCCAAATATCTTCATACCGTAACAAATGTCGGTTACAAACTCACACCATTTGCGGAAGGTTAATTTATGAGTATTTTTAAATTTAACAGACTTAAAATTGTCGAACAAATTGCGATAGTTTTCTTTTTTGCGGTTCTTATACCGATGTCTGTAAGTGCTTTTATTATAAACAATGTAAATCAGCAGTCGATAAGATATCAGCTTAGAGAATCAGCGGTTTTGATTACCAATATAGTGTCTGATGAAATAGATTTTTTTGCGGACACTATAACAGGAAATCTTGAGCAAATTGCATTTTCTCTTAAATATTTTAAAAGTCCGGCAAATCGTATTAAATATTTGAAAGATGTTCAAGAAAGTATGCAAAATTGCGAGGAACTTGTTATTGTAGATTCACAAGAACAGGCTGATAAAATTCGAGATAACAACAAATCAAATAATAAAGCTACAATTGCAGTTGCTTTAAACAATGGAGAATTTCTTGTTGCAACATATTCTCTTGTGGATTTGCAAGATGAACTGTTTAGTTCGCTGCAGGATGATAGCAGACAAATTTACGTATTAACTGATGATTATAAGCTTATCGCATCTCACAATTTTTCAGAGGAAGATTTTAATAAGACAATATCGCTTCTTCCGAAAAGTTTGAAAGTTGGAAAGCCAGTAATTTTTGGTGATACAAAAAATCAGCCGCTTGTTTATGTGGCTAAAGATAACCCTAAAATTACAATTATAGTTAATACAACAGAAGCAATTACGGATAGAACAATTTATAAAGGGCGACTTAAAATTATTCTGTCAATTATCATGGCAACTCTTGTGATTCTTTTTGTGACGGCTTTATATACATTCTATTTATATATCAATATTCGTCAATTGTTTAAAGGAATAATTGCGCTTTCTAAAGGAAATTATGAACGTCAGATAAGACTTCTTGTGACGGCATTTACTCCGCATGAAATTGTATTTTTGGCACACGAGTTCAATAAAATGGCAAGTGAAATTTATAAATCTTACAAGCAATTGAAAAAGAATAACAAAGAATTAAAACAATTAAACGAATTTAGGTCAAATCTTATAGATACCGTAAGTCATGAATTAAGAACTCCTTTAACAAGTATTCAAGGATATACTTCTCGTTTAATGCGAAATGATATAACAATTGATGATGAAACAAGACAAAAATCTTTGCGAATAATCAAGGAGCAATCAGATAGGCTTAAGCGTTTGATAGAGGATTTGTTAACCATTCCAGATATAGAGGGGATGAGATTAAGAACTGATATGGAAAGTGTATATTTACCGGAAGTTTTTGAAACCTCTCGTTTACTTGTAAAAAATAAAGATAACAAAGAAATTATAATAAATGTCGCAGAGGATTTTCCGAATGTTTCAGGGGACAAGACAAGGCTTGAACAGGTTTTTGTTAATTTAATTGAGAATGCTGTAAAATATGCAAAACCCGAAACGAAAATTGTAGTTGACTCTGCTATTATAGATAACAAAGCAAAAATTTACGTTAAAAATGAGTGCGAAGTAATTCCGCCAAAACAATTAAAAAGATTATTTGAAAAATTTGTAAGGCTGGATGATAATACTACAAGAACCACTAGAGGTACAGGTTTGGGACTGTTTATTGTGAAAGGGCTTATAGAGGCAATGAATGGAACAATTGAGCTTCATTCAGATAAAGAAATCGGATTTTGTGCTGAGGTTACATTGAATTTTGCTTCGTCAGATGAGGTTAAAAATGCAGAGGGCAATTGATTATCTAAGGCAAAACGCGAGCGTAAAAGAAATTCCTGTAGCTGCGATTGTTGTGAAAGATAATGAAATAATTGCTTCAGCTTGTAACAGAAAAGAATCTGAAAATGATGTTACTTCCCATGCTGAAATTCTTGCAATAAGAGAGGCATCTGAAAAACTCGGAAGATGGAGGCTTGACGATTGTGAGCTTTACGTAACCCTTGAACCTTGTCCTATGTGTGCTTGGGCAATTTTGCAATCAAGAATAAAAACTGTCTATTTTGGTTCTTATGATGTAAAATACGGAGCTTTAGGTTCGGTAATTGATTTAAGGGAATTTTCTGATTCCAAACCAAAAGTTTGGGGTGGAATTATGGAAAAAGAGTGCGATGAAATTTTGAAGAAATTTTTTGAGGGGCTTCGATGATTACGAAAGAAAAAATGGATGAGCTTGTTAAAAAATATGAAACGGAAAATTTTATTTCTCCTGATCCGATAAGTATTCCGCACAAGTTTCAGGATAAAAAAGATATAGAAATTGCTGGGTTTATTTCTTCGCTTGTAGCATATGGAAGCAGGAAAGTTTTTTTGAAAAAACTTGACGAACTTTTTAAAATTGCTAATAATGAACCGCTGAATTTTATTCTTAATTTTGAACCTGAAATGATTGGAGATTTTAATTACAGATTTGGAAAACCTAAAGATTTTGCGGAAATTTTTAAGATTTTGCGCAATTTATATGAAAAAGACGGCGGACTTGAAGAACTTTTTAAATATGGTTACGGCTTGACTGACACGATTGACGGGCGAGTTGAGAAAATGTTTGAAGTTGTGACGGATTATTTTTATTCAAGAGTTTCTAAAAATGCTGGTCAAGGGTTTTATTTTATGATTCCTGATCCGAGAAACGGCGGAGCGATGAAAAGAATGTGTATGTACTTAAGATGGATGGTAAGAAAACCGCCAGTGGATTTTGGGGTTTGGAATTTTATGCCGCAGTCTGAACTTTTGATTCCGCTGGATGTTCATGTTGCAAGAATTTCAAGAGAAATGGGGCTTTTAACAAGAAAGCAGAATGATTTTAAAGCAGTGTTGGAATTAACCGAAAATCTTAAAAAGTTTGATGCAGAAGACCCCGCAAAGTATGATTTTGCAATGTTCGGACTTGGAGTTAATCAATAGTTAATTATAAATATGGTACGTCGTTTGACGCACCGAATTTATAATATTAATTAATTTAAGCCTCCGGCGGGTCTTGTGCAGACGGCAGTCGCTTTTGCGGAAAAGCGACGCAAACCGCGCCCTGCACTACGTTCGCTAATCATTTGTAATTGTTTCACCCAAAGCAAGCAAACTCGCTTCGCTCAGACAAAGCTTGCTTATGAAGTTGTGAAACAAAACAATGTTTGCTCACTTCGTGAAGGGCGATTATTTTAAATCGAAAAATTTTGAATAATATGGCATAAAAAAGTTTAATGGATGGTGCGTCGTTTGACGCACCGAATTTATAATATTAATTAATTTAAGCCTCCGGCGGGTCTTGTGCAGACGGCAGTCG
>CALVEG010000015.1 GCA_944326525.1 Candidatus Gastranaerophilales bacterium
AGAGGGGCGGAAAGTGTCCGCACCAAGTAGGGCGAGCTAGAAAGGTAAAATATGACACTAGGTGTAATAGGTAAAAAGTTAGGAATGACACAAATTTTTGACGAACACGGATTAGCAATTCCTGTTACAGTAATCAAAGTTGATGACATTGTTGTTACTCAGGTAAAAACAGTAGAAACCGATGGTTACAATGCGATACAGGTAGGTACGATTTCGGCAAAAGAAAAACACTTAACAAAAGCTCAGTTGGGTCATTTTAAGAAGAATAATCTGGAAAATTACAGACACTTACAAGAATTCAGAGTAGACAATCCATCAGACTACAAAGTAGGTGATAAGATTGAACTTTCTGTATTGGACAATGTAGAAAAAGTAGATGTAACCGGAAAATCAATAGGAAAAGGATTTCAAGGTACAGTAAAACGTTGGAATTTCGGCAGAGGACCGATGGGCCATGGTTCTAAAAACCACAGAGAACCGGGTTCAATCGGAGCAGGTACAACTCCATCACGTGTAATCAAAGGCAAAAGAATGGCTGGAAACATGGGAAATGAAAGAGTTACAATAACTAAATTAAAATTAGTTAAAGTAGATGCAGAAAAGAATCTTGTATTAATAAAAGGTTCAGTACCTGGCTGCGAAGGTAGATTGGTAACGATTGTACCAACAAGAACAAAATGGAATTAATAACAGAAAAGTTAAAAAAATCCCGAGTTGCCATATAAAACGGCACAAGCCGAAAGGGGTAACAGGCAGTAGATAAGTAAAAAGGAAAACAAAATGTCAAAAGAAATTTTAAATACAAACGGAGAAAAATTAGGTGAAATAACTTTAAACGCAGAAGTGTTTGGAGTAGAGCCGAATTTACACGTAATGCATTTAGCATTGAGAAGACAATTAAATAATGCACGTCAAGGTTCAGCTTGTGCTAAAACAAGAGCAGAAGTTTCAGGTGGCGGTAAAAAACCTTGGAAACAAAAAGGAACAGGTCGTGCAAGAGCAGGTTCATTACGTTCACCATTGTTTGCAGGTGGTGGTGTAATCTTTGGACCAAAACCAAGAAGTTATGCGTTCAACATGCCTCAAAAAGCAAGAAAATTGGCATTAAGATCTGCATTATCAGCAAGACAAGACAGATTAATTGTTGTAAAAGATTTTTCAACAATAACAGAGCCGAAAACAAAATTAATGGTATCAGCATTAAAATCATTAAATGTAGCAGGCAAAGTTTTAGTTGTAGCAGATACACAAGCAGCAGAGAACAAATTTCTTGAACTTTCAGCAAGAAATATTCCGAGCGTAAAAATGATATTACCTACAAACATAAATGTAAAAGATTTGTTGGAAGCTGATTTTGTCGTAATGACTGAGGCAGCTGTTAAAGATATCACTGAAAGATTAAGTTAGTCATTCAAAAAGAGATATCACTCGAAGAAAGAAAAGGAAATCAAAAATGAGTAAAGACAGAACTAATACAGAAAAATTATACAGCGTAATTAAGAAGCCTTTAATTACCGAGAAATCAGTAGGTGCAACAACATTAAGTCAATATACATTTGAAGTGGTAAAAGACGCAACAAAAATTGAGATTGCACAAGCAGTAGAATTAGCTTTTCCAGGAAGAAAAGTTAAAAAAGTGAGAACGGTATATATGCCATCACATTCAAAAAGAATGGGCTATAAATTTGGCAGAACCGATTCATCTAAAAAAGCCATCGTAACAATCGAAGGCGAACCGATTGAAGAATTAATCGGAGCATAGTAAGCCGTCAAAAACAAGGCGGAATAAATGGGCGCTAGGCACAAGTCCATAAAAGTACAAACAAAAGCCAACCAAAGGAGAAAATAAAATGGCAATTAGAAAAATCAATCCGACATCTCCGGGTCAAAGAGGTATGACGAAAAGTGATTACCAGGAAGTAACGACATCAATTCCTGAGAAATCATTATTGAAATCATTAAAAAAGACAGCAGGTCGTAATAATACAGGTAGAATCACATGCCGTCACAAAGGTGGTGGAGTAAAGAGAACATACCGTGTAATAGATTTTAAACGCGAAAAATTCGGAATACCAGCAACAGTAAAAACAATTGAATATGATCCGAACAGAAATGTAAGAATTTCATTAGTATATTACGCAGATGGTGAAAAGAGATATATATTGACACCGGACGGTTTAAATGTAGGTGATGTAGTAGTATCAGGTCCGGAAGCACCTGTACAAAACGGAAACGCATTACCTTTAGAATTAATTCCTCTCGGTACAATAGTTCACAATATTGAATTAAACCCAGGCAGAGGCGGCGTAATGGTTAGATCAGCAGGAAATGCTGCACAAGTAATGGCAAAAGAAGGCAATTACGTAACGATCAAATTACCTTCATCAGAAATGAGAATGGTAAGAAAAGAATGCATGGCAACAATTGGCGCCTTGGGAAATTCAGAATTTAAGAATATTTCTTTAGGGAAAGCAGGAAGAAAACGTTATATGGGTATCAGACCGACAGTACGTGGTGTAACAATGAACCCATGTGATCACCCACACGGTGGTGGTGAAGGAAAAACAGGTCCAGGCGGACATCCGAAGACACCTTGGGGCAAACCTGCACTTGGTCAGAAGACCAGAAAGAAAGGTAAAGCTTCTGATAAGTTAATAGTTAGAAGAAGAAAGAAATAATGTAAGTTAGCTGGAGCAAGGCTTCGCAGAACCCGGAGCCTTCTTCGAAAAAGCGAACGAGCAAAACTCTTAAATAAATATAAAACAAATAAAACAATAAAGGAGAAATTAATGGCACGTTCATTAAAAAAAGGTCCATACGTAGAAGAAGCTCTACAAAAGAAAATAGAAAAGATGAATGCAAATTCGGAACATAAAGTAGTCAAGACTTGGTCAAGAGCGTCAATGATAGTACCGGATATGTTAGGACATACAATCGCGGTACACAACGGCAAGACACATGTTCCGGTATATGTAACAGAGCAGATGATTGGACACAAGTTGGGTGAATTTGCACCTACAAGAATGTTTAGAGGACATGCAGGCTCTGATAAAACTGCAAAAAGGAAATAGCACGTAATTAATCTCAATAAAAGAGGTTAACACAAACGAGTTAGATAAAAACAAAAGGAAAGTAAAAATGGAAGCTAAAGCAAAACAAACCGATATAAAAATGACAGCAAGAAAACTTCGCAGAGTAATCAACGAAGTTCGCGGAAAATCTGTCAAAGAAGCTCAGGATATGTTACGTTTTATGCCTTATTTTGCAGCAAGAGTAGTTGAAAAGAACTTGAAAGCTGCAGTAGCAAATGCACAAGAAAAATACGGAGTAGGCGCAGAATCATTAAAGATATCAGAAATCTTTGCAGATGAAAGTGTAACCTACAAAAGAGCAAGAACAAGAGCTCAAGGCCGTATGTACAGCAGACTAAAACGTACATCGCACTTAACATTAAAAGTAAGTGACATCGTTAAAAAGTAGTAGTAAAAGCAAAAGGTATAAAATATGGGACAGAAAACACATCCAACCGGATTTAGAGTAGGCATCATCCAAACATGGGCAAGCACATGGTATGCCAAGTTCAAGGATTATCGCTATCTCGTAAAAGAAGATGACAAGATCAGAAAATTCATCAAGAAGAAATTATACACAGCAGGTGTATCAAAAGTAAAAATAGCAAGAAAGGCACAGAACATTACAATAACAGTAGTAACAGCGAAACCTGGTATTGTAGTAGGACGTGGCGGCCAAGGTATTGAAGAACTTAAACAGGATGTTTCTAAATACATTGGCAAACCTGTAATAATCAACGTAGTAGAAGTAGCAAGAATTGATGTAGATGCACAACTAGTAGCAGAACAAATTGCGCAACAGCTTGAAAAACGTGTAGCTTTCAGAAGAGCAATGAAACAAGCAATGCAGCGTACAATGAGAGCTGGAGCACAAGGTATCAAAGTTATGGTATCAGGACGTTTAGGTGGTGCAGAAATTGCTCGTTCAGAATGGGCAAAAGAAGGCAGAATTCCTCTACAGACATTAAGAGCAGATGTAGATTACGGATTTACCGAAGCAGATACGATAATGGGTAAAATTGGTGTTAAGGTATGGATTTTCAAAGGCGTATTGATGCCAGGTGAAAAAGCAGATCAAAACATCAAATCAAAAAATGAAAAAGGCGGATCAGAAAAAGGAATGAGACGTCCAAGACGCAACAGAGCAGCAAACACAGAAGCTGCAGGCGAATAATAAAAGGTATATAAAAAAATAATAGGAGCAGATAAATGTTACAGCCTAAAAAAACTAAATACCGCAAAATGATGAAAGGCAGAATGAAAGGTACTGAAACAAGAGGTACACAACTTGAGTTCGGCGGTTATGCACTACAAGCTGTAGAACCCGGTTGGATAACCAGCCGTCAGATCGAAGCAGCAAGACGTGCAATGACTCGTGAAATCAAACGTGGCGGTAATGTTTGGATTAAGATATTCCCGGACAAACCGATTACGGCGAAACCGGCAGAAACCCGTATGGGATCAGGAAAAGGAAACCTAGAATACTGGGTAGCGGTAGTAAAACCGAACAGAATCCTTTTTGAACTAGATTACTTTGACAGAAGTGTTGCAGTACATGCGTTGGAACTAGCAGCTCAAAAGCTTCCTATCAAGGTAAAACTTGTAGAAAAATCACAATCAGAAGCAAAATAGTCTGAGTGGTTAAGAAATACAAATAACAAAATAAAGGAAATAAAAATGAAATTAGAAGAAATGCGCGAAAAAACAGTAGACGAGCTGAAAAGTGCAATAGTAGATTGGAAAAAGGATTTGTTTAATTACAAATTACAGCTTTCAACTCACAAATTAGAAAACACAGCATTGATTTCTAAGACAAAGAAACTAATAGCTCAAGCAAAAACTGTAATAAAAGAAAAAGAGGTAGCACATGCCTAAGAAAGAAAAACAAGGAATTGTAGTAAGTAACAAAATGGATAAAACGGTAGTAGTAAGAGTACAAGATTACGAACCGCATCCGAAATACAAAAAAATTATCGAATCAAACAAGCACTACAAAGCACATGATGAAAACAACATCTGCAGCGAAGGCGATAAGGTAAGAATTATAGAATCAAAACCGAAATCATCAGACAAACGCTGGTCAGTTGTAGAAATTGTAGAAAAAGTAAGATAGTTTTTAAAAGGCAGCATTACCAAGGAGTAATGAGAGGCCGAATGTAGTAAGCAAAATACTATAAAAGAAAAAGGAAAAAAAAATGATACAACAGGAAACAAGACTAGAAGTAGCAGATAATACAGGTGCAAAACAATTGTTATGTATTCGTGTTATGGGCAGTTCTAATAAAAAATTTGCGGCAGTAGGCGATGAAATCGTTGCATCCGTAAAATCAGCAGCTCCAAACCAAACCGTAAAATCAGGTGAAGTAGTAAGAGCCGTTGTGGTAAGAACAAAAGCTGATATTAAACGCGAAGACGGTTCAGTAATTAGATTTGATGAAAACGCAGCCGTAATCATCAACAAAGACGGTAACCCAAGAGGAACACGTGTATTTGGGCCAGTAGCTCGTGAACTTAGAGACAAAGGCTATATGAAAATAGTTTCATTAGCACCGGAAGTTATATAAAAAGACTAGCAAAACAAGGTCGATAACCAAAATAAAAAGGATTACGCCCGATATAAAAATATCGGTAACGTAAGAAAAATGGAGAAAAATAAAATGACAGACAAAAATAAAAAAGGCTTGCACGTAAAAAACGGTGATAGAGTAATCGTTTTGTCAGGCAAAGATAAAGGAAAAATCGGCAACGTAAAAAAAGCTGATCCTTCAAAGTCAAAAGTGACAGTAGAAGGCGCAAACATGGTGACAAAAGCCCAAAAGCCTCAGCCGATGGCAGGAATACAGGGCGGATTAATCAAGCTTGAAGCTCCGATGGATGCATCAAATGTAATGATAGTATGTCCAGCTTGCGAAAAACCGACAAGGATCAAACACGAAGTAGTAGACGGTAAAAAAGTCCGTGTTTGTAAAAAATGTGGTGAACAATTAGACGTTTAATCTTAAAAAGATTAAGTTGTCCAAGAATTAAGGAAATACGAAAATGACAGTAACAAAAAGCTTAAGAACAAAATACAATGAAGAAGTAAAATCAGCATTGAAAGAGAAGTTCGGCTACAAAAACGAACATGAAATTCCGAAACTTCATAAAATCGTGTTGAACATGGGTGTTGGTGAAGCATCACACAACTCAAAAATAGCAGAATCAATTGAAGCTCAATTGACAAAAATTGCCGGACAAAAAGCGGTTATAACAAAAGCTAAAAAATCTATTGCGACATACAAATTAAGAGAAGGTATGCCGGTAGGTGCAATGGCAACATTGCGTGGTGAAAGAATGTATGATTTCTTGCAGAAACTAATTTGTATAGTACTTCCTCGTATTCGTGACTTCAGAGGTATAAGCCCGAAATCATTTGATGGCAGAGGAAACTACACATTAGGCTTAAAAGAACAAGCTTTATTCCCGGAAATCACATACGAAGAAGTTGATTTGGTAAAAGGTATGAATATATCAATTATCACAACTGCAAAAACAGATGAAGAAGCAAGAGAATTACTTCATATGTTAGGAATGCCATTCAAAGGCATGAACAAATAGGATTAAGAATAATCCGGAACAAATCCATATAAAACAATAAAAACAAAGAAAAAAGGAGAAATTCATGGCTAAAAAAGCGATGATAAACAAAGAACTAAGACGCGAAGCATTAGCAGCACAGGGCAAATACCCGAAAGTAAGACTGCACAACAGATGTTCAATATGCGGCAGACCGCACGGATATCACAGAGATTTCGGTCTTTGCAGAATTTGTTTAAGAAAAATGGCACATCAGGGCTTACTCCCAGGTGTAACAAAAGCAAGCTGGTAAGCGAAGTTTGACAAACAATTGCTGTATAATACAGTATTTGTATAAATAAATGTCGGCTAAAAAAGAAAGCTGATGAATGAACTTTATCCCGGCTAAACTGCTAAAACTCGTCAAGGCGGTAAAATCCGAACCGGACAAAAATTGGTAAGTAGCGTCAGAAATATTCTGACAAAAGTATAAAGGAAGAAAAATTATGTCAATGACAGATCCGATAGCAGATATGCTAACAAGAATCAGAAATGCGAATATGGTATCTCACGAAAAAGTTGAAATACCTTCATCAAAGCTAAAAGTTGAATTAGCAAAATTATTAAAAGAAGAAGGATTTATCACAGATTACGAAGTAAAAGAAGTTGGTAAATTCAAAGTTTTGAGCATAACACTCAAATATGATATGAACAAAAAACCGGTTATTACAAAACTGGAAAGAATCTCAAAACCTGGTTTAAGAAACTATTGTAAAGCTAAAAACCTTCCAAAAGTATTAGGCGGAATGGGTATTGCAATTGTTTCAACAAGCAAAGGTTTGTTAACAGACAGAAAAGCAAGAAAAGAAAACATCGGTGGAGAAGTTCTCTGCTACGTTTACTAATAAATGTATATACAAAACAAAAAGGTGTTCCATTAAGGGACACCTTTTTAGTATAAACTCTTAAAAAATATTAATAAGCGGTTTACAAAGAAAAAACTCTGTGCTAGAGTGAGAAAGCGGGTGCAATTGGTAGAAAAGCCCGCAGGCAAAATTAAGCCGAAATATTTAAAGATTTTGCCGGAAGTAGTAGATATACCCATAAGGAGAAAATTATGTCACGTATTGGTAAAAAACCGATTGAGATTCCGTCAGGTGTAGAAATCACAATAGACGGATGCAAAGTTACAGCAAAAGGACCTTTAGGAACAGAAACTGTTACAGTTCGTCCTGAAATTGCAGTGAAAGTAGAAGATAATCATATTATCCTCTCTAAAGTAGGTACAACAAGAGAAACAGATGCTCTTTACGGATTGTCAAGAACTCTTGTAGCAAACGCAGTACACGGTGTAAAAGAAGGTTTTGAAAAGAAACTTGAAATACAAGGTGTAGGTTACCGTGCAAATATGGAAGGTAAAAACCTAAACTTAGCTTTAGGTTATTCACACCCTGTAATAGTAGAACCTCCAGCAGGAATTACAATTACTGTTGAAGCTAACACAAAAATTAGTGTAAAAGGTTCAAACAAGCAAACTGTTGGTGATGTAGCAGCATTCATCAGATCAAAACGTCCGCCTGAAGTATATAAAGGTAAAGGTATCAGATATGAAGGCGAATACATCAGACGTAAAGCTGGTAAAGCTGGTAAGAAATAATCTTAGAATTTAGAAAGCTGATTTATGAAAGTTTTTTTTTCCGGTATTTATGATATTCGTTTTCCATACGGAACAAAAGACGAAGTTATAGAACAAAAAGCAAAAGATGCTCAGGATTATATGATAGAACAAGGTTATATAAAACTTGGCAAGTTTAAAATGATGGATGTAGCGGTTAAAGATTCTTTTAAAATCCAAAAAACGGATAAAAAATTAGCAGATAAAGGAATAAGAATTTCTTCCACAGTTGATAATCCTTGGATTTTATGTGATGTTTTTGATCATATAGACAAATCTTTAGGACAGCAATATGTGGACAAAAGCAAGGTAGAATTAGTATTAGACAAACAAGCGTAAATGCCAATATGAACCCTTGATTCGGTTTTTCAAGAAGGTTCGGGCGAAAGGAGAAAACGATGATTAAACAAGAAATTAGAAAACCGAAAGTTCAAAAAAGACACAAATCAATCAGACTAAAAGTTGAAGGAACAGCAGAATTCCCAAGACTTGCAGTTTATAGAAGTACAAAACATATCTATGCTCAGTTGATTGATGATGAAAATCATGTAACATTGGCTTCAGCATCTTCAAATGATAAAGATATGAGAGAACAGCTAAAACATGGTGGAAACATCGAAGCAGCAAAAGTTATCGGTACCGAAATTGCTAAAAAAGCTAAAGCAAAAGGTATTGAATGTGTTGTATTTGACCGTGGCGGATTCCTTTATCACGGTAGAATTGCAGCATTGGCAGAAGCTGCTAGAGAAGCAGGTTTGATGTTTTAATTTTGGATTTTTAATTAAAATAAAAAGGAAACAGACGGTTGAAATTCAGCCGTCTGCTTTTTTGCATTTGTAAGTACAAATTGTTGTGTTTTTGTAAAAAATATAGATAAATTAAAATCTAAATCCAATTCCAATTTCGCCTTCTATAGCGCCTTTAGTTCCTGCAAGAGCTTTTCCGGTAAAGTATAATTCGTGTCCTTTATCGTTAACTACTTCAGAGTATTCAGTTTTTAACCCCATAAAACCACCAACTGCATCAAGTTTTTGTGGTCGTTTAACAATCACGACTTGATTTTCGCTAACTTCTATATCAGGTGCTTTGTCTGATGCATATAATTCAGCTCCACCCATAAGGGACATGCTTAATTTTTTGTTTTCGTCACAACAAAGATTTCTTGAATATCCGAGCTCTAGACCAGTTTTCAAAGATTGATTGTGAGGAAGTTCTGTATTAATTTCAATTTCAGTCATATTGCTTGCTGGATCTTTTGAAACGGAAGCTGTTGTTTCACCTCTGTATCCTGTTCTGGTATAGTTAGCCATTACCCCTAAATTATATTGTGTGCAATTATGTTTTCCGAATTCTAATCCTGCGTAAGCGCCGACAGAACCACCTAAATTTTTTCCAATAAGCAAATCTCCGTTTGCGGATAATTTGTAACCATTGTTAGTATTTTTTAAATCACCTTTATAGGTATATTCAGCCCCAACTTTACCGTAGTTTTTTACATCAAATCTTGTAAGTCCTAAGCTTACTCCAAATTTTCCTGGTTCCCCCATGTTTAAATCTCCTTAAATTTTCCCCAAAATTACTTACTTCTATATAAAGATTTTTTATTCAAAAAAAATGCTATTTTAAAAAAATATACTTTACAATTATTAATATTAAAAAATAATTAATTAATAACTGAATTGTAAACTTTTGTATTATCATTAAGATAGAGGTAAGTTAAAATGGAATACAAAGATTATTATGATATATTAGGTGTAAAGCGTGATGCATCTGATTCTGAAATAAAATCAGCGTACAGAAAGCTTGCGCGCAAATATCACCCTGACGTAAATAAAACAAAAGAGGCAGAAAGTAAATTTAAAGATATAAACGAAGCCTATGAAGTATTGTCAGATAAGGCAAAACGTCAAAGATATGATAGTTTAGGTGCAAATTGGCAAGGTGGTCAAAGTTACACACCACCACCGGGGTTTGAACAATTTGGCTTTGGCGGCGGTCAAGGTGGAAATTACCAAAGTTTTAGTTTTAACGGTCAAGATCTTGGTGGTTTTTCAGACTTTTTCAGTTCGTTATTTGGCGATATGATGAGCGGTGCTGGAACTTCCGGAAGAAGAACCGGAGGTGGTTTTGGCGGATTTGATTTTGAAAGTGCAACTCAACAGGCCGGACGTGCTAGATCTTCACGTAAACAACAAACTACTGAAGATTTGGATATTACCAAAAATCTTAATGTAACCGTAGATGATATTTTTGCTAAAAAACCTATAAATGTAAGATTTACGGACATGAAACGCTGTACTCAATGTAACGGTGGGGGCTATTGCTCTGCTTGTGGAGGAACCGGAATTATAAATGAAGCAAAATCTATAAAAGTAAAACTTCCACCTGAAGTTAAACAAGGACAGAAAATTAGAGTTAAAGGCGAAGGCAAGTCTGATGAATATGGAAATAAAGGTGATCTATACTTAATTATAAATATTACTGATGGAGAATATCAGGTTGATGGATATGATTTAACTAAGGATATTGAAATTACTCCATCAGAAGCCGTTTTAGGCACCAAAAAAGAAATAAAGACGTTACACGGAAATGTTAATATAAAAATTCCTCCAAAAACTTCGTCAGGTCAGATGTTAAGGTTAAAAGAGCTAGGACTTCCCAAAAAAGGTGGGGGATTTGGTAATTTAAACGCAAAAATAAAAATTATTATTCCGAAAAATTTAACAGATAAGCAAATCGAATTGTATAAACAAATTCAAGCATTAGGTGAGTAAAATATAAGTTAATGTTTAAAAGGCTGCTTTATTTTAATAAAGCAGCCTTAAATAATGTTGAATGTAATTAAATTGTAAACAAATGTTACAAAAATTTCTCTACTTGAAATTGTGAAATTTAAAAATACTTTATATGTATAAGAGAGAACTAGAAAAGATAAGGAGAGAAGATATGACTTTCTTAGCACTTGACTCACAGAGAAGCTTATTTATGTTACAGAAAAGCCAAGTAACCTTTGAAATGACTTTAATTATGAATCAGGCAAATTTTGTTATGAAACAGATGGATTCATACCAAAGTGAAGCAGAAGAAGCGAATGGTGGAAATCCGGTAGACTTAGATAATGATCCATATTATATTGCATTACAGCAAGAAGAAGAGTACTTAACAGTACGACAGGCAAGTTTAGAAGAACAAGTTACGCTTTTAGATAACTCAATTTCAAGTTTGAAGACAATGGCTCAAAACAACATCAAATCAAGTTGCGGCTTGAACTTGATAGGCAGCTAGTAACGGCAGTTATTAAATATTATAACTATAAATGGTTTTTCTCAAAGAGTTCCACGGTGTTGGACATTAACATGGCAATTGTCATTGGTCCGACTCCGCCGGGAACCGGAGAAATATATGATGCGAGCGGAGAAACTTCTTCAAAATTTACATCCCCACGAGTTTTGCCGTTTTCATCTTTGAAGATTCCAACATCAATAACGACACAATTAGGTTTAATCATATTTTTTCCAATAATTTTTCCCCCTACAGCAGAAACAAGAATGTCTGCTGTTTTTGTTATGTCGGATAGATTTTTAGTTCGGCTATGGCAGATTGTGACGGTAGCATTTCTTTGTAAAAGCATCTGAGCAAGTGGTTTCCCTACAATATTTGAGCGTCCGACAATTACTGCATGCTGTTCTTCTATTGGAATTTTATATTCATCAAGAAGCCTGATGATTCCTTTGGGAGTGCAAGGATATACGTAAGGTTTTTCGCCTGTGAATAGTTTCCCTGCATTTTCCGGTGTAAAACCATCAACATCTTTCTGAGGTGAAATTGCGTTTATAACTTTGAATTTATTGATATGTTTTGGAAGCGGCAATTGAACAAGAATTGCAGTTACTTGATCATCTTCATTAAGTTCTTGTATTTTTTCAAGCAAAACTTTTTCTGAAATGTCTGCTGGATAATTTATAATAATTGAATTAATTCCAAGATTTTCGGCTGTTTTTTTCTTGTTATTTACATAAATTTTGCTTGCAGGGTTGTCGCCGACAAGAATTACAACAAGAGTCGGCTTTTTATCATATTTCTCAAGCCGTGCTTTTAATTCTGTAAGAATTTTTTCTCGTAAGCTTTTACCGTCAAGTATTATTGCCATTTTTCCCTCAATTCTTTGTCTGCGGTAAATTTAGACGAAAATAAAATTGTTTTATTGCATCTTCCACAGTTTTAGATTCTCTGGCGATTGAATTTTCTTTTAAGTGTTCGTCAAAAGGAATTACTCCCAAAACGTCAAGCTGATATTTGTTTAAAAGTGCAGAAATTGATGCGATATCATTGTTTTCCACCTTGTTAATCACAACACCAAGCTGACCGCCTGCTGCGTATTTTGCGCTAAATTCCTCAATTCTTTTTGCCAAATGCGCGCTTTCGTCGGTCGGATTTGCAACAATAATCGTCGTGTCTATGTCTGTGTCAACAAGTTGATTAAGATATTTAAGATCAAATTCGCAGTCAAAAATTACAATATCGTATCTTTCAATAAGCTTTAAGACAGCATCATTAATCTGGCCGGTAATCGGGCATCTGCAATCTTTGGAGCCGACAAACCAGGAAACAATGATATCAACATTATCAGTCAATGGAACAAGAATATCTTCCATTGCCCATTCTACGTATTCTTGTTTTGTCATTCCCTCCGGAATTCCGGTTTTATATTCGTGTTTTCCGCTTCGAATACCATAAATCGTATTTCTAATATCAAGCCCAAAACTGTGTCCGAGTTCGCTTGCAAGGTCGTTGTCAAAAAGCAGAATACTTTTTTCCGGAAAATATTCCTGAAAAATTCTTAAAAAAGCCTTTGTTATAGTTGTTTTTCCGCTTCCGCTTTTACCTGTTATTGCAAGTTTAGTCGCCAATATTATAAATCTCCTTTAGTCTGACTGATAATGCTTTCGTTAAATCCATCGCTTTTTCTGCCAGAAGTTCATCCAATACTCCGGCGCCACAAGATGGCGTAATTATCGAATTTTCTATAATAAGTTTCTCATTAATACCTTTATTAGTCAAATATTTTACAGCAGTTTGAAATTTCTTAACCAGAGTTTCAATATCCATTTTTTCTAATGAGGTTTTATCAAGTGTTGGAACAATGCCCCATGCAATTTTTCCGCCTTGTTGCAAAAAGGTTTCAATCTCATTTGTAAAAAGACTTAAATTTTGAGAAAAAGAATAAGCGTCCGGATTGATTATTTTAAAATCTGCTTTAAGCGGTAAAGACCAATCGCATTTCCCGCAACAGTGAATGGCAGGGATTGCTCCAAATGATTTTAAAACTTCTGTAATTTCTTTCAACATATAAAGAATATCTTCTTCTGAAATTCCTACATAAGCCGAAGTCCCAAGCTGTGAGAGTGTTGGCTCATCCGTAAAGATTATTGGAGTTGTTTTAGGATTTGAATCTTTAATCTTTTTTATCTGCCATAAGGCTTTTAAAATAAGATTTTTTGTTATTATCTCTCTTAGGGTTTCGTCATAAACTGCAGGTGTGCCGTCTTCTTTGGTTAGTGCTGAAGATAATGTAAAAGGTCCGACTATTTGGCCTTTTGCAAAAGGAGTTTTATTATCTTTTATTATTTTAAGATAACCTTTAAATGCGCAGGCTTCAGTTATTTCGTATTTTTCTAATAAAGGAGAATTTATATCGGCAAGTATTTCTTCGTAATCATTGAAAAAAGTTTCCAAATCTTCAAAAAAATTTTCATATTCGGTATTTAGAAATACTTTGCCTTGTTCGCAAAAAAATGAGGGCATATTGTCCATAAATTGGAAAATCATGTCCTCATTTTTATTAATTTTAACCATTTGTGGCCAGAACGGAATTGTAGAAAAATCTCTTTCAATCAGTTCTATTGCCTTATCAACATTCAATTGCGGAAGTGAACCGATAGCAGTACATTCAAGCGTCAAATTTTTAGCTTTATTCAAAATGCTCTCCTCACTTGCTGCAATATTGAACATTTATTCTTCAGAAGCTTCAGCTACTTCAACTTCTTCAACAACAGATTCTTTAACTACTTCTGAAGCTGTTACTGAAACAGGAAGTTCACATTTAACTTTTGAAGTTAATTTAATAAGCATTGTGTAGTTGCCGATTTTGTTAATCGGAGCATTAAGAGTAACAGTTTTTCTGTCAACTTCAATTCCTGATTTAGCAAGAAGTTCTTCGGTAAGTTTTTTAGTAGTAATAGTACCGAATAATTTGCCTGATTCACCGGCTTTTGCTGAAAGTTCAAGAGTTCCGAATTTTTCAAGTTTTTCTGCTTTTTCAAGAGCTTCTTGATGAAGTTTTTCTTGTTTAGCTTTAATTCTTGCTAAATTTTGTTCTCTGTTTTTCAAAGCACCATCTGTTGCGAGTTCAGCGGCATTTTGAGGAAGCAAGAAGTTTCTTGCATATCCGTCTTTTACATTAACGATGTCGCCTGCTTCGCCGAGGTTTTGAACATCTTTTTTCAATATAACTTGCATTTTAAAATTCTCCTTTAAGTATTTATATTCTGCCAGTAAGAGAATACTACAACAAACATAACCAATTGTCGAGAGTTTTTTATCAATTGTTAAGTTTGGTTTAAAATTGGACTTTTAATTAGAGGATGGATAAAGTGGTTTATTTGATGTCAGGGAATAGATATTTAACCCCTTCGTCACTTCTCCAGCGGATGTAGCCTGTTTTGGGAATTTTATCCAAATCCACAACTGATACAAGCGCCCAGTTTCCTCTTAAGACATTCAATTTTATGTATTGCGGGTGATTTATTCTTGCAACAATTTGAGAATTTTCATCAGGGCTTGAGTAGAGTTTTTCTGTAACTTCGGGGGCATCTTTGAGAATTTTTAAACCGTACTTTTTGCCATAAGCGTTGTAAAAATAAATCCAAGTCATAAATTTGTATGGATCATCTTTTTTAAACCAGCCGCTTTGGTTGTTTTTGTTGTCGTAGATAAGTTTAACCCAATCTTCGGTTTCATCATCAACTGCCATAAGCGCTAGTTCTTTTGAGCCTATAAAGACGCTGAATACATCATCAAATGAAAGTTCTTCCGGAGTTAACTTTTCGGAAGTCCAGTTTATTGTTTTGACAATTTCAGAATTCTCGTCAGGCTCTTTATGAAGCTCAACTTTTTTGCCAACCTGATAAAAACCGTATGTTTTTGTATGCAAAGTTGTTCCGTAAGACGGAATTACATCTTTGCACTGGACTTGAAGAGATAGAAAAAATGTAAGACAGGTTGCTGTCAGAATTTTTTTTATCATAAATTACTCCCTAAAACTTATATCAGCGTATGTTTTTTTAAGTTTATCGCGAACTGAGTTCATTTGTTTTTCAATAATTTCATCAGTTAAAGTTGCGTTTTCATCCTGCATTTTTATTCTGAATGCAACACTTTTGTATCCATCTTGGATATGTTCGCCCTGATAAACGTCAAAAACTTCTGAGCCTTTAAAAATGTTTTGTTGAATCGAACCTTTTATAACCTTTTGAATTTCATCAAATGTTACGTTTTGGTTGATTACAAAAGCAATGTCGCGGCGTACTTCCGGGAATTGCGGAAGCTTTTTATATCTTGGAGTTTTTTCTTTGATAATTGAGATTACTTTGTCAAGATTCAACTTAAACAAGAATGCTTCTTGGTTTAGTTTTAATTTATCTCTTAGTGTTGGGTGAATTTGTCCAAAATAGCAAATTGGTGTCGGGTTTTTATCCAGAAGCATTGCAACTGCTGTTTTGTACGGATGAAGAATTGCATGAGTTTTTGCAAGTTCGGTGTTCTCAAGCGGCATTAATTTTATGCGTTTTGATATTTCTAATTCTTCAAAAAGTTTTTCCATTATGCCTTTTACGGTATAGAAATCAACTTCGCCTGTATTCTGCCACAAAGAGTTCTGAATATTTCCGGTAATTATGCCTTCAAGTGTTTGAATTTCCTCAACACCAGAACTTTTTTCATCTGCAGGTTTTATTTTGTAGTATGTTTTGCCGATTTCATAATTCCAGATATTTTTCTGTCCGTTATCAAAGTTGTATTTCATTACGTTTAAAACACTTGCAGCAAGTGTTTGACGAAGCATTGCATAATCTTCGCTTGCTGGGTTTTCAACATATACAGCTTTTGATTCTTCATACGGAATCATAAATTTATCGAGCAGTGGTTTCCCGATTAAAGAGCTTGTTTGAATTTCATTTAATCCGCAGGAAAGCATTACATTATGAACTTTTTTGATAACTTTTTCTTCCAGTGAAATCTCAGGAAGTTGAACTTTTTCTGGTAGAGAAGGTGAAATTTTGTCGTAACCGTTAATTCTTGCGATTTCTTCAATCAAGTCAATTTCACGGGTTACGTCGTAAGCTCGGAATGATGGAACTAAGAATTTTGCGGCAATTTCGTTTCCGCCAAGTTTTTTAAATCCGAGATTTTCTAAGATATTTATGCATCTTTCAGCGGAGATTTCTACTCCGAGAATTCTTTTAATTTGACTGTATCTTAATGTGATTTCAATTGGGTCAAGTTTGTTTTTGCCTGTTTCCACAACTCCTTCGATTTTAGCATCTGCTAATTCTGCCATAAGTTGCATTGCGCGCATCAGGGCCGGTTTAACAGCTTCAATATCAACTCCTCTTTCAAATCTTGAGCAGGCTTCACTTTTGTAACCTACACTGTGAGAACTTTTTCTGTTACTTGTAGGAGTAAAGTACGCTGCTTCAAGTGCTATTGCGGTTGTGTTGTCATCAATTTCGGAATTCTCGCCTCCGAAAACTCCGGCCAAACATACGCCTTTTTCTTTATCTGCAATTAAAACGCTGTCGTGTGTAAGAGTTCTTTCAACTCCGTCAAGTGTTACGATTTTTTCTCCCTCAACTGCTCTTCTGACACAAAGATATCCGTCAAGTTTATTAAGGTCAAATGCGTGAAATGGAGTGCCGTATTCAAGCATTACGTAGTTTGTAATATCTACAACGTTATTTATTGCGCGAACACCTGATGCAATTAATCTTTTTTGCATCCAATCCGGTGACGGTTTGATTTTAATGTCTTTCAAAACTCCGATTGAATAGTATTTGCAAACATCATCGTCTTTTATTTCGACTTTGAATTTGTCGGTTGTAAGATCTCTTGTACATTCAATTTTATTTATTTTAAGAGGTTTGTTAAAAATTGCGCTTAATTCTCTTGCAACACCGATAACAGACATTTGATCTCCTCTGTTTGCTGTCGGGGCAACATCAAGAACATAATCTTTTTCAAAGCCTAAAACATCTTCAACATTTGCGCCAATTTTAACATCTGGGAAAATTCTGTTAAGAATTAGAATACCGTCTTCTTCCTGATAGCCTCTTTCTGAAACTCCGAGTTCATCATCGGAACAAAGCATACCTTGAGATTCAACACCTCTGATAACTGCAGGTGTAAGTGTAAACATTTCACCGGTTTTTCTGTCAAGAACCTGACTTCCAACGCTTGCGTACGGAACAATTTGACCTTCTTTAATATTTTGTGCTCCGCATACAACCGTCTTTAATCCTGAACCTGTGTTAACAGTTACAAGATGAAGGTGGTCAGAATTCGGATGATTGTCAATTTTTTCAATTTTTACTGTTTTGATATTTGTAAATTTCGGCTTAACTTCTTCAACAGCTTCTACTTCTAATCCGCTCATTGTAAGTTCGTGTGCTATCTGTTCGACTTCTTTATCTGATAAGTCAACGAATTCATTTAACCAGTTTAATGATACCTGCATTTTTCTTTATTCCCTCTTTTAATTTTAAAAAATTTATCCTTATACCCAAAATCTTATACCAAAAGAATGCAATTGTAAAATATAATTATTAAATTAACTGTTTTAATTAACCAGATAAAAATATTTTTAATGTTACGACAGGTTAATAGAATTCTTGCCAACAATCATGTTTGTGAGATAATTTTAATGAAGCTAAATATAAAATAGCAGAAGTACACAATATATAAAAAGGAAAAACTAAAATGGCAAGAAAAACTCCATTGGAAAAAATCAGAAACATTGGTATTGCCGCTCACATTGATGCCGGCAAAACCACGACTACAGAGCGTATCTTGTTCTATACCGGTAAAACTCACAAAATCGGTGAAGTTCACGACGGTGCAGCCGTTACCGACTTTATGGAACAGGAACGTGAAAGAGGTATTACCATTCAATCCGCTGCCGTAACAGCAGAATGGAAAGGACATCAGATTAACATTATCGACACCCCCGGCCACGTTGACTTCACAATTGAAGTTGAACGTTCACTCCGTGTATTGGACGGTGTTGTTGCAGTATTCTGTGCAGTCGGCGGTGTTCAGTCACAGTCTGAAACTGTTTGGAGACAGGCTAACCGTTACGAAGTTCCGAGAATGGTTTTCGTTAACAAAATGGATAGAACAGGTGCAGATTTCTACAGAGTTGTTGATCAAATTAAGACAAGACTTGGTGCAAATGCTGTTCCTATTCAGCTTCCGATTGGTGCTGAAGATAAATTTACAGGTCTTGTTGATCTTATGACAATGAAGGCTGAAATTTATACAAACGACCTTGGTACAGACATCAGAGAAGAAGATATTCCGGCTGAATTGCAAGAAAAAGCTAAAGAATACAGAGATGCAATGGTTGAAGCTATCGCATCGGAAGATGATGTTTTGATGGAAAAATTCTTTGAAGATCCAGAATCAATTACAATTGATGAATTAAGAGCAGGATTGAGAAAAGCTGTTTGCGAAAACAAAATAGTTCCTGTATGCTGCGGAACTGCTTTCAAAAACAAAGGTGTTCAGCTTCTTCTTGACAACGTAGTATATTACATGCCATCACCGGTTGATGTAAAAGCTATTGAAGGTGAACTTGAAGACGGAACTAAAACTGAAAGACATTCTTCAGACTCAGAACCTTTCTCAGCATTGGCATTCAAAGTTATGACAGACCCTTATGTCGGCCGTTTGACTTTCTTAAGAGTTTATTCAGGCGTAATTACAGCCGGATCTTATGTTCTAAATGCTACAAACGGCAAAAAAGAACGTATAGCAAGATTGGTTCGTATGTACGCTGATCAAAGACTTGAAGAACAAGAAGTTTACGCAGGTGATATTTGCGCAGCTGTAGGTTTGAAAGATACTACAACAGGTGATACTTTGTGTGATGAAAAAGCACCTATCATCTTAGAAAGAATGACTTTCCCGGAACCGGTTATTTCAGTTGCGATTGAACCGAAAACTAAAGCTGACCAAGACAAAATGGGTATCGCTCTTCAGAAACTTGCTGAAGAAGATCCGTCATTCAGAGTTAAATCTGATACTGAAACAGGTCAGACAATTATTTCAGGTATGGGCGAACTTCACCTTGATATTATCGTAGACCGTATGTTGAGAGAATTCAAAGTTGAAGCAAACATCGGTAAACCACAAGTTGCATATCGTGAAACTATCCGTGGAACTGCTGATCAAGATTCAAAATTCATCCGTCAGTCAGGTGGTAAAGGTCAGTACGGACACGTTAAAGTTAAAATCTCTCCGGCTGATGAAAATGCTGGATTTGTATTTGAAAACAAAATCGTTGGTGGTGCAATTCCTAGAGAATACATTGAACCTGCAAGAAAAGGTATGGAAGAAGCTCTTGAAGGCGGTATTTTAGCAGGATTCCCAATGATCGACGTTAAAGTTGAACTTTACGATGGAAGTTACCACGAAGTCGACTCTTCTGAAATGGCATTTAAAATCGCTGGTTCTATGGCGATTAAAGAAGGTTGCCGCAAAGCTCAGCCTTGCATCTTGGAACCGATGATGAAAGTTGAAATCGAAATTCCTGAAGAATTCACAGGTACAATTATCGGTGATATTTCAAGAAGAAGAGGACGTGTTGAAGGTCAGGAACCTCAGGGCAATACAGGAAACGTTATCGTAAGATCAATCGTTCCGCTTGCAAACATGTTCGGTTACGCTACTGACTTGAGATCTAATACTCAAGGCCGTGGAACTTTCTCTATGGAATTTGATCATTATGAACAGGTTCCTGCGAATATCGAAAAAGAAATTATCGAAAAATCAGGCCAGAAAGCTTAGTTTTAGATAAGTTAAATATTAAAAAGACCGTCTTAACAAGGCGGTCTTTTTTAATCTATATAAAAAATGAACTTCCAAATTTCAGAAGTTCATTTTTGAGTTTTTTTTTTAGTTTTTAGGAATGAATGAAGAAATTACTTTATTTGCTTTACTAAATAAAGTTTCTTTTTGGTTGTTCTCTTCAACAAATTCGATTCCTAAATCTGTGAGGCTTGACTTAACCGGAGATGTCGCACTTGTGTGGGGCATAATTTCGATTTTGTCAGAATGAAAACTTGCTGTTACTTGGTTGTCTTTTACTATTTTGGAAACTTTGTTGTAAAGATAACTTACATTCTTGTTATTTCCGTTTGCGGAAATTGAAATTTTACCTTTGAATGATGGGGCAATTGGTTGAATTTTCATTGTTTTATCCTTTCTTTTTATGTCAATTTTAGCAAGAAAAATATTTTTTTTAAATCTTTTGGTATATCTTAAAAATATATTGTAACATATATTATTTTTCTACAAAAAATTTTATAAAATTTTTCAAAAATTTTTGTAAAATTTAATAGCCCAAAACTTTGGCAGAGTGATAGTTTTAGCCAAAGCAAAAACGTAAAATTTTGTAAAAATTACGACAAATGTAATACTAAAGATTGAAGATTTTTTTACAAAAAGTGGTATAATATAAATAGGAGAGATGAAAAATAAAAAAACAAAAATAAAAACGCCAATAACATCAATTTTGTATATCAGCACTATTGAAAGGCATATATATGAGTAATCTGCAATTACAAAACGACTTGGACAGACTGTTAGAAGTTTTACCTGAAAAGGTAAGGAGGCTGGTTAACTATGAGCAGATGGAAGATGTTATTGAAATAGTTTTGGATATCGGGCGAACGCCTGAGATAAGACATTCTAGCGGAAAGATTGAATATTTAGGGTCAGATTTTGTGACTGATGATGATATAAATTACATCACTTCTCACATTCAGGAATTTACATCTGACAACAGATCAGGAATCCCAGGGACTTTACACAGAATAAGTGCTATAAGAAACCGTCAGGGAAAAGTTATCGGATTAACCTGCAGAATTGGACGAGTTGTAACAGGAACGATTGCTTGTATCAAAGATATTTGTATGATGAATAAAAGCATTTTGTTTTTAGGTCGTCCGGGGGTTGGTAAGACTACAAAATTAAGAGAAATTTCAAGGCTTGTAGCAGATGAACTTGGAAAAAGAGTTGTAGTTGTTGATACTTCAAATGAAATTGCAGGGGATGGAGATACTCCGCATCCGGCAATAGGTCATGCAAGACGTATGCAGGTTAGACAGCCTGAATTTCAAAAAGATATTATGATAGAAGCGGTTGAAAATCACACACCGGAAGTTATCGTTGTCGATGAAATCGGAACGGAAGCAGAAGCACAAGCTGCCCGTACGATCGCAGAGCGCGGTGTTATGTTGATTGCAACCGCTCACGGTAATTCATTAGAAAGTTTGATTAAAAACCCGACATTATCAGATTTGGTCGGTGGAATTCAATCAGTAACATTAGGTGATGATGAAGCAAGAAGAAGGGCTTCTCAAAAGACGGTTTTAGAAAGAGAAAAACAGCCGACTTTTGATATTGTAATTGAAATTCTTGACAGAAATACTCTTGCGGTTTACAAAAATACTGCAGAGGCAGTTGATTATATTTTAAGAGGGTGGCCGATTCGTCCTGAGATTAGAAAAGTCGACAAGGTTTATGATGCTCAGCCGCAAGGTGAAGTTCAAAATTCGCAAGAGCAGGTGGAATCTAATCCTATTTCCGAAATTAAGGAAGAAATTTCTAAACTTGATAACAAAGCTTTGAAAGATCCAACGGATAGCTTGAAGTTTAGTTTTTCAAGACAAAAATACGTAAATGACGTTAAGAAATTCAAAAAAATATATTTATACGCTGTATCGAGAAGTATTGTTGAAAAAATTATTGAACGCTTAGACTTAAACGCAGAGATTACAAGGAATTTGGATGATGCGGATATTGTGATTGCACACAAAAATTTTGCAAAAGGCGGAGCCAAAATTTTAAGCACGGCAAACGATTATCGACTTCAAATTTTCTATATAAAAACAAATTCAATGGCGCAAATTCAAAAAGTTTTGAAAGAGGCTTTGGATATAACAGAAACTTCTGAAACTTTGTGCGGGTATTATGATGACGCTGAACGAGCTTTGGATGAAGCAAAAGCTGCAATAAACAAGATTTTAGCAGGTGCTGAGCATGTTGAATTAACTCCGCAAAATCAGCATATAAGAAAGCTTCAGCACGAACTTGTTGAACAGCATAATCTTGAAAGTAAATCCGTCGGAGAAGGTGAACAAAGACATTTGAGAATTGTCGGCGGAAAAGATTTTGATAATAAAAAAATAATCTAAGTAAAAACAAATAGCAAAAAACAGTTTTTTGAGGGTTTAATGGAGATATGAATATTACATTAAGCCCTCAATCGTTTTCAAATTACGAAAACAATTATAAAAAAAATCCGTCATTTACATCTAATTATCAAGTGCTTAATAAAAGACGGCCTTATTGTACATATTTTTTTAGAGAGGATTTGCAATGGGGTAATTTTGTAAGATATCTGAATTTAAGATTTAAAGATGCAGACAAAGTTAATATTTATAATGCAGCATGTTCTGATGGAACTGAAAGTTATACTCTTATAATGAGCCTGATAAAACATTTGGGAAAAGAAAAAGCTAAAAAGTTTTTTCCTATAAAGGGGTTTGACTTAAATCAACGACAGGTTAATACGGCAAAAAGCGGTGAAATACCACTACTTCCCGGAATTTATTATTTATGTGATTTGTTTTCCATAAAGTTTCATACATTGTTTAATGATAAAAAATTTTTGAATTATGTAACTTTAAAAAATGGTAAAAAAGGGGTAAAGTTTAAAGATGATTTAAAAAGCCTTGTTGAGTTCCGTCAGGCAAATATTTTTGATGAAATTGCTAAAAAAAAGAAAAATGAAGAAAATTGTGTTTTTTTCTGCAGAAATATGTGGATGTATCTTAAGGAGGATGAGCAAGAAAAATTAGCAAAAATGTTATCAGAAGTTTGCGGCCACAATTCTATTGTTGTTTTGGGTAATTATGATTTAAGTGCAGCACATGCGCACAGTTTGCTTTTGAAAAACGGATTTGAAGAAACTTATATTGACAATGTTTATGAAAAAATGGTTTAATCTAAAAATAGGAGAGTCTAAAAATGA
The DNA here is from genome assembly GCA_944326525.1 of Candidatus Gastranaerophilales bacterium. Classification (GTDB taxonomy): domain Bacteria; phylum Cyanobacteriota; class Vampirovibrionia; order Gastranaerophilales; family Gastranaerophilaceae; genus Scatenecus. Next base: position 23,672 of record CALVEG010000015.1, read on the forward strand.
ATAATATAGAAATTTATACTTCAAGTTCATGTCCATATTGTGTTAAAGCAAAAAAGCTTCTTCAGACTTTGAAATTAGAATATAATGAACACAATGTTGATGATGATTTTGATAAAATGTGCGAAGAATTATCTTCAAAATACAACAAAACAGTTCAAACTGTTCCGCAGATAATTATAAATGGCAATTATGTCGGAGGATATACTGATCTTGAGGCTTTGTATAAGAGCGGAAAATTAAAAGAAATTTTAAATTAACTTTTTGTTTAAAAGACCGTTTTTATATTTAGAAAATTTTGTACGGGTTAAGAATATTATCGGGGTCAAAGGTTTTCTTAATTGTTCTCATATATTCTAAAGCTAGAGGGTTTACGACCATATTTATGTAATCTCTTTTTAAAGATCCGATGCCGTGTTCTCCTGATAAAATCCCGCCAAGTTGTGCTGTTAAATCGTAAATTTCCGATTTCACTTTTTTAAGTCGGTCATATTCATCTTTGTCGTTGTAATCAATTGGAATTTGCGGATGAACGCTTCCGTCACCAACGTGTCCTACCATACAGACTTCAAGATTGTATTTTTCACAAATCTTGCGAATGCCAAGAACAAGTTTTGCAAGATTTTGTCTTGGAACAATTACGTCATCTGTTGTGACATTCGGTTTTAATTTTGCACAAGCGCCCATTGATGAACGTCTTGCTTTCCAAATATTGTTGTATTCTTCTTCTGTGGAAGAACTTTGGATTGCAGAAGCGTGTGTTTCATTTAGGATTGAAAGAATTATTTGTTTCTGATAATTTACGGTCGTTTCAAATCCGTCAACTTCAATTATTAAAGCAGCTTCCTTATCAGTTAAAAGTCCTGAAGGGTAGAATTTTTCAACTGTTTGGATTGCGTTTCTGTCCATAAAATCTATTGTCGTTGGGAAAATTTGCTGTTCAATAATTGCATCGACTGCAGCAATGGCTTCGCTTATTCTATCAAAATATGCCATAACAACCTGTCTTGTTTGAGGTTTTGGGATAAGCTTTACAGTTGCTTCGACGACAATTCCTAAAGTTCCTTCGCTTCCGATAAAAAGACTTCCAAGATTATAACCTGTTGCGTTTTTTATTGTATTAGATCCGGTTTGTAAAATTTCTCCGTTTGCCATTACAACTTTCATATTTAAAATATAGTCTTTTGTGGAGCCGTATTTAAAAGTTCTTGCGCCGCCAGAAGATTGTGCGATACTTCCTCCGATTGTTGATACGGCAAGGTTAGACGGATCAGGCGGGTAGTAAAGCCCTAAATTTTCAACTTGTTTTTGAAGCTCACCGACGATTACACCGGGTTGAACTTTGGCAGTCATGTTTTGAGGATTAATTTCAAGGATTTTATTCATTTTTGAAAAGTTCAAAATAATTCCGCCGTGTTCTATTGTACAGGCGCCAACAACATTTGTTCCTGCTCCTCGGCAAATTATAGGAATTTTATATTTTGCGGCAAGTTTTACGACCTGCTGAACTTCTTCTGTATTTTGTACAAAAACAACTGCATCAGCTATATTTTTTATGTCAGGAAGATTTGTCGCATCCTGACTGTAGGCGTAACGTTCTTCCAGTTCCGTCAATACGCTGTTGCGGGGCAAAATATTCTTTAAATCTTTTATTAATCTAGTCTTCGTCAACATAAGATGCCAACTTTTCTATTCCTTTTGATAGTTTTGTTAATTTGTCGTCAAGCTTTTTCATTTTTTCGTCGATTTTGTCAAGCTTTTCGTCAAGAATATTTTTCATTTTATCTTCAAATGTCGAATTTTGTTCTGTTGTGTGTTGTATTGTATTGAATACAGCGTCCAGCTTTTGTTCAAGGGCCTCAATCCTGTTTTGTTGTTCATTAAATTTCTTTTCAATGGAGTCAAGAACTTCGGTATTGTTTACCATTGATTTTAAAAGAGTTATTTCTGAACTTATTGCAGGAACATTTGAAGTATCTTCTGTTATATTGTTGAGTTTTTCGCTTGCATCGTCAATCCATTCGCCCAAATACATCATGACTTGGCGAATAACTTCATCCGCATTTGCTGATGTTGTGACAGCATCTGTTATGGTGTCAAGTTTTTTCTCTATAATTTCGTTTATGCTGCTGTTATCCAGTATATCAATTCGTTTTTGAAGCTGATTTGATATCTTACTGAACTCATCCAAGCCGTCTGTTAAAGCTTTGTATGATTCGTCTGATGTCAAAAGTAGTTTGTTTGTTCTTGAACTCAGGCTTAAAACATCTTCGTTAATTTTTTCAATGTTACTTTTTAAATCTAAAATTTGTTCTTCTGTAAGACTGCTGTGAAGAGAATTTACAGAAGCTGCAATTTTGTGCATGTTTTGTGAAATTTCACTTATGTCTTCTTTTGAAGATGAAGCAGATATATCATTCAATATAAGGCGAAGCTTTGCGATATCAGATTCTATATCCTGCATTGTGTAGGTGTAATCCCAAGATTCTGAACTGCTTGCAATATTATTAAGCTGTTTTTTGACTTCAAGAAGATTTTTGTTAATTTCTTCTGTGCGTTCTTCCACAAATCCCTTGATTTCTTCGGTTTCTTCAGCAAACGTAATTTGATCTGCTACAGCTAAAATTGCGTTCATAACAGAATCTTTTATATCGCTTGCATTCTTTTCAAGATCAAGTCCTGTTATTCTTTCTTCTACTGTCGATAAATCTGATAATAATTTTTCAAGGCACTTATCTATACTTTGAGTTCTGTCGCCAAGTCCTGATTTTTCAAACTGTTTGCGTTGTTCAAAAATCATCTCTTTTATATCTTGGATTTCATCGACAAGATCGTTATCCTCAGAAAGTGCAAGTACGTCTACTTTATCGTGAAGGGATTTTACTAAATCTTCAATCCGTTCTTCGTTATCTGTCATTGTAAAGACATCTATTTTGTCGTGAAGAGTTTGTATTATATCTTCAATTTGGTCAAGTTTTTCATCGCTTCCGTCTGTTACAATCAAATCTATTTTTTCGTGCAGTGCACCAAGCATTTCTTCTACTTTTTCAGTTTCTCCGCTGCTTGCTAGAATGTCAACTTTTTCATGTAATGACTGCATCAAATCTTCTAATCTTTCTGAAGAATGAGTTAATTCTATTACATTATCCATTACTTCGGATGAATCTGACAAAGCAATTATATCAACTTTTTCATTCAAGGTATTTAAGTTATCCAGAATTGATTTTAAGTTGCTTAAAGCTTCCGTTGAACTCTGTCTGCCGGTGTCTAGTTCATCATTTATTACTTTTAGTTTTGATGTTACTTCGGAATCAAAGTAGTCAAATTTTGATAGGAACTGGTTTTTTAAATCTTTTAGATTTACCTCAGAATTATTTTTTGCAAGGACGCTGAGATGTCTTAAGATTCCGTCAAGAGTTTTTTCGGTTGTTTCAAAACCGGAATCGGTTCTTTCCTTTAATGTTTTTATGTCGTGTGCCCAATTATCAAAAATTCCGTTAGATTTTTCTAAATTACTTGTTATTTGTTCTGTAACATTAGTATTTAGATTTTGGATCAGTTCTTCAACTTTTGTAAATTTGCCGATTAAGTCTTCATAAGCTTCATTAAGGTGAAGATAGTTATCATGATTTTCTGTTAAACTTTCATTTACATCTGATGAAAAGTTTAGATATGACAGCTCAATTTGGGATTTGATGTTTTCTAAAATATTGTCAAAACCTGTATTTGTAAAGTTGTCTATAGCTTCTTTCAGGGGTGTTAGTTCTCCTGCAATTGACTCGTTTTTGGTTGTTAGAATTTCCGAAATATCGGTTTTAACAAGTTCAATTTCCTGTTTTAGGTCTGAAATTTTGTTGTCTATATTGTCAAAATTATCCAGACTGTTACGTGTTAGAAGTTCTTGAAGTTTTTCAAGTTTTTCTTCCATTATTGTTAAAGTGTTTTGAATTTGATTTTCATCTGCGTTTTTATTTGTAATTTCTTCAAATTTTTGAATTAAAGATGTTGTAAGTTCTGAGACATCTTCATTTGAATTTGAAATATTTGCTATTGCATTTGTAAAATCTTCTTTGATTGCACAAATTTCAGATATTGTTGAATCTAGTTTTTCTGTTGTTTGCGCTGAAAGGTTGTTTACGGAATTTTCGTAATCCATAACCTTATTTTGAAGCATCATAAGATTATCGCTAAAATTATCGCTTGCATCATGAAGAGCTGTCTCGATAGTGTGCATTTTTTCGGAAAGTTCTTCAAAGTTCTCGGAAGAAGATGTTTTTATTATGGTTTCTTTTAGTGCTGTAATATAATTTTCAAGACTATTTATTTGTTCATCAACAGCACTTTTGAATTTATCAGAATTTTGCGAAAACTCTGATTCCAATTTAGCTATATTTTCTGACAAAGTTCCAATTTTTTCGGATTGTTGGGTTTGTGTGTCAGTGTTTTTTTGAAGATGATTTTTTACCATCTCAAAACTATTATCGATTTCGGTAGATAAATCAACACCCAGCATATCAATCTTTAGGGCTGTTGAGTTTATTCCTGAAATGTTTTGTTCTGTTAGATTAGCAAATTTTTCACTTAAGCTTTCAATTTGCTGCTTAGTTTCATCTTTGATTTCAGAAACAGTTTGTTGAATGTTGTTGAAATTCCCGCCAAAGTTTGCAGAAATATTATCTTTAATCTCATCAATTTTAGCAGAAGCATTTTCGATGCCTGACAAGATATTCCCTGCATTTTGCTCTGATAGAGTTGTAAATCTGTCGCTTAAGTTTTCGATTTGTTGCCTAGTTTCGTCTTTGATTTCAGAAACAGTTTGCTGAATGTTGTTGAAATTTCCGCCAAAGTTTGCAGAAATATTATCTTTAATCTCATCAATTTTAGCAGAAGCATTTTCGATGCCTGACAAGATATTCCCTGCATTTTGCTCAGATAGAGCTGTAAACCTTTCGTTTAAATTCTCAATTTGTTGTTTAGTTTCATCTTTAATTTCAGAAATAGTTTGCTGGATATTATCGAAATTTCCGCCAAAGTTCGTAGAAATATTATCTTTAATCTCATCAATTTTAGCAGAAGCATTTTCGATTCCTGACAAGATATTACCGGCATTCTGCTCTGATAGAGTTGTAAATCTGTCGCTTAAATTTTCGATTTGTTGTCTAGTTTCATCTTTGATTTCAGAAACAGTTTGCTGAATGTTTTCAAAATTCCCGCCAAAGTTTGAGGAAATATTATCCTTAATTTCGTCAATTTTAGCAGAATTACTTTCAATGCTGGATATGATATTTCCTGCATTTTGCTCAGATATAGTTGTAAATCTGTCGCTTAAGTTTTCGATTTGTTGCCTAGTTTCATCTTTGATTTCAGAAACAGTTTGCTGAATGTTTTCGAAATTCCCGCCAAAGTTTGAGGAAATATTATCCTTAATCTCGTCAATTTTAGCAGAAGCATTTTCGATGCCTGACAAGATATTACCGGCATTCTGCTCTGATAGTGACATAAAATGATTGTTTAAATCTTCAATAAGTTGTTTATTCTCTTCTATTGCAGATACAATAACACTTTGACTGTTATTTAAACTATTTGAAATTGTTTCATTAACACGGCTTTCAAGGTGGTTTAAAGTGTCTGTGTTTTCGGTTATTGCTGTTAAAATATTTCCTACATTTTTTGCTGAAATTTCAGTGAAAATATTTCTTAAATCAGATAAGTTTGTTGTGACATTCTCAAAACCTGATTTTATTTCATTTAAGACTTCCGAAGTTTTGTTTTCTTCTTGAAGGTTGCTTATTAAAGAGTTTATTTGAATTGCTGTTTTTTCTGCTATTTCAGAAAGAATAGATCTGCTGTCAAGATTTGACTGTTCAATGTCGTGTCTAAGTTTTTCAAATCCGCCTTCAAATAAGTTTAAATTATCTTTTAATTCAGTTAGATTTTCATTGAATTTGCCATCTATATGCGCAGTGAACAAATCCTGATTCGCACCCAAATTGTTAATATCTTCAATAATATTCAAAATATCACTTCTGATATCGGTAATTTCTGATAAGGTATTTCCAAGTTTTAAGTTGCTATCTTGTGCAAAATTTTCAACAGAAAGCATACTTGAATCTACTTTTTGCTGTAGTTCTTCAAATCTGCTGTTAAAGATTTCAGGAAAATCTGAAATCTTGCCTTTAAGTTCTTCAAATTTGCCAGTAAAATCGTTCGCAGTTTGAATATTTGATGATGTTATTTCTGATTTGAAACCGTCAAGAGTGTCCCCAAGTTCTTTGATTTTTGAACTTATTAAAGTCAGATAATTCTCACTTTGACTTGAAATTGTTGTGTCAATTTTTTTTATATCATCGGATAGTTTTTCAAGATTTTCCAACTTTTCCATCGGAATGTAGGTTTCTTCATCCGAATTCTGGGCATGAGCAGATTTAATTTCGTCTATACAATTTGCAAGTACATCTCTTACTGAGTTTAAATAATCCGACAATCCTTTAGATATATTTTCGTTGAAAGATAACAACTCATTTCTGTTTTTTTCTATTTCAGAAATTATTTTGTCGCTTTTGTCCAAGTCTGTTATTTTTTCTGAAACAAGTGCAAGAGAGTTGTCGAATTTTCCTGCAAGACTAATTAAATCATCTTTTGTAATTTGATTTTTTGCAATTTCGTCATTTTTTTGATCCAAAATTTCCATTGAAGACAGAATTGCATTGGTCGCAAGATAGATGTTTTCCAGTTCTCGTTTAATAATATCGTTTTGATCTGTTACATCCATTGTCATAAGAGTTTTTGTAATTCCTCTTAGACTTGAATTAATCTCCATAACAGAGGCTTCAAGCCCTCTATTTATGTTTTCAACACCTTCTTTTACGATGGATATGTTTTCAATTATTTCTTCTTTTTTTGAATTATCGTTTTTAAATTCAACTAATTTTGACTCTATTTCAAGTGTCAAATTCCTCTGATCATGTATTTCTTGGGCAAAGTGGTCAATATGTTCGTTAAGAAGATTGAACATTATTTTTAAATCGGCATTTTTCGTTAAAAGTTCACTGTTTTCGTTAAGGATTTCAAAAGATTCTTTAAGGTCAGAAAATTTTTCTGACATAAATCTATGACGGCTTTCTAGTGTGACTTCTAAATCTTTAAGACTGTTTTTTATATGTTCGGTATTAATTCCGTCATTTGCAATATCTTCAAGTTTATTGTTTATATCAGCGAGTGTACTGTTATAAGCTTCACTGTTAAGCGCTGTTTCTGATTTTATAACGTTTACTATTTCGTCGATTTCTGTTTGTGCCATTTAAGATTTCCTTAACTTACATATCCCTACCGTAATATTTTAGCAGAATAATACGCCCGAGAGCAAAAATATTAACGTATATTATTACAATTGTAAAGTTAAAATACTCCTTTTATTTTTAAGTGGTATAATCAAAATCAGATATGTTTTAAGAGGTAGTTATGAATCGTATAGTTATAGATAGTGACAAATGTAAAGCATGCTATTTATGTATAAATGAATGCCCCAAAAAGTTGATTAAAATAAGCGATAAAACAAATAGTTTGGGAAACAGGGTTGTAGAATTCAACGATCCGAAAGGTGAATGTTTAGGTTGCGCAATGTGTGCAACAAGATGTCCTGATTTAGCTATAACTGAGGTATATAAAGGATAAGCTATGATTACAGAAACTCCGTCAAGTAAAAAGATTTTGACAAAAGGAAACTATGCAATAGCACAAGCCGCAATTAATGCAGGATGTGAATGCTATTTTGGCTACCCGATAACACCACAGAGTGAAATCGGCGAGTTTATGAGCGGAAAAATGCAAGAATTAGGCAGAGCTTATGTTTCTGCAGAAAGTGAACTTGCTGCTATAAATATGGTTATTGGAGCATGCTCAACAGGAGCGAAAGCAATGACTTCATCATCAAGTTGTGCGGTTTCTTTAATGCAGGAAGCTTTAAGTTACGCAACTTCGGATCAGCTTCCGGTTGTTTTAATAAGTGTAATGAGAGGCGGTCCGGGGTTAGGTAATATTTATCCTTCGCAAGGGGACTATTTCCAAGCTACAAAAGGCGGTGGAAATGGGGATTATAAATTGATAGTATTAGCACCTTCAACAGTTCAGGAATGCGTGGATTTAACTTATAAGGCATTTTATTTGGCGCATAAATACAAGAATCCTACAATGCTTTTGGCTGATGGACTTTTGGGACAGATGATGGAGCCTGTTGAGTTTAAGGAATACCCTTATCCTGAAATTGACAATTCCTCTTGGGCATTGACAGGTGCAAAAGGCAGAGACGGAAGAATTATTCGTTCTTATGCTCCGCTTGCTGAAGATCAGTGTGTATTCCTTGAAAAACTTTATGCAAAATACAAAACTATTGAAGAAAATGAAACAGAATGGGAAGAAATAGGTACAGAAGATGCAGACGTTATTCTTGTAAGTTTCGGCAGTACATCAAGAAACGTTAAAACAGCAATGAAATTGTGCAGAGAAAAAGGAATTAAAGCAGGATTCTTTAGACCTATAACCCTGTTCCCGTTCCCGTCAAAAAGGTTAGGCGAACTTGCTTCAAAAGCAAAGAAAATGATTTCTGTTGAAGTAAACATGGGACAGATGGTTAATGATGTAAGGCTTGCAGTGAACGGTAAAATTCCTGTTGAACTTATTAACAAACCGGTTGGAGCACCTCCGGTTCCGGAAGAAATTTTAGCTAGAATTGAGGAACTTATATAATGACAACACAAGTTTTTAAAATACCAGAATCTTTAAGAGATGGTGTAAAATATTCATTTTGCCCGGGGTGTGACCATGGTGTTGCAGTAAGGCTTATAGCAGAAGTTCTTGATGAAATGGAATTAAGAGAAAAATCTATTCTTGTTGCATCTATAGGATGTTCGGTTACTTTGTATGATTTTTTAAATGTTGATTCGATTGAAGCACCGCACGGTCGTGCTTTAGCTGAAGCGACAGGTGTAAAAAGAGCTCGTCCGGATAAGTTTGTATTTACTTATCAAGGAGATGGCGATTTTGCTTCAATTGGTTTGGCTGAGAGTTTGCATGCCGCATTAAGAGGTGAAAATGTTAGTGCAATATGTATTAACAATACAACTTATGGTATGACCGGCGGTCAGCTTGGACCTACAACCCTTTTAGGACAAGTTACAACAACTTCTCCGACTGGGCGTAACCTTGAGTATTACGGTTATCCTGTAAAAATAGCAGAACATGTTGCACTTTGTGACGGAACTGCATATTCAGCAAGAGTTTCACTTGATAGTGTCGCAAATATCAGAAAAGCTAAACAGGCTATTAAAAAAGCTTTTGAAGTTCAGATTAAAGGGCTTGGATTTGGGTTTGTCGAAATCCTTTCTACTTGTCCAACGAACTGGAAAATGACACCTTCTCAAGCGCATGAAAGAGTAAGAAATGAAATGATGAAAACATATGTGCCTGGGGTTTATAAAGACGTTACGGCTGATGGACAAGATCATATTATGAGAACAAGTTTGATGTAATTTCGGTTAAAATATAAAAAATAATAGAATTTTAAACAAAATTTTGTAAAGAGGACTAGATTATGGAAAAGAATTTTATAATAGCAGGTTTTGGTGGTCAGGGAGTACTTCTTGCAGGAGAAGTATTAGCTACTGCGTTTATGCTTGCAGGTAAAAAGGTTACTTGGTATCCTAGCTATGGCGCTGAGATGAGAGGTGGAACAGTTAATTGTGAAGTTGTTGCAAGTGACGAAGATGTAAGCGCTGTAAATAAGCTGAATACTGATTTTATAGTTGCTCTTAATCAGGCTTCTTTTGATAGATTTTTGAGAAAAATTAAAAAAGGCGGAGTTATGATTGCAAACTCTTCGCTTGTAAAAGAATTGAAAAATAGAGCAGATATCGAATATTTATTTGCTCCGATTACAAAACTTGCAGAAGACCTTGGCAATATAAAGATGGCAAATATTTTGGCGCTTGGAATTTTAGCAAAAGCAAGCAAGATGGTTTCTTTGGAAAATTTAATTGATGCTTTGGACAGAGTACTTCCGCCGCATAGAAAAAATCTTTTGCCTTTAAATATTAAGGCTTTAAAAATAGGCTATGAGTATGATTTATTGCCGGTGAAAGCTTAAATCAACTAAAAAGTCGATTTAAAAAATCAAGATTAATATTATTCTTATATGGTAAAGTTCAAGAGGTCTTTGGAAAGTGAAAAAAGAACTAATTAAAACCATTCAAGAAAAAGAAGTTCAGTTGTCGAAATTAAAAGCGCATATAGATAAAAGTTCTATTTGTTCGGAACTTTACAACAAAGTCGTTTTGGAAAAAGCAATCCTGAAAAAAGAGCTTGAAAAGTTGGAAGAAAATACTTTTGTGAAAAAAATGAAGTCTTTATTTCCTCGAAAAAAAACTCTTATATGCGATTATTTTAAGAATTAATTGAACAAAATAGAAAAGGTAAAGCGGGAATTTATTTCCCGCTTTTTTAATTTTTAATGTTATCTAAATATACACAAGGAATATTTTCTTCTTTTAAGTATTTTATTCCCCAGTTATTTAATTCTAAAATTATTGGAATTAAAGTTTTACCTCTGTCAGATAAAGAATATTCTGTTTTAGGCGGGACAACCGGATATAGTTTTCTAATAATAATTCCGTCGGATTCCAGTTCTTTAAGTTGTTGGATAAGCATTTTGGGTGTTGCTTGCGGAATCAGTTTTTGCAATTCACTGTATCTAAGGGTTTTATTTATCAGATGTCCGATAATTATTCCCTTATATTTTCCTCCAATGATACTCATTGTGGCTTCTAGCGGGCAATGGTAACCGTTTTTATTTTTTGTGGGCATATATTCTCCTTTATTCTTAATTTACTTATATGAGTATATTATACTAAAAAGTAAGTATTATACAAAATAGTTCATACTTGCAAATTAGAAAGAAACAATTTAAAATAAATTAAAAGCAAAAAGGAGGACAGGATGAAAATTACTCAAATAAGAAATGCAACAATTATTGTGGAATACAACAACACAAAATTTTTAATAGATCCTTGGCTTGGTCCGAAAGATTACATGGCGGGATTTGAAGCCGGTATAAATTCACAAATTCGTCAACCAAGAGTTGAGCTTCCGTGTTCGATTAATGAAATTACTAATGTTGATGCTGTTATTATAACTCACGTTCATCCGGATCATTGGGATGAATATGCAAAAAATGCAATTAGTAAAAATAAGAAAATATTTGTTCAATCTCAGATAGATAAGGAATTTATGTTGTCAGAAGGATTTAGCGATATAGAAATAATTAGTTCGAATGGAACCGATTTTAAGGGACTAAAATTATACAAAACTTCAGGCCAGCACGGCAAGCGCGAAATAGTAGAGCCTTTATGCCGTATGGTAAATATGCCTTATGATATGATGGGGGTCGTGTTCAAGTCTGAAAATGAAAAGACTTTATATCTTGCGGGCGATACAATCTGGTGTGAAGAAGTTGTGGAATCCATTGATAAATTTCAGCCGGACGTAATTATTGTAAATGCTTGCGGGGCAACGGTTATGAACGGAGAACATATTATAATGAATATCGAAGATGTTAATGAAGTTGTAAAAAAAGCTCCGTCTGCAAAGATTATAGCAAGCCACATGGATACAGTAAGCCATTTGAGTGTAACAAGAAAAGATCTTGAAACATTCGCAAAAACAAAAGATATTAAAAATCTTCTTATTCCCAAAGACGGTGATACTTTAGTTTTGTAGGAATATTATAACAAAATTGCAATTAAAAAAGCGGGTTTTAAAGCCCGCTTTCAATTATTTATTCTTCGGAATCTTCTTTATCATCCTCATTGGTTTTAATTTTATCAACAACCATTTTAGCCATTTCTTTAGCAATCAGGTGTTGAGTAGCCGGAGGACAATTTTGAAGCATATTCATAGCTGTTCTAAGAGTTGAATCTATATCATACCAACGGCCTTTTCTGTTGTCGTCAAGTCCTGAGCCAACTGCATTTATAATGTCTTCAACAGCTTCAAACTTTTCATCTTCAATATTGTGTTCGATAATAATTTTGATTAAATTCAAAGCGATTTTAATTTGAGTTTCATCGTCGCTGTGTTCAAGTGTTTCAACGGCTTGAGAAAGAACAGGGTCTTTGTCGTACCATCTGCGGTGTTGGTTGCTGTATTCTTCTTTCATAATCCATGTCTCCTTTTTATATTGTAAATTTTACTTATTGCCTTAAAAATTTTTACCCGTTTCTGAATGTAACTCCCTTATTACCGTTGGGGTATTCCCAGTCGATGCAGTTTTTTTCGCAGGCAATTCTACAAGCTCCGCATTCAAGGCAGTTTTCAAAATTAACTGTGAGTTTTTGTTCGTTTTCTTCCCATTCGTAAACTTTTGCAGGGCAAATTACCGTACAGGTTTTCGAGATGCAGTTTTTGCATTTTTCAAAATCCGGTTTTAAGTGACTTTTGCTGTCAGGGCGGTATTTAACTGTAAAAAGTTTGTCGTCTAAGGTCATTTTATTAATATACTCCAGAAAAGTTTGAAGGCACTCAGTGCATCTTTGAATAATTCTATTATATTTCTTTTTTTGATAAAGTCAAAAATAAACTTGCGGAATTTTTGTCTTTTCGGGATACTGTCTACGGTTGTAAACATATTGAAAAATCCGTTGACTTGTTTAAGGTAGTATCCCATAAATGATTCGCTTCTGTTGTGCGCTTCGTCCATAAGATTGCGATAAGCGTATAGGTCTTTCATAACAAAAGATTTCTCAAGTGCTTCGGGGTACTTAGAGAGCATTTTTTCGCTGAAATCGCCTTTACTAAGTGCGGTAATCGCAGTTTCTCCTGCAAGTTTCCCGCTAATCATGGCAAGATTTGTACCTTCCCAGTGCATATTGTTAACAAGCATAGCAGCGTCTCCGACAATCATTACGCCGGCACCTGAAAGTGTAGGAATTTTTTTGTATCCGCCTTCAGGAATAAGGTGGGCAGAATATTCAAGTAATTCTCCGTCCTTAATTAGCGGGGCAATTGTCGGATGTTGCTTCAGTGCATCAAGAAGCTCGTATGGTCTGAGATTTTTTTGGCTTAATGCGTCAAGCCCTACACCAAGTCCTATACTTATTGATTCTTTATTGGTATATAAAAATCCAAGTCCCAAAATCCCTTCCATTGGGCCGCCAAAAATTTCATATATACAACCTTCGTCATCGGTTAGATTAAATCTTTCGTTAATTTTTTCTTTATCAAGTTTTATAACTTCTTTAACGCTTAGGGCAACGTCTTGCGGTTCAATTTTATCTCTAAATCCGATTTGTTTGGCAAGCAAAGAATTTACACCATCTGCAAGAATTACTATATCAGAGTAATATTCTTCAAGTTCGGTTTTAACCCCGATTACTTGTTCATTTTTTATCAGAAGTTCTTTAACAACTGTTTCTTCTGCGATAATTACACCTGCTTTTCTTGCTTCATCCGCCATCCAACGGTCAAATTTCCCGCGAATTACGGTATAACTTGGGGTTTCAATATCTTTATGGCGGTAAGAAATTGTGGTTGAATCTTCTTTTCCGAGAATTGCAAATTTATGTTCAATATTCAATCTTTCGATAGGAGCTTCTTGTTCAAAATTTTGGAAGATTTCACGTGTCGGCTGTGCGTAAATTGCACCTCCAAACACATTTTTACTGCCAGAAAAACTGCCTCTTTCAATCAGAATAACTTCGTGCCCTGCTCTTGCTATTGTAATTGCGCTTGCAATTCCGGCAGGACCTCCGCCAACAACTATTACTTCAGTTTTGTTTGTTCTAATACCGTCCATAAAGCTCCGTTAATTTCAATTATCTCCTGACCTTTTTTGTGCAGAAGCGAATAATTTTCAAATCTGAATTATTCACAAATATTGTCCAAGTAATTATACACTAAAATTTGTTCGTTGTAAAATACCCGTATGAATATAACTGCAGGAATTTATAAAGGTCGTAAGATTACGGCGCCGGATGAAAACATAACCCGCCCGACTTTATCGAAAGTTAGGATGGCGGTTTTTAATACATTGCAAGCTATGATTGATTTTGAGGGTAAATCTTTTCTTGATATGTATTCAGGTTCAGGAATTATGAGTTTAGAGGCTTTATCAAGAGGATTTTTAAATGTTGTATCTATAGAAAAGCACCCTAAAGTTTTGCAGGTTATAAAAAATAATTTTAAAAATTTTTCGCCTGCACCAAAGCTTATCAAAGGCGATTCTTTAAAAATTGCCGAAACTTTGAATGAAAAATTTGACGTAATTTATATAGATCCTCCGTATTATTCTGGTATTTATGAGGCAAGTCTTGACGCTGTAAAAAATATTGCGCAAAATATTGTTATACTTGAACACGTAACCGAAGTTGATTTTAGGGGATATGAAGTTTTAAAGCAAAAAAAATACGGAGATAAATTTATAACTTTTTTAACCAGGTTGTAAAGCTATTGTAAAGAGGAATTTCAAGGGTTTATATAAAGGAAATTTATATATAGCTTAAAATTTAGCGAATATCGGTTCGGAAAGCAAGTTGAATAATGGGAAAATAATGAATACAAAGTATTGTAAAAGATTTTTTCATGATATTATTAGAAAAAGTGTTTTGTACAATTTATTAAATTAAATTTAAGGAGAACAAACTATGAGCGAAAAACGCGTATGGCTTTTCAGAGAAGGTAATGCCACAATGAGCAATCTTTTGGGCGGAAAAGGAGCTAACCTTGCTGAAATGACCAATTTGGGTCTGCCTGTTCCTCCGGGATTGACGATTACTACAGAAACCTGTATGGATTACATCAACCATGGAAACAAAATGCCCGCAGGTTTAATGGACGAAGTTAAGGCTGCACTGAAAGATGTAGAAGAACAAACCGGCAAAAAATTCGGTGATACAACAAATCCGCTTTTGGTTTCGGTTCGTTCAGGCGCAAGACTTTCAATGCCAGGCATGATGGAAACTATTCTTAACTTAGGTATGAATGATGATACTGTAGAAGCTATGATAAGATTGACTAACAATCCGAGATTTTGCTATGACAGTTACCGTCGTTTCTTAACAATGTTTGGTTCTGTTGCTTGGGACATGGACAGACAAAAATATTTTGAAACAGAAGTTGAAAAGGTTAAAGAAAGAGAAGGCGTAAAAGAAGATACACAAGTATCAGCTGACGGCTGGAAATCTTTAATCCCTATTTATAAAAATGTAATAAAAGAAGTAACAGGAAAAGAATTTCCTCAAGATCCTTATATACAATTGGAAGAAGCAATTGAAGCAGTATTTCGTTCATGGAATATACCAAGAGCCGTTGCTTACAGAAATATGAATAAAATTGACCACAATTACGGAACAGCCGTAAACGTACAGACAATGGTATTCGGAAATATGGGTGATGATTGTGCAACAGGTGTTTCATTTACCAGAAACCCGGCAACAGGTGAAAACAAATTCTATGGTGAATACTTAACAAATGCACAAGGTGAAGACGTTGTTGCAGGTATTAGAACTCCTAAAGAAATTTCTGAACTTGCAAACGAAATGCCTGATTTGTATAAACAATATGTTGATATAGCTAAAAAGCTTGAAAACGGTTACAAAGACGTTCAGGATATGGAATTTACAATTGAAAAAGGTAAATTGTGGATTCTTCAAACCCGTAACGGTAAAAGAACAGCTGCAGCTGCAGTAAGAATTGCTGTAGAAATGGAAGAAGAAGGTATTATTACAAAGGAAAGAGCAGTTCAGCTTGTTGATCCTTATACAGTTAACCAGATTCTTCTACCTTGCTTTGACGAAGCAGCAATTAAAGAATCACATAAAATTGCACACGGTGTAAACGCATCTCCTGGAGCTGCAGTTGGTAAGATTGTTTTCGATACCGAAGAAGCAGCACAAAGAGGTGCAGCAGGTGAAAAAGTTATCCTTGTAAGAGTTGAAACTTGCCCTGATGATATTCACGGTATGGCTGTAGCTCAAGGTGTTTTAACTCTAAGAGGCGGCGCAACTTCTCACGCAGCAGTTGTTGCTAAAGGTATGGGTAAACCTTGCGTTTCAGGTTGTGAAGATTTGAAAATCGACCTTAACAACGGAACTTTGACAGGCAGTGACGGAACTGTTTACCGCAAAGATGATATTATTTCACTTGATGGCGGTAAAGGTATCGTTATGGCAGGCGCTGTTAAAATGGTTGAAGCTAAAATTGATGAAAATTGGAACAAATTCTTCTCTTGGGTTGATGAAATCAGAGAGATGAAAGTTGAAGCAAACGCTGATACTCCAAAAGATATCGAAAATGCTTTGAAATTCGGTGCAGAAGGCGTTGGTCTTTGCCGTACAGAACACATGTTTATGGATCCGGAAAGATTGCCTTGGGTTCAGAAGATGATTATTGCAGGTACTCCGGAAGCAAGAAAAGAAGCTTTGGCAAAACTTCTTCCAATGCAATATTCAGACTTCTATGCAATGTTTAAGGCTCTTGGTCCAAAACCGATGACCGTAAGACTTCTTGATCCGCCGCTTCATGAATTCCTTCCGAATAAGGAAGATTTAATTGCTGAAGTTGCAGAATTAAAAGCTCTTGGTAAAGACTACAAAGAAAAAGAAGAACTTCTTCATATCGTTGAAGGCCTGTCCGAATCTAACCCGATGATGGGATTGAGAGGTTGCCGTTTAGGTTTAACTTATCCTGAAATTAACGAAATGCAAGTTAGAGCTATTTTTGAAGCTGCTTGTGATGTTAAAAAAGAAGGTATTGATGTTAAACCTTGGATTATGGTTCCGCTTATCGGACATGTTAACGAGCTTAAAGTTGCAAGAGATATCTTAATCAGAGTTGCCAATGACGTAATGGATGAAAAAGGTGTTAAACTTGATTACAAATTCGGTACAATGATTGAAATTCCAAGAGCAGCATTGACAGCTGATGAGATTGCAGAATATGCAGAATTCTTCTCATTTGGTACAAACGATTTGACTCAGATGACATTTGGATATTCACGTGACGATGCTGAGGGTAAATTCCTTAAACGTTATGTTGAACAAAAAATCCTTCCGTCAAATCCATTTGAAACTCTTGATACAAAGGGTGTTGGACAGCTTATTGAAATTGCAATGGAAAAAGGTAAAGCTGTTAATCCGAAACTTGTTGGCGGAGTTTGTGGAGAACACGGCGGAGATCCGGATTCAGTTAAGTTCTCTCACAAAATCGGACTTGATTATGTATCCTGCTCACCGTTCAGAATTCCGCAAGCAAAACTTGCTGCAGCTCAAGCAGTTGTTGAAGCTAAAGAAAAAGCAAAACAACTTGCTGCAGTGTAGCGGAAAGAAATTAAAAACTAAAAGGCGATCGAATTTTTTCGGTCGCCTTTTTTAATTAAAAAAATTAAACAGAAATCAAATGTTATTAAGTTTGTATAAACATTTTTAAATCTTGTATCTTCTTGTATAATAAGATTATGGACAAGAAAACATTTGTGAAGTATTTAAGAACTTTAGGAATTGAGGTTCATACGACAACAAAAGCTCGAGGACATCAGGGATTTTTTTGTAATAACAGAATTGATATTTCTAAAAATACTCCGGAAGTTCGTGTAATTCCGACATTGATGCATGAATTTGCTCATTATATTCATTACAAACTTGAACCTGATATGCCAAAAAACGGCGGAAGTTTATTGGTTTTATTTCAGTCGGAAAATCCATTGATTGAAGAAGAACTTTTTAAGGTCACAAATTTTGTTGATGAAAATTCTTTATGTGTGAAGCTTTATGAACATAAAGACAGAATTAAAGAAAAAATAAACGGTTACGATAAAATTATAAAGAAATCTTATCCGAATTTTCAGCGCTCCAAAAAGTTTAAAGAATTTGACAAATACATAAAGCGTTCGGATGCGAAATATCTGCTTAAATATGACAGAGTAAAAGTAATGGGCGGATTTTTGGGATTTGTTCCGAAAATTTATACGATAAATACAATAGAAGAAAGTTTTCCTGACATGCCTGAAGCTTTTGCGGCATATATAAGACTGAAATCTTTTACAAGGAAACAGTCAAGGGTTTCTGCCCGCATAAACCGTTTGAATAAATATTACAAACGTCCGACGGAACTTTTTGCAAGATTTGTTGAAGGGCTTTACCTTGACAGAGAATGGGTTGAGGCTATTGCGCCTGTTGCTTCACAAAAGTTTTTTGAGTTGCTGGATGCGGGATATTATGGTAATCTTAAAGATGTAATTCCTAAATATTGAGGTTAGTATGGAAGAAAAAAATGTTGCTCAGATGAGAGCTGAGTTAAGAGATTTTTATTTTAAAAAAATTAAGCCTAATCTTGAAACTTTAAATAAGCAACGTAAAAAGAAAAGAATGGATGTATTTGCATTAATATTAATTCTATCCGGATTTTCGCTGTTTTTTTTAGTCGGCTCGCTTAAAATAAACGGCATATCTTTGGTTCTTTTGCCGATTTTTTGTCTTGTTTTGGGAACTGTGATTTTAATGCTAAATCATAAGGGTGAAAAAAATCGTGTAATTCATATTGACGTGAATGGAGAATATGAATTTAAAAAAATGTTCATGCCTGAGTTTTTAAAAATTTTCGGTGATTTGCAGTGGAAAGACATCGGAAAATCTGTTAAGCCTGTTAATATAGATAAATATAAAAATTCAAATTTGTTAAGCTCTTTTTTGGTTGGAGCTTTTGGAGATAGAATTTGGGGCTCGTATAGGGGAGTAAAATTTGATATTTTTGAATTGGACACAAGCAAAACATCTCTGCAATGCTTTATAAATACTTTAATGATTTTGCCATTTGTATTCGGATGCGGGTGCGGACTTTTTATTTTTGGATTTGCTATTTTGATGTTTTTTGTAAGTTGGCTTAGTAATCTTTTAAATAATAGTGCAATAATTTTTTGGTTTTTATTGATTTATTTATTCGTTATACCTTTATTTGCTATATTTAAATATGTTTCGCAATCCGGATTCAGAGGGGTTTTTGTTGAATTTGACATGAATAAAAACTTTGAAGGCCACACTTTTGTTTTGGAAAGAGCGGCGACCAATAGAGGAATAAAATTTGATCGTGCAAAGTTTGAAGATGTAATATTGGAAGATCCTTCGTTTATGCAAAAATATGAAGTTCATTCGGACAATCAGGTTGAGGCAAGATATGTTTTGACAACCGGATTTATTGAGCGTTTTTTGAATATGAAAATGGCATTCAGGGCAAAATACATAAGGGCATCATTTAAGGATGGCAAAATAATAATAGCGATTGATGCGGGAAGAGATTTATTCCAGATGGCAAACTTGGATAAAGATACAGATGCTAATACATTTACAGAGCTTTTTGACGAGATTTTATCTGTTCTGGAGCTTATAAATATATTGAAGTTAAATCAGCATATAGGTTTGTAGCATTAAAAGTGCAAAATAAACAAAAAAGCCGGCAAATACCATGCCGGTTTTTTATTTAAAAAATTGTGTTTAAAATTTCAGCTTAAGCTCGTCCATAGATATCTTCGTATCTTATAATATCTTCTTCAATAAGCAAGTCGCCTTTTTGAACTTCAATAACTTCAACTGGCTCATCATAAGGATTTTGAAGTGAATGGATAGCCTTAAGCGGGATATCTACACTGTGTCCTGAGTTAAGTATAAGTTCTTTAGAATCCAAAACGACCAATGCTGTTCCTGAAAGAATAACCCAATGTTCACTTCTGTGGTTGTGAGATTGAAGTGAAAGTCTTTGTTTTGGGTTAACATGTATAATTTTTGACAGGAATCCTTGTCCTTGAGCAATTACTGTGTAAAAACCCCATGGCCTGTAAACTGTTTTATGCACAAGATGAGTATTATCATTTTGCTGTTTTAAAGTTTCATAAATATGTTTAACATTTTGTGTTTTGTCTTTACGGCATGCCAAAATTGCATCTTCAGTTTCGACTAAGACAATATCATCAAGTCCGATTGTGGCAACAAGTTTTGATGAAGAATATACTAAAGAATTTTTAGATCCTTCATCCAGAACATGCCCGACAAAAACATTTCCTGAGTTATCTTTTTCACTGATATCGTAAATTGCATCCCAGCTTCCGACATCTTTCCAATCACTTTGAAGTTCAATCATAGCAAGTTTTTGGGATTTTTCCATTAATGCATAATCCAATGAAATATTCGGCATTTTATCAAATTCAACAAATGGAATTTCATCAGAAGATTCAAAACTGATATTTTCAAGAATTTCAAAAATTTCACTGGCATGCTTTTTCAGTTCATCAAAAAATACAGAAATTTTGAACATAAAAATTCCGCTATTCCAAAAAATAGATTTATCTTGCAGATATTTTTGGGCAGTTTCAGTATCAGGTTTTTCGACGAAATTTTCAACATTAAAACCGTTATCAATTTTGCTGCCAGTTTTAATATATCCAAATCCTGTTTCCCCGTAGGAAGGTTTCACGCCGAAAGTTACGATGTAACCATTTTGAGCAAGTTTTTCACCTTCTTTGACTGCAAGAGCAAATTTTTCTGTGTCATGTATAACATGATCAGATGGAACAACAAGAAGGATATCATCAGAATTATTTTTTTGAGCAATATACTTTGCAGAAACAGCAGCAGCAGGAGCGGTATTTTTGGAAACCGGTTCTGACAATACAAGAGGAGATTCACAAAAATCTTTTAATTGAACTTTAACATTTGCAAGATGCTTAGTATTAGTGATACTTAAAATTTTCATCTGCGGCATGATATTTAAAAGTCTTTCGTATGTAACCTGCAACAGACTTTTTTCACCGGTAAGTTTAAGGAGCTGTTTAGGACACAATTCCCTGGATAAAGGCCAAAGCCTGCTTCCTGATCCACCTGCCAATATAATTCCGTACATATTACTCCTCTTTCCTAAGACAGTTTACTGTTTAATTATATTATAAAAAGATTAATATTTTATAAAATGTAACTTTTTTTGAAAAATTTTTAATTTTGAAAAAACTTTGGTAACATTATAAAATATGATTAATATGAATAACAGAGAGAAGATTATTGCTGGTGTTTCTCTAGTGGTAATATTTTTTGCGGGAGGAATTTTATTCAGCAAGCTATACCAGACACCATTGCGAACGATGGAAATATATAAAGAAGCATTGGCGGATTATAAAAGCGAAGATTATTCAAATTCGTATTATTTATTTTCAAAGATATCCCCTTTATCAGATTTAAAACCTGCGGCATTATATCATCAAGCTGAATGCGCGAGGGTGATTGAAGATAATGTAACAGCAGTTCGCAAGTATAAAGCTCTATTCAATCATTATGCCAAGAACCCATTAAGTCCGAGAGCAAAATATCAAGCTGCACAAATAATCATAGATGAAAATCCAAAACTTTCTCAAAAATATTTTGAACAAATAATGCAGCAGTACCCCACAACAGATTATGCAATTGCATCAGAATATTTTTTAGGTTTATTACTGATAAAGCATTATACACAAGGCGAAAATGCGATATTTCCGCTTTCGGCAAAGCAGGATGCTGAAAATTATTTCAGGCATTATTTAGAGAAAGCTCCGGATGGAAGACTTGCAGCAAATGTAATTGAAAATTGGCTTTCAATAGATAAAACGATTTCTTCGGATGATTATCTTTTAATGGCAGAATCAGCTTACGTTCGAGGTGAATATCCGAAGGTTAAAGAGTTAATTGGGCATGCCAATATTGCGGAAAGCTGGGTTTTAAAAGCAAAAATATTAAATGTAATGGGTGATAAACCCGAAGCTTTGAGTATGCTCCAAAAAGGTTTTGCTGATTATCAAGAATATGTTTCAGAAGAAAAACTTATAGAAGCTATGAATTTGTATTTCCAATTAAGCAGCATGCCTTCTGCTGAACTTGCGGATATATTAGTAAGTACAGTAAAAAATAAAGCGCATGATTATGCATTAATGAAGAAATGCGATTATAAAAACGGTTATGAAAAAACAAAATGTTTTAAGAATTTTTATGCAGATTATCCTGAAAGTAAATATGCTCCAAAAGCTTTATCCGAGATATTCATGGGTACTTATGAGTTGAAGGATTATGACGCTGCTCAAAAAATTGCTCGTGATTATTTGGATAAATATAGAGCTAAAGAAGATGCTCCTATGATAATGTTTTGGCTTGGAAAAATATTTGAAAGAGAGCGCAATTACAGTGCATACATGGGGTTATATAAAGGTGTAATTACATCTTATCCAGATACTTATTATGCATATAGAGCATATTTAAGATTAAATCATCAGCAGCATGCCATAATTACAAATCGTATAAAACCTTTACCGGTAGAATATCCATATCCGTTAAAAAATTCTGTAATAAAGAAGCTTGTGCAGTTGGAAGATTACGAGATAATCGATGAAATTATAGGGCATGACGAATTTGTAAAGAGCTGGTTGTTATACAAACAAGGAGATTATTCTCATTCCATGCTGGTAGCAAGAAATGCTATGGATAAGTTAGAAATCAAACCTGATAAATATGATTTAAGATGGCGGTTAGTATATCCGTTGCATTATTACGAAGAGATAGAGGATTATGCTGATATGTCAGGGAATAATCCTCCACTAATGTTATCAATAGCAAGGGAGGAAAGTTACTTTAATCCGGGAGCCGCAAGTTACGTAGGTGCAAAAGGTTTGATGCAATTAATGCCGTCAACAGCAGAAGAAATTGCAAGGATAAAAAATCTTGGAAGTTATGATTTATTTGATGCAAATTCAAACATAAAGCTTGGAAACTATTATTATGCTTATATAAAGAGCATGTTGTCAGGCAAAGATATTTCAGCAGTAGCTTCTTATAATGGTGGTATCGGAGCTGTTACAAAATGGAAGCAGTCATTAAATTATGAAGATACAGACAGTTTTGTAGAGCAAATCCCATATGAAGAAACCAAAAATTACGTCAAAAAAGTTTTTAGAAGTTATTGGAACTATATAAGAATTTATAATATTAATGAATAAAAAAGCATGCTAAATTTATAAAAAGCATGGATGAAAACTTTTGTTATATAAGGGTTTTAATAAAAAAGGATGATCGGTAAGATCATCCTTTTGAGCAAAATTTAAAAGCTGTTTTAAATCATGTTTTTTCTGATTTTTTCTTTAGCTTTTTCGATTTGTTTAATTCTTTTTTCAGTAGATTTTAGTTGTTTATTGATTGCTTTGCGTTCGTTTTTAATAGCTTTATATTGAGCATCAATATCTGCATATTTAGCTTTAAGGTTTAGTAAATCACTTCTTACGTCAACTTGCGCATTATCAAGTTTAAGGATTGCATCTTGCATGTCTGAACTGCCTGTAACTTCTTGTGTGACAGCGCTGCCTGAAAGAGTAGTTGAAGTATTTGTTGCAGTAGTTGCACTGGTTCTAACATTAGAATTGTTGTAACTAGCATTGTCAAAATTGAGAGGTGTAAAAGCATTGCCATCAGCGAAAGCTGCAGTTGAGCATGCTAAAGTAACGAATAATGAAATTGCAAGAATTTTAGATGTTTTAATCATGATAATATCTCCTATTCTATATAAATCTTACAGCTATATAGGAATAGTATATAATATCTTTTTATAAGATGCTTCATACATTCTTATGAGAAAAGATAAAAATGGGAACAAAATAAAAAAACATGCATCTAAAAAATGGGAAGAGTTGAGTTCACAAAATAAAATATTAACAAATGTAAAGCACTAAAACTATTGTTTTGTAAGGGTTTTAGAAAAAACGAATAAATTTCATGAAAAAAAATAAGAAAAAAAGGTTGATTTTAAATTTTCTTTTGTCTACAATCAAAGACGTGCTCAGTGCACAGCGAACCTTAAAAACTTAAAGAGAACTTAAAGTCAACTCAAAAAAAAACTTCTTAACAAATTTAAAAAAAGTAGTTGACAAAGAAAATTTAAGTAGTAAGATAAAAATTGCGGTCGGAAATGTTGCCGTTGAGAATAGCCGAAACCCCAAAGATGATTTTGCGAGCAGCAAAATAAAATAAATGGAAAAGGCTCAGCACATTGAAAACAGAATAGCTGAAGACGAATAACTTTGTTAATTCAAAGAAAATGATAAGGACAGCGCAAACGAAAGTTTGCAAATGAAATGAGTCAAGCGTCATAGCGATATGACGATCGAATAAACTTTCTGACAATGGAGAGTTTGATCCTGGCTCAGGACGAACGCTGGCGGCGTGCTTCATACATGCAAGTCGA
>CALVEG010000016.1 GCA_944326525.1 Candidatus Gastranaerophilales bacterium
AGGTGCTTCAGATCCCTTAGGTGCTTCAGATCCCTTAGGTGCTTCGGGTCCCTTAGGTGCTTCAGATCCCTCAGGTGCTTCAGATCCCTTAGGTGCTTCAGATCCCTTAGGTGCTTCAGATCCCTTAGGTGCTTCAGATCCCTCAGGTCCTTCAGGTGCTTCTGGTGCCTCTGGAGTATTTGTGTTTTTAATTACCACGCCCATCGCTTCGTAAATCTGCGCGGTTTCTTCTGCTGTAAAACTTATTTCTTGATTAGGATGTACTACAAAGCTGTTATGCCATCCGGCACGTGTTTTATCTGTTCCGCCTCCAAAGATTGATGCTTTTCCTTGTGCTTTCCTGTTATTTTGCAGTTCTACAAGCTTATCTAATACGGCATTCCACTCTTTCAGCGTAATTTTTCCGTCGGTTAATTCTGCTTTTTTCTGCTTGATTAAATTGTCTACAGCATCTTTTAAGGCATGTGTTATACCTTTATCCTTCTTAATCTTAATAGTAATAGCATCTACGCTTGGCACATTCTCACTCATAATGAATCTCCTTATGTTTATCCCGTATGTTATAAATATATAAAGCTTATATGCTGCTAAAAATTGCCATTTCATTATTTACAATTTCTGATTTGTTTTGAAAATGCTTGTTATTATTGAAAATAAGAGATTTAATACGTGTTTACAAAACTTAATAATAGATGCTTTGTTAATATTTTTTTTTGAATAATTAAAAAATCCTTAAGGTTTTTAATTATTTTTCAAATTCGTTATATAAATAATATTGTAGTAGTTATCCTGAATTTATTTCAGGAACTGGATAGATTTTGAAATAAGTTCAGAATGACAGAGTGGTAAATAAGGAGAAAATATTATGATTAAACCTTTAGCAGACAGAATTGTTATTAAAGTTATCGAAGATACTGAACAAACTTCAGGTGGAATTTTTATTCCAGACAGCGCTAAAGAAAAACCTCAAAAAGGTGAAGTTGTTGCTGTAGGCTTAGGCAAAACTAACGAAAAAGGTGAAAGAGAACCTATGGATGTTAAAGTAGGGGATGTTGTTCTTTATGCTAAATATGCAGGAACTGACGTTAAAATGGACGGAGTAGAATATAAAATTCTTTCTATCAAAGATGCTTTAGCAATTATTGAATAATAGTTGTAAATTTGATTTAAAAAATTAGAAAATGGAGAAATAGAAATGGCAAAACGTATAGTATTTGATGAAGAAGCAAGAAAAGCACTTCTTAAAGGTATAGATGCAGTTGCTGATGCTGTTAAGGTTACACTTGGACCTAAAGGTCGCAACGTTATATTAGAGAAAAAATTTGGTGCACCTCAAATCGTTAATGATGGTGTTACAATCGCTAAGGAAATTGAACTTAAAGATGGTTTGGAAAATGCAGGTGCACAATTGTTAAAAGAAGTTTCTTCAAAAACAAACGATGTAGCAGGTGACGGTACAACTACCGCTTCAGTTCTTGCTCAAGCAATCGTTAGAGAAGGTTTGAAGAACTTAACTGCAGGGGCTAACCCGATGTCTATTAAACGTGGTATTGACAAAGCTGTAGAAGTTGCTGTTGCAAAAATTAAAGATATGTCAAAACCTGTTAATACAAAAGAAGAAATTGCTCAAGTTGCTGCAATTTCAGCAGGCAACAACAGAGAAATCGGTGAATTGATTGCCGAAGCTATGGAAAAAGTTGGACACGATGGTGTTATTACAGTAGAAGAAAGCAAATCTTTTGGAACTAACTTAAAAGTTGTTGAAGGTATGCAGTTTGACAAAGGTTATATCTCACCTTACTTTGTTACTGATCCTGAAAGAATGGAAGCTGTTTTGGAAGATGCTTACGTATTCTGCTGCAACAAGAAAATCAACCTTATCTCAGACTTAGTTCCTCTACTTGAACAGGTTGCACGTGATGGTAAAGCTTTGTTGTTAATTGCTGAAGATATCGAAGGCGAAGCTCTTGCAACATTAGTAGTAAACACTATGAGAAAAGTTTTAAGAGCAGTTGCTGTTAAAGCTCCTGGTTTTGGCGACAGAAGAAAAGCTATGCTTGAAGATATCGCTATTCTTACAGGCGGCGAAATGTTCACTGAAGAACTTGGTATCAAATTAGAAAACGTTACAACTCAAATGCTTGGTAAAGCTAAACGTGTAACTGTTACAAAAGACGAAACTACTATCGTTGTTGGCAACGAAACTAAAGAAGCTGTTCAAGACAGAATTAGATTAATCAAAAAACAAATCGAAGCTTCTGATTCTGAATATGATAAAGAAAAACTTCAAGAACGTATGGCAAAACTTTCAGGTGGCGTTGCGTTAATCGAAGTTGGTGCTGCTTCTGAAGTTGAATTGAAAGAACGTAAATTAAGAATTGAAGATGCTCTTAACGCTACAAGAGCTGCAAATGAAGAAGGTATCGTTCCTGGAGGTGGTGTTGAATTGTTAAGAGTTCAACAACACTTAGAAAAACAAATTGATACTACAACTTTTGCTTCTGATGATGAAAAAGTTGGGTTCAAAATTCTAACTGCTGCACTTGATGTTCCGTTGAGATTAATCGCTCGTAACGCAGGCGCTAAAGCTGATGTTGTTGTTGATGCTATTCTTTCTCACGACGGTGCTTATGGTTATGATGCTTTGAATGACAAATACGTTGATATGTTCCAAGCAGGTATCGTTGATCCGGCTAAAGTTACAAGATCTGCTCTTGTTAACGCAGCATCTGTTGCTTCTATGTTGTTGACAACTGAAGCTGCTGTTGTTGATATTCCGGAAGAAAAGGCTGAAGCTCCGGCAATGCCTGGCATGGGCGGTATGGGCGGCATGATGTAGTGGACGAAGTCCACTACTGAACATCGGCCAGATGTTAGAGAAAATCGCTTTATTAGATAACAGAAAAACATAAAAAAGACATGTATTGGCGCTTATGTCAGTACCTGTCTTTTTGATAACTACAAATAACTTTTGTGCTGAATTACTCAAACAATTCACTTGAAAGGTATCTTTCGCCGCTGTCGGGTAAGATTACTGCAATTAATTTATCTTTGTTTTCAGGACGTTTTGAAAGTTCATTTGCTGCCCAAAGTGCAGCACCTGATGATATTCCTGATAAAATCCCTTCCTCTTTTGCCATTCGGCGGGCTGTAAGAATAGAATCTTCACTTTTTACGGGAATTATTTCATCAATTAAGTTGTTATCAAAATTTTTCGGAACAAAATTTGCGCCAATACCTTGAATTTTATGTGCACCTGCGTTTTTACCTTCTAAAACCTGACTTTCATAAGGTTCTACGGCTATTGCTTTTATGTTTGGATTTTTGGCTTTTAAAAATTTTGAAATTCCGCAAATTGTCCCGCCTGTTCCAACGCCTGCAACGACAATGTCAACTTTGCCGTCTGTATCTGACCAGATTTCTTCGGCTGTTGAAGAATGAGAATCGGGGTTTGCAGGGTTGGCAAACTGCTGTGGAATAAAGGAATTTTTGATTTCCTGATGAAGTTCTTCGGCTTTTTCAACTGCTCCTTGCATTCCTTTTTGCCCTTCTGTAAGAACAAGTTCAGCGCCGTATGCAGATAGAAGTTTTCGCCTTTCCAAGCTCATTGTCTCCGGCATTGTCAAAATCATTCTATATCCTCGAATTGCACACACTAAAGCAAGCCCTATTCCTGTATTGCCGCTTGTCGGTTCGATTATTACGGTGTCTTTATTTATTAATCCTGCTTTTTCTGCTTGTTCTATCATATTAAGAGCAGGGCGGTCTTTGACAGAACCTGCAGGATTTTGTTTTTCAAGTTTTACGACAATTTCAGCCCCGCCGTCATTCATTCTGTTAATTTTTACAAGCGGTGTTTTGCCTATTATTTCCAAAATATTTTCAGCAATTTTCATTATAAAAATTCCTTTCTTTTTTATTTTAAAAAGTCTTTTCTGTAACCTTTTCGGTTAGAAATTTTTCGTCCGATATTTTCAAGGTCTGTTTGTAATTTTGAATAATTTACCGAAGCTTTGTTCGGATAGATTTCGTAATTCTTTTTGCATTTTTCAAACGTGATATTCGGCATAATAACGTTTGCCCCTGCTTGAAGTGCCATAATTCTGCCTTGAGGATGTAAGGTTTCCATTGCCGTTGTTGCAGGAATATTTATATCTGGCAAAAGCAGGCGCGTTAGAGCTAAAACCTTTATTGCCAATATTAAATCCCCGTTTTTTTCATCTTTTAGCGGTGTTTCAGGATGAACAATCAAAGGGCCGATACCTATCATATCCGCATCAAGTTCTTTATAGAATAAAATATCTTCTGCAAGACTTTCCAAAGTTTGCCCAGGAAGCCCTATAAGTGAGCCTGTACCTGTTTCAAACCCGAGTTTTTTTAAATCAAAAAGACATCTTTTTCTGTTTGCAAAATCCATATTCGGGTGCATTTTTTTGTATAAATTTTCATCCGTTGTTTCAATTCTAAGTAAAAACCTGTCTGCTCCAGCTTCTTTTAGGATTTTGTATTCTTCAAATGTTCTTTCACCTATGCTTAAGGTTATTGCGACATCTGATTTTTTTATTTCTTTTATAATTTCTGCAAGATAATTCGCTTTAAAAAATAAATCTTCTCCGCTTTGGAGAACAATAGTTTTGTAACCCGATTGGATTGCAAAGTTTGCAAGTTTTATTATTTCATCTTTTTCAAGTCTGTAGTGTTCAATATTTTTATTATCTCGTCGTATTCCACAGTAGCAGCAATTGCATCTGCAAATATTTGAAAATTCAATCAAGGCTCTTAAATAAACTTCATCGCCTTTAAATTTTTTTCTTACTTCGTCTGCAGATTTAAAAAGATAGTCATTTACGGAATTGTCTTTTAATATTTTAACAATTTCTGATTTTGTAAGAGAATGTTCTTTTTTTGCTTTATCAATAAGATTTTGCATATAAGAATTATCGCATAAAAATAAGGTTTATTTTTTCAAATAATCAAAAAGTTTTTGCATAGCACGGCTTCTGTGAGAAATTTTGTTTTTTTCATCTTCTGCCATATCAGCCATTGTTTTGGAGGTTCCATCAACTAAAAACACAGGATCATAACCAAATCCGTGGGTGCCGGATTGAGTTGTCGCAATTTCTCCAAGGCATTCTCCTCTTGTCGTAAATTCTACTTCGCCTGAGGGGTTTATAAGAGTGAGTGCGCAGACAAATTTTGCTTTGCGATTTTGTGAATTTTTAAGTGCATCGAGAAGTTTGTCAATTCTTTTTTGTGCGGTGTCAGCATATCTTGCAGAGTGAATTCCGGGCGCCCCGTCTAGTGATTCAACACATAAGCCTGAATCATCAGCAAGTGTGTATTCTCCTGTCAGGCGGTTTGCTTCTTTGGCTTTTATAAAAGAATTTTCTTCAAATGTCTGACCGTTCTCGTCAGGGTTAAATTCTAAACTGCTGTCGATTGCTTCAAATTCAATTCCGCTCATTCCGTAAAGCTTTGCAATCTCTCTTATTTCCTCGACTTTATGAGGGTTTTGGGTGGCTATTATTATCTTCATAAAGCTCCTTTAATTCTTATTTCCCGTAGCGTCTTTGTCTTCCGTAAAACTCTAAAATCGCCTCAGAGAGTGCTTTTTTGTCAAACTCAGGCCAGTATCTTTTAGTAACTATAAACTCACTGTAGGCTATTTGCCATAAAAGATAATTTGAAACCCTCATCTCTCCGCCTGTTCGGATTAGCAAGTCAGGATCGGGAATGTTTTTAGTGTATAAATTATTTGATATTATATCTTCGGTTATTTCATCAATTGAAAGCTCTTTTGATTGAACTTTTTTACAGATGTTTTTAACTGCATAAACTATCTCATCTCTTGCTCCGTAATTAAAGGCTATTTGAAGGTTTACGCCTGTATTATTTTTTGTTGTTTCAACGGCGTTTTTTAAAATCTTTTGAAGTTTTTCGCTTAATTTTGTAGTATCTCCGATGAAGCTTATAACAACATTATTTTCGTGCATCTCCTTAAGCTCGTTTTGAAGTGTTGTTCCGAGTAAATCCATCAGAAATGAAACTTCTTCTGGTTTTCGATTCCAATTTTCGGTCGAAAATGCGTAAACTGTTAGATATTTTATCCCGAAATCGTCACAGGCTCTCATTGTTGCTTTCAGGGCATCCACACCCTTTTTGTGCCCGAATGCTGAGGGTAAATTGTGAGCTTTTGCCCAGCGTCTATTCCCATCCATTATGATTGCTAGATGTTTTAAGTCTGTTTCTTTGACTATCTCTTGTATTCTTTCTTCATTTGATGCTACAGACATATTTTTAATTCCTTTGCCTGTTTATTATATATAAAATCCGGATTTGTGTAAAGAATTACCTTTTATCCATTAAAAAATCCCTGTAAAATTTTACGTTCACAGGGATTTAGTCTTTTATTTTGGTTGATGCTTTATTTTTTAAATCCTTTTATAAAATCAATTGCTTTACCAATTCCGTTAATACCTTTTTCTGTCCATTTTGCGACAAAACCGTCAATTTTTTGAGCATAAGTTTTTGGATTTTTTATTACGTCGTCTACTTTATTTTTTATATTTTCACCTGTCTTTTTAACTTTTTGTCCGCTTTCGCTGTTTACAAGATTATCTATAACTTCTTTTGTTTGAGAAGATTTGAAAAATTTCTTGATGTCTTTACGGTAAATCACACCTGCAATTGTTCCTGCTGTTAAAAGTGTCAACATTGCTTTTGAGAAAAATGACATCGGTTTTTTGAATTTGATATCTTCTCCTGATTGGAGTTTATTTTCATTTTGTATAATATTTTTTTCAAACTGATCTCGGGTTAAGATTTTAGTTTTACCATTCTTATCCGTTACGTGATAATGATTTTTGTTATCAATTTGTACCAGATTCCCGCCGATTACCGAAGAATTAAACGCATTAACCATTTCTGTTTTCATTTTAAACAAACCTTCCAATTACACTACTTATTTATATAAAGTACGGAAGACCATTAATATTGTTAATTTTTAAGGCTATTTTTACGAAAGTTTACAATGATTTACTTATTATTTAACTTAAAAGACCTGCTTTTTTAAGCAGGTCTTTAATGGTTAATATTGAAAGTTGTTTCCTATGAACAACCTGAGTATCCGCATTTTAAGCAAATGAAGCAACCTTCTGCCATTTGAATTTCATTTCCGCATTCAGGGCATTTAACGGTTTTGATTTCGCCTGTCGGGTTGTAATCTTCAGCTTTTGATTCTTTAATCGGATTTGTTATTTCAGGTTTTTTCTCAGGTTCAGAAACTGTTTTCATTGATTTTTCAGCTTCAACCTGTGCTTCTGATTTTTTAGCATCCAAATTCATCGGCTGGAATTGACGGCTGTTATTTCTGTAAACAGTAATTCCTTTTAGATTGTTTTCGTATGCCAAAATGTAAGCTTGTTCAATATCTTCACGAGTTGCATGTTCTTCAAAGTTTACGGTTTTTGAAACAGCGTTGTCTGTGTGAAGCTGGAATGCTGCTTGCATTTTTACGTGCCAGTATGGTGAAACATCGTGAGCTGTTACAAAAATCTTTTTAGCATCTTCCGGAACTCCAGCAATATGGGCAACAGAACCTGTTTTGGCGATTTCTTTCATTAAGCTTTCAGAATAGAATCCGTGTTTAATTGCGTATTCTTTAAATATTGGGTTAACCTCAAGCATTTCTGTGCCATCCATAATTAATCTTGAAAATACAAGACCAAATAAAGGTTCAACTCCGCCTGAAGCACTTGCAATCATTGAAATTGTTCCGGTCGGAGCAATACAAGTTGTAGTTGCATTACGAATACCGAATTTTTCAATTTGTGAATCCAATTCTTTCCATTGTTCATCGGAAATTTTGCCTGCGGATTTACCTTTGTATTTGTTGTATAAGAAGTTTCTACCGTCGTAAATGCTTCCTTTAAAGTTGTTAAATCTGCCTCTTTCCTTTGAAAGTTCTATTGATTCACATTTTGATTCGTAATCTATGAATTCCATAATTTGTGAAGCAAGTTTTATACCTTCTTCAGAGCTGTAAGAAATTCCCATTTTCATAAGCATATCAGCCCAGCCCATTACGCCAAGTCCGATTTTGCGGTTGTTTTGAACCATTTCCGAAATCTGTGGAAGCGGATAATTGTTTACTGCAATTACGTTGTCCAAAAATCTGATTGCTGTTCTTGTTGTATCAGCAAGTGTTTTCCAATCAATTTCAGGACCGTTTGAGCCTTCAACAACCATTCTGCCTAAGTTGATAGATCCTAAATTACAAGCTTCGTAAGCTAATAGAGGAACTTCTCCGCAAGGATTTGTTGATTCAATTTGGCCTACTAAAGGTGTCGGGTTGTCTGAATTCATTTTGTCAATGAAAATTATACCGGGTTCACCGTTTCTCCAAGCTCCGTCAACAATTAAATCAAATACTTTCTTTGCGTTTAATTTTGCAACTACTTGGTTGTTTTGCGGATTTACTAAATCGTAATCTTCGCCCTTTTTAAGAGCTTCCATGAATTTATCGGTAATTGCAACCGAAATATTAAAGTTATTCAATTTGTTGTTATCTGATTTACAATTGATAAAATCCAAAATATCAGGGTGATCAACTCTTAAGATACCCATATTAGCACCGCGTCTTGTGCCGCCTTGTTTAACGGCTTCAGTTGCTGCGTTAAAAACTTCCATAAATGAAACAGGGCCTGAAGAAACACCCATTGTTGATTTTACAACGCTGTTTTTCGGGCGGAGTCTTGAAAATGAAAAACCTGTTCCGCCGCCTGATTTGTGGATTAGTGCGGTATTTTTAACTGTTTCAAAAATTCCTTCCAAACTGTCTTCAACCGGCAATACAAAGCAAGCTGCCAATTGTCCAAGTTCTCTTCCTGCATTCATTAATGTTGGAGAATTTGGCATAAAATAGCATTTTGTAATAAAATCGTAAAAACGTTCAGCAAGCTTGTCTACGTCAGCTTGTGATTTGCCAAATTTTAAATCTCCAGATGCAATTGCCATTGCTACGCGTCTAAACATATCAGCCGGTGTTTCTGTACAATTGCCGTCTTTATCACGTTTCAAGTATCTTCTTTCGAGAACTTTTTTTGCGTTTTCGGATAAATTTAATTTTTCTTCCACTAAGTTCACACTAACCTCCATTTATTAATCCAAGTCTTCTTATTAGAAACTAAAAATCATCCCCATAAATAAAAAAATATTTAAAGCATGGTTCGTTCTACAATTTTACATCAATTTAAAAAGTCATGCAACATGGTATTTTATTTATATGGCGCTTTTGTAACAAAATGTTTTTAAAAAGTTTT
Organism: Candidatus Gastranaerophilales bacterium; assembly: GCA_944326525.1. Taxonomy (GTDB): domain Bacteria; phylum Cyanobacteriota; class Vampirovibrionia; order Gastranaerophilales; family Gastranaerophilaceae; genus Scatenecus. The sequence goes on from CALVEG010000016.1 coordinate 9,321, forward strand.
GAGTTGTTTATGTTTATAATATAATAACAGCCGAGGTGAAAACTTTTGAAACACTCAAGACTTACAGCCCTGATATTTATAGCATTATTTTTAGGCATAATCGTTGGACATATAGCCCCTGATTTTGCAGTAAGAATGAAGCCGTTTGCAGAAATTTTTCTGAGAATGGTAAAGATGATTATTGCACCGTTGTTGTTTTCGACTTTGGTTGTTGGGATTGCAGGTCACGGCGATGCTAAAAAACTAGGTAAAATAGGGCTTAAAACAATTGTTTATTTTGAAATTGTGACGACACTTGCTCTTATAATCGGGCTTACTGTCGGAAATATATTTAAACCCGGTGTTGGATTTGTATCCGGAACATCACCTCATGCAATAGAGATGCAGGCTGCAGGAATTATTGCCGCAAGCCAAGCGCATACTTCAATTAGTGCGATGGTTACGGATATTTTCCCGACAAGTGTTGTTGATGCAATGGCAAAAGGAAATTTGCTTCAAATTGTTGTATTTTCAATATTTTTTGCACTCGCAATTTGTGCTGTCGGTAAAAAAGCTCAACCGGTTTTGGATGTTTTAAATTCTGTTTCGCAAATAATGTTTAAGTTTACGGAATATGTTATGTATTTTGCGCCTTTAGGAATTTTCGGTGCAATAGCTTCTACAGTTGGAGCAAACGGTCTTGCTGTTCTTAAAAATTATTTTAAAATAATTGGTGCATTGTATTTTGCGCTTGCAATTTTTGTTATATTGGTTTTATTTTTGGTTTGTAAAATTGTAAGAATTTCGTTTAGAAATTTACTAAGAGCTTTGCAAGAGCCCGCACTTTTGGCGTTTACGACTGCAAGTTCAGAGGCTGCTTTTCCTAAAGCAATGGAAATTATGGAGCGGTTTGGTGTTCCAAAAAATATAGTAGGATTTGTTATGCCGACGGGTTATACTTTTAACCTTGACGGAAGCACGCTTTATCTTGCAATGGCTGTTTTGTTCTCATCTCAAATTGTTGGAATTCATTTGGATTTAAACCAGCAAATAGTTATAATGTTGGCTTTAATGCTTACAAGTAAAGGTGTTGCTGGAGTTCCCAGAGTTTCTTTGATCGTGCTTGCTGGAACCTTAGCAAGTTTTGATATTCCTATTTTAGGAGTAGCTATTTTACTTGGTATTGATCAGATTCTTGATATGGGAAGAACAACCGTAAACTTAATCGGTAACTGTGTTGCAACGGTTGTAATTGCAAGATGGGAAAAAGTTTTTGATTATGATAAAATGAAAGAGTTCGTGATTCAATCGAAAGCTGAAAGTATTGGAGCAGATATCGAAAATTTTAGAAAAAATCACGAAAGAAATTAATTAAATACAATTAAAAAAGAAGGATAGAATAAGATGAGTGAAAGTACGAAAGTTGAATTTAAAGACACCCTTAACCTCCCTCAAACAAGCCTTGCGATGAGGGCAAATGCAACGGTCAGAGAACTTGAAATTCAAAAGTTCTGGGAAGAAAACAAAATTTACGAAAAATCTGTGGCAAATAAAGATAAAACAAATAAGTTTATTCTTCACGACGGGCCACCGTATTTGAGTAGTGAGAAAATTCACGTAGGAACAGCACTCAATAAAATTTTAAAAGATATTTTAACCAAATACAAATCACAAAGAGGCTTTTATTCTCCTTATGTTCCGGGTTATGACGGACACGGACTTCCGATTGAAAATAAGGTTGTAAAAGAGATTAAAGGTGGCAGAAGTGCTGTCACACCATATGAACTCCGTCAAAAATGTCGTGAATTTGCACATAAAAACTTAAAGGGACAAGAAAGTGAATTTAAGCGTCTTGGAGTTTGGGGAGATTGGGAAAATCCTTATTTGACAATCAACCCTGAATATGAAGCCGAACAGGTAAGAGTTTTTGGCGAAATGTATAAAAAAGGTTACATTGAAAAAGGTATGAAACCTGTTTATTGGTGTGCCTCTTGCGAAACTGCACTTGCTGAAGCCGAAGTTGAATATGCAGATCATACATCAACTTCTATTTATGTAAGATTTAAGTTTGATGATGAAAGTACCAATAAAATTAACAGTAAAATTTTAGGCGGTAAATCTGACAAAGATATTTACGCAATAATTTGGACAACAACCCCATGGACAATTCCGTCAAATATGGCAATCAGTATGCACCCTAAATTTGAATATACTTTCTTTGAATTTAAAGGCGATGTTTATGTTGTTGCACAAGAACTTTTAGGCGCATTTTTAAATGATGTTGAGTGGGAAGAAAAAGACATTAAAGTTGTCGGATCTTGTGTTGGACAGGATCTTGAGCTTTTGAATACAAAACATCCTTTGTACGACAGAAAATCTCCAATAATTTTAGGGGAACACGTTACTCTTGATGCAGGTACCGGATCTGTTCACACAGCTCCCGGACACGGTTTAGAGGACTATGAAGTTGGATGCAGATACGGAATAGAGGTATTTTCTCCTCTTGACGGGCGTGGAATTTGGACAGATGCTGTTCAAGATAAGGATCTTGAAGGGGTTCCTTATTACAAAGGAAACAAAATCGTAATAGAAAAACTTCAAAATTGCGGTGCTTTATTGAAGGCTCAGGATATAAACCACAGTTATCCTCACTGCTGGAGATGTAAAAATCCGGTAATTTATCGTGCAACACCTCAGTGGTTTGTAAAAGTTGACAAATTCAGAGATAAAGCGTTAGAGGCAATTAAAAATGTAAAATGGATTCCAGCGAGTGGTGAAAACAGAATTTCAAATATGGTCGCAGGACGCACGGATTGGTGTATTTCCCGCCAAAGAGCTTGGGGTGTTCCGATTCCTGTATTTTACTGTGAAGATTGCGGAGAAGTTATCGTAACCGATGAAACAATAAATCATATCGCAGAAATTTTTGAAAAAGAAAGTTCTGATGCTTGGGTTAAGTACAGCGCAGAAGAACTTTTGCCGAGCGGATTTAAGTGCCCGAAATGTGGTAAAACTCACTTCAAAAAAGAAAATGACATTATGGATGTCTGGTTTGACTCAGGTATAAGCTGGAGAGCTGTTGTTGAAAAAAGAAGTGAGCAGCTTGGAACAACTCCTGTTGAAATGTACTTGGAAGGTTCAGATCAGCATAGAGGCTGGTTCCAATCATCCCTTCTAACTTCAGTTGCGACAGAAGGAAAAGCTCCATATAAAACAGTTCTTACTCACGGTTTTGTATTCGGAGAAGACGGCAGAAAAATGTCAAAATCTTTAGGAAATTATATTCGCCCTGATGATATTATAAAAAATTATGGTGCTGATATCTTAAGACTTTGGGCAGCGTCTGTCGATTACAGAAACGATACCAAAATCGGTGATAATATCGTAAAACAACTTGTTGAAATCTTTAAGAAAACAAGAAATACTGCAAGATTTTTGTTAGGCAACCTTTTTGATTTTGACCCGAAAGTTGACTATGTAAAATACGAGGATTTGAAAGAATTGGATAAATTCGCACTTCATAAGCTCAACAATCTTATAGAAGAAGTAACCGTTGCGTTTGAAAATTACGAATTTTATAAATATTTCCAACATCTTCAAAATTTTGCAGCCGTTGACTTAAGCTCATTCTACTTGGATATTGTAAAAGACAGACTTTATACAGCGGGCAAAAAATCAATTTCCCGCAGAGCTTGCCAGACTGTAATGTATGAAATTTTGCAAGCCCTAGTCAGAATGCTTGTTCCAGTAATGCCTCATCAGGCAGAAGATATTTGGATGAGTGTTCCGGAAGTTCAAAAAGGCGGATTAGAAAGTATCCTTCTTTCAACTTGGCCTGAGGCAAAACCGGAATGGAAAAATGAAAAATTAGATGAAGAATTTACTCAGATTCTAAAAGCTCGTGAAGTCGTAAGTCGTGCGATCGAGCCATTGAGAGCAGATAAAAAAGTTGGAAGTTCTCTTGAAGTTGCGGTATACGTGAGCGTAAAAGATAATAGCGTATTAAAGGCAAATGAAGATGAACTTTGCAATATTTTCATAACTTCACAGGCTTATGTAACCGACGAAAAACCATCTGATGTTTTGAACGAATATAAAGAAGATGATTATACAGTTTGGGTTACAAAAGCAGAAGGCGAAAAATGCGCACGTTGCTGGAAGTACAGAAAACTTAATGCTGACGGAATTTGTGAAGAATGTCTTGAGGCTATAAGATAAGAACTCTAATAAAATTTAAAGTCGAAGCTTGTTTTATCAGGCTTCGACTTTTTTTTGTTTAAAAGTAAATGTTTCAAGTTGCCCATGTAATTAATATTGCTTTTTGAAATGGATTTTGTATAATTGAATTGTTGCAAAAGCAACATAATTTTTTAAAAATATACAAATATCCGATTAAACAAGATTAGGGGAAAATTATGAAAAAAAATATAATAATAATATTGGCGGTATTATTGGGTGCTATTGTTGCAAGATATAGTGTAACGGTATTTAATAATATAAAAAGCGGAAAAGCTTTAAGGAACAAACCTGCGCCGCAAGTTGTAGTAGAAGAAATTCAAGATAGAAGTATAATAAGAACTTATGATGCTCCAGGAAGGGTTGTTTCAAAATATAGAGTTGATGTTCTGGCACGTATTTCTGGATATTTAACAAAGAGTTATTTTAAAGAAGGCGATTTTGTAAAAGCAGGTCAGACATTGTTCCAGATAGAACCGACTGAATTTGTAAATTCGTCAAAAGTAGCAAGTGCTAACGTTGCAAATTTAAAGGCTCAGTTGGCATACGCAGAAAAACAGCTTAAAAGATCAGAAGAATTGGTAAAGAACGATTACATTGCAAAATCCCAGTATGATCAAATGCTTTCACAGCGTGATTCTTTGAGGGCGCAAGTAGCATCAGCGGAAGCAAGCTATAACGATAGTCAGCGAATTATGGGCTATACAATGGTTAAATCTCCGGTTGATGGCAGAGTCGGGATAATAAACGTAACTGTCGGCAACTATGTAACCCCTTCATCAGGAGCGTTAACGACAATTAACAGTACAAATCCTATCTATGTAACATTCCCGTTGGATTCAAACGATTATGCAATTTTAGCAAATTCAGATGCGGAGGCAAATTCGAACAGAAAAACCGAACTTTATCTATCAAACGGTGAAAAATATAAATATGATGGAGTTCAGGATTTTCAGGATAACAAAGTAGACCAATCAACAGGTACAATTACAATGAGGGCAACTTTCCAAAATCCAAATAATGCTTTGATTCAGGGAGAATTTTTGACAGTAAAACTTTATGCAAATAAGCCGTCAAATATTCCGGTAGTTCCGCAGACCGCAGTGCAGGAAAATCAGGCAGGTAAATTTGTTTATAAAATGGATGAAGATAATTTGCCACAGTTAGTTTATATAAAAACAAAAGGTCAAAGCGGTAATGATTGGATTGTTGAAGAGGGGCTAAAAAAAGGTGACAGAATAGTAACAGACGGATTGCAGAAAGTTGTTCCAGGCAAACCTGTTACAATAGTTTCCAAAGAAGAAATGAAAAAAATAAAAAGCAAAGAAATAACAGATAACACTAAACCGGAGAAAAAATAGAAATGGCAGAGAATAACGGTAATCTTTTTATAAAACGCCCGAAACTTGCGATAGTAATATCTTTGGCGATTATTCTTGCGGGAATGCTAATGATAAATCTTCTTCCTTTGGAAGAATACCCGTCTATTACTCCGCCTCAGGTTGTTGTAACAGCGACATATGCAGGTGCAAGTTCAGATGTAGTAGAATCTACTGTTGCTGCTCCAATTGAAGCGCAGTTAAACGGTGTTGAAGATATGATTTATATGTCTTCAACATCTCAAAACGGTCAATATCAGTTGACTTTATATTTTGAGATAGGCTCCGATCCTGATATGGCGGTAGTAAACGTTCAAAACCAGCTTCAGCTTGTAACCCCAAGGCTGCCTGAAGAAGTTAAAAGATACGGTCTTTCAGTTAAGAAATCGACTGGTGGCCCAGGGTTAATGATGATTGCCGTAAATTCTCCTACTCATACTTACGATGCTTTGTACGTCGCAAACTATGCTTCAATTTATATTAAAGATGAACTTGCCCGTATAAAAGGTGTTGGTAAAGTTTCGGTATTTGGTTCTGCGGATTATTCAATGAGAATTTGGCTAGATGCTTCAAAAATGGCAAACTTAGGGGTGTCAATTTCAGAGGTAAGCAAGGCTATCCAATATCAGAATACTCAAAGTCCTGCGGGTGATTTGGGTGTTGAACCAATGAAAAATAAGCAGATGATCAAGCTTACGATGAGAACAAAGGGCAGATTGCAGGACGTAAAAGAGTTTGAGGATATAATTGTTCGCTCAAAACCTGATGGTTCTCAGATAAAATTGAAAGATATAGCAAGAGTTGAACTTGGCGCTGAAAGTTATTCATATTTTTCAAGAATTGGCGGAAGAAATTCTGCGATTATTTCAATAAGCCAGCTTCCGGAAGCAAACGCAATTGATCTTTCAAATAAGATAAGAAAAAAAATGGCGGAACTTTCAAAAAGTTTTCCGCAAGGAATTGAATATAAAATTGAGCGTGACGAAACGGATTTCGTAAGAGAATCAATTAAAGAAGTTATAAATGCAATCGGTTTAGCGATTGTTTTGGTCGGAATTGTAACTTACGTATTTTTAGGAAGCGCAAGAGCTGCCTTAATTCCATTTTGTGCAATTCCGGTTTCTTTAATTGGTGTATTTATATTTATGAACCTTTTAGGTTTTTCAATAAACTTGCTGATATTATTTGCATTAGTTCTTGCAGTTGGGTTGGTAGTAGATGATGCGATTGTTGTTTTAGAAAATACTCAGCGCCATATTCAGGAGGGTAAAAATCCGAAAGACGCAACTGAAGTTACTATGCAAGAAGTTTTTGGGGCTGTTTTAGCGACATCTCTTGTATTGATGGCTGTATTTGTACCGGTTTCATTTATGGCAGGGATTACAGGTAGGATGTTTAGACAGTTTGCACTTTGTATAGCATCTTCTATCGGTTTGTCAACACTTGTTGCTTTAACTTTAGCACCTGCTCTTTGTGCGATGATTTTAAAATCAGGAGAAGAACAGAGTCATTTGAAATTTATTCAAAAATTTGATGAATGGTTTAATCGAGTTCGTGATAAATACCTTGTAGGGGCTAAATTTTTTATAGATTCGCCAAAGGCTACTATGGTAACATTTTTGATAATAGTTGCATTTATTGCATTTTTAGGTAAATTAATCCCACAAGGGTTTTTGCCGACTGAAGATAAGGGTGCGATATTTTCACAAATACAGCTTCCTGACGGATCATCAGCTTCCAGAACAGATATTGTTGCTACGGAAATAGAGAAGAAAATCTTAGCGATCCCCGGAGTAGAGACAACGATTACACTTGTAGGATATTCCGGTGAAAATACGGCATTGATTGTTGCAAGACTTTCTGAGTGGTCAAAGAGAAAGAAAAAAGAACTTTCGATGCAAAGTATTATGAGTAAAATGCAAAAGGAATTTTCAAACTATCCTTCAGCAAAAATTGCGGTATTTTCGCCGCCTTCAATATCAGGTTTGGGTATGTTCGGAGGTTTTGAGTACGAACTTCTGGATAAGGGTGATAGAACTCCGCAGGAATTGTATGAAGAAGCTGAAAAATTAATAGCGGCAGCAAACAAAAATCCTGCATTTCAACTTGTTTATACTTCATTTACGGCAAATCTTCCGCAGTTGTTGATTAACGTAAACGCAGATAAAGCAATGGCGCAAGGGGTTGAAATGTCAGAAATTTATAGTGCTCTTGCCGGATATTTCGGAAAATCTTATGTAAACGACTTTAATAAATATGGTCGTGTATATCGTGTTTATTTGCAGGCGGATTCTGAGTTCAGAGAAAAGCCTGCTGATATTAATAAAATTTATGTGAAAAACAATTACGGTAAAATGGTCCCGTTAACTTCCGTTGTCGAGGTTAAGGAAATTGTCGGGCCTTACAGTTTGACAAGGTTCAATATGTATCCTGCAATTACGATTAACGGAATGACAAAAACGGGTGTAAGCTCAGGTGATGCAATAAAGATTATGGAGCAGGTTTCTGATGAAGTTTTGCCGGAAGATATGGGATATGCTTGGTCCGGAAGTTCATTGCAAGAGCAGGAATCTTCAGGACAAATCTTGCCGATTATTATAATGTCATTGGTATTTGTATATCTGTTTCTTGTCGGATTATATGAAAGCTGGATGTTGCCTGTTGCGGTAATGTTAGTATCTCCTGTTGCAATTATGGGGGCATTGTTCTTCCAGTATGTATCAGGAATTTTTGGAACATTTGCGGGGCTTTCTCTTGATATTTATGCTCAAATCGGACTTGTAATGTTGATAGGTTTATCAACCAAACAGGCAATTTTGATTATAGAATTTGCAAAAGATGCTCACGAGAGCGGAATGCCTTATAAAGAAGCCGCTTTAGAAGCAGCAAGATTGAGATTTAGGGCCGTAATGATGACAAATATAGCATTTATATTAGGGTTGCTTCCGTTAGTATTTGCAAAAGGTGCGGGTGCTGCAAGCCGTAATTCTGTTGGTATGACTGTATTTGGCGGAATGATGGCTGTTGCATTTATCGGAACTTTTCTTGTACCGGCTTATTATGTTATCATTGAAAGCTTTAAGGCAAATACTCACAAACTTGCTCAAAAATACAAAGAAAAGAAAAATAAGGAAAATTTATAAATTATGTTAAAACGTTTTTTAATAATAATTTTAATATCAATGTTTGGAACTTTATCGCAAGCGGAGGAAGTTGCACAAAAAACCGGAAATACAATAAATCCGAAAGAATTTCCGCATGCAGAAGAAGTTTTGCCTAAAAAAGTTGATGATAAAATAGTTATCGAAGGTTCTGTTGAGAAAAACATTGATTTGACGTTGGAAAGATGCTTGGAAATTGCGCTTGGAAATAACCCTCAAATTAATGCGGCATTTCACGATGTTTTGGCATCAGACACAAGAATAAAACAGGTTTGGTCGAATTATTTTCCGCAATTCAGCTGGCAAACGGGTTATACAAGAATCAGGCAGCTTCAATTATCGGATGCGTTGGGCAGGAATTTGACGTTTAACTATTATATTTTAGGTCAGATTACTTTGCAGCAAATGCTATATGACTTTGGTGTAACCCAAAATCAGGCAACAATCCGTAAATTGGAATATGAAGGTCAAAAATCAACTTTATCTGAAACTATAAATACTGTAATTTATGAAACAAAAGATGCTTATTTTAATCTTTTGTATGCATATGAAAATAAAAGAGTTGCCGAAAATACGGTTGCGCAATACACAATGTTTTACGATCAGGCAAAAGCATTCTATGAAATCGGATTAAATCCGAAAGTTGATGTGACTATTGCGGAATCAAATTTGAGTAATGCAAAGTTACAGCTTATTCAGGCAAGTAATTCAGTAAATTTAGCAATAGCAAGGCTAAATAATGTAATGGGTGTTCCTTTTATAGAGCCTTATGATGTTAAAGAACGTTTGAGGTATGAACCTGTAGATATAACTTTGGAAAAGGCGGTGGAAATAGCACGAGATTCTCGACCTGATTTGAAACTTGCGGAAACTAAGGTTGAAACAGCAAAACAGACTTTAAAGCTGGTTAAAAAATCATATTTCCCAACACTATCAATAGAAGGTCAAGGCCAAGTCGGCGGTAAAAGCTTTACTTCAAATTACGGTTACAATATAGGCGGATACTTGAATTTTCCAACGATTAACGGAATGCTCATAAAGAATGAAATTAAAGAAGCAAGATATCTTTATGATAAAGAAATAGCCAATGCAATTAATACTCAAAACCAAATATTTTTGGAAATTCAAAATGCATATTTGACTTTGGTAGAAAAGAAAAATCAAATTCCTGTTGCTATTTTGCAGGTAAAACAGGCAAAAGAAAATTATGAGCTTTCATACGGCCGTTATAGAGTAGGTGAAGCTGACCCGATTGAGTTGAAAGAAGCGCAAACGACTTACCAAACTGCTCAATTGAATTATTACGGCGCATTGTATCAATATAACGTTGCAAAAGCTTCGTTAGAAAAAGCAATAGGTAAAAACCTTGCCTCTCAAGAAGAAGAAGATATCCAGCTTGAGTTTGACGAAGATGTAAAAACCTCCCAAAACCGCTAGGTGAAAGTCTTAATGTGAGCTCGTTAATATTTCTTAACAAAACACAAACAAAAAAGGCAATTTTTTTATTCTTATATACTTTATATATACGTAAGAGATAAATAAAGAGAAGTTAAGAAAGAGAGCAAACAAATGTTACCTACAACATCAGGTTCAAAAAACGATACAAACGGAAATGGACAGTTTGGAACTTTGGTTAGAAAAAGAACCAGACGCAGAAGTAATAAAGGTTTTTCTTATGAAGATTACACATATTTGGATAAGAAAGACAAAAGGATGAGATTTAACAATTCACGTGACCCGATCTACTATGTATTTGATTGTCTTGAAAACAGACCAGTAAGCACGTTAGCAAAAGAGTTTGTAAAAGATACATTTTTTGAGATTACAAATTTTGTATCAAGAGTCGTTGCATAATTAATAGGAAATAGGAAAATTAAAAAAGACGGTTTAAATACCGTCTTTTTAATGTTTAAAATTTATTATTTACACCCCGGAAACAGGAGGAAGATCTATCCGTTTAAGCCTTTGTTCAATTCTTCTGTACCATTTGAGGTGTTGTTTAAAGAGTATTTTATAATCTGAAATTTCGCCGTGAGAAATTTCTTTATCTTGTTGGTCGCAAACTTCAGTTAAAGCACTTTCAAGGAAGTGAGTGTATTGTTTTCTGTCAATATTTGGATCTCTAAGTTCAATTCTCTTGCCGAATTTAACGATAACTTCCGGTCTGTTATCTCTTAGAAAGCAGTAATTAATAGCAATAGGTATCAAATTAACTTTACCATAGCGTTTAACTGCATTTTGCGCAATGTAAGCAAGTCCTGTTTGAAATTCAAAAGGTCTGAAGTGAGGAGGTCTAATAATTCCTTGCGGGAAAATGCAAAGCAAGTTTCTTGTATCTCCAACAACTTCAACGGAATATTTAAGCGCTTGCATAGCTGATTGTGGCGATTTTTTATTTACTGAATAAGCACCGCCTCTGCGTAAAAGCGGAAAACGGTTAAGTTCTTCAACCATAAGCCGAATTTCTTTATGAAAAATTCGGTGAGTTATATTATAGTAAACTATTCCGTCCCACCAGTTGCAGTGTGGAGCAAAAAGAATAGTTGGAACATCCTGTCCGCCATCGAAATAATTTTCTTCCCCCTGATATCGGAATGCATAGAATCTGTTTTGCAGCATATTAAAAAAGAACAAACTTGCTACCCAAAGCCAAAATTTATTTGTCTTTGCCGGTTTGAATTTCTCCTCTTTGTTCCGAAGCTTTGTCGGAGGGATGTCAGAATATAATTGTTCCTCTAATGCCATAAATAAATTCTACTCTGCTAAATCAAATTAGGCAATTGCTTTTTTGTTTTTTTAAGAAAAATTAACTTTATGATTAAATTTAAATAATTGTTTTTAGTTTAAAAGAGTAATTGTTTTTAATTTGCCATTTATTTTTTATTGTTTTATAATTAAGTCAGCAAAGGAGAGCTTATGGAGACATTGACTAAAAACGAGGGGATAATTACAAAAATCATTGGTCCTGTTATAGATGTAGAATTTCAGGCAGGAGAATTACCTGAAATTTATACAGCTTTAAATATATACAAAGAAGATGGAAGTTTTGTAGTTGCGGAAGTTCAGCAAATGTTGGGAGGCAACAGAGTAAGAACTGTTGCAATGGCTTCTACAGACGGACTTAAAAGAGGAATGAAGGTTGTTAATACCAATGAACCGATTAAAATTCCGGTAGGTAAACCGATTTTAGGCAGAATTTTAAACGTAACCGGTCAGCCGGTTGACCAGATGGGGCCAATTGAAACAGATACATATCTTCCAATTCATAGGGAATCTCCAAAACTTGTAGATCAAAATACAAATATAGAAATTTTGGAAACTGGTATTAAAGCTATCGACCTATTGCAGCCATATCAAAAAGGTGGAAAAATAGGTTTGTTTGGTGGTGCCGGTGTTGGTAAAACCGTTTTGATTATGGAATTAATACATAACATTGCAATGGAACACTCTGGTGTATCTGTATTTGGCGGTGTAGGAGAAAGAACTCGTGAAGGAAATGACCTTTGGAACGAGATGAAAGAGTCAGGGGTAATTGATAAAGTTGCTCTGATTTACGGACAGATGAATGAACCGCCAGGAGCTCGTATGCGAGTTGGGTTATCAGCATTAACAGCAGCAGAATATTTTAGAGATTTTTCAAAACAGGATGTGTTGTTGTTTATAGATAATATTTTTAGATTTACTCAGGCAGGTTCTGAAGTTTCGGCTCTTTTAGGGCGTATGCCTTCTGCAGTTGGTTATCAGCCGACTTTGGCTAATGAAATGGGTGAACTTCAAGAACGTATTACTTCAACAAAAGATGGTTCAATCACATCAGTTCAGGCAATTTACGTACCTGCGGATGACTTGACGGATCCGGCTCCTGCAACAACATTCTCTCACCTTGATGCATCAACGGTTCTTTCTCGTCAGATTGCTTCGTTGGGTATTTATCCGGCGGTTGATCCTTTGGAATCAACTTCAAGGGTTTTGGATCCGAATATTATCGGAGAAGAACATTACAATACAACAAGAAAAGTGCTTGAAATTCTTCAAAAATATAAAGAATTACAAGATATCATTGCGATTTTAGGTATGGATGAACTATCTGATGAGGATAAAGAAACCGTAAACAGAGCAAGAAAGATTCAAAGGTTCTTGTCACAGCCGTTCTTTGTTGCGGAACAGTTCTCCGGAATGCAAGGAAAATATGTGAGACTTGAAGATACAATAAAAGGTTTTAAAGAAATCATTGAAGGTAAGCATGATGATTTACCGGAACAGGCTTTTTATATGGTAGGAACTATAGAAGAAGCTGTTGAAAAAGGTAAAACATTGAAAGCATAATTAGGTATTAAGCTTAATTAAGGGCTTTAAATAAGAGGAATTTATGCATTTAAAAATAATTACTCACGAAAAAGTTGTATTTGATGAAGAAGTAGATGAAATTTATACACGCGGTACGGATGGCGAATTTGGTATTTTGAAGAATCACGTGCCAATAATGGCAGCTTTGGACATAGGCGTTACAAAAGTCAAAAAAGGTGACGAATCAAAGTCTTATACAACAATGGGCGGGGTTCTTCAGTTTAAAGACAACGAATGTATAATATTAACAACAACAGCAGAGTGCGGTGATGATATTGATGTAGCACGAGCAGAGGCAGCGTTAAGAAGAGCAAAAGAAAGACTTGCGGATAATGATGCCTCAATTGATGCGAAACGAGCAGAAGCCGCAGTTGCAAGAGCGATGGCACGATTGAAAGCGACCTTGAATAATTAGTATGGAAAAAACATTATACGAGATATTTAAAGTATTTTTTAAAATCGGGACATTGTTATTAGGCGGAGGATATGTAATTTTACCTATAATGCAGTCCGAGCTTGTTGAAAAGCGAGGTTGGATTGATAATGATGAGTTATGTGAGTATATGGCATTAAGTCAAAGTTTGCCGGGGTTAATAGCTGCAAATCTTTCAATATTTGTCGGGTATAAGTTAAGGCGTACAATGGGTGCTATTACGGCGATTTTTGGAATGGTATTGCCTGCTTTTTTGTTTATCGTTGTTTTAGCAAAGCTTTTGGAAGAACTTATTAATTTGAGATTTATACAAGGGATTTTCTGGGGCGTTGGAATTGGGGTTCTTGTTTTAATTTACCTTGCTATAAAAGAGATTTGGCATAAAAGTGTAAACGGAAGATTTACATTTTGGGTATTTTTTGTAATATTTTTGTGTTCACTTTGTTTGAAAATTTCTCCTGCAATACTTGTGATTTTAGCAATATTAACTGGTGTTATAAGGCAGTTTATTTTAAACAGAAAAAAATTGGAGGTTAAAGAATGATTTATCTTCAATTATTTTGGGAATTTTTTCACATAGGATTATTTTCATTTGGCGGCGGATATGCGACAATACCATTTCTATATCATATAGCGGAAACTCGTCATTGGTACAGCGCAAAGCAATTAACTGATATGATTGCAGTTTCTTCAATTACTCCTGGGCCTGTTGGGGTTAATGTTGCTACATTTGCGGGGTTCACTACTTCAGGAATTTTAGGTTCTTTGGTTGCTACAGCATCAGTTGTTTTGCCATCGTTAATTATTGTTATAATCGTTTCTAAAATTCTTAAAAAATTTGAAGATAATGAATATGTAAAATCAATTATATATTGTTTGAAGCCAGCCGGTTGCGGTTTGTTGGCAGCAGTTGGCGTAAATATGTTTTTAAATGAATTTAGCTTATTTGGATTAGGTTTATTTATAATACTTTTTGTTATGAGTATAAAGAAAAAGCATGATCCGTTGGTATATTTGGGAATTTCAGCGATAATAGGTTTGATCGTTTATCTTGTCAATCCAAATATATAGTGTTATAATAATTAAAATAAAATGTGGGTGAAGATTAAAAGATAAGGTGATGATGGTTATAAAGAGAAGATTATTGGAAGGAATGACAATATATAGGTTTTTAATTAATATTGGTATTTTTATACTTTTTGTTGCTGTCATGACTGTAATTGTTCATAAACACGTTGCTAAAAGAAGTTATTCATTGAGGTTGAAGAAGTCAGTATTTATTTTAAACGAAGCAATGCGTTATGTAACGACTCAACCTTTTGAAAAAGATGATGGAAATGATATTTATTATTGGTATTTGGCTGATGCTATAAAAAGAAATTTAAAAAGCTTTGAGTGTGGAAAGTCAAATAGAAGTAAAAATAAAGCTTGTCCGGCAAAAGACTATCAAACAATGAACGGTAAAGCTAGTATGTCTGAATTAGTATATAAAAATGGTATAGATATTGTTGTTGACGACAAGCTGTTTAGAGTTGGTAAACCTACAATGAAGGATGATCCTTTAATAGTTGTAATGGATATAAATGGCGGGCATAATAAACCTAATAAAATGGGGTATGATGTTTTTGTATTCCAGTTAATAAATAAGAATTTTGTTCCATTAGGAGAACCCGGAACTATGTACCCAATCACAAATTATAAATATTATTGTAATCCCGAAAGTATATCAAGGGATGAACTTTTGGGAGTTAATTGTGCTTATTATGCAACAAAAGACAGTAAGTATTTTTTGAATTTGAAATTTTAAGTTAATGTTGTGTTAATAAACGTTCTGTATTGAAGAGCTTGCATGATATGGGTTTGTTTGATATCAGCTGAATTTTCAAGGTCAGCAATAGTTCTTGCAAGTTTTAAAATTCTGTCATAGCGTCTTCCTGAAAGTTGGTATTTAACTATTGCGGTTTTAAGTAGTTCTTCAGAGGGGGCGTCTAATTTACAGTATTTTTTAATAAGTTTTGGGGTAAGTTCGGCATTTGTAAGAATATTATCATTTTTATATCTTTCCGTTTGAATTTTTCGGGCTGAAATTACTCTTTTTCTGATTTCAGAAGAAGATTCTTCTAAGGCTGTTGATTTAAGCAGTTCTTCAGAGGTTAATCTTGGGACTTCTATTTGAAGATCAATTCTGTCCAAAAGCGGACCTGAAAGCTTTGAAAGATACCTGTTTATTTGAAAATCCGAGCAGGTGCATTGTTTTTCCTTATCGCCAAGATATCCGCACGGGCAAGGGTTCATAGCTGCAAGAAGCATAAATTGTGCAGGATAAGTTATTGAATGGTTAGCACGAGAAATTACAACTTTAGCATCTTCAAGAGGTTGTCTTAAAACTTCCAGAACTTGGCGAGGGAATTCTACAATTTCATCTAAGAATAAAACGCCGCGGTGCGCAAGAGTAATTTCTCCTGGCTTTGGGTTAGACCCCCCGCCAATAATTCCGTTTGCGGATGCCGTGTGATGAACGGGGCGGAACGGGCGTTTTGTCATTAAAGGCTCATCAGAGGATAAAAGCCCTGAAATACTGTATATCTTTGTAATTTCTAATGCTTCACTCAGCTCAAGCGGGGGTAAAATTGACGGAAAACATTTTGCCATCAATGTTTTTCCAGATCCGGGCGAGCCTGACATAAGAAGATTATGCCCGCCTGCTGCTGCAATTTCTAATGCTTTTTTGGCTTTTTTTTGACCTTTTACATCTTTAAAATCATAAATATATTCATTTCCATCAGAGTTTGTTAAATAGGAATTTATGTCAATTTTGGTTATTTTCAAAGGTGTTTCAATAAAATGGTTTACAACATCAGTCAGATATTCTGCGCCATAAATATTTATTTCGTCAACAAGTGCAGCTTCATTTGCATTTACAGAAGGTACGATTACATTTTTAACTCCTGCGTTTTTAAGTCCTAAAATAATTGGAAGCACTCCACTTACCCCTCTGATTTTCCCATCAAGAGAAAGCTCTCCGATAAATGCATATCCTTTTATTTTTTCACTGTCGATAACTTCTTCTTCAGCCAAAATTCCGACAGCAATCGGAAGATCAAAATTAGTTCCGTTTTTCTTTAAGTCAGCAGGTGCAAGATTTATTACAACCTTTTTCGTTGGAAAAGTGTAACCGCTGTTTTTAATTGCTGATCTAACTCTGTCACGTGCTTCATTTACTGCAGTATCAGGAAGTCCGACAATTGAAATCCCGGGAAGCGAATTAATAACATCAATTTCGACTGTTATTTTGTAGGCATCCAGCCCTATAACTGTTGCTGTCGTTACTTTATTTACCATAAGTTAATTATACATAAAAATTTTTTTATGACTCTAAAATTTTTTTGCTAAAATATAGATGTTATGAAAAATGATTATAAAAATATTTTAGCAATAAATTTTGGCGGAATCGGTGATGAAATATTTTTTCTGCCTACATTAATTTCTTTGAAAAAAGAATTTCCTAATTCAAAAATTACTCTTGCGTTAGAGCCCAGAAGCAAATCGGTCAAAGATTTGACGAATATTATTGATGATTTGATTTTGATTGATGTAAAAGGTAAAAATAAATATTTAGAGCTGGTAAAACTTATCTTAAAAGCAAGAGCCGGAAAGTTTGATATAGTGATATCTTCAGGCGGAAATAAGTTAATAAGTGTTTTATTATTTTTGACAGGAATTAAAGAGCGTTACGGATATGATACTGGTAATTTAAGCAGAAAATTTCTTACAAAAGCAATTCCGTTAAATAAAAATCAATATGCCTGTAAGATGTATCATGACTTAGTTTCAGTATTGACGGATTTTGTAACGGAACTTCCTGAAATTGATATTCAACCACAGGAAAAAATACCAAATTCAATACTTATTCACCCCGGAGTCAGCCGTTTAAGTGTTCAAAAGGGCATGATTAAAACGATTACGCCGGAAATTTGGGCGGAAACTATTAATATACTTTTATCTAAAGGCAAAAAAGTTATGTTGGCCGGAGGCCCTGATGATGCGGAATGTATTGAAATTATTCTTAAAAATGTCAAAGATAATGAATTGTTTGAAAATTATTACGGTAAAACAAAAAGTCTAAAAGAACTTGCTGTTTTAATAGGAAAAGCAGAAAGGTTTATATGTTCTGATTCGGCGCCTTTGCATGTAGCGGTTGCAATGCGCACAAAAACGTATGCAATTTTTGGCCCGACAGATGATAAAAAATTAATACCGCAATCAAATCTTGTCACAGCAATAAAAGCAAATGATTCTTGTCCTTTAAAACCATGTTTGTGGGAACGAAGACAAACTACTTGTGAAACCTTGGATTGTTTGAAAATTTCAGCTGAAACTATTGCAAATACAGTTTTAGCGTAATAAAATACTTTCGTACCCCAAAAATTGAAAGGAATATATAAAAATGAGAGTTCAAAATGTTACCCCAAATAACGCGCAGTCTTTTTGTGCTTTAAAACGTGATTCATTAAATGTTTCTGAAGAGTTGTTTAATTCAATAAAGAAAATGCCTGCAATTGATTCTTTTTCAAAAAAATACGATTCAGTTGTAAGTATGAAACCTTTTGTAAGTAAGAATGATCCGAAGAAAGTTCGATTAGCTCTTTGCTTTTCAGATATAAAACCGCGAAACATTTTTGAGAAGATTTATAATAAGTTTCATCATGCAAAAATTAATGAAGTTGTATTGAAAACCAGAGCTATAGATGAAATTGGTGTGTGTGAAGAACTTGAAAAAGTATCAGAGCATCGTTTAATAGACATATATAATGAAAATAAATAGTTGATCTATTAAATTCCGACACTAAGCCCTGCACAAAGATTGATTCCTTGTCCTGTAATTCCTCTTGCATCATCTGATATTAGATATTTTGCAAGTTTTGCAATTTCGTCAGGTGTTACAAATCTTTTTTGAGGAATACAGTCAAGGATTTCTTCCTTTGTAAATTCGGATTGTTCAATGGAATCATTTCCAAGATTTGTTTCTACCCAGCCGGGGTTTATTGTGTTTACGGTAATATTAAATTCAGCTAACTCAAGCGCTAAAGCTTTTGTAAGTCCCATAAGCCCTGCTTTGGATGACGAATAAAGGCTTGCATTTGCTTCGCCCATTACCCCCGAAATTGAGCCGATATTAATTATCCTGCCGAATTTTTGTTCTTTCATATATGGAACGGCGCGGGATATTAGATATGCGGGCGCAATTAAGTTTGTCTTGTGAATTTTTTGAATTTCTTCAATTGTCATTTTGTCGATTGCACCGTAAATATATTCTCCTGCGTTGTTAACTAAAACATTTATATTGTTTTTTACAATGAAATCTCCAAGAATTTCAGGAGTATTTGCAATATCGCAAATACAATAATCTTTGGCACCAATAGAGGATAAGGCATCTTTATTTCTGCCTGTAACAAAAAGATTTCCGCAAGTTTTCAATTCTTCCGCAATTTTTCTTCCGATACCTTTAGAAGCGCCTGTTACTAAAATATTTAGCATTATTCAATTCCTTCAATAAATTTTCTGACTATAAATGATGCCATAAAAATTCCTGCACAACTAGCAACAAATGGTGTAGAGGCCGGAGTTATCTTGGTAAATTCAAGCTTTTCTCCTGAATTTTTAATGACGATTTCCTTGTTTTGAATTTTTTCTTTAGAGTAGGGCTTTTCTCTACTTGCAACAACTGTTATTCCTTTTTCAATACCTAGTTTTTTTAATTGGTAGATACAGTTTGATATAAAGGGCGCATTTTTATTTTCAATTTCGGAAATATCTGAAATGTACAAATTTTCTGGTGCAATCCTGTTCCCTGCCCCCATAGAGCTAATTACTGGAATCCCTTTTTTGTAGCAGCTTTCAAGAAGTGAAATCTTTGCTCTTAGAGTGTCGATTGCATCGGCAACAAAATCAACCCCGTCTATAATGGAGTCTTCATTAGTGTAAAAATCATTAACTATAATTAATTCAATATCGGGGTTTATGTCTTTAAGTCTTTGGGCTGTTACGTCTGTTTTCTTTAGGTTTACGGTAGAATGAAGTGCTGCAATTTGGCGGTTTATATTGGATTTAGAAACAGTATCAAAGTCGATTATTGTTAATTCCCCGATACCAGCTCTTGCAAGGGTTTCTGCGCAATATCCGCCGACTCCGCCAAGACCGAAAACAGCTACATGTTTTGATGCCAAAACCTTTTGAGCTTCTACTCCCCAGTATAATTCGTTACGCGCAAATATTTCACTCATAATCTGCCTTTAAAAATTACGAGAGAATTTATTTTATAATCCCGTATCCGAGAAGGAATGTGCAAATAATGAATACTGCAGCAACAATTCCCGTAACTTTATTAAGCCCTTTTTCAGCGCTTTTTTGTGATGAAAAAATCTGTGATGCTCCGCCAAATCCCGCAATTCCATCGCCTTTCGGAGAGTGAAGAAGTATCAATATTATTAAAAGCAAAGCTGATACGATTTGAACTGTCCAGATAAATGTAACCATTTTTTATTTTTTCTCCTTTTTATTCGAAATAAAATGCGCACGTTTTGAATTAAGTTTGATATTTTCAAAAGTATAAAGACGTGCAGGTCTTTTGGATGAGGATTTTGTGTATTCATCCAGTTCAATAAGACCGTCTGTTGAAAGTGCTTTTTTACGGAAATTACGTTTATCAAGCTTTTTGGACATTATAAGTTCATAAGCTTTTTGCATTTCCGTAAGGGTAAATTTTTCATTTAATAATTGATATGCAACCGGACAAATTTCTAATCTTTCTCTGGTGCGTTTTAGTGAATATTCAATAATTTCTTTGTGGTCGAACGCAAGAGGCGGCAAATCTGATATCTTATGCCATCCGAGTTCCGGTGAAGAAACAATTTGAATATCTTCAGCTCTCACAAGTGCAAAGTATGCGCAAGTAATGACACGTGAATTAGGGTGTCTGAGCGGATCTCCAAATGTATAAAGCTGTTCAAGATAAATATTGTCAACATTAGTACGCTCTTTTAAAACTCTTAATGCAGCTTGATCAAGGTTTTCAGATAGGCGTACGTAACCTCCCGGGATTGCCCATTTATCTTTAAATGGCTCATTCAGCCTTTTTACAAGCAAAACTTGTAATGAACCGTTCTTGATGGTTAATATAACAACGTCTACAGTAATCTCGTGCGTCTTTGTCTCATTAAACATAATTATTTTTACCTTAATTGAATTATACAATAAAAATTTTTTTTTACATAAATTAATAAATAAATTAATATTTTTTTACAAATTGAGCTTTATATGTAAATTAATGCATACGAAAATACTTTATATATATAACGGGGATAAGGGAAAATTATGTCATACGGAATGATTGGATTTAATAACTGTTATTTGAACGGGCTTGGCCTAGGCAGTTGTTTTGGCTCTTTTAGCCCTGTTTTTTCGTATTCATATTATAATCCGTTTTGTTCTTTTAATATTTTCCCGACGTTATTTAACACAAGTTGGATGATGCCATCATTTCCGACCGTTTTTTCTTTTTACAGTAATAATACTTATAACAATGCTTATAATAACAATTACCAATTTCCGCCAATAACTGCCCCAAGCAGTTTTCCTACAAATTTTGATAGCCTAAACAGTAATTGGAATTTGTATAGTTTTGATAATAATTCAAAAAATGATTATTCTAATGTTTTTGGTGCTATTACTGCAAAAACAAGTGTTGCTAATAATTTAACAAAACCTATTTCTTATAATTATTCTTCTACTCCAAAATATTCTACTCTTAGTAATGATTATTTGAACAAGGAGTTTTTGAATAAGGTTAAGCAAGTTGCAAAAAATATTAATTGTGACTATGAAGATTTACTTGCGTTAATGAATTCAGAATCGAGTTTAGATCCTACAGCGGCGCACAAAAATAAAAACGGAGAAAAGACAGCAGTTGGTCTGATACAGTTTACAAAAAGTGCTGCAATTCCTGAATTGAACAAAGTTTACGGGCTAAATTTAACATTGGAAAAAATCGAAAAAATGAGTGCTTTAGAGCAGCTTGATTTAGTTGAAAAATATTATAAGATGAATGCTAATAAGTTGCCTAAAGGTAAAAAACTTACAGCTGCAGATCTTTATGCAGTGACATTTCTTCCAGCAAGAGCAAAAAAAGAAGTTTTAACAAGAAGCGGAGAAGACTACTATAAAAGCAATAAAGGTTTGGATGTAAACAAAGATGGCGCTATTACTAAGTCTGATTTGAATGCAAGACTTGCTCAAAAACGTGTAAATCTTAATACTTTTGCTTAATTTAATAAATATTACAATTTTAAGAGAATAAGTTGCAGAGAAAAATTGTTTCGTGTATTGTCATGGAATAGTAACTGTTTTAGTAAAAATAGTTATTGCGGTAAAAGGCTCAAGATTTTAATGGAGCAAACCGGATTAGCGGAAGGATAAGAATGGATAAGGGATATATTGAAAACGGTTTTATCGTTGACTTAAGCAACGCCAAAAAAACATCCGAAATTATTTATGAGTTAAGCAGAATTTTGGATTTGCCAGAAGCAAAAGATAAGAATGTATGTCTTAAATTAGGGGAAGTTAATCTTAATCAGTCGCAGCTTATTAGTGTAAAAGCTTTGATTGAATCAATGGATAGCAATTTGGCTTTTATATCAACAATTAATGAAGAAACCAAAAGTTCAGCAGAAACTTTAGGCATAGCTTTGATGGAATTTGAAAATACTGTAGAAGCTCCGGAATTTAAGGAAGATGGAACTCCAGAAACTGAAGTTAATCAGGAGTTGGAAAGTGCTTTAGATAAAATTTTTGGAGAAGGCGATTTTGAAGAAAGATATCCTGAAGAAGAAGACATAAAAGAGGAAATCAGATCAGATTCCGAAGTTGAGCAAATAGATTTTGAAGCAGATGAAGAAACGATTTCAGAAATAAAGAAGCAGATGAAAGAAGCAGAAAAGCTTCCTACATTATATATACAGAGAACTTTGCGTTCAGGGCAGAGTTTAAAGTCAGAAGGAAATATAGTTATAATAGGCGATGTGAACCCCGGCGCCGAAGTTATTGCAAAAGGCGATATTACAGTATGGGGAGTTTTGGGCGGAATTGCACAGGCAGGATCAGACGGAAATAATTACTCAAGAATCCGTGCTTTGAAACTAAATGCGATTCAGTTGAGAATAGGTGAAATTTTTGCCCGCAGACCGGACACTGTGAATGTACCCTACGTTCAAAAAACGGATTCTTTTATCCCGGAAGAAGCAAGAGTCAGCCGAAAACATATTGTCATTTATAAATTGCATGAAGCTTCTTAAGCTTTTGCAGAAGAATTAAAAGTAAAATAATCAAAAGGAGAAATAATGAGCGGTCGAGTTATAGTAATTACTTCGGGAAAAGGCGGAGTAGGCAAGACAACAACCAGTGCAAATATAGGAACTGCTTTAGCCAGAGCGGGTAAGAAAGTCGTGTTAATTGATACCGATTTAGGATTAAGAAACCTTGACCTTTTGCTTGGGCTGGAAAACAGAATCGTATATACAATTGTGGATGTAGTTGAAGAACGCTGCAAGTTAAGACAAGCACTTGTAAAAGATAAGAAAAATCCGAACTTATGTCTTTTGGCAGCGGCGCAGACAAGAGATAAATCCGCAATTACACAAGAACAATTGAAAGATATATGCGAAGAACTTAAAAAGGATTACGATTTTATATTAGTTGATTGTCCTGCAGGTATTGAGCAAGGATTTCAAAATGCAATTGCCGGAGCAACTGAAGCAATAGTTGTTACGACACCGGAAATGTCAGCAGTAAGAGATGCTGATAGAATTATCGGGCTTCTTGAAGCAAAAGAAGAAATTCAGTCTTATAAACTATTGTTGAACAGGGTTCGTCCAAATCTTATTAAATCAAATGATATGATGAGCGTTGAGGATGTTGTTGAAATTTTGTCAGCGGACTTAGTTGGTATAATTCCTGAAGATACCGGTATCATAACATCAACCAATAAGGGTGATCCGATAGTAAATGATGATAGTTCACTTGCCGGCAAGGCATACAATAATGTTGCAAGAAGAATAATGGGCGAAGATGTTCCTTTTTTGAATCTTGAAGAAAGCAGAGGAGTTCTTTCAAAAGTTAAGAAATTTTTCTCCGGCCTTATAGGAAAGGAGAAGTAGAATGAGGGATATATTTCAGGACTTGTTTAATAAAGTCTTCGGCTTTTTCCGACAGGCAGAAAAGGAAGAAAATGCAAAAGAAACAGCAGTAAATCGTTTACGAGTTGTTCTTATGCAGGACAGAACCAATTTAACACCTGAGCTTCTTGAGAAGATGCGCGGTGAGCTTATAGAATTGCTTTCAAAATACGTGGAGATGGACAAAGATGCATTAGAACTTAATTTCGAACAAGAAGGAAATCAAATGGCGTTAATGTTATCAATTCCTGTATTGAGAGCAAAAGATGAAGATGAAATTGAGGCAGAAGAATCTGAAAATTCTGAAGAAGCAGACGAAAACGCAGAGGAAGAAATTTCAGATGCCGAAAAATCTGAGGATTCTGAAAATGCTGAATCTACAGATGAAGAAAATCAGGATGAGCAATACGAATCAGAAGAATCTAATACCAACTCAAAAGATAAATCAAAATAATCCTCTGAATTATTTCAGAGATAGGAGAGAGAAAATATCAAGCCGCAATAGCGGCTTTTTTTTATGTAAAAATCAGACAACAACTACATTAACTCTAAAGTCATCGAGCTTTGCAAGAACATCGGCTCTGGTTATAATTCCATCATTACCCACATCAATACCTCTATTTGATTCGTAGTAATTTAGGAGTTTACCATTAGAATTAGTTTCTCCTGCTTTGCATAAAATATCTTTGCCGGCACGAGCCGGAAGAATGATTGCTGTATATAAATCAGCAGCATCAATATTTTTCTTGTTGCGAAGTCGTGGAATTCTTGAAATACACATTTTCAGATATTTGCCGACAAGATCAATTTGCTCTTCAGCACTCATAGCCGTGATACTCTCTTTTGTTAAGTTTAGCGAATATGTTTTATTTAAATCTTTAATGGCTCTATTTGTAAATTGAATAAGCCCAACGGCTTTATTTTTTTTGCCAGCCCCTTCTTTTGGGTTCATTCCGCTTTCGAAGTTTATAACAGTAATAAGGTCTTCGTATTTACAATGAAGCTCATCTGCTAATTGCATAATTTTTGTATGAAGTTTGTGAGAAATTGTTCTGGTTTTACCGCCAAGTCCTCCTGGTTTAGGTGTTTTAATTTCAAACGGTGGCGCCAAGTTAATTGTATCAGAAGCTGCAGTTACAATAGTTGGAGACATCGATTTTTCCATTTCGTCAAACCGTGCAGCCATATAATTTATAAAAGCGGAAGGTTCTTTTAATTGTCCTTGCGCAGGTGAAAAAAGTCCATTATTAGGAGTGCTTTTCATTTTGTTCAAGGTATCGTTAACAGTATTTTCAAAGTTAGAAACTTGAGTGCTGTCAGGGGGATAAACTTCATTATTTTTTAAAGAGTCAATTGTAGAGTTTTTTTCGATTGATAACCCCATAATAGGTTTTTCCTCAGGAAGTTTAAGAGTATCAGTTGTTTTAGATACCCCCATTTCTTTTAGAATTCTAGCCATTTCATCTTGGGTGAAAGTAATAGAATTTTTAGTAATTACAAAATTTTCGTTAATATCACCGTAAAGGTTTGAACCACCTTGATAAATAGCATTTTCAGAAGATCTTTTGCTGTTAATTTCAGCGATAATTTCCATTGTTTTTTGCCATTGTTTAGAGGTTAATTTAACATCTTTCCCGCCGTTAATAGATTTTGCATAATCAGTAAGGATGTAAGTAAGTCCTTTATAATTGGTATCTATTTTAATATCGCCCATGTTGAAAGTCCTTTATATCACTTCACTAATAATAAAAAGTTTTTTAAAGAGAGAAAAAATTAAAAAGAGCAAAAAAATTTACAAATCTAAACAAAGTGACAAAATCATTGTTGACAGGGTTTTATGTTTATACTAATATCAGTATGCTTGAAGTATAGTAAATTTTTACAGATACCCGAAATTATTTACAAATAGCGAATCAGGCAAAACAAAGGCGGCAAGGAGGTTCCCGCCAAGTGTAAAAACCTCACGGTGTAAAAGCGAAAAAGAAAAGGAATAAAAATGGCAAGCACAAAAAGACAAAGAATCAGAGTTTGTTTAAAGGCATACGATCACAAATTGATTGATGTATCTTCAGACAAAATCGTAGAAACTGCAAAGAGAACAGATGCAAAAGTTGCAGGCCCGATTCCTTTACCGACCAAAAGACGTATATATTGCGTACTTCGTTCACCACACGTAGATAAGAAATCACGTGAGCATTTCGAATTAAGAACGCACAAACGTATAATAGATATATACGAACCGACTCAACAGACAACTGAAGAGTTAAGTAGATTAGATTTACCGGCTGGAGTAGATATTGAAGTAAAACTTTAATAAACATTAAGGTCGAATTGAAAATTAAATAAGCATTATGCATATAATGTGATCTACTACCCGCCCGATAAAGGCGCGGAGGGTGAAAGTCCCGTTGGTAAAGTACAAGGCAGCAAGTAGCGCTCGCAAGTGAAAATGCAAACCCGAAAGAGGGGCGGAAAGTGTCCGCACCAAGTAGGGCGAGCTAGAAAGGTAAAATATGACACTAGGTGTAATAGGTAAAAA
>CALVEG010000017.1 GCA_944326525.1 Candidatus Gastranaerophilales bacterium
CTGGTAGCTCAGCTGGATAGAGCAACCGCCTTCTAAGCGGTAGGTCATGCGTTCGAATCGCATCCAGGGTATTTTTTTGTAAAACAGAGGGTTGATATGCTTCAAACCCTCTTTATTATTGCTTTTTGAGAGTTCGATTAAATAATATTTGCAATATTTGCTAAATTCACATAAAAAATCGCAAATTGTACGCTATAAGTGCATTTGCAATAGTTCGACTAAAAACCGAATTATTTGTTAATATTCTGCTTTATGTAGTCTACAATTCCGCTAACATCGTCTAAATCACATTGTGCAAAGTAACAAAAGGGTTTCTTGTATGTGTAGTGTATAAGCCTATCTTTAACAGTTATGCTCTCAAAGATTACATCTAACAATCTGCGTTTTTCTTCTATTGTCTGTTGTTTATACAAATTATATGTCTGTTTGGCAACCTCAATAATATTTTTCCCTTCATCTATAAACTGCTTTTCTGATAAATCCATCGTTTCAAGCTGTTTTGTAAGTAAATTTAATTGTGTATCTATATCAGATGTTTTCTTTGTCCAAACATCTTTGTCTATATCATTATCCATATACATTTCAAGCAATTTATCCTTACGTGTCTGTGCCTTTTTAATCTCCGTTGTTAAATAATCATACTTCTGTTTTGTATTAACCTGCATTTCTTTATAGCTGTCTTCAAGTAGTACATTAATATAATCTGACAGACTATCATCTATTACAACACGTTTAATTGCTTCATCAACTTGTAAATCTAATTCTTCCTGTTTTATGTAATTTTTCTTCTGTACACATGGAACTTTAGAATTTCCTGTACAATGATAATAAATCCATTTACCTTTTTTAATCTCACTTGTAATAGCACAACCGCATTCGGCACATTTGAGCATTCCTTTATACAAAAAATTATGTCCGCATTTTGTATCAGGTTTTCCGTCTTTTTTAAATGCCTTTTGTGTTTTCATAAACAACTGTTCTGATACTATTGAAGGATGTTTGCCACTATATAATTTACCTCTGTATCTTATACATCCGATATAACTTTCATTTTTCAACATTTTTTCAAGTTGACCTGATGATATTTTTGCATGGCTTGATGTGTAAATATAACCTTCTTTGTATAACTGTTGTACTAGATTTTTTAATGAAATATTTCCTTGTGCATATAATTCAAATGCACGCTTAACAAATTTGGCTCTTTGCTCATGTAAAACAGTTGTACACTTATCAAGTTTTTTATATCCATAGGGAACTTGACCTATAAAAAAGCCTTCTTCCACTTTCTTTTTTCTACCTTTTTGTGTTTCTTCCCGCAAATTGTCTATGAAATTTTTTGCAATTAACACCTTTAAACCATGCATAAGTTTTTCATGTGATGAAGATTGTGAAGTCAGGACTACACCTTCTTTAACTAAATACACGTTATAACCTGTTTTGTCTACATCTAAATCGACATAATCTTTAAAATTACGATAAAGCCGATCTGTTTTTTCTACGAGAATTGTATTAACTTCACTGTTCTTTTTTAAAAACTGCAACATCTCATTAAATTTATGTCTTCCTGCATTTTTTGCAGTTTCAGCCTCTGAAAACTCTTTTACTATTTCAATATTATTTTTTTCTGCAAATTGATTTAATAGTTCTTTTTGTGCAGATATTGAAAACCCTTTTTCCTGTTCCACACTTGATACACGACAATAAGTTACTGCTTTAATTTTTTGCTTTAACATAAGTTTCCTTCTTTCTGGGGTTGTCGCCCAGTTATTATACTCAACTTTTTAAAGTTTCATGCATTACAGAATTTCAAAAACCTATGCAAATTAGCAGTAGAAGTGTTGTATTGTCTTGCGATTATTGTTTTTGGCACTTTTAATTCAACTAGTTTTAATATTTCTTCTCTGTTTTCATCTAGTTTTGATTTGCCTCTGCCTTTTGGTCTGCCGAGTTTTACTCCGCTTGCTTTCTTTGCGTGCAAAGCTTCTATAGTTCTCATACTTATTAAATCCCGTTCTATCTGTGCCACAAGTGCAAATATGGTTGTTGTTACGGTAGATGTTATTGTCTTATCATTGTTTGAAAAATCTTCTTTTATTGAATACAAGGTTATGCCTTTACGCTTGGTTATGTCTATTACTTCAAATATCTGCGTTATTGACCTTGCTATCCTTGAAAGCTCCGGAACAATTAAAATATCTCCCTGTTTCATTTTTTCTAACAATGCACCCAGTTGTCTATTTTTAAAATTTGCTTTGCCGCTGATTTGTTCTTCTACAAATTCAATGTTACCCAACTTCTTGTCATTTGCGAATTTCAATACATCAAGTTTATTTTTCTCTGTGTTTTGTTCTATTGTACTTACTCTTAAATAAGCATATGTTGCCATGTTGTTTGTCTCCTTTTCAGTCTAAAATGCCTGCCGTTACTTAAAAACCTATCTTTTATATTTTTATTATCAACCCTTATATACAAAAAATCACGCCTTTTCAGTTTACTAATCAGTAAAATAAAAACGTTCGTTTTTAAGTCATGTTACAACTTTTTCTATTAAAATAAAGGAGATGGACATGGATATAGAACTCATAGACAAATACATACAGCAGGAAAAAGATGACCATGCAAAAACAATAAACCGATTACAAAAAGAAATCTGTAAAGCTAATGAACGTCATCAACGTAACTTGGAATACTGGCGGAATAAAAAAGAACAGGTTAAAACATCTAAAGCAATTGAACAAAAAATTATCGGACATAAAACAAAAAACGAACTGCTTGAAAAATTATATAATGTAATTAAGCAGGCTAAGGATGATATATTATAACTTATTTTAAAAATACATTATAATCAAACGCAAATTGTATATCTATGCTTTCTTCTGTATATTCTTTTGGAAGTGGTTCATAAGGAGCAGATATGGCAATTGCCAATAATGCAGCTTTATCTGCTGCCTTATCGCCGGAAGTCTTAAAAATTTCACTTGAGAGTAAAGTTCCGTCTTTTCCAATCTTAAACAATACAACAACTTTTTTAGTCTCACTTCCTTTGGGTGGGTCCCAATTCCTCTTTATTCTGCGTTGTAATCTTCGCATATATGGTCTAAAATCCACATTATCTGCTTTATTGATACTTTGAGATTGTTGTTGATTTTTGTTATTTATTTCTATTGCTCTTGCGTTTGCATTAAACAGCAGTGAATTTGTATTTAGAGGTTTTAATTCAGGTGCAATTTTTGGGGTCATTGAATTCGCAAGAGATTTATTTTGTTGGTATTCATTAAATTTACAAGTTGATACAACTCCTGCGTTGCCTTCTTTATTTTGAATTATTGCAACTACATCTGCTCTAAGGTTGTTATCGAAATATTTTACACTGTAATACAAACTATCATTATGATAATTTACGCTGTCCGTATCAATATAAATTTCTTTATCACCATTAAATGCCTCTTCCCAGTTTTCTGCATAACAGATATTTGAACAGGCAAATAGAAGTAATAAGGTTATAAACAAATTAGAATAACGCATTTTCTGCCTCTTTATTGTACTTTTCATCTGCTGCTGGTGCTTGTTGTACTGGTGGTTGTGGGGTTGAAGTTTGTACAGGTTTAGGTTTTGGCGGAACATATTTGGTTTTAGCAACTCCATACGGGTCATATACGCATATTGCACGGTCTGTTGTTACATTATAATATCTGCTACCTATAAATCTTTCTGTATATCCTTTGTTAAAAGTATCTAAAAATCCAAGTCCACGTATATAAGCAGAACTTGAAGATTCCTCTGTATCTTCCCATAGTGCATTTGGTGCAGTATAAAGATTTAATGCTTTTATAGGTACCGTATTTACTTCTGCTTGATTGGGTATATAAGAACGCTCATTAGGTACATTACTTATATTTATCCCAAATATATCTTTTGCTAATGAAGTCAAATCATATTCACTTGGCAGTTTATACCCCCAATCTCTGCACATTTTTGTAGCTCCTGCCCAATTATCATATTTATACCTGCATAATGTTATTCCATAAGAACGAGCTTCTTCTCCCGCAGGTCTTTCTACTTCATATGTTGTCCAACCGCCTGTACAATCATAATAGTCCATTGGTGTAACCTTAAATATTTGTGTTGTAAAACATACTCCGTCAGAAGTTTCGTAAACACAATTCGGCTTTGGAGCTATTGGTCTTTGCGGTTCTTCTTCTGCGGTATATTCTGTAGTATCATCAACAGTAGTTGTATCTTCAACAACTTCATTATTTGCTTTATCATTTATTGTATCTGTTGGTGGATTATTGTTTTGCGTTGCAAGGATACATGTGCCAAAGACAAGAACTACAGCAACAAGTGATATTACAACCCATTTGATGTTAATAATTTCAAACATATCACTGTTGCCAATCTTTGCTCCGCATTCACTGCAAAACTTTTGATTTTCGTTTAATTCTTTTCCACACCTCGGACAGGGCATAGTCATTCCTTACTGCGTGATATTAAGTAGCAGAAAAATTATTCCTATTGCAATTGCAATAATAGCACACTTTAATAGCACTTGTAGCTCTAAACTCTCATGTTTAAATATGTTATCGAATTTAGACATTCCACAATTTGTACAAAATTTTTGACTATCAGTTATTTCATTTCCGCAATTTTTACAAATCATATTTTACCTCACAAAAACTGTAACACCTAAAAAAGATAGAATAACAAAAATTATTATTCCAACACCAAAACCGAACCAAGTCAATAACCTTTGTGTTGCTTCTGGTTCTGCTAAATTCTGTATTTCTACAATTCTTTGCTCTATTCTATTGAACTTGAATACACTCCATAGTGCAAAAATAAATAATAAACCTATAACAATTACGATTGATTGTTCTACAAAAGTGATTGAAGCATACAGTTGCTCAAAAACATTATCTGTATTACTAATCCTAGTTTGTAATACATCTACAACATGAAATACTGGAGCTACAGATGTAAAAAATACAATTGTAAAAAATGCTATAATTTCTGTTACAAAAGAAAACATTAAATTTTTTTTCGTTTGTATTTGTTTTAATGCTTTAGTTTTAATATTATCATTTACAATCTCTTTTAATTTCGCCCCACAAGATTGACAAAAATTATCTTTTCCGCTGTTTTCTAACCCACATTTCGGGCACTTAATTGTTTCATCAGACATAATGCACTCCTATTATTTTGAACTTCCATGTTTATATTAACACGAATAAAATATTTTTCTATATGTATTACGAATTATTAAGCTATTATTTATCGTCAATTTACGGTGTATAAATCTCTTACTTTTATCAAAAATTAAAAGAAAGAGGTGTTAATGTTACAGAATAATCTAGGTGAAAAAATTCGTCTTTTAAGAAAATCTCAAGGGCTTACACAAGAACAACTTGCAGAAAAAATCGGGATTGATAATAAACATCTTTCCAGAATTGAAAAAGGCAAACATATGCCGACTTATCATATACTTAAAAAGCTTGCTTTAGTTCTTAATTTTGATGTGTATGAGATTGATGATTTATCTGCAACAGATATTAAACAACCTGATAAAAATTATACAAAAGCTTTGCACATATTGAACTCTGCAAAAAATGATGCAGAAAGAAAATATTATCTTGAAGCTTTACAGATAGCACAAAAGGGATTAAAAATTGGTGCGGCAGAACAAAATTAATTTTATCATTTGTTGTTCTGCACATTAAATATAGCTGTTGTTTTAAAAATATTTCCATGCCAGTCCGCTCATTTTTCTTTCTGCAACAATTTTGCATTTTGGTACTACGTTTTTGCTATCTCTGTTAGTTCATTTTTAATGTTGCTTGCGGTTATCGTTGCAGGTATATATAAATTATCAGCAGTCGTCTAAAACTCCTGTTAAATCAGCGATAAATCGCCAATGAGCAAATATTTAAAAAAGGTTGACTTCCTCGTGTATGGATTGTCAACCTTTTGCATTTTGGGATTAATCTTTATTTTTATTAAACTTTTCTGCTTGTTCTGTTTTATCAATTGTAGCAAGAAATTTATTAAAAGCATTTTTAATATTTTTTCTTAATAATTTGCTGTCTGAAATGCCTAAATAGTCTAAATACAGTTTTAAGCAAAATGTTTTCTTTAGCAATTGCTCTTTTCAGACCAGAGGCAAAGTTCTTATCTGCAACCTCTTCTATTCCTAAATTTAATGGAAGTAACTGTTTACGTATATTCCTTAATTTTATTATTTTCCTGTCTACTTTTACATCAACAAGTCTTGTCATTGCTTCTATACCTTTCTGTTTTACTTTCTACGGCTCATCTTCTTGTATTTCTACATTATTTGATAACATAAATATAAACCCATTTCGTTGTAAGGAATACAGCTTATAATCCCATTGTTTGAAATCTTTTTCTGCCTCTATAGTTTTTTCAAAATCGTAAATTTCGTCTTCATTAATATAGACCCCATAAAAATCACCTTCTAGGTGTATTAAATCTATGAAATTTAGAGCAAATAAACTATTTATTGCTTCAATCACATCAGCTTTTGTAAAGCCGATGTAATCTGCAATATATACGATGTTAATACAGAAATAACCTTTATAAATCCACTCATGCCTGTTAGCATGTTGATATTCTGTTAGCAATCGTTCTAATACTAGGGCTGATAGACAACCGAGAGCTTTTAAAAAGCTATAACCCACCATTAAATAACCCTTTTTACGTATACGCTTAAACAAATTGGTTAACATCTGAATTCCTCCTTTAATATACGAAGAATAGTATCTTTCACAGAAGATGGAGAAATGCTTCTAAATTCTCGAGCCTTCTGCCGATTTTTTATAAGTTTCATGACATATTTCACACTATCAGTTTCAGCTATATGACATTCACGTATAAGATGTGCTTGTACCATTTTTAAATTATTCTGACACTTATCAAGAAGTGCATCAATTCCTAATTCCTTTATGTAACTTAATGGTTTCATTTTATAATCTCCTCGAAATTACCTAACAAACTTTCAACTTTATCCGCAACCAAATCATAAGGATAATTAAATACATGCAATAAAGTAACCGTTTCACGCTGTGGAATGTGCAATGCTTTTCTTAATGCCTTTGCCCACTGTAAACGCCGTTCAAAACGTATAACATCTTTGTAATCTTTTTTAAAATTATCAGAGAAGCTATAATAATACCCTTTGTCATTATTACGTTTTAGCCACATTTCATATAATTTGTCATATATGCAGATAGAATCTTTAACTGTTTTAAAAGTTGATTTAATTACCAAACTATTTTCATAACCGACATCGTTATAATATGTCAGGATTTCATTTTTATAAGTACTGATACAGCACATTTCTCGAAAGCTTGATATAACATGTTTTAATGTATCTGTTTTAAAATGTATATCCCTTTTTATATCTACACGTGTTAATCTCGCATTACAGAGACAATCTGTAGTTAGGCATACACCTGTATGACTTTTAATAATCGGCACAAGTCGTTCAATATCTGTTACTGATAAGATACTACCAGCTTTATCAGGGGTTTTAAGAACTTTTGCACTTACACGCAAACACAATTCATCACTCTTACGATCTATCCACGCATGTATAGAATCAAATTTTGAAGTTGGGATTAATGATTTTGCACAATAAGTGTCTTTTTCTGCTCTTACCATAAATGTGTCGATATCGTTCGTAATCATTGTTTAAGTCTCCTTTCCTTTTTAGCTATTACTATTTGCAAACCATTCTATGAGTACAATGAAGAAACTTTTCAGATTGTTTTCAATCTCTTCCGCTGTTTCATCTGAAATTGTTCTTTCTGCAAAATCTAGAAATGTTTTTTTATTTACATCTTTTTTCATCTTATTTTCTCCTGTATTGTTCCGTAATTTGTTTTACTTAGCCGTATACGTTTTATGTCTTAGGTCGTAAAATGCAGAATTGATAAACATTTCCGGGAAAAATTAAAAAAATAACAATATTTTTTAGCCAATATGGTTGCAAAATAATAAATTTATGTTTATAATCAAATTATGAGCGATAAAAACAACCCCCAAAAAAATAATCCTCTTTGCCCACAATGTGATGGAAGAGCAATTAAATATGGTTCTCGTAATAATAAACAACGTTATAGATGTAAAAGTTGCAAGCACACTTTCTATGAGCCTGATACAATGGATTATAAATATACACGAAATACCAAACGTATACTTTCGCTTTTGTTTAATATACTTGAAAATGATTTTTTTAATGCAAATGACTTAGAAACAGCATTACATCCAACAGAAAAATATTATAAGCTAGCAAGAAAAGTACAATTTAATACTAAATGCATAGAAGAACAGTCGAACAAAAAAGATATAAGAATTAGTTGTTATAACGCAAAACTGTTAATATGTCAGGATGATAAAAATATAACTTTTATACAAATACCTGTTTATAATCGTCAAAATTCTCCTGAAAATGAACGAAAAATTACTATATATGATCAGAAAATGAATGCAGAATATAATAAAAAATGGAATAATCCATTGGTAAAAACTAAAAATAAAAAATAAAATGTAGCAACAATTAAAGTTGCTGTTTGTATTAAAACGTCGCTTTGAATTAAGCATAGCGATGTGTTTAAAAATATTTAAACAAAAAAAATTTCCAAAAATACATTAAGTTTTATCGCATGTATAACAATTATACTTTTGTTTAAATAATAACCAACTTTAGTATTTTATTCTACTATCAACCTCACTGGGGTAAATTTTTTCAGAATCAGCCTTTTCAGCTATGTAGCAGAAGGGCTTTTTATATGTCCAGCTTAGTTTTCCGTCTTTTAATATACAGTTCGAAAGTAGTGATTTTAATAAATTGACTTTATTTTCATCTGACACCTGCAAATATTTGCTATAAGTGTCTTTTAAGAGTTCTAAAGTAGAAATCACTTCATCCATGAATTTTTGTTTAGTGTTATCTAATGCTTCAATTTTTGTTTTTACAAAGATTAAACGTTTTTGACGAAGTTCATTTTCTTCTCGCCATTGGTCTGTTGTAATAATTCCGTCCAGTTTATCTTGGTAGATTGCATGAATTTCATGCCGGAGCTTTTCAGCTTCAAAAGTTAATCTTGCCAGACTTTCATTTTGAAACCCCTCCTCTTGTTTATTCAACTCCTTTATAACTTCTAAAATTCGATTACACAAATCCTCATCCAACTGAACAGCTTTTACCGCTTCTCCAAGCTGTTCCAACAACTGCTTTTCATTATAATATTTATGATTTCTACACTTTTCTTTGCCGTGTGCCCAAGTACACCTGTAATAAATATATTTTTCTTTCTTTATTTCTCCAACAATAGAACAACCACAATCGCCACATGTAATAAAATTTCCTAATAAAAATTTATGCTTGCGATAAAGCGGTTTGTTATCTTTCTTAAAAGCCGTCTGTACTTTTGAAAATAATTCATTCGAGATAATAGGCTCATGAATTCCATCCATTAACTGCCCTCTAAAGCGAAAAAGGCCTATGTAAAAAGGGTTCTTTAACATATCCTCTAAAGCCCCGCAGGTAATTTTAGGAGAATAAGGACGGTATACATATCCCTCATTTAAAAGTTGCGCAGCGGTATCTTTTATAGAAATTTCACCGCTTGAATATATTTCAAAAGCTCTCTTGATAAAAGGTGCCGTAGCCGGATTAATTTCTATAATACTTTTTCCTTTTTCGTTTCTAACATTTTTATAACCGTAAGGTGCACGGTTTGGAAAAATACCTTCCTCTGCTTTTTCTTTAAGACCTTTTCGGGTTTCTTCTCTAAGATTATCTATGAAATTCTTTGCCATTAAAACCTTCAAACCATGAACAAATTTTTGATGAGAAGAAGCTTCATCATTAATAATTTCATGTTCTTTTACAAAATGAAGTTCAAAATTGCCTTCATCAATCAAACCATAATCTGACGGATTTCTATAAAGCCTGTCCGTTTTTTCAACAAGAATAGTCTTTACATCCTTAGATTGTTTGAGAAATTTAACCATTGCATTGAATTCTTTCCGCCCTGATTTTTTGGCAGTTTCCGACTCTGTAAACTCTTTCACAATTTGAATATTATTATTCCGCGCATATTCTTGTAACAGCTTTACTTGCGCAGGTATAGAAAACCCTTGTCTTTCTTGTTCATCTGAAGATACTCTTGCGTATAAAACAGCTTTTTTCAAAATTCTATACTCCTTTTTGTTTGTATTATAATTCTACATGAATTTTTTAGTCTTATAAATAAATTATTTCAGGAACTTCATGAAGTTAAGTAAAGGATTTTACCATGCCAGACGTTATAGAAAAAATTGATGACAGGACATTTTTTATCTTGTACGCTTTGACTAAAAATCCTTGCATAGAAATCCCTATAATTTCTATGCTTTATAACAATCTCTCTTTCATTGAAATTGATCGAGAATTAAAATTTTTAAGTACCTTTGATATTAATATAAAAATAAAATATACTACAAGGCCGGACTTAGATTTTAAAAAACTAGAAATGATTGAAAAATACGAAACCGAGATAATGAATTTTATAAAAAACGAAAATTTATATAACATTTCTCTAATCACTCAAAAATTATTACCTGACGTTATAAATTGTAAATTTAGCCACAACGAATCTCAAAACTTAAAGAAAGTCATTAATAATTATATTGAAAAATCTCTAGAAAGCCGGAAATTATATTTTTATAACAAAGAAAAACATATAAAAATTTTAAAAAAAATAAAAGAATGGGCAATGGCAGGCATGTCCGCACCTTATAAAATTGGCTTTGATAGGTTTTTAACTTACATAACAGAACCTAACAAAAGTAAATATGCCTTTTTTCATTTTTTATACCAACTTGAACAATCAAAAAATATTCAGATTTCAGAATTAGGATTCCAAAACGGTTATCCGCTCATCATTTTTGACCACTTTAGAAATGACAGCCGTAAAAAAGCCTTAAAAAAAGATGTCCCTCAAAACAGAGAAATTGTAAATTTTGAAACATTACACTTATTTGAAAATAGTATTGTAGATACCGCGCAAGATAATAAATTCTTTCACTGTGACAATATTGAAGTTGAAATATTTAAACACTTTTTTAGAAGTCCGTATATTAATTTTTCATATGCAGATATTGCAAAATTTCTATCACTAAATGAAAAAGATATTCCTAAAAGAATTTCAAAAGCAAGAAGAAAATTAAAAACGATAGTAATAAATAAAAATAGACTCTTTTTTATAAATGATCAAAAAAATAAAACTTATAAATTAACAAATCCTGACTCTTAAAATATTCACAAAAAAATCTTCACAAATGTGAAGATTTTTTTATTTCTGCAAATCGAATAAATAACTAAATTTACAAATAAAATATTCTCGAGTTTTTGGCAAAAGCTTTTCTGTAATTAAAGTGAACCATAGAATAAAAATATGAAGAATTTTTTAAAAGAAAAAATCTTTTGGCAAAAATATGCTAATGAAGAGCTTTCGAAAAATGATCTTTTCGAAATTGACCAAAACTTGCTTAATTTTGCAAAAGCTCTTTTAAAAATTCAAATGGAATTAAACTTAAAAAAAGGGACGAAAAATGAAAGAAAATAAGAAGAATGTTTTAAAAGATATGCTTCGGCAAGGATTGAAAATTATAGAATTATATGGAATTAACAATCAAGGATACTGTACCTGTTATAGAGGTACAAAATGCAGTTCAGCAGGTAAACATCCTGTTCATAAAGAATGGAAAAATTCTTACATAAGAACAGAAAAAGAGTTAGAAGATTTAATTGATAAAAAACCACATGCAAACTTTGGAATCATTACAGGAAGCGGACTTGTAGTAATAGATGTTGATGCAAAATCAGGCGGACTGGAAACACTTAAAAGTATAAAAGCACTACTACCTTTAACCTTAACAATTAAAACAGGGGGAGGGGGCTACCATTTCTATTATAAGACCGACCAACATATAAGCAACCGCACTAACATGTTAAAAGGGATTGATATTAGAGGGGATGGGGGATTTGTTGTAGCTCCAACAAGTAAACATAAGTCCGGTGAATATTACACAATTATTGAGGAAGGAGAATAAAATGAAAATTGCAGATATTGATCCAAAAATGCTCCAAATTATTACTAAAAATGTATCAGAAAAAGTATCACAAGCTGCGCATAATTCAAACAAAGATATAGAAGAAATTTGCGAAGGAGAGCGTCATAGTAGATTAGTAAGCATATGCGGAGCTTTATCGCGGCAAGGGCTAAGTTTGGAATCTCTTACCAAAGCTTTAATTAATATAAATAATACCTCCTGCAAGCCCGCACTTCAAGAATTTGAAGTGCGCTCTATTGCACAAAGTATTCATAAATATAAAAACTTTGAACGTAATCCCGCACTCCATAAAAATAAACCAATAAATAAAATTACTAGACTTCTTTTCTCCAATAAAGGGAATTCAAATGAACGCAATACCCAAATAGCCTCATTAATCATAAAGGATTTAGAGCAAAAAGGGATCTTTATTAAAACGGACTTAGATGAATTCTATTATTTTGATAATTCACAAAAGGAGCTTCTTTCTCTTAAAAAAGAAAAAAACAATTATAAAAAATTGATGATGAGATATAAAATTAATTTCAAAATGCCCGCATATGATTTTATATATCATGCAATAACTGTACATTGTTATGAAAACGGCACAAAAACATCTGTGTATAAGTATGCACATTATGATAAATATAAAAATATTTTGTATATAAAATGCGGAAAAAACCAAATATTGAAAATTGATTTAAATTCCGTAACTAAATGCGATAATGGAATTGACGGCGTGCTGTTTTCAGACTTGATAGATGTTGAAGAATTTGAATATATTGAGAATCTTGATAACAATGATTATATTAACAACCTAATGATTTCATTATGTAATTTTAATGAAGTTGCATTAGATTCCGCAACACAAAAAATTCTTGCTAAAGCATATTTTATAGCCTTATTCATGCCAGAATTTATGAATACAAAACCGATATTAACAATTGTAGGGACAAAAGGAAGTGCAAAAACAACTTTACTTAAAGCATTCACTAAAGTTCTGTACGGCGAAAAGCATAATGTTGCATTAATGCCCAACAAACCTGACGATTTAGATATACTGGTAGCAAATTCCCATTTTTTAGGTATAGATAATCTTGATACACACAAAGAAGGCTTAAATGATAAACTTGCAGTTTACGCAACCGGCGGACTAATAAAAAAAAGAAAGCTTTACACCGATTCAGAAGTATATGAAGCTGATCTTAATGCTTATATCGGGATTAGTACAAGAGCACTATGTTTTAAACGGGATGATATTTTACAAAGACTTATACTGCTTGAATTAAGTCCGATAACTGGAGGGTTTATTGATGAAAATGAACTAATGAAACCGCTATTACAA
Source organism: Candidatus Gastranaerophilales bacterium (assembly GCA_944326525.1). Taxonomy (GTDB): domain Bacteria; phylum Cyanobacteriota; class Vampirovibrionia; order Gastranaerophilales; family Gastranaerophilaceae; genus Scatenecus. Next base: position 13,463 of record CALVEG010000017.1, read on the forward strand.
TATCGAAATAATATTTTGACACAAGCAATTAATGAAATTCAAAAAATAATGCGAATTATTAACAGTCATAAATATAAAAACTACCGCAGCGCATTTAGAATGGCCGACTTTGCAAATTTTTTTACATGTTTATTAGATGATTATAAGGTCGCTGAATCTCATTTAAAAATAATGACAAAACATCAACGAGAAGTTTCCATAGATAATGACTTAATAATAATTCATCTAGCTAGATTTACAAATATAGCTGAACATAAATTTTATAGCGCATATGACATTTATAATATCATTATTGAACATGCCAGACCACATCTAGAAAAAATTTATATAAAAAGTGACTTCGAAAAAAGTTATGAAACGGTCTTAGCATTTGCAAAACGTCTCAATAATATTAAAGATGATATTCAAGAATTTATAAAAATCGAAACTAAAAAAGGACGTGCAAACCAAACTTTGTATAGCTTTTCAAAAGGAGAAAGGTTTGAAGAAATTAACGCTATTGCAGGTTATATAAAAGTTATAGGCTGTAATGATTGTCCATTTTAACTCTTTAAATTACGGGAGCCTTTTTTCTTAAGGCTTCCTTTAATAAAATTAAAATAGTTAGGTAGTTTTAAAAAATATTTTTTAATATATTTTTTACTATTTTAATTTATGTATATTTATCTTAACCAACTTAACCAACGTGTATACTTACATTTTTTTTCTCTTAAAAAAGCGATACTGTGTGTTTTTGTTCCCTAACCCAACCCCACCCCACCACCCCTAAAGGCGAAGCGGGGGTAACGATAAATATTTTTTTTAAATCAATCCTTAGGGAAAAGTTATAAAGATTCAAAGTTTAACTTTATCAATATATTTTTAATTTTTATTACTCCGATAAAAAGTCCTGTAATATATAAATATTACCAGTTTATTTTTCAAAACATAATAAATCGTATTCATTTATACTGTTTTACGCTTTAAAAACAACCCTATTCTTAAATTATATTAATTAGCTTTATTACAGGCACTAAAAACCTCCTTATTCCTGATAACTCATGAATTATACTAGCAGATCAGTTCCAATTTTAAAGGCACGCATAAAGCCTGCCGGAGGTTCCGCCTTGAAAATTTTCACTTATCTGCTTTGGGTAAATACATGAGTTACAGGAATTGAAGGAGGTTTTTAATATGCCTGAAAATAATAATTTTAATTTATTACGTTTTGTATACGGGGAACTATTTTTAAACGCATATAACAAAACAATCGGAACAATTATCATTGAAACTTGGAAAGCTGAATCTTGGTATAAGATTTTAACTTGGCTCAATAACAGGCAATATATTTCAGCTTTAAAAATTGAGCGCATAAGTTCAAAACAAAGGTGCATAAGCTATAGGTTTAATGAACAAAATCTTCTCTACCCCTACTATATACAATACTTAAAAAGACTAATAAGTTGAGTATACTTTCATCTTAACGCCAGATTCGATTTTAAGACAGACTAAATTTCACAACAATCAAAATCTATTGAATTATTTTTTCACCTGCCTTAAATGCTCATACAAAAGTTCTAAAACAGAAAGGATTTCTTATGAAAAAAGATTACAAAGAAAAAATTACTAATCAAATTATTAAAACACTTGAACAAGGTCAAATCCCTTGGATCTCACCTTTTGAAAAACAAATTATACCTATGAATTACTTAACAAAAAAAACTTACAACGGACTTAACCTCATATCCTTGTGGGTAACCGCGATGCAAGCAGGCTACACCAGCAATTACTGGATAGGATTTCAACAAGCAAACCAACTTGGAGGAAAAATTAAGAAAGGTGAAAAAGGAACTCCTATAACAATTTGTTGTCCTGCTAAATTTGAAAACAAGAATGAAAATATAGAAGAGGATGAAAAAATCCGGTGTTACTATAAAACCGATTATGTATTTAATCTTTACTCTCAAGTTGAAGGTATTACTTTTAAAACTGAATCATCAATACAATATAGACCTCTTAAAGAATTTGAAACGCTAATAGCGCGAACAGGCATGAAAATAAGACATCAAGGGGAAAGAGCATATTATTCTCTAAAAGAGGATTTTATTAATATGCCGTTCCGAAGCAAGTTTAAGACACAGACAGCATACTATCAGACCTTAGCGCATGAACTTGTCCATTCAACAATGAAAGCCGACAGGTGCAGCCGAAACCTTTTAAAAGACAATCCGCAGAACGGCAGAGCGTTAGAGGAGTTAACGGCAGAAATAGGAGCGGCATATTTACTTGCGGAATTTGGGCTAAAAGCTGACATGCAGAACTCGACAGCCTATATTCAAAGTTGGATCAAAGAACTTAAGAATGACACTAATTATATATTTAAAGCCTCTACCTTTGCCAAGGAATCAGTTAAATGGCTTACTAGTCAATAGTAATATCCAAAAGATTAGAAAGAGAAGTATCAAGAGCATTTGCAAGTATAAATAAACAATATATAGATGGACTCCTTGCACCCTGCTCAATAGCTCCAATATAAGTGCGATCAACACCTATTTGAAATGCAAGTGCTTCCTGTGAAAGTCCTTTTTCAGTACGAAACATTCTTACACGACATCCTAAATTTTTTAAAATTCTTTTCTTCAATCTGATTTTTGTTTTCATAAAACAATTATGTAACCGTTACTAATTGTCATCTACCGACAAATAGTCACATATAAAAATAGGGCTGTAACATGTGTTAACAAAGGTATTGAGAAAATATATAAATTTGTTATAATGAACATGTTACTAGTCGCAAACAAATTTAAATATACATTTTTAAATTTTTACCCCACGAAATAAATTAATGCACTAATGCCGCAATGCTTGAAAGGAGTTTTTATGTTTAATGAAACTAATGAATCTAATGCTTTAATGCCGCAAAATCAAAATTTACCAGAACAATTTAAGATAGAGACCAGTAAAACGGACTTAATTATCCCAAATTTAAAAATTATACAAAGTCTTTCTAATGAGCTAACCCCAAATAATCCAAAATATAATCCTGATGTAAAAGCCGGAGATATTTACGATTCTGTTACTAAAACTATATTTACAAATGCTAAAGCTATTGTATGTGGAATGCTGAAATACTATGCAGAATGGACTCCTGAGGTCAGAGGGCATTTAGTAAACAAGTACTTAGAAAACTCTGAAATAGTCCAAAATGCAATCAATGCCGCACATGCCGGTAATGGCAAAACCACAAATATAAAATTAAAAACACCTGCCGGAAATGATTTACAAGAAAACTACGGTGCAGTTCTTGTCATAAAAAATGGAAATGGAATGATTCTTCCGGAAAAATTCACTTTTTCAAAAACCAGTTTTATGGTTGGTAAAGAATTGAACACGATTATAGCAGTATATCAAAATGGTGGTATTCCAGAATTTGATCTTAGCACGACACTTGTCACAAATCAAAAAGGTTCATGGTATAAACCTTGTTTCAAATTCAGTGGGTATACAGTTGATAGACAGATTATTGATCTTGCTACAAGATTACACGCAATCGCTGAAGAAATTATCTTAAGCTAAAGGAACGTCTATCTTATGGAATATTTTATATTTTACCTGTTTTTACTTGCTCTAATACCATTTTTATTAGGTAAGAAAAAAGTAAATACTAAAAAACAACAAGCTAACTATAAAAACGAATCATATACTTTAGAAGAAATATTCAACATAGCAATAGCAAAAAGTTATAGGATAAAAATTCTATATGAAACATCTCCGCTTTTCAGAGAAAATGAAATTACCGAAAGAATAATACAACCTCTTGAAATGAAGTACGGCAGAGACATATTAGATAATGACCTGATTAAAAATTCTGAATATGGCAAAGATAAAATATATATCAAAGCATTTTGTGAACTCCGTCAAGCAGAAAGAACTTTCAGGCTTGACCGATTAAAAATTTTAGAAATACTAAAAGCATAAGGAGTTTTTTGTATGAAAAAGTATATTGTCTTATTTTTACTACTCACATGTATTTCACCGGCATTTGCAAATACATTTTTTGAACCTCAATGGAACGAGTTTTGTCCAAGCCAATATGCAGATCTTGATTTAGAAAAAGATTATATTCTTGCAGAAAAGAAATATTGGCAGCAACGCAAAAAAGATTTTAACAGAAAATTACGCTACTGTAATGTTTTAGCAGATGATAAGCGCGGAGCATGCTATGATAACCTTAGACTTGTTGAAGGAAATGCAACCTCAACACATCTGGCTGAAGTGAGAATTAAACAACAAGAATATGCAAATGCAGCAAGCATGACAAACACTTTCAATTATCAAATGAATACTATGAATAACTTACTAAATAATCGCCCATATTACAGATATTAGGAGAACATATGAAAATATTGTTAACAATTGTCTTTTTATCATTATTTATTGCAACAAGCGCTTCTGCTTCTTCATACACCGACATAAATTCTGGAACAACATATTATGATCATGGATATAATATTAGCGGTTCTGACGGCTCTTTTTATACTCGAGATCATGCCGGTAATATATACGGTTCTGACGTTACCTATACAAAAGTAGGTGATAATTATTATGGATCAGATGGACAAAACTATACAAAAATCGGCAAAGATTACTTTGATAACAATGGTTCTCGAATTATGAAAATTCTTGATTAACTTTTTTAGATAACGAGTATCCGACAGGCATGTGATAGATTTTTATAGCTTTATTTTCTTTGAAAACACTATAAATAAAGCGTTCCTACCATGTGTATACTTACATTTTTCATAAGACCATTCAAAAAACATCCCGCTTTTATAGGCAAAAACATGGAAAAATACTATACGGATATAAATTCAAACAAAGCTCCAAGAGTCATTAAAAGTCAACTTAAACTGATTAAAGCTCTTGCAAAAATGACACACAATCAAAGCAATTAAATTATTTTAAAACGAATTCTTGTAGCAAGGAACAAAGTTCAAGCTGATGTTTGTATTCGTCATTTGTACTAATTTGAATGTATTTTTGATCTTCGGCAATACAATATTCAACAAATGCTGATATAACTTCTTTTGGAAAAGATATATAATTATCACTAGTTAATTCTTTAATTTGATAAAAATAATCATTTACTAATATTGGAGTGCGCAATGCCATATTAAACAAATATACATTTGAATGTGTAGCAAGGTTAAAATGTTCAGTTCCGCACGGATTCAAACAAATTCTATCTGCACAGTTTATATCAGATACACTCGCATCAAGACATCCTATAAGACCATATTCTAAAAACTCTTGAAGACACTGTTTTATACACGTTTCATTAAGCCCCAAACTATAAAAAAAGTTATATACATCATCAATACTTATGAAAACTTCATTCGAAGTATTTTTTAAAAGGGAATTTTTATATTTTAAAAAGGACAGTATCCTTAGTTTTAGTAGTGGTGTTGCATAATTTTCTGGATTTGATGTAAATAAATTTAGAATATAATTGTTACTTCCTTGATCAAAAATGTTACACTTATCCACAATTATAGCCTTCTCAATATTCCTTAGGCCTATAACTGATTTTTCAGAAAATGTACTGCTAAACAAATTTTCCGGAGTTATTACCGGTGATGTCATTATTGAACGTGACAATAATAAGCATTTTCGGACTGAATAATTCGTCAGCTTACCAATAATTTTTGCTGTAAACTCAGTATTTATAAATGTTTCCTGAATATGACTTACAAATTTGTTTAGTTCTTTAATATTAAGCTTTATACCTGATTTAAAAAAATATTTGCTTTTATCGCTATTCCATTTTTCTTCTTGTTCTATCTCTTTTATTTTATTTTTCATATATTCTAAACGGCTTTGAATAATTTCCTTTGTTGGAGGAGCCGGAAGATATAAAACAGTTGTCACAAAGCTTTGCATAGGACCAGACTTTGAATGAACCCAAATAGTTTTATCAGTTATCGGACAAAGTGTAAAGCTTAAAACTTTATCACGTATAGCTTGAGCATATTGAAAAACTTCATCCTGAACAGATTTTTCATGATGATCTAGGTTATCAAAAACTATACAAGGAACCCGTTTTCTTGAAGATACAACATGTCGAAGAATTTTAATCAAATATTCAAACTTATTTTCTCTTTCTTTTTCTAGAAATTCACCAAATCTTATATCAAAAGCATATCTGTCATTTTCATATAAACACTTAAAGGTTGCAGTTTTAAATCTATAATAGTCACTGTTATAAATTCCTTTTAAATCGTTAAAATCCGGTTCTCCATGATTTTTACGAAATAATTGTTTATGTATTTGTTCAATTAATCTTGACGTAATCCATTCTGGAAAATTTAAATTTCCCGGACTGACACCAATATCAACATTTAAAATTAGGCATTTTTTCTTAAGCGCAGGTTCTAAAACTATATTAAAAAATCTTTTTATATAAGTTGTCTTTCCAGAACCTTTATTACCGATAATTAATACCGTTCTGCCGCTTTTTGTTTCAATTGTCTCTTCAATTTCTTTAGAAAGTTGATTTGTTTTTGTATCTATTTTATCAATATCGGCTATTAAATTTTCAGAAATTGATCTTAAAGTGGCATCAGCAGATTGACTTTCCTTCGATTCGACAAAACATTTTTCTAGCATTTCGCTATCATCTTCATCAGTAATCTTGTCAAAAAATTTTTTAAAAACACTCTCAATGTCATGAGCCAAAGGCGACCTAGGCACAAGAATAGACTTTTTGGAATAAGGCAGCTTTAAAACTTTTGGAGGTATTCCGCCTTTACCGGCTTCTGCGGATTGTATTTTTATTTTCAGGTTCTCTGATAATATCCCATTTTTAGAGAATAATTCATAAAATTTTTCAAAATTATTTTCTATTGACTCAAGGTTCGGAAAAACAATAGCTTTACCCTCCGGCCATTCTACTCCGTCAGTCCTTATTCCCAAAAATCCTATCCAAGTAGTACCATTTGTGACAACAGTATTACCAACACTTTTATTGATAGCATAGTTTCTTGCCTGTTCAATTGCTTTCAATGCTTTTTTAAGTGCCGGACCGGAAATATTATAAGAATTAAGAGATTTATCGCACAAATCCCATAATTCATTAGAGGTTTTCTTAGCTTCAATAATAAAGCAGTTTCTAGAGTTTATTTTCATCAAATAATCGATATAACCACCGTCTTCAGTATATTCTTCAGTAAAAATTTGCTTTTTATTCCAATCTAAAACTTTTACTATAATATCATCAATTAATTTTAATCTGGTATCGGCTTCAGTTATAATGGTTTGCAACAATTCTTTATCATTAAAAATTGTGTCGAAATTTTTCTTAGCATCATCAATGGACATATAAACTCCTTTGCTAAATTATACTATAGTTATACAAAACAATTCCAATTTATAAAGAAATATAAATTTTATGCAACATCTTTCATAATAGCCCAAGTTCTAATCTTGCAAGCTAGAGGGTAAATAAAAAAGGACGGAGTTTATCTCGTCCTTTTTTATTTGCTTGCGATAGCGATGAGATAAGCTTTTTTGCGTTCGGCGGATTTGCGTACGGATGGCGCGAACATAGTGAGCTAATCCGGATAGCGAGTAAATTGAGCCGACTCGGACATTGTCCGATTAGCGAAACTTTACGAGCGTGGAGAAAATCCAAGACAGCACGAGCGAACTGAAGGCGGAGGAAATTAATACGAGGATTGCAAGCCTGTTCGACCGCCTGCTTAATTTTATACCGAAGGAGCAGAGCGCCAGTAGCCTCTGACTTCCGTGCCGTCGCTTCTGGTGTAAGGTCTTACATAAACCAGCCCGCCACCCCGCATACTTGCAAGTTCAAGGTCTGATTCATAAGGTATGCCGATACTTTTCAACTGCGCCATTATGGCTGATTCGTTGCCGGCATACTCATCACCCGTCATTTGTGAGATTGCTTCCCGTGAAAAGATTTTGCCGTCGCCCGTTGCGGGATTCAGGTAGCCGGAATAGTCTACTTGATGAGGTAATACTGGCATTGGTGCGGCTCCGCCGGTTGGTTTGCCTGTTGGTTTGTTCGTAAGTGCATATATGAAACTTTCTATTATCCCTCTAAATTTTCTTTTATCAGAAGGATGTGTAATCAATTCACCATTTCTCATTTTCATCATAACTTTTGTTGCAATTACTGCGGATTTTTCCTTATCAGATAATCTGTCAAAAGTTTTGCCGTATTCTTTTTTTATTTCATCTGCTATTTTTCGGCCTTCATTGTTGTTCCAGGAGTCCATATTCCACTCTCCATAAGGATTGTTTTTGGTTTTGAATTCATGGTATATATCGCCTATAAGACTTCCTAAATATCCCATATTTAAGACCATATCTGCACTTCCGAATGCATGTTTAAATGCATCTGCTTCGTTATTCCAAAATTCATGTCCTTGTCTCGGGCTTGTTTCAAACCCGAATTTTTTCTGGTATTCCCAAGTTTTTCTTACCATATCATCTTTAAAATCTTCTTGTTTTTGCTTTTTGGTAACCATTTCATTGATTTTTTTAATTTCGTCATATAATTTTTTCATAATTTTTCCTTTCTATTTAAAATTTTTTATGTAAAATTCATAGTATGCAAAATCTGATTTTCAAAAAGTTTTTTCATATTCTGAAAAATCTAGCAAAACTAAAGAACTATGTATTTCCTAATTTAATGGCAATCCACGGGTATTTTTATGCTGTAACGCTGCATCAGTTGAATATAGAAAATGCAATTGTCTATTCTACTCCTGGTGCTGACACTACAGATGCTGGAATTATGCATACTTTTGACTGCGCAATAGCTTTAGCAAATTTTATGATAAGTTCTTTTTTTCTTGCAATGTTAGGTATTGTAGAATATTTTTTAAGAAAAAAGTTTTTCCCTGATGGATTTTTAAAATGCAAACCGCCATTATTTATAGAAATACTTCATTCTATCGTGTTCTGGATTGGGATGTGGTTCCCGTTGTCAAGATTTGCATGTGCAGTTTTATTCTTGATATTAGCCCCGATTTCAGAATTTCTCCTTAGGTTTTCATAAATCTCACCGCCTTTCATGTTTTCATTGCAAAATTCAGGTATCTTTTTTGATACCCGTCTGCTAGTGTAAAATCGATAGTTGTTGTTATATTTCTGTTTTTATGCTGATGGAGCAGAGCGCCAGTAGCCTCTGACTTCCGTGCCGTCGCTTCTGGTGTAAGGTCTTACATAAACCAGCCCGCCACCCCGCATACTTGCAAGTTCAAGGTCTGATTCATAAGGTATTCCGATACTCTTTAACTGCGCCATTATTGCTGATTCATTGTCGATGTATTCATCACCTGTCATTTGAGAAATTGCTTCCCGTGAAAAGATTTTACCGTCGCCCGTTGCGGGGTTAAGGTAGCCGGAATAGTCTACTTCTTGTTTTTGAGGTTTTATTAAACCATCTTTTAATTGCTGTTCTATAATCGGAAGGTTCCTGTAAAATTCATCAGGTGCCATATCGCCGATTTCCTGAGGCGTGAAGATTTGATTGCCGTTTTTATCTACATTCATCTCTACACTGCCTTCCAGCAAAAATGATGGCTGATTTGTTTCTTCAAGACTTTGCAGAATCTGCGCCGGAACTAGCATCTTCACTGGGTTGACTTTTTCGGAATTATCATTTATAATGTTATATGGACTCACAAGAGCATCCGTGCTAGTAGCATGTGAACCGCTCTTGTGAGTATCCTTAAGGATATCAACTTTGGAGCCCGGGCTTGAAGCCTGTGGTGTACCATTGTGGATAAAAGCACCACCGGAGCTAGTACCTTCTACTCGAGAAGGAGTGCCTTGATCGGTGGTGTATTTTTTTGTAAGATAAAATTTCTTATTACCCAGTTTATCTTCTGCAATAAAATGTTTATTTTCTCCATTTTTAAGAATATGAAATTTCTCTGTTGCTTTATCTTTTCTTACTTTATACAATGCATTAGTTTCCACGTAATCAGCTTTTCTTAAATCATTAATCAAATCAGGAAATAATTGTGCCAATTCTACATTTTTACTAAAAATTTCATCTAATCCTTTACGTGTAATATCAATACTACCAATATCTTTATTGACAATAGTTCTACCTTGTAAATAATCCTTATAAAAATTTTGAGCTTGCTGTTTATATTTTTTGTAATCGGCAGGTGTAATATTATTTAATTGATATTGTTTCAAAGTGTTACCTGCAAAAATCCTATTTAGATTTCCTCCAATTGCTCCCATACTTCCGCCAAGCAGCAATCCGCATGTCAAATCTTGCAATCCGGTAAGCAACGGATTTTTATCTTCAATCAGACCTCTGCCGGTTCCAAATACCCCACCTGAAGCCAAACCGGAAGCGACACCCGCTCCTATTTCCTGTGAAAGTTTGCGGCCTATCGATTTTTGAAATAGTTTTTGTCCTGCGGCTGCACCCAATTTGCCGGCTCCGCCAAAAGGCATTGCCGCACTCGCTATTTCCAGAAGTCCGCCTGACCAAATTTTTATCAGATAGTTTCTTAAATCTTCGTCTAGTTTTTCCTGATAATTGTTGTACACATAATTAATCCTCTGAATTTTTTCTGCCTGTGTTAATTTTTCGTCATCTAAAATCAATTCTACATAGGTTTTCGGCATAGTGTTTGTCATAAATTTCCTCCTTAGCTATTCTTTGTGCTAAACTACATCCATGAACCAGAAAACAAAACTAAAATTATTCAGGGCTTATTATTTATTCCAAAATGTTCTGCTTATTCTTTATTTGATTGCAGCCATTCCGGCTACGATATTATTATTAATAATCTTTTTCCTTATACCTGACATGTGGAATGATCGAAGCCCCAGTGTTATTAAAGGGTATCTTACAATGTCTACTATCATACTCAGCACATTTGGAATCCCGTTAATTATTTCTGTTTTTTCAAGAAAAGCCGCTAAAAATCTTTCGCTGCAGAATAAACCTTCTGTAATTCAGATTATTGCTGCTATTTTATATCCCTTCTCTTCCTGTTTTGTCTGGTTTATTTTGTATAAATTTATAAAGTTTTGGTTTTTCCATAAATTATAATTTACTTCTTTTTTATCTTTTCGGCTATTGGTGTGTCATATTTTTCTCCTTTCTTGTTTTCATTGCAAAATTCAGGTACCTTTTTTGATACCCGTATGCCAGTGTAATATCTGTATTTCTGTGTTTACTGCTGAAGTTTTCTTTCTAAACTTTTCGTTTGGTCGTTGTTTTGATAATACCCGTTTTTATACTTCGCAATAAACGGTTTAAAGTTATATGCTACTGAACCTGACAACTTTATATCCCTGTAACCATTTGTTTTGGCATTCAATATCTTTAATTCATTTTGCGTTTCAATGTTTAGCACATAAGCTATATTTTTATACTCGCCATTCTGTAACTGTAAAATAAACAAGGAATATCCAGCAGTTCCAAGGTAAAATGTTGAATACACAATACCTACAATCTCTTTTTCTCCATCATCATTCAGGTCAACCTCAAAGGCTTTTACTGTTTCAGGTTCTATTCGTGCAAAATCTTTTGCTTCTTCCGGCGTCTTATTTAATTCTTTCAATACATATTCATAAAGAATTTTGCCTGCCTGTTTGTCTGATTCTCCGTCCGAAAAATCCAGCTTGCAATATGTGCCGGAGGCTAACGCAGTTTGTGCAAAAATCATTATTGTCATAACCAAAATCAGGAATCTTTTCATTAACCGTATATACCTTATTTAAACGTCCTGTCTATTTTAACATTTGTTTCTTTATTCCGTCAATATTCAAGTTTAAAAATATCTCCGAAAATAAAAAAATATTATCTTTTTATTATATTTTCACAAATCCCACCGCCTTTCCGGATTATTATTATAAAAAAAGAGTAAGACAGAATTTTAAATTTTAATTAATTTAAAATATCTTACCTTACTCTAATTTTTTGTTTTATTCAATTTTGTACTACAATTATAACATCTGTTTCATGATTCTGTAAAGCAGTGATGTTTGGGATTTATATAGCAAAAATTCCACAAAAAATTTCTAAACAGCGTCATCCTGAGCCGAAGGCGAAGGATCTAAATAAATGAGATTCTTCAGGCTTAAGCCCTCAGAATGACGTGCTTTTTTATAATATTAGTGGAATTTGCTATATAAGTCCCTGATGTTTGCAATTGTCAATACATTGTATTGACTAAATTAAAAATCATGCTACATATTTCAGAATTGCCCAGGTTCTAATCTTGTGTGCCAGAGGGTAAATAAAAAGAGGATAGGATGTTTCCTAATCCTCTTTTTTATTTGCTTGCGATAGCGATGAGAACGCCTTTTTGCGTTCGGCGGATTTTTTGCAGAGAGCAAAGGTCTTTTGCCAAAAGAATATTTGTTCTTGCAGGCAAAAACCGAAGTCTCGTTTAACGCAAAAAATCCAAGACAAATCGCATCCAGTGTAAATATAATAGATAAGCGGGTTTAAGCCCGCTGTTTTATTGCAAAATTTTATATAAAATTTACTATCCGTGGCAGATCCATGGCAAAATATTTTTGATGCATAAAACAATTTACACTACTTTCTGCTGCTCTTATTTTTTCTGCCGCATACTATGATAAAAGAGCCTGCAATAAGGCTCTTTTATTGTATTTTTATTTAATTAATCCCACCATTTATGAAAATGAAACTTCGGACCCTTTTTATGATGTTTTGGCTTTGGTTTGTGTTTGTGCTTATGGCAATGTCCGGGTGGATGACATTCCGATTCATGCGAAGATGTAGAAAATACAACTTCTGTATTATCTCTTCGTAACCCAAACCAAGTAAATCCTCCTTCATGAGCATTTACCGGCGAAAAAATCGACATTATTGTTATACAAACAATTACTCCAAATATTTTCTTTAACATATATCCTCCAACTTTTGTATTTTGAAATTATCTTATTTTACATCTCAATTGTCAAGCCAAACTGTGTTATACTTTCTAGCTTAAAATACTGAAACCTACTATTTACAAATTATTTTATTATTTTTACTTTTTATTAAGCTCTTATAATAACAAAAATATTTTTGTTTAAATTTTATAAAAATATGAAAATTCTGACCTCTAAAACCTGCAATCCTCCAATTATTAAAACCAACTTAAAAAACACAAGAAATCCTTTAAACCTATACAGAATGATGAAAATGTATTCTGTTGAAAGAAAGGAAAGTTTTCCCCGCATTCGTGCAGTTTTAAATTGCATTGATTCTATGTTTCACAATTGCAAAATGAGATTAATAAAAGATGAAAACGGAAATATCCTTGCTTCATACACTTACAATTTTCAGAAAAATCCGCTGGAAGAAAAAACAATGTTTCTTGATGCTTTTGTAAGAAACCGAAAAAATCCTCAAAGTAAAAATATAATTAACGAAGTTTATCAGGATATGAAAAACATTGCTTTACGAAAAAAAGCAAAGGAACTCACTCTATTTTCGCTAGTTAATGACATAAAGTTGCGCAAAAAATACGAAAAATTAGGCTTTCAAATCGACAACAAAACTTACATTGAAAAAGCTTACTTTATGAAAGTTCGAACTGAAGATTTCAATAAAAATGCCTAATTACGCTCTTTAAAACTTTTGGCCAATGTATAAGTTCCGGCGCCAAGAGCTAAAATCCCATTTATAAATAATGAATTTTTCATCGGAGATTTGAATACAGAAATTTTTCTGCTCACCATATCCAATCCAATTCCAAATCCAAACCAAGCTCCGGCAGTTTCAAGTCCTTTTTTGTATGGAACTGACTTATTTGTTGTTGATATTTTAGGATAAACGTTTCTGCTGTTTTGGGTAAATTGTATACTTTGAATTTTCATAATTCCAAATTATTAATATTTAACCTCCAATAACGTATTCTATTATAAAATTTTTATTATGCAACAAATATGAAATTATTATATTTATGGTAATATCTAAACTATGGATAAAGTTTTTTCAAACGAAATGAATGTTCTTAAAGCCCTAGCCATCTTGCTTGTAGTCTCGGGGCATTTGGAATTTTCACTGCTTGGAATTTTTCCGCCGTATTCTTTTCAGTTGGCGTTATTTTTCTTTATTTCAGGATGCTTGTTTAAAGATAAATACTTAAACGAAGTTTCAACTTTTGTTGAAAGAAGGATTAAAAGCCTTTTGGTTCCTTATTTTTGGTACAACTTGTTTTACCTTGGTGTAACCTGTTTTATCGCAAAATTAACAGGCAAATTCTGGGGTATGCCAATTAGCTTTAAAAACTTTTTTATTACACCATTTCTGAACGGACATCAGTTTGATTTGTCTTGCCCGCTGTGGTTTGTAACTCAATTATTTATGACAATGATTATGTTCTTGTTTATGTTTAGAGGTTTGAATGCTTTAACCAAAAACAAATTCATTCATCTGGGATTTTTTGCAATTCTTGGAATTTTAGCTATTCCTTTTGCCAAAATTTTCCCTGTAACGCCTTTGATGCTTATTGTTATAAGGACGATGTTTTCTTTATTTTTTGTATATCTTGGGTATTTTTACACTCATTACATAAAAGACAATTACAATATTTTTACTCCGAAATGGTTCGGGGCAGTATTTGTTTTACAGTCAATTTTGTGGATGTTTAACAGAGATTACGATCCCGAGCACGGGATAGGCTTAAGTTACGTACTTGTTTGGGCAAGATTTGACGATCAGCTTTTTGTCCCTATAATCACTGCTTTAACAGGGATTTGGGCATCTTTATTCACCGTAAAAATTCTATACCCTTATGTTAAAAATATCAAATTTGTTCAGGATATGGGAAAAGTTACATACCATATTATGGCTAATCACCTTCTTGTTATGTACATAATTACGGCTATATTTATGTATATTAACGGAATTCCGATAGAAGAAAGAGCAAATCACGATATTTATTGGATTTACAACCCTGTACAAACAACATACTTGTATTTTGTTTTGACAATGGTTATAACAACTTATGTTGGAATCGGGCAGAAAAAGCTTTATAGTCTTATTTTTGGCGAAAAGAAACCGAACCAAACGCCGAAATCTTAACTAAATTTTTTCCGTAATCTTTCAAGAAAAATTCTGCCGGCAGGAGAAAACACCTGATATTTTTTCCACACAATATCAAGCCCTGAAGAAAGCTTCGGTTCAAGAGGTTTAAAAATCAATCCGTCTGACCTTGAAGTATTTATCAGCTTATCCAAAGTTATTGCATAACCCATTCCGGCTCTGACCATTATAGCTGCATTATATACAAGATTGTAAGTTGCAACTATATTCAAATTATCAAAATATTGTCCAAACCAATCCAAAAAGCCGCTGTCTGCCGAATATTTTTTTGACATTTGCCTTGAAGTTATTAAAGGAACATTTACTAAATCTTCCAAAACAACAGATTTTTTGCCGGCTAAAGGACTGTCAGATTTCATAATTACTCCCCAAACATCTCTTGATGGAAGAGTTATATTGTCATATTTTGAAAGATCTATCGGTTGGATTAAAACGCCAAAGTCAAACAGTCCTTTATCTAATTTTTCAATAACATCTTCAGCATTACCGCTAAATATATGAAATTTAACATTCGGATAATCAATTTGCATATCCTTCATAACTTCAGCAATATATTTCATTGAATCAGTTTCTCCGGAACCTATGTAGATATCTCCGCTAACAACTTCACTGATTGACTTAAATTCTTCTTCAGTTTTTTCAACCATTTGAACAATTTCTTCTGCACGTTTGCGCAAAATCATACCTTCTGCAGTCAGCGAAACCTTGTGTTTGCCTCGAATAAGCAGTTTTTGTCCAAGCTCTTTTTCCAAATCTTGAATTTGACGGGTTAAAGTCGGTTGAGTCAAATGAAGAAAATTTGCAGCACCGGTTATACTTCCCTCACGTGCTATTGCCAAAAAATATTTTAATACCCGAACTTCCATAATAATCCTTTTATTTATAAAGTATATTATTTTATATTATGCCCGTCAAGCATTTTTAATTATGTAATATAAGCATTTGCTATTTCAAACAATATAGTAAATAATTAAAAAAAAGGAAAAAAATGGAAATTTTAAGAATCACAACCCCTCGTGGACTTGAACTTAAAGGGGCAATATATGGAAACAGCAATATGGACACTGTTGTCATTATGCTTACGGGGATATGCTCAAACGTATTTCAAAATGACATTCTGGATGCAACCGGCAAATTACTTAATCAAAATAACATAGCCTGTATTATTGCACATACAATGGATTCCTTTTCTTGTATTGCATATTCTGATTTTTCAACAAAAAAGCAACGCTTTACAGGAGTTATTTTTGATGAATTCAATTCAATTTACGAAGATGTGGAAGCTTACGTAAAATTTGCAAAAGCCAAAGGATATAAAAATATAATTCTTGCCGGTCATTCACTTGGCTCAAACAAACTTATACATTATCTTGGAAACACTTCTGATGATTTTGTTGATTATTTTATAGTAAGCTCGCCAATAGATCTTGCATACTGGTGGAGTATAATTCCACAAAAAGATTACTATCTTGAAACTGCTCAAAAATACGTAAATGATGGACGTGGTGATGACATTATGCCATTTTTATTCGGCGGGTTTTCACCAATGAGCGCAAACACGGTATTAGGATTTTACAATGCAGAAAATCTTAAAAATTGCCCTGTATTAAGCAAAGACGGTGAAAGAAACTCATTATATTCAATAAAACCAAACGGCTCTTTTATAATAGGTTCAAAAGACAGCGTTGTCGGGGATGACGCAGGTGAATTTATGATGAAAATAAATTCATGCTGCAAACATCCCGAGGAAAATCAGGTAATAGTAATTCAAGATGCTTCGCATATTTTCTATGGAAAACATGAAGATTATGCACAAACTATTCTTAAATGTATTAACAACCATTTTGCAATAAAGACTGCATAATATAAATTAAAAATAAAATGAAAGGCGGAAATTATGTCAAAAAAAGTTTTGGTAATAGGTACAAGCTTACGTAAAGAGGGAAATTCAAACAGACTTGTTCAAGAATTTGCAAAAGGAGCAAAAGATGCAGGGAACGAAGTTGATATTGAGTATCTTTACAACAAGAAAATCAATTTTTGCAAAGGCTGCCTTGCATGCCAAAGATTAATGCACTGTGTAATAGATGATGATACAAACGCTATTGTTGAAAAAATGAAAAATTCCGACATAATCGCATTTGCTACTCCAATATATTTTTATGAAATGTGCGGACAAATGAAAACTTTACTTGACAGATCAAACCCGCTTTTCCCGTCAAAATACTGCTTTAGAGATATTTACCTTCTTGCATCTGCAGCAGATACAGGCGAATACTCAATGGACGGCGCAATAAAAGGACTTCAAGGCTGGATAGACTGCTTTTCCAAAACCAAACTTAAAGGTGTTGTAAAAGCTTTAGGTGCCGAAGGTGTCGGAGCCGTAGAAGATAGCGAAGCTTTAAAAGAAGCGTATGCTATGGGCAAAGCAGTTTAATTAAAAATAATCAAAATCAATTTATGAGAAGATTTTGAAGCTTCTTTCAACGTTCTTTTCGATTACACTCTTGATGCTGTCGTATTCTGTCTGGAGTGCATTGTGCTCTGTATCAAGTTTCTTGATCTGAGTATCATATTCTTTGTCTTTTGCTTCTATTTCTCTTAATGTTTGATTGTATTCGGTTTCTGCCTTCGTTATTGCAATTTGATCTTTCTGTTCGGTTATATCCTGAGCGGTTGAGAATACTATTGATGTCCATTGTGCATTTTCTATTCCGCTTGTACTGTCGGATGGATCTACAAACTGTACTTGTTCTAAAGTAATTAAACCGTTTTCTATTGCATATTTTAAGTATTCTTCACTGTTCATATCGCCGTCTTTTAAGACTGCCCAGTTTTGATCTGTTTCTGATTTGCTTGCCCAGCCGTTACCTGCAATGTAGTCTTCGCTGTTGCCAAAGCCCGCTTTAAAATCACTTGTGCCGTTCATTCTGTGCCACAAGTTTACATACCATTGCGCTTTGTCCAAATCTTTTATCGCTCTGGTTTCTTGATCTATGTATTGAGCTACTGTCGGTTCGTTTGGCTTCTTTGCCTCCCATTCGGCAACATCTTCATCATAAGCTTCCTTATCAAATTCGTCTTCGGTTGCTTTAAATTGTTCTAAGTCATGCTCAATTAAATAAAAGAATTTTTGAAGATTTTCAGCACTTGCAGGCCCGCCTGTTGCGGTGCCGTTATATTCGTTGTGAACTTCCCATAACAAATCTACGATTCTTTGATAAACTGTCATATTAGGGTCTGATGCCGGCCCTCCTACGGTTACCGTTCCGTATGGAGCTTCTATCGTTTCGGTTCCTCCTGCTATAACATCTCCGGAACAATAAGTTTCTTTCAATTTTGCAGTTATTGGATCCCATACTTCACGAGAATGATAAGCTGTATTCCAATTCCATGGAAGTGTGCTTACAACTTCAAAGGTATCACCATTACTTGTTGTATGAGTTCCGGGGCCTATTGCATCTGATAATACGTGCATATAACAACATGAACCGCCAACTGCACCGGACAAACATCCTCCTGTAGAAATAAATTTATCGTATACGGAATCTCCCGCAGCCTGTCCGGGGATTATGTAAATCGGGTCATTAGGATCAGGTTTTTCTGCCATCCACTGGTTATATCCATTGTAATACTCATCCCAAGCAGCTTCATATTCAGGGTTTATTACCTGAATTGTGTCGCCGGTGCCAAGTTCACCTAAAACTCCGTATTTTTCCAAAAA
>CALVEG010000018.1 GCA_944326525.1 Candidatus Gastranaerophilales bacterium
GAAGCCATTTTCTTTAATTCGAGCTTGCGCTCTCATTAAGAAAAGAAGGCAAACGTCCCCATAAATTCAATTTTTAAATGTTCTGTTCTTTTATTATAACCGCACTTTTCTTTTTTTCAAGTAATTAGTTTAGATCTTTTATTTTTATTGCATTGCTTATATATATCTAACTCTTTGACAAAATAGGAATTCCAAACTAAGTTAATCCCCAAAATTTTCCTTTACACAATTTATTTCATCTGCCAAAGTCATTTTAGGATTTTCAAGTTTTCTTGCTATAACAAAATCAAATATTTCTTTATACTTTGGAGAGGGCTTAAATCCAATATTTTCCAAATCTTTACCCGTTATTTGAATTTTAATTTCCCGTAAATCATCCAAATAATGCCGCGCAATTTTTTCATCTTTTAAAACTGCATACAAAATTACGCTTTCAATTTCTTTATTTTCAAAAGCTCTGTAAATTTCAAAGTCATTTTTAAATTCTAAATCCTCGAGCTCTGAAAAATCATCAAGAATTTTTTGCTCTTTTCGTGTCAGCTCAAGCCTTGACAAATCCTGCAAAATCCCTATATAAATAAGCCAGACATTTTCACTGTTTTTTGCATATTTATTCACTAAAGGTCCAATCTTAACTAACGGCAATTTTACATCTTTTGGTGTCACAAGCTTATAAATTTTTTCATTTATAAATTTCTCAAAAAGTTTATCACTATTTAACCCGAGCGTTTCAATAAGCTCTTTTTTAATGCGTTTATAACACATATCATAATTAATATTTCCCAAATATTCACACTGAAGTCTAAAAGTATTTTCTTCCAACTCAAACCCAAAACGATAGGAAAATTTCAGAGCTCGAATTATCCTTGTCGGATCATCCACAAAACTTTTATCATGCAAAATTCTAAGCGTTTTATTTTTCAAATCCTCTAACCCGCCTGTAAAATCCAAAATTTCACCGGTTGAAACTGATTTATAAAGCGAATTTACGGTAAAATCACGTCTTAAAACATCCTCTTTCAAAGAGCAACCGATTTTTTCAACCTGCGGAAGATGACCTTTATGATCATAACGTTCGGTTCTGGTTGATGCAATATCAACTTCTTTCCCTTGAATCTTAACTCTAATTGTCCCAAAATCAGGATTTATTCGAATTATTTCCCCTAAAGAAGCGCAATCCTCAATAGCATTTCCTTCATAGACAATATCGACATCCAACGATTTTTGTCCGAGTAATTCATCTCGAACAACACCTCCTACATAGTACAAATTCGGATTATCCTTTAAATTAATGATGTCCATAATGCTGATTTTATCGTAAAATGGAGACTAAGACAAGAGGTATAGACATGTTACAAGAAGCATCAAAAGCATTAAATTCAGCGTTTAATAACAGTTTTATAAAGAAATTAAGCCAATATCTTCACGATTGCGTAAGAGAAGAAGTAAAAAGCTCAACTTTCAGAAACCTTAAAGGTGATAAAGATAACAAATGGATTTTCCTAAAAGGAGAAGAAGAACTTTTCACCCAAAACAAGGAATACATTTCTCTTGACGGCAAAGACAGTAAACTAACCGAATTAATGCTTCAAAGCGAATTAGGTTCAAAAGATAAATACCTAATTTACGGCTATTTATTTTTGGTTGGCAAAAGCAACAAATCAAAACGCCAGAATGAATTTTTAACACCGCTTCTATATATGCCTTGTAAATTGGAAAGAAACGGGGTGAATATAAATTGCCTGCCTCTTGATGAAGTTTTATCACTAAATACAGGCGCACTAGCTGCGTTGATGAAAAAATCCGATGATGAAGATGAAACTGATATTATGCTTGAAGGGCTTCTTGACGTTGTGCCTGAACTTCCGATTACGGAAGAAAAATTGAATATCTTTTTAACAACCCTTAAATCCCTTGTTCCTGAAGTTGAAATCTCATACAACAAATCGGATTACGAAACCGAAGATAACATTTCAAAAACTGATGAAAAAGATTTTTATAAAGAAAAAATTGACGGTGAAAACATTGAAGATGTAATTGAACACGAAGAACAGCAGCAAAAAGCTCGTGTTAAACTTGAAAAGATATCGGTTACATACCAAAGCGCAATAATTTTAACCAAACGTCCGTCAATGACCGCAGGCGTATTGCACGAATTAACAAGAATAGCGGAACAACCGAGCGGAATTTACAGAGAAACAGCTCTAAGCATAATTAACGAAGAATTTGCCCAAAGCAAGGAAAAATCAGTTCCGATAAAGGATATAAATTCCATAAAAGAATTTTATCCGATAACCCCTTTGTCATTATCAGACACTCAGCAACAGGTGATTAAAAATATTGATAATACGAAATTTGTCGCCGTACAAGGCCCTCCGGGAACAGGAAAATCCCAGACAATTGTAAACCTTGTCGCCCACCTTGTTGCAAACGGCAAAACCGTACTTGTCGCATCAAGAATGGATAAAGCCGTTGATGTTGTCGCCGAAAGGTTAAATCAACTTGGTGCAAGCCATATGGCGCTTCGAGCAGGCAGATTGAATTACCAAAGATCACTGAGTAACGAATTGAATGCCCTTATTGCAGAACATTCTTCACTTGATGAGGGTTTTGAAGACGCGCTTTTTGCAGATATTGACGATATGAAAACCCACCTTAATATCCTTCGTGACACGGAAAACAAGTGCGAACAAATTATAAAACTTGAAAAACTTTGGCACGACAAAGCACTTGACACTGAAGAAGAACGCTCGCTTCATCCGGCACCTGTGTTTATCAGACGGAACTTAAAGAAAAGCGAAGTCGAAACAATCAGAAATACAATTAAAACGCTTCGTGAAAACATTCAAAAAACAGGAATTTTCAGCAAATTTACCAATTTTACAACACTTTCACAGTTAAAGAAAATTCTTGAAATGAAAGATTTTGACGCAAACGCTCAAAACCTTTCAAAGCTGGCTGAAGAACTGCAGCTTGCAGCAAAAATTGCCGATATGAATAGTGTCGAAGAACAAATTCAAACCCTTGGCAACCTTCATATAATGTCAGAACAAATAAGACAAATGAAGAAAAAACAACCAAAACTTGCGGTGAACATCCTGAAAAACAAACGCCGTGAAGCCTTAAAAGCACTTTTGCGCGACGAAAACAAATGCAGAAGGTTGAAAATTCACGCAAAATCACTAATCTCAAACCGCAAACGCCAACAGACAAATATTTTAGAAGAAGAAGATTTCAAACCGCTATTAGAAGCTTTCCCTTGCTGGTGCGTAACAACTTACGCTGTATCAGATTCGCTTCCCTTAAAACCCGGAATGTTTGACGTTGCAATTATTGATGAAGCTTCACAATGCGATATAGCAAGCTGTTTTCCGATACTATTCAGAGCCAAACGCGCCGTAATCGTCGGAGACGACAAACAACTGCCGCACCTGTCATTCTTAGAAAAAGCGAAAGAACAATCCTTCTTAAGCCAATACGGAATCCCTGACAAATATCAGCTTATCTGGCGTTTCAGAACAAACTCTATGTTTGACTTAGCAGACTACTATTCAATTAATTCCGTTATGCTGGATGAACATTTCAGAAGCCTTCCGCCTGTAATTAACTTCTCAAACCACGAATTTTATAACGATAGAATCAGAGTTATGAGAAAAGATAAATCAGACGATTTGGTCTTGGAACTTGAAGAAGTAAAAGACGGAAAAGTTGACCCCGATGCGACCAGAAACTTGCCCGAAATCGAGGCTGTAGTAAAACGAGTTCACGAAATTGTAATTGAAGATGAGCGTAAAAACCCAGAAAATCCGGTTTCAATCGGTATAATTTCACCATTCAGAGCACAGGTTGAACAGTTGAAAGTGTCCTTATCAAAAGTTCTTTCCGATCATATGATTAAAAAACACCAAATCGAAATCGGTACAGCACACACATTCCAAGGTGATGAAAGAGATATAATGCTTATCAGCTGGGCGATTGCAAACAACAGTTTCCCGCAAAGCTTAATATTCTTGCAAAAGCCGAACCTCTTTAATGTTGCCGTAACCCGTGCAAGAAATAAAGTTATAAATTTCATCTCAAAAGACCCGACAGAACTCCCGGAAGGTCATTTCAGAAATTACATTAACTTCCTGAAACATTATCAAAATGTACGTCAAGCGACACTTTCAGGCAATATTGAAGAAAATATTTACAAAAACGAGCTTGAACGTGAAATTGCCGCGCAAATTCGTGAACGAGGTCATAAAGTTTCGGCAGGAAGCGACATCGCAGGATTAAGCGCAGATTTGCTTGTTGACGACAAAATCATCATTGAAATCGACGGGCTTGAGGATAAAATTTCAACTCCGATGCCTGCAATGAAAAAACAAGCAATCCTTGAACGCTGCGGATTTAAGGTTAATCGCATAACCTACCGCGAATGGCAATATTCGCCAAACGCCTGCCTTGATAGAGTCCTAAGAGATTTAAGTCAAGAAAAATAATTGATAATTTAATAGGGACGCGCCCAAGCCTCCAAACCGCATACGAACTATACAGCGACAATAGGGCGAGAGAGGAGGTAAGATGAGCACAAGAGAGTTAATAAAAAAATCTCTAGCCGTACTAGAGATTTTAATTAAATTAGCTTATTTGTTCTTATAGGTGCGACAGAGTGGTTAAGTTGTTCGAGAGCTTAACCGCTCTTCCCTATGATATCATTATAACTTATTTTTGATAAAATTCAAGTGCTTTAGAGATAGAAGTTCTGCTCAAGATAAATTATCTTTTTTCAAATTTGATGTCATAACCGAGAATATCAGCCATTATGTAGGCCTCTTTTAATGAAAACGATTCTCTCTTAAGTTTCCCTCCCAAACTATCAAGAGTATAGGTTCTACCTGTACGTTTTGTCATTTCTTCGCATAACTGCGTTAATGTCATGCAATTAAGTGATAATAGTGATTTTACAATAGCACGTATATTTGTTGCCACCTTTATTTTCTCTTAACAAATTCAATATCATAGCCAAGAATATCAGCTAAGATATATGCCTCTTTTAACGTCAAGCTCTCCCGATTTATCTTGTTTGCCAAGCTTCCGCGAGTATAAGTTTTTTCCGATTTTTCATTCATTAACTCTGCCATTTTAGTTATTGTAACGGCATTCAGCTGAAGCAATGATTTAATATAATTTTTAATATTTACCATTTCAGTATTATATTAAATATTGACTAAATAAGAAATATATTATAATATTATCACATATATGTGTTATTAGATACGTATATGTGATAATTATTACACATAAGGCTCAACTATGCTAAACGAAAAAATTTACGACTGCTATCTTGACTCAAACGAAATCATTGAACTTATGAAGATTTTAAACAGCTATCTTGTTAACTACGCAGATAAAATCCCCGAAATGTACACAACCTTTGTACTTGCCAAAACTATTCAAACAAGATGCGAAATTCTAACAGATAATATTGACGAAATTTGCGCAACTTTGCACTAAAAAACCGCCTGAAATAATCCAAGCGGTTTTTCAAATTTATTTTTAATTGATTTCTACTTAACTTCTTTAATAACGATAGAAGCATTTTGTCCGCCAAACCCGAAAGAGTTTGAAAGTGCTGCGTGAACATCAGCTTTTCTTGCTTTGTGCGGAACATAATCAAGATTTCCAACTTTTTCGTCTTGATTATCAAGATTAATTGTTGGCGGAACGATGTGTTCATTGATCGCCTTAACACAAGCGATACATTCAACCGCACCTGTTGCACCAAGAAGGTGACCGTGCATTGATTTTGTTGAAGAAACCATCAAATTCGGATTCTTTTCTTTATCGCCAAACAATCCTTCAATCGCTTTGCTTTCAGCAATATCACCCAAGCCTGTGCTTGTTCCGTGTGCGTTAATGTATTGAATATCTTCAGGTTTCAAACCTGCATCTTCAAGCGCAAACTTCATTGAATGAGTAGCCCCCTGACCTTCCGGATCCGGCGCAACAACATCATAAGCGTCTGCGGTCTGACCATATCCGACAACTTCTGCATAAATTTTTGCACCGCGCTTTTTAGCATGTTCATATTCTTCCAAAACTAAAATTCCTGCGCCTTCACTCATTACAAAACCGTCACGGTCAACATCCCAAGGACGTGAAGCTTTTTCAGGTTCATCATTACGTCTTGAAAGAGTTCTTGCTGATGAGAATGCTCCCAAACCTACATCACATATAGTTGATTCGCAACCGCCAGCTAAAACGATGTCAGCATCACCATATTGAATTGATCTGAATGCATCACCTATTGAATGTGTTCCTGTTGCACAAGCTGAAACTACTACTTTATTTAAACCTTTAAATCCATATTTCATGGAAATTCTGCCTGAAGCCATATTTACAATCATCATCGGAATTGTAAATGGAGAGCATTTGTTTGGTCCTTTTTCCAAAATTCTTACGTGGTTATCTTCAAAAGTTCTAAAACCACCTGCGGCTGAACTTACGATTACACCAACTTTATACGGATCAACATCTTTTGCTTCATCCAATTTAGCATCTTTTACAGCTTCATCAGCCGCAATAAGCGCAAATTGTATAAATCTATCCATTTTTTTGGCTTCTTTTGGGTCAATATAATCCTCAGCGTTAAAGTTTTTAACTTCTCCAGAAATCTTTACTACATGCTTGGAAATATCAATCAATTCTGATGTTGAAATTCCGCTTTTACCTTCCACAAGGCTATTCCAAAACTTATCAACACCTATACCAAACGGTGTTATTGCTCCCAGCCCTGTAATTACAACTCTTCTTTTAGACATCTTTTTACCTTTATTACTTTTATCTAATCAGCAGACGGGGTTAATCAACAAATGCCCTGAACTGCAAAAACGAAAACGTCTTTAAACAAACTTTTAAATATACGAGGGAGAAAATTCTTATTCAATTTTCGCCCCCGTAAACTTATCAAATATCCTACTCTTACAGGATAACAGTATCTGCTGTTTTAAAACACTGCTCTCTATACCAAAAAGCTTAAGCTTTATGGTAAATCAACAATTATTTGTGAGAATCAATATAAGTTACAGCATCTTGAACTGTTTGAATTTTTTCAGCTTCTTCATCAGGAATTTCGCATCCGAATTCTTCTTCAAAAGCCATTACCAATTCAACTGTATCTAATGAATCTGCACCCAAATCAGCTGTGAAGCTTGCTTCAGGAGTAACTAATGATTCATCTACGCTCAATTGATCTACAACAACTTTTTTTACTTTTTCAAATGTACTCATCTTTTTTTCCTCATAAATTATTGTATAACTACATGTTTTTAAAATTCGCTCTCGCGTCTATAATATTATAGTCGGCACAAAATTTTTTTGCAAGAAATTTACATTCTTAGCACCAGATTGTTAAAAATCTTTACTTTTAAATTTATGGGAAAATCTTTATTTAAAAAATTCCCTTATCTTTTAAAGACAAGGGAATTTTACAATTTTTGTATTTGTTCAAAGCTTATATAATCAATCCGCCGTCAACTTCTAAAACCTGACCTGTTACATATTCTGCATCTACTGCCAAGAATTTAACAGCTTTTGCAATATCTTCAGGTTCGCCAAGACGTTTTAAAGGTATAAAATCTGTGAATTTTGAAGTATCAAGGTCTTTTGTCATATCTGTATTAATGAAGCCTGGAGCTATAGCATTAACTCTTATTCCTCGAGAACCAAGTTCTTTTGCAAGAGTTTTTGTCAAACCAATCAAACCTGCTTTAGCTGCTGAATAGTTTGCCTGTCCTGCATTTCCTGAAACGCCAACGACACTTGACATATTTACAATTGCACCGCTTCTTTGTTTCATCATTACCTTAACTACAGGCTGTGATACGTAAAATGCACTTGAAAGATTTGTGTTAATTACTGCATCCCAGTTTTCAGCACTCATTCGCATAAACAATCCGTCACGAGTGATGCCGGCATTGTTTACAAGAACATCAATTCTTCCAAATTTCGCAAGAACTTCCTCTACACCTTTTGCTGCTGCTTCTTGATTTGATACATCAAACTTAAATGCTTCAGCCTGAACGCCAAGTGCTTTCAATTCTTCAACTGTCTTATTTGCTGCTTCTACGTTTCCTGCATAATTTACTGCTATATCATATCCAGCTTTTGCAAGTTCTATCGCACAAGCTTTCCCGATTCCTCGTGAAGCTCCCGTTACTAACGCTAATTTTTCAGACATATTATCTCCTTATCTTTCATTATTATTTCTTTTAAATTCTTAGCAAGCACATAAATTCAAATCTTCTTTTAATGCCGCTACTGTTGCATCCAATGAAGCTTTGTCATATACATTATAAACTTTTGCTTCAGGTGCTATCTTCTTATTTAAACCTGCCAAAACTTTACCGGGACCAATTTCAATAAAGATTTCAACGCCTTCTGAAATCATCTTTTGTATTGTCTGAGTCCAGTATACGGATGAATGTATTTGTTCAGGCATTTTGCTTCTAAAATCTTCCGCTGATATTGTCGGATTTGCATCAACATTTGTAATTACAGGAACTGATGCGTTATTCAATTCCAATTCAGATACAAATTTCTTAAATTCTGCACTTGCGCTATCCATAAATTTTGAATGAAATGCACCTGAAACAGCAAGAGGAACTACTCTTCTTGCACCTTTTTCTAGTAAAATTTCGCCTGCTTTTTGAACAGCTTTTTCATCCCCTGTGATTACAACCTGAACAGGTGAATTGTAATTTGCAACATCTACATAGCCAATTGATGAAGCTTCTTTTAAAGCCGCTTCTACAGATCCTTCCGGTGCATTTAATACAGCTGCCATTGCTCCGCCTTTAGCTTCGCTCATCAAATCCGCTCTTTTTTGAATTGCTTTTAAAGCTGTTTCAAGATTCATTACTCCTGAAGCATACATTGCACAATATTCGCCTAAAGAATGTCCGGCTGTATAATCCGCATTTAGTCCGCATTCTGACTTTAATGCTTCTAGTGCGGCTATCGACATTGTTACTATACAAGGTTGGGTGTTTACCGTTTGTTTTAAATTGTCTTCCGGCCCCTCAAAACATAAGCCTGAAACACTTTTTCCTAAAACGCTGTCAGCTGTATCAAAAACTTTTTTTGCTGACTCAAAATTTTCATACAAATCTTTTCCCATACCAACTGCTTGTGAGCCTTGACCTGGAAATAGAAACGCAACTTTTTTTGTCATATACACATCCCTCTTTCTAATGTTCCTGTCGCAATTATACTATAAAAAAGGCAATTGTAAATATAAAATAAAAGGAGCTTTTTACACTCCTTTTATCTTATTTTATATTCTTTGCGGCATAAGTACTAAGAAATTTTTCGCTAGCAAATTCCTTCTCTTAAGCGTACAATCGCGCCACCCCAAGTCATACCTGCGCCAAATCCGCATAACACAGCTGTTGTACCAAGCTTAACATTGCCTTTTTCAACACTTTCGGCTAATGCTATAGGAATTGATGCGGCTGAAGTGTTTCCGTAATACTTAATGTTGGTTACAACTTTCTCATCCGGATATCCAAGTCTTTCTTGAACAGCCTGTATAATTCTTATATTTGCCTGATGCGGAATTAAATAGTCGATATCTTCGGCTTTCATACCTGCATTTGCAATTAATTCTTCTACATAATGAGGAAGAATTTTGGCAACAAATGTATAAACGCCACGGCCATTCATTTTTATTCCCTTCGGTTTTGGCTCATACTGCTCAACAAGCGGACAATTTTGACCGTCAAACGCAAGTTCTATTAAATTTCCGTAATTTCCATCCGCTTTTATGTCAATTGCGATAATATCGTCAATACCGTCTTCAGCTTGAGTTACAACAACAGCTCCCGCACCATCTCCAAACAAAATTGAAGTACCTCTGTCTGTCCAATCTACAAGTCGTGAATTGTTGTCTGTTGCTACTATCAATATGTTTTTATACATGCCTGAAGCTATATAAGCCTTTGCTATACTCAAACCATAAATAAGTCCTGAGCATGCTGCTGTTATATCAAATGCAGGAATAGATTTTGATATCCCAAGTCTTGCCTGAATGTGACAAGCTATAGCCGGATACAAATCCGGTGGTGCTGAAGATGCAGCCAGTATTAAATCAATATCATCGGCTGCAATTCCCGACTTCTCTATTGCTTTCTTTGCTGCATCAAACCCAAGATCTATTGCATTCTCTTCACCTGATACTACGCGTCTTTCCTTTATACCTGTTCTCGTATAAATCCACTCATCTGATGTATCGTATAATTTTGTTAAATCATCGTTTGTTATTACTGTCTCGGGTAAACTGTATCCTACACCCGCAATCCTTAGCGGTATCAATTTGTCAGTCATTAACTATTCCTCATAAAATTTTGCGATTTTTTCGTTTACACCTGTTTCTACAGCGTGTTTTGCAACTCTTACTGCATTCTTTATTGCGTAAGCTTTACTTCTGCCGTGTGAAATTACTGTTATACCTTTAACACCTAACAAAAGTGCTCCACCAAATTCTTCGTAATTGATTTTGGTATATATTCTTTTCATAAACGGCTTTGCTAAAAGTCCGATTATTTTACCTAGCAAATCTGCTTTAAATTCTTGTTTCAGCATTCTGAACAACATTTGTGATGTACCTTCTGTTACTTTTAATGCAACGTTTCCTACAAATCCGTCGCATACTACAACATCACACACGCTCAAGAAAATTTCTTTGCCTTCTATGTTGCCGACAAAATTCAATTTTTCCTGCTGTTCTTCAAGAAGTTTGTATGTAGCCTGTGCAAGTTCATTTCCTTTTCCGGCTTCTTCACCGATATTTAATACACCTATTCTCGGATGCTCAATTCCAAGAACGTTTTTAGAGAATGTCGCACCCATAATCGCAAATTGATACAACATTTCTGGTGTACAATTGCTGTTTGCACCACCGTCAATTACTACTATAGGTTTTTTAACCGTCGGTAAAGTTACCGCAATTGCCGGTCTGTCTATACCAGGAATTCGTCCTAAACCAAATAAACTTGATGCCATCGCAGCACCTGTTGAACCCGCTGCAACCAATGCGTCAGAACTTCCTTGCGCAACTGCATCTACTGCTAAAACAATAGAAGATTTTTTCTTCTTTCTTATCGCTTGTCCGGGAGCTTCTCCCATTTCTATGACTTCAGAGGCGTGAGTTATTTTTATATCAAGCTTTGATGTATCTATTTTTATACGATACTGCTTGCCTGCTTTTCCGCAATCTGAATAAAAACCTTCATGCGAAATTTTGTCTAATTCCTGTTCTATTCGATCTTGCTTCCCAACAAGCTCCAAAGCTACTCCATATTCCTGAGCCGCCCATACAGCACCTGCTACTATCTCATGAGGAGCATGATCTCCACCCATTGCATCAATTGCTATTCTTGTCATATTTCCCTCTCAAAGTCTTATAAATTAACGGTTTTATGACCGGATGGCTGAGAAATTCAGCCATCCGTTATCTTTTTTTTACTTTTCTTCTGTTTCTGTAGTTTCTTCTGCTTTTGCTTCTGCAGGAGCTTCTTTTGCTTCTTCTACTACTGCAGTTTCTGCCTTTTCTTCTACTGCGGCTTTTTCTGTTTTAGCTTTCTTTGAAGCTTTCGGAGCTGCTGCTTTTGTTTCTACAGCTTTTGCTTCTTCTGCCTTGTCTTTCAATCTTACTGCTTTGCCTTTGTAAGTTCCGCATGCTGTACATACTGTGTGTGTTAATACTGTTGCACCGCAATTAGGGCATGTTGTAACTTCCGGTCTTGTTGCCTTCCAGTTGCTTCTTCTTTTTCCTTGTGCGGAATGTCCTGTTCTTTTCTTAGGTACTGCCATTTTTCTGTTTCCTTTTTATTTTTTTTACTACTACTTATATTTCTTTGACTTTTACTTTTAATTAAATCTGGTACATTCAATTAAAAGCCGGTAAGGGCTTAACCCTTGTCAATCTGAATGTTTTTGAATACATCCAGCCTTGGATCTGATAAATTTTCTTCTTTTAAAAACTTATCTCCATTACAATTTATACCACAAACTTTTTTATTTGGTAAATTTAATATTACAGATTGATACAATAAGTCATAAATGTCAATTTTATCTTCTCCGTTCAAATCTGTTATAAACTGACCTTCTTTTAACTCTGTTTCCTGCCCGTATTCATCCATTAGTGCGTATTTGGCAAACATTTCATCTATATCAAAAGCTAAATCATACTCGAATTCTTTAAGACATAAATCACATTCCAAAATTACAGTCCCATTCACTTTTCCTTCGACTTCTATAAAATCGCCAAGCGACTTTAATGTCAAATCCGCTTTTATTGGACCTTTTGAATTTATTCCCTCTATTTCGTTTTCGAATTTACAATTCAAAGTTTTATCTTTTGAATTTTCGATATCTTCTATTGATACTGTTAAATGCATTGTTAACCTTTTGGAATTACATATATTGTTCTTCTTGCAACGCTAAAGATGCTATTTGATTTGATATAAAACAAACTTTTTTTAATGGACCGCTTGTTTCTTTTTCAATAAATGAAGGTGTCGGATTTTTCATTGCTTGTTTTAATTCTTCATATAACACTTCCGGACTGTCTACATATAGAACTAACGGTGCTGTTGATCCTTTTAAAAATACCAGAAGCGATGTTCTTTTCTTAATATTTTGTGCATTAAACTGTTGAGCCATATTTACTCCTTTTTATTCTCAACTTCCCAAAATCACAGGAAGCCTTTTAGTGTCTAAATTATAGAATAAAAAAAGAATTTGTGCAACACAAAGCCAAATCAAACCTTATATTGCACAAATTTTTTATTTTTTATTTTAAGCTTTTCTTTTTTATAAAAGTTCTTTCAAATAATTCGGAAGCGCAAACCTTGCCATGTGATAATCTTTATTATAGATTTTGCAAGTCTTAGTAATTTCTGCACATCTTTCTTCTGCAAAATATGAAAGCGGTTTTACACTCTCTGAACAAAATGCCCAAGCCCAATATCCGCCAGGATATGTCGGAATATTTGAGGTGTAAGTTGAGCATATCGGAAATACTTTTTTAAGCAAATCGTACATTTTTTTGATTTCCTGCTTATTTACAAACGGACTTTCTGACTGCGCTGCAACAATTCCGCCTTCTTTCAATGAATTTTTCACATTTGTATAAAATTCTTCTGTGAATAAACCTTCTCCAGGGCCCATCGGATCTGTTGAATCTATCAATACAATGTCATATTCGTTTTTCTTATCTTTTATAAATTCGATAGCATCTTCAACTTTAATCTCTACTCTAGGATCAGATAACCCGCAAGAAATTGTCGGAAGAAACTCTTTGCAAGCATCAATTACAAGTCCGTCAATTTCACATAAAACAACTTTTTTTACAGTTTTGTGTTTCAAAACTTCTCTGACAGTTCCGCCATCTCCACCGCCGATTACAAGAACTGATTCAGGATTTTTGTGGTGCATCATCGGAACATGAGCTATCATTTCATGATAATGATATTCATCGCCTTCAGTTGTCATCATTAAATCATCAAGAGTAAGAACTCTGCCTAAAGCTGAATCTGTTTCAAATACTTCTACTTTTTGAAATTCTGATTGTTTTGAATATAGCACTTTTCCGGCTTTAATCGCAATTCCAAAGCCTGATGGCGTAATCTCATGATAATATCCGTTTTCAATTCCGTTTTTCATTATTTTTCTCCTTATTTATTTGTGAAAAATTCTAACATAAAAGGCAATTTTTTTAAATAAAAAGTTTTTATTGAATTAACTGGGAAAAATTAAGATGTTCAAATTGGGAAAAATTATATATGAATCAGCTAAAAAGGCTTATCCTATCTTATTAAACGGCAAAAGCTCCATAGGGAAAAAGGCTCCATTTAGCTTGAAAAATCCTTATATTTTGGAAGCTATTCCTGAATCAAAACTTGCTGAAATGTCAATGTTTGAAGGTAAAAAGCTAAGAACTGTTTGCCGAATTTTAGATGACAAGGATGGATATAAAGTTATTGAAAGATACAACAGAATCAGATTTAAACAGCCAAAAGGATTTAGTGATGACGAATTGACTGCACTTTATAAAAAAGCTTTTAATAATAACGGTAAAACTCCGTCACCTCTTGAAAATAATATTGATGCAATGGTGTATTTGAATAATTTACCGGAAAGTATCGGATCAAAATTTGATGCCCATGGAATAGATAAGATTTCTGTGACCGATCATCTAAAACAATTAAACAGACTTTTGACAAATGGCATTGATTCAAAAAAAGCTTTTCATACAGCACCATTAGTTGCTCCTATTCCCAAAGGAGTTGGAGCTGGACTTGGAACATCAGGCAGCGCCTATCGAGGTGGATCTTTCATCTTGGTTAGCGATAAAGGACAATTAATTGAACAATCAGGGATTAAACATGTTATAGTTAATGATGCATATTACAATATCATCAGTGATTTACAAAGAAAATTCCCTGATGTTAATTTTGTTAGAGCAGATGATGCCGTAAACTATTTTAGCAAATTATGAACCTAAAATATGGATATGAAGATGAAATACTTCTTGCCCTGCCTCTTTTCCGGTATTTATAAGAGTTTTATATGATTTAAGCCCGATTTTTTTGGTTGTTTCTTTAACAGCGGATAAAAGTTCAGCCATTAAATTTTTGTCTTCCAATTCGTTCAAAGATGCCACATGAACTCTTGGCACTACGAGAAGATGAACAGATGCTTTCGGATTAATATCCTTGAACACTACAACGTAATCATTTTCATATACAAATTCAGTATTAAAATCCCCGTTAATTATTTTACAAAAAATACAATCGTTTTCCATTTCCATCTCCTTTGTCAGCTTAATTTACAATATAAATTTTAAAATATCAATCCTATAAATCAATGCTGCTTCAAATATAGTAAAAAGCGGTTGTTAAACCGCTGATAGTTATATATTAACATCAAGTAAATGTATATTTTAAATGAAGATATTAAGTTAAAATATTTCAAAATTTACGGATTTTTTGGGATACAACCCAGGCGAACGGCACCAAAATGTCTTTCAACCTTTTCTTAATAAAAATTAATGATGTATCACCTTTAAACAGAAAGTTAAGAAACCATCGACTTCCGCATTCTTAAAGGAAAAAGTCCTTACGAAAGTATTAGAATACTAACACAAGTTTTAAAAAATTACAATACTATTTTCTAAAACATGTTGACAAAGCTTAATAATTAATGTATACTACTTGTGTAGTAGAAGATATTTTGTGATTTTGGTTTTGGTAGTTAAGAAAGGATTTTCATTATCATTTAGATTTGGATAATTATAATCAATCCGGCATATATTATTTTGCTTTGCCCTCTGAATGGGGTATTGTTTTTGAAAAGATATAAAGTAAAATAATTTTAAGGAATGTTAATTTAATATCCGTATCAGGCAATAATTAAAAATCACAGGTTTTAGAAAAAACAACAGATTGTAGTAGGTCATGGAAAAAAGTAAGCAGGCAAATACAAACAATACGGAAACCGTAAAATCGGCTGCTTCAAATCCTCTAAAAAGCAGGGTTTCGAATCCTATAGCAGACAGCGGTATTATTGCACGTATTAATAACATCAATGCTCAAAAGACAAATAACAGGCTTTACAGCGGTTATGCAAGCAATACTATTTCTAAAAAATCTTCTGATATTGCCGGCATTATAAATGAACTTAATTTGGCATTGAAAGACAAACATACAGTGAACGATTTGTTCTCTGTTTTGCACAATCTTTTTACCGATAAATTAAACTGTGTTTTCACGGCACACGGACTTTTTCACGAAAAATCCAACTGCATAAATTTGAAACTTCAAAATAAATTCGGAAGCACATATTCATCAAAAATTTTCATGTCTGACGAAACAAATCCGGTTGTTGAAAGTTTTAAAAATGGTTCTGTTATTACAAAAGAAAACAACAAATTTTTAAACATACCGTACTTACAGGATTCACCGTCGTATATAGTTCCTCTAATATCAATTGATCACTGCATAGGTGTGCTTATTGCCGGAATGGAAGTAACAGAAGCTGAATCTTCAATATTTTCATTTATAGCGAATTACGCTGCAATGTTTATTGATAACATCAATTTAAAAGAAAAAGCAAGCAAATACGACAATACTGATAATTTAACCTCTCTTTACAATCACAGAGGATTTCAGGAAGTTTTGTCAAAAGAGCTTCAGCGGGCAAAAGACAATAAAACAAATTTGTCAGTCATAATGATGGATGTGAACAATATTTCAAAAATTAATAGAGAACTTGGTCATGCTAAAGGTGACGAAGTTATAAGACTTCTTGCGGACAAAATTAAACAAAATATAAGAAGTAACGATAAAGCAGGACGTTATGGTGGAGATGAAATTGCGATAATTTTGCCTGACACAAACACAGCAGACGCAAAGTACTTGGCTGAATACATAACCTATACGCTTTCGTGTTGTTTTGTAGACGATGTCGGGCCGGTTAAGGTTTCCGTCGGAATTTCTACATATCCGGAATGCACTGAAAATCAAGAAAAGCTTCTTGTACTTGCAGAACAAGCAATGTATATTTCGCAAGCTAAAGGTTACAAAGAAGGTATGTCTGCAATTATAAGCAGCAGCGACTACAATTTCTGGAGCAACGACAGTTTGAATTCATTTGCAGAAGTTCTTGCCAAAAGACATTCTCAAGTCGGAATAAATTTTGAAGAAGAACTTGTCCACAAATTCAACAACGAACAAATAAGTTCTCAAAACCACTTGATGGAAATGGTAACGTCACTTGCGGGTGCAATAGATGCAAAAGACCCTTATACTAAAGGTCATTCAACATCAGTTTCAAGATACTCGGAAGCTCTTGCCCGTGCGCTTAACCTTCCGGAAGAAGAAGTTGAGCGTATAAAACTTGGCGCATTATTGCACGATGTAGGCAAAATCGGCATACCTGAAAACGTACTTAAAAAACCTTCACACCTGTCAGATGACGAGTGGGAAATTATGAAACAACACCCTGTAATAGGTGCTGAAAAAGTGCTTGCTCCAAATGAAGCATTAAGAGATTTAATTCCGATGGTTAAATACCACCACGAACATTATGATGGAACCGGATATCCCGAAAAACTTAAGGGTGAAGAAATTCCGCTGTCTGCAAGAATTGTATCCGTAGCAGATGCTTTTCACGCACTAATTTCAGACAGACCTTACAGAAAAGGTTTAGGTGTTGAAAAGGCTTGCGAAATCCTTAAAATGGGGGCAGGCACTCAATGGGACAGCGATTTAGTCAGACAATTTATTACAATCGCACCTTCTCTTTCTACAAGCATTTAGCTGTTTGCTAATTTGAATTAACATATAGCTTAATTTTTAATGCTCGTTCTCTATAAATCATCTTTCATTTTGGAATAAGAATAATACCAATTTACCTAAGACATTTGGCATCTTTTTACAAAAATGTAACCGATTTGCCAATATGAAAATTTATGTTTAGAATATTATAATCATAGGATAGTGGGAGGAATAAATGCCGAAGTTAGCCGGAGAACGAAATCATCGTGAATATTACGAAAAAAACCTTCTGGATGCGAGGCAAATACCGCATAGAGAATACAACCCGTATAAAGTTGTAAGACCAGCCGAACCACGCTATATAAACCCCAAACAACATCAATCCAAAAAACAACGATATAATATTATCCATAGTATTATATCAGTTACAATTTTAAGCCTTATTATGGCTTTTGTTTACCCAACTTGCTACAACAGAATTGTTAAGTCATTCTTCCACAAATCACCGTACCCTGCGATAAAAGCTGATTCCTATCAAATTCTAAACCCTACAATCAGCTATTTGAACAACAATTTATTTTTAGGAAGATATTTTCTATCAGGCGCAGAAACTAAACATCCGCAAATGCTTGAATTAAACTTAAATGAAAGAATGACGGGACTTGAAAATCAGCTTGAAAATCTTGGCACACTATACCCTACGATAGAACCTTCTGTATTTGTCTGGGATTACGAAACAGGGAATTACGCAGGGATAAATTCCGACAAGCTTTATTCCGCTGCAAGTATAATCAAAATTCCTGTTCTAATCCAGCTTTTCCGCTCGATTGAAGCAGGCCAGCTAACAATTTATGACACAATGATTTTGAAAGATTACTACAGAGCGGAAGGTTCTGGAAGTTTGCAGTTTAAGGCGGAAAATTCCGTTTGGACAATTGACGATCTTGCGCGCCTAATGATAACCGAATCGGACAATTCCGCAACGAATATGATAATGGCAAAATTAGGTTCGATGTACGATGTAAATTCAGGAATCCGTCAGTGGGGATTAAGTCAAACCCAAGTAAAGACTTGGCTTCCTGATATGGGAGGAACAAACTTTACAACAACAGAAGACCTTGCCAGAATGCTTTACAATTTGGATAACCCGAATTTTTTGAGCGTAAGTTCAAGAGAAAAGATGTTTGACTATATGGGGCACGTTCATAATGACAGACTACTTCCAGCGGGCTTAGGTGCCGGCGCAAGCATTGTCCACAAAACAGGCGATATAGGTAAGATGCTTGGCGATGCGGGAATTGTTTATGCTCCAAACGGCAAGAAATACATCGTAGCAATTATGGCAAACCGTCCTTATAATTCGGTTCTCGGTAAAGATTACATCGTAAAGGCATCCGAGATAATTTATAATTATATGGTGAAATAGTTTATGTTAAAGGATTTGCTGGAATCAGGAAAATGTTTTAAACTTGTCTGCGGAGCCGGAAATCAGGACTCAGTAGAAGTTGAGAAACTGACAGCACTTTATGCAAAAGCAGGGTGCCGTTTTTTTGATCTTAATGCCTCAAAAGAAGTTATAAATGCCGCAAAAAGAGGGCTTGAATATGCGGGAGTAAATGATGCTTACCTATGCGTAAGTGTCGGCATTAAAGGTGATCCGCACGTTAATAAAGCTGTAATCGATTATGAAAAATGCATTTCCTGCGGACAATGCGATGAAATTTGCCCTCAAAAAGCAATTGTTTACCACAAAGTTAAGAAAAACCGCTGTATTGGCTGTGGAAGATGCTTAAAAGTATGTCCGAAAGGTGCAATAAGCTATATATCAGAGGCAAAAGAACTTTCAGAAATTCTTCCGCCGTTGATTAAGATGGGAATTGATTGTGTTGAATTTCACGCAGATGGGAAAAATCATAACGAAATTATCCAAAACTGGGAATACATAAAAAGCAATTTCAAAGGAATTGTGAGTATTTGCACAAGCCGCGGGCATTTAAGTGACACTGAACTTGTGGAATTCTTGAAAAAAATTACCTCAGACATTGAACCTTACCGCACAATCGTACAAGCCGACGGGTTTCCGATGAGCGGCGGACAGGACGATTTTAAAACTACATTGCAAGCCGTTGCAACAGCCGAAATTGTTCAAAATGCCAATCTTCCAATTTATATTATGCTTTCAGGAGGGACAAACTCAAAAACCGCCGAACTTGCTAAAATGTGTGGAATTAACTTCAACGGAATTGCAATCGGTTCTTACGCAAGAAAAATTGTTTCAAAATACGTTTCTCGTGAGGATTTTCTGACAAACGAAAAAGTATTTAATGAAGCTCTTGGACTTGCCCAAAAACTTGTCTTATCAGTTTTAGAACCCTAAAAATTCAAAAAAAAAGAGTGAATTTATATTCCACTCTTTAAACAATCTTGTGCCACTTTTTGACACTTCACACAAATCCTAAATCAACAGCTATTGTTCCTCAATAGCGTTCTCTGCTTTATTAATCTTTTTCACCAAATCTCCAAATTGCTCTTTTATATATAAAAGAAACAATGCAATCTCATCTTTAAAGCTGTATACGCCCGGCCAAATTGTATATCTGTACATAAGAACTACTCCTTTTACTATCTAACCTTCACATGGCATTTATCGGTTTTTGGAGTAAAAACTTTAAGAAAACAAATTAAATATTACAAAAATTTTACATTACAAAATAAAACATTTTATTAAAAATCAAATTCTACTGTACTATCATAAAGAAAACAGAAGGGATAAAGCATGCCTGCAACAAGAGAAAAAAATAACCAAAATAACAACGATTTACATATGATTCCACAAAATACGGAAGCTGAAGAAGCCGTTCTTGGAGCGATATTAGTAAATCCTGTAGTTATAACAAAAGTAGTAGAAGGGTTAAAACCAGAAAGTTTTTACAAACCCGCACATAGATACGTTTATGAAGCAATGCTTCAACTTTTCAATTCTAATGAAAGAATTGATATCGTATCAGTATCAAACGTTCTTGATTACAGTTCAAAGCTTGAAACAGTCGGGGGACGTGCGTTTATTAACGATTTGGCGCTTAATGCAATAAGCACTGCTAATATTGAATATTATGCAAAAATTATTCAGGAAAAAGCGATTAAAAGAGCCCTAATTAATGCCGGCAGTGAAATAGTATCTTTTGGATACGATATGAATCCTATTGACAGATCTCTCGATCAGGCAGAAAAACTTATTTTTGATATTGCTTCTAAAAAGGCGACAACCGACCTTGTACACGTTAAAGACTTGGTTTTAAACACCTATGAAAAGATTGAATACCGCTATGAGCATAAAGATGAATTAATCGGGGTTCCGACAAACTTTTACGAACTTGATACAATGACAAGCGGACTTCAAAAATCAGATTTAATTATTCTTGCAGCGCGTCCTTCAATGGGAAAAACCGCATTTGCCTTGAATATTGCGCAAAACGTTGCAATAAAAGCCAAAACACCTGTTGCAATATTTTCCCTTGAAATGTCAAAGGAACAGCTTGTTCAACGTATGTTATGCTCAGAAGCGGAAGTCGACACCCAAAGGCTTAAAACAGGGCACATGCAAAGCAAAGACTGGGAAAAGCTTGCTGATGCAATGAATTCGTTTGCGCAAGCACCTATTTATATTGATGATACTTCAGGTTGTACTTTAACGGATGTTCGCGCAAAATGCAGACGTTTGAAAATGGAAGAAAAAAACCTTGGACTTGTTGTAATAGACTATCTTCAGCTTATGGAAAGTTCAGGAAAAGAAGATCGTATGCAACAGATTTCAGCGATTTCAAGAGGCTTAAAGACACTTGCAAGAGAGCTTGACGTACCTGTAATTGCGCTTTCACAGCTATCCCGTGCGGTAGAATCAAGAACCGACAAACGCCCGATGCTTTCAGACCTTCGTGAATCCGGCGCAATCGAACAGGATGCTGACATCGTTATGTTTATCTACCGTGATGAATATTACAGAAAAGCCGACGGTGAAGAAGACGAATCAATTAAAGCCACAAACAAAGGTGAATCAGAGATTATTATTGCAAAACACAGAAACGGCCCTGTCGGAACAGTTAAATTGCTATTTCAAGGTAATATTACTAAATTTAAAAACCCGATTAAAACTGATGTTTTCTAAAAATACAAATGCAGGAAAATAAATGTTTAACAGTGATTTAAAAAAACTTGCAAAACTTTTAAAA
Organism: Candidatus Gastranaerophilales bacterium; assembly: GCA_944326525.1. GTDB lineage: Bacteria > Cyanobacteriota > Vampirovibrionia > Gastranaerophilales > Gastranaerophilaceae > Scatenecus. Next base: position 21,554 of record CALVEG010000018.1, read on the forward strand.
GAAAAACAATTAACAATTTCAACTGCTGAAAGCTGTACCGGAGGACTTGTTGCCTCCATGCTAACCGACATATCAGGAAGTTCTGAATATTTAAACGAAAGCCACGTAACTTACGCAAACTCAGCTAAGCACAAGTATCTTGGAGTAAGTAACGAAATTCTGGAAAACTGTGGTGCCGTAAGCCCTGAATGCGCTCAATCGATGGCTGAAGGACTTCAAAAACTTTCAAACTGTGATATTGCACTTTGTACAACCGGAATTGCAGGCCCAACAGGCGGAACAAAAGACAAACCCGTCGGATTAATCTATATCTCAACCAGATTTCAAGACAAAACAACAGTCAAAAAATACACTTTTAATCCACGTATACCAAGAAAAATCATGAAAATAACTTTTGCAAAAGCTGCAATAAGAATGGCTCTTGATACTCTCCAATCGGCTTAGAACTTATCCTGCAATAATTTCAGCCAATACATCAGGGAATTTGTTTATTAAAGTATCTGCAAAATCTCTTGCGTCAATCTGCGTAATAACCATAGAAAGCAAGTCATTTGGAAGTTCTTCTAACATTTTAATTTTTTCTTCCGGTTCAATAACGTGCATAGCTTTGACAAGTTCAGGTTTTTGCTTCTGCGCATGAATCATATTCGTATAAGCTTCAGGACTAAAAAGCTGGTAAAGCTCAGGATGCTGATTTGCCAAATTAAGAGTCAATTGTTGCTTTTGAGTAGATTGCATTGAATACAAAGCATCCTTAAATTCAAGAGGATTAAATTTGTCAATCTGTTTAACCATATCAAAATTACTTTTATCTTGGCATTCCTGACCAGTAACCCCTTCAATCATTTGTGCAAGATATTCGGGCGGAATTGATTGAAGATGTTTTAAAATATTACCTTTATCTACATCAGTGCTGGTTAAAAAGTTATCAAGCTCGCTATTTGGCATAAGTCTTATAACTTCTTCTTCAGAGAACATCTCCATAACAGTATTTACAAGCTGTTCTGGCGGAAGCTCCTTTAACATTGCAAGAAGTTTATCTTCTGTAAAAAAATAAAATCCTTGCTGCAAATCTTCTTCTTCCATAAGCGGAAGAAATTTCTGAAGTTTATCCGAAGTCATAGTGCTTAAGATTAGAAACTTGTTATTAGGATCTGCAAGGTTAAAAATTTCAACAAGTTTATCTGGATTGCTGAACAACTCAGTTGCATATTCAACAGCAGCCTGATTGCCTTGAGCAGCTTCCGCTTCTACGATATCTTCAACAGACATCATAGAATACATTTCAACCATTTTGGTATAAGAAACGTTTAATTTACTTAAAAGCGTTGTTAAATCTGTATCTAATACAATCATCAGAAAATCCTTGCAGAGTAAATATCCAAATACGTTAACGGCATATTTGTAAAAAAATTTAAATAATATCGGTGTTTGTAACGAATTATTAACCTATTTAATACTGATAGGTATAATGGACGTTTTGCAAAATTAATACTATAAAATTTATAATATTTACAAAAACAAATCCTAATATTTACCAACAAGAATAAAACCTAAGTAAAAGAAAATACTTGATTTTAAAAAATGTTTATAGTAGATTAGATTTTGCGAGCGGGCAAAGATTGTTTGCCAAGAGCTAAAGACACTTTCCGAAGATAAAATCTAAAATAGAGGGTGTTTGAGTTGAAAACAACATAATAATTTATGGGCTGTTGGCTCAGGTGGTTAGAGCATTCTGCCGAGAAAAACAATTGAGTATTGTTTTTTGAGAGGCCTGATAAGGGTCAAATGTTCTGGATTTGAAAATAGTATAAAGTAGTTTATGGGCTGCTAGCTCAGGTGGTTAGAGCGCACCCCTGATAAGGGTGAGGTCGGTGGTTCGAGTCCACTGCGGCCCAGATTAAAGAAGACTCCTAGTTTAAGGGGTCTTTTTTATTGCTAATTAATATGTTTCTGAGACATTGAGACAGAGAAAATTTAATAAAAAATTAATAGGTAATAGGTTTCTGGGACATTGAGACGGGAAAATTTTAATAAAAAATCAAACAGACAGCACGATTGAGGCTGTTTTTTAGTATTGAGATGCATGGGTCTTTTCTTGCACTCAACTACTCATTTTTTGCACTCTTTTGCACTAATTTTGCAAAATTTTAAGACCACATTTGGCTCAAATCGGCTTGATGTTTGAAGTTAAGTCCAGTGCAATAAAGTGCAAAAAAGTGCAATTTTATTTTTGCTTACAAATTGAGATACCCAAAATTATCAATGAGATTTTAATGTCATATTTCTTAAATTTAATATCGCAAAACCTTTAATTTTTTTCACAAATATTGTAAAATGTCGATATGGATAGGCTAATCTATACAATTGGGTATTCTGCTTTCGCTAATATTGATGATTTTCTTAACCAATTAAAAGAATATCACATTAATGTTTTAATTGATGTTCGTTCAGTTCCTGTAGCCTCTGAATTTTATCAAATGTATTCAAATTCTTATTTAAATCCATATTTAAAACAAAATAATATAATATATCGTAATTATGCAAAGGAATTTGGTGCAAGACAAGAAAATATTGAATATTACGAAAATGGTTATTTAAATTTTAATAAATTTATAAAAAGTAATATCTTTTATTCAGGAATTGATAAAATTGACCAAGGTATCAATCTTGGATATAAATTTGTACTAATGTGTGCTGAAAAAGATCCTATAATGTGTCATCGTACAATAATGGTAGCAAGAGGTTTTAAAAATCATGGCTATAAAATAAAACACATACTGGCTGATGGTAGTACAAAAACCCAAGAAGATATTGAAAAACAACTAGTTGATTTATATTTCCCTAATAGACAGCAACTGAGTTTGTTTGAACATAAAACTTTTAATGAATATGTAGAAGAAGCTTATCAAAAACAAAATGAAAAAATTGGATTCAAGAAGGAATTAGTTGCATAGATGATAATATTTACTATTGGGTTTGCACAAAAAAGTGCTGAAAAATTTTTTCAAATATTAAAAGAAAACAATGTTGAGTGTCTTATTGATGTAAGACTAAATAATGTATCACAGTTAGCAGGTTTTACTAAATCTAAAGATTTACAGTATTTTTTGAAGACTATTGTTGATGCTGATTATATTCATAATATAAAATATGCACCAACTAAAGATATTTTAGATGATTATAAAAAAAATAAAATATCTTGGCTAGAATACGAAATAAAATATCGTAAATTAATTGAATCAAGAAAAATTGAACAGATTTTTAAAAATGATATTAAAAATTATAATAATGTTTGTTTACTATGTTCTGAACCATTACCCCAAAATTGTCATAGACGATTATTAGCTGAATATTTAAAAAAGCAATTTAATAAAGTTGAGGTTAAACATTTATAAATTATGAAAAAAAGGATATTAATATTAACTAAATCTTTTAAACATAATGCAAGATGTGTAGTGGGATTTGATATTGATAATTTTGAACTTATACGCTTAGTAACGTCTGATAAAAGCATACATTTTTCTTTGACTACAAACCATCTAAAATATAACAATAATAAAACAGTTAATTTACTTGATATAGCAGAAATAAATTTTATAGGGAAACAATATAATATAAATCAACCTGAAAATTGGATAATTGATGAAACTAAAAAATTTGTAAAACTTGATATTGAACAAAATGAGCGAATAAATATTTTCAGACAACTTAAGGAATTTATTTCTAATGAAGATTATATTTATTTAAATACAAATGAATATTTAACAAAAGAATTGTATAATAAAATAAATAAATCAATTTCCTTGCATATAATAGAAAATATCAAATTTCATATCTATCAATCTGCTTTTTCTCCAAATCCAAGAGTGAAAATATCTTTTGAATATAATGGACAACAATACGACAATTTTTCATTTACATCAGATGACTCTGATTTTAAGGATTGTAAAAAAGCTATAGCGATAATAACTCTTCCAGATGGGAACGATGAATTTTGTATAAAAAAAGAGCAATATTATAAATTTGTTGCTCAAATATACAAATTAAAGAGTTAACACTTGACTTCTGTCTCAAAACGAGTGATGAATGTGTTGCACAAAGCATTACAAGGATTTTGAGACAATGGAAAACCAAGTTGAGACAATCAAATACACCCCTGAGAAGGCAAAACAAAATGCTCTTGCAAAACTTGATTTAATCCGCAAATGGCAAGAATTTCGCTGTAAAGCAGTAAACAAACTTCAAGCAGACTATGATTTTGTCAAACTGCATAACAGTTCAAATTCCTACCTTTTTAATATTTTAGGTAAAATCTCTCGAGGAAGCCTACATCGTTGGAAAGCAAGTTTAGACGGCACAGAGGATTATACAAGACTAATTCCTAATTACAAATACGTTTCTGTAAACGAATACAGAACATGTCTAACGGATGAAGAAATCAAAATATTTATGAGCTTACTCCTGCACCCGAATAGAATTTGTATCGGCAAAGCAATCGCACTTACAAAATACAAGCTCAAAGAGCAAGGTCAAAGTTTTATCCCTGCAGATATTACATTTAGACGCTATGCAAAATGGTTTAAGGACAACAATTATGACAAATGGGTGCTTGCTCGAGACGGCGAAAAAGCACTTTCCGACAAGGTCGAGCCTTATATTAAAAGAGATGCAAGCCTGCTTGATGTCGGGGATATTTTAGTCGCAGACGGGCACAAACTGGCGTTTCAAGTGATTAATCCGTTTACGGGCAAGCCTTGTCGAGCAACTTTAGTCGGATTTTTGGACTGGAAATCAACAGCACTGGTCGGGTATGAAATTATGCTTGAAGAAAATACCCAATGTATTGCAAGTGCCCTAAGAAACGCAATAATAAACCTCGATATGATACCGAAAATTGTCTATCAAGATAACGGCAGAGCATTTAGAGCAAAGTATTTTACAGATGATAAAGGATTTGGAGAATTAGGTTTTTATGGGCTCTATGCAAAACTCGGGATTGAAACGGTATTTGCAAGACCATATAACGCAAGGTCAAAAGTTATTGAGAGGTTCTTCAAAGAATTTCAAGAAGGCTTTGAAAAGCTAATGCCAAGTTATGTTGGCTCATCAATTATCAACAAACCTGCATACTTGAAACGAAACGAAAAATTCCACTCCAACCTGCATAATGCCCTCTTGGTTGGCGGCGTTAAACGGGCACGCAGCGGAACTGACTCCAGCCCTCTGCCGCCAATCCGCTACATCCCAACAATAGAAGAAACAATCAAAATGATTGATATGTGGGTTAAGTTCAAGAACTCTCAGCCCTGCACAAATGCACCGAATATGACAATCGCAGAGGTTTTGGAAAATCGTAAAAAACAGAATATTAATAAAAACTTGCTTGACGATTTAATGCTGGCAACTGAAGTTAAAACAATTCAGCGAAACGGCGTAAGGTTCCTAAATTGTGACTATTTTGACGAAAGATTATACGGGTTAAGAGGAAAAGTTTTAGTAAAATACAACCTGTTTGATCTAACTAGTGTAAAAGTTTTTACCCCGAAAGGTGAATATTTATGCACAGCGGAGCGAGTAACCGAAACCCACCCGATGGCAAAGATTTTAGGAACGGTTGAGGATTTAGAGGATTACAAACAAAAAATTCAAAAACAACAAAAACTGAAAAGAAAAACTATAAATTCAGTTAAAAAATTATTGACTAACGATGAAATAAAATTTTTAGAATGTCATTCTGAATTTATTTCAGAATCTGCAACACC
>CALVEG010000019.1 GCA_944326525.1 Candidatus Gastranaerophilales bacterium
CGACTGCCGTCTGCACAAGACCCGCCGGAGGCTTAAATTAATTAATATTATAAATTCGGTGCGTCAAACGACGCACCCTACATTAAACTATTGTCGCAAATTTTATTTTAAAGAATTTTTTATGACTATTTAAAATTGAAAGGTGCGTCGTTCCGACGCACCCTGCTATATAATTAAAATTTAAAACCAAACTATATATTCATAGCTCTTAAAATATCCGTCATATCTGAAGTTGTCTTTTTAACGTCAGCATTTGAATATTTAATCGCATTATCAGGATCTTTCAAGCCGTTTCCTGTCAGGATACAAACGATTTTTGAACCTTCTTTGATTTGATCTTTAACCTTAATTAATCCGGCAACAGAAGCTGCACTTGCAGGTTCTGCCAAAACACCCTCGGTTGAAGCGATAAGTTTGTAAGCTTTTACAATTTCTTCATCAGTTACAAAGTTAATCATACCGTTGCTTTCATCACGGGCAGCTTCTGCAAACTTCCAGCTTGCAGGGTTTCCAATTCTGATTGCTGTTGCTAAAGTTTCAGGTTTCAAAATTCTTTCACCTTTAACTATTGCTGCAGCACCCTCTGCTTCAAATCCCATCATCTTCGGTAGAGCTGGAATTTTACCCAAATTGTACCATTCTTTATAACCTTTCCAGTAAGCAGTTATGTTTCCTGCGTTTCCAACCGGTATAAAATGATAATCAGGCGCTTGACCTAATGAGTTTATAATTTCAAATGCTCCCGTCTTTTGACCTTCAATTCTGTACGGATTAACTGAATTTACCAAAGTAATCGGATATTCATCAGCAATTTTTCTGACTAATTCAAGTGCTTCATCAAAATTTCCCTGAATTGCGATAATTTCTGCTCCGTACATCATCGCTTGAGATAATTTACCTAAAGCAATGTAACCGTCCGGAATTAAAACAAAAGTTCTCATGCCTGCCTTTGCACCGTATGCAGCTGCTGAAGCTGAGGTATTTCCGGTTGATGCACAAATAATAGCCCCCGCGCCATCTTCTTTCGCTTTTGAAACAGCCATTGTCATACCGCGGTCTTTAAAGCTTCCTGTCGGATTGCAGCCTTCAAATTTTAAATAAATTTCGGCTTCAAGTCCAATTTTTTTTGCTAAATTTTCTGCTTTTATTAACGGAGTATTACCCTCATTTAATGTAACTACCGGAGTTTTATCGCTTACAGGCAAATATTCTCTAAATGTGTTTATTAATCCTTGGTAGTATTTTTTTTCAGTCATCATATCTTAATATCCTCTTATACCTGAACTCTAATCAGGCTGTTAACTTTATTGATAAACTTATCTTTTTCAAATGCATCAACGGCTCTTCTCATATCCTTTTCCAACGCCAATTCTGTAATTACGGTAATATTTGCCGTATTATCTTCATCCACGCCTCTTTGAACAATACTTTGAAGGCTTATGTCATTATCTGCACAAATTTTACCGATTGTGCCTATTACACCTTTATTGTTCTTGGCATTTATAGACAAATAATATTTGTTCATTGTATCTTTAATATTTATACAATCCGCAGTTTCTTCATGTCGGCATCTCATCATCGGAAGAAGATAATCCGTTTTACCAAGTTCTGCAACTATCGCCAAAATATCGCCCACAACAGAACTTGCTGTCGGGAATTCTCCAGCCCCCGGTCCTGATAACGTAATATCACCTATCGGATGTCCTGAAAGACTAACGGCATTTGTCACATAATCAATATGCGCTAAAGTCGATTTTTTTGAAATTAACATCGGATGAACTCTTACATCAGCTTTTCCATCATCATTCAGCGTAGCTGATGCAATAAGTTTTATTTTATAACCCAAATCATTTGCAGCATGCATATCCTGCGCCCTGATTTTGGTTATACCTTCACGATAAACATTATCCAACTTAATTCGTTTTCTAAATGCAATTGTTGCAAGGGTTGTAATTTTGTAAGCAGCGTCAAAGCCCTCAACATCACCTGTCGGATCAGTTTCTGCGTAACCCAGTTCTTGCGCTTCTTTTAAAACGTCTTCATAAGAGGCCCCCTGAACATCCATCTTCGTCAAAATATAATTGGTTGTTCCGTTTAAAATAGCTTCTATTTTGTTTATCTTATTACCTGCCATAATCGTTTTGATTGGCATTATTAAAGGAATTCCGCCTGCAATCGCAGCTTCATAAAGAACTACTTTGTTATATTTTTCAGCATAATTAAAAAGTTCTTCTCCGTGTTTTGCAAGAAGTTCCTTATTTGCTGTAACTATATGCTTGCCGTTCTTTATCGCCGTTTTTATTAAATCAAATGCCGGCTGAACTCCGCCTATAAGTTCACATACAATATCAATATCCGGATCCGTCGCAACTTCGTAGCTGTCTTCAGTCAAAATTGAACTATCCAAATTTTCAATATTACGGGGTTTATTTATATTTTTAACCCCAATTTTTACAACTTCTATATCTTCGTAAGGCTCCAAAGTCTTATAAACACCTGTTCCGACCGTGCCTAATCCAATTAATCCTATTTTTATTTTCTTCTTTTCCATAAGAAAATTTTAGCACAAAAATAATTAAAAGCTTAATGAGCTAAAACTCTTTTAATCTTTGCTATTAATTTCAAGATAAACTTTTTGAAAGTAAAACGATATTCTTCAGGAATCTCAATTTCTTTTCGGCTTACAAACATATCAGGTTCCTGCTTTTTGCCAAAAATACTTTCATCAAGTAAGTTTTTCTTTTCTTTTTCTTCTTCCTGTCTTTCGCGCTGCATGTATCCGAGATTGCCGCCTCCACCGTCGTTATTCATATTGGCAGTTTCTCTTATTACAGGCTTGACGCTCAGTACGTTTGCATCGAAACTCATTTTTCCACCTAAGTTTACGATTTTTCGGATTTCCTATCCGGATTTAATCCGAACTTTCGCAATCCTTTCATATTTTTCCCTTATATATATAAAGTATTTTTCATGAAGAAATGTTACAATTATTGGGAAATTTTTACATTTCTTCATACTTATATATTGGTGGTAATTTGAATTTTATTATATTGAATAACTTACACTCTCTTCTTGTGCTATGATATCTGACTTTCAGAACGGTTATACCTAAAAATTTATATTTACGAACTTGACGCCAAGTTTTTGGCAAATTTATATTTTTGGATTTTAAAAAATCTGACATTCTATTATGAACATGTTCCGAATCACGTCTTAATTTATCGGATTTTGTTTTTACTATTGAATTTACATTACGCCTTTCATAATTGTATAAAGTTGCAGGAACAATCACTAAATTTCCGGAATAATAAAGAGCTTCCACTGTAAAACTCACATCTTCGCCAAAATTTATACCGACTTCAAATTCAATATTGTTATTTTTTATAAAAGTTGTTCTATATATTTTATTCCATACATTACAAGTCTCGGGAACATCACAAAGATATAATTTTCGTTCTAAATCATTCACGCAATGCTCTTTTGTATATTTCAGCATGTAATTTACTCGTGAATATTTACGATATACCTTTATTCCGCAAGCAGCAATATCCGCATCAGATTCTTTGGCTGCAGCATAAAGTTTTTCATAAAAATCTGGATCCAACCAATCATCCGAGTCCACAAATCCGATATATTCACCCTGTGCCATTAAAATTCCTTTATTACGTGACACGGAAGGGCCTGAATTTTCTTGATTTATAATTCTTATTCTTGAATCTTTTTTGGCATAGTCTTCTAATATAGAAAGACAATTATCGGGAGAACCGTCATTTATACAGATTATCTCTATGTCTTTTAACGTCTGATTAATTATACTGTCCAAACATCTTGGCAAAAACTTTTCTACATTATAAACTGGTACTATTACACTAACCTTTGGCATTTAGGTATCTCCAACAATAATCATCAGAAAAATTTTATAATAGACTGATTTTATTGTCAAACAGTCATTCCAAACCTTTTTATGATATAAATTTATCTTCAAAATTTGCCGTTTTAGGTTTTAAATGAAATAATCATATTATGGAACAGCTTTTTATAAAAACAGCAGACAATGTAAAAATCGCATTTAACTTGTACCAAACAGGGCACAAGAATGTTGTTATAATTTGTCCGGGCTGGTTTATGACCAAAGACAGCAAAGCTTTTTCAACACTTGCCGAAGATTTATCCGAAAAATATGATGTTATCGCAATGGATTTCAGAGGTCACGGAAAAAGCGGAGGGCTGTATACATTTACCTCTAAAGAGCTTCTGGATCTTGATGCCGTTGTAGATTTTGCACGAGGGAATTACGAAAAAATAAACCTTGCAGGTTTTTCACTAGGAGGTGCTGTTGTCTTAATTTACGGGGCGCAAAACTCAGACATTAACAGGATTATCGCTGTATCAGCACCGAGTGATTTTTATAAAATCGAAAACAAAATGTGGCATCCGAACGCTTGGATTCCTACATTTAAAAAATTTGAACCTAAAAGATGGGTTTCTGTAAGACCTTCACCTGTAATAAGAAAAAAAATTAAACCTCTTGACATCGCAGATAAAATCAAAGCACCGACGCTTTTTGTTACAGGAAGCGAAGACGTGACAGTTTATCCGTGGCATACTAAAAAACTTTACGAAAAAGCTGTCTGCCCTAAAAAACTTGAAATTTTTGAAAACGGAATTCATGCAGAAGACTTATTCCTGAGCGAACCCGAAAGATTTTTGAATCTTTGTTTCGATTGGCTTGAAAAAGATTTTGACTAAATTTGCGAACTTAATCATCAAACTTTAATACAGACTGCGTTTTAAATCCTATCTCAAATAAATCACGCTTGCGAATTGCTGAAGTTAAATCAGGGTAATAATCAGGGGTATTCGGAGTAATCAAAAATTCTACAATATTATATTTATCATCATAATTAATTCTAACTTTTTTAATAAGCGATAAATGCGCCCTGTCCAAACCGTCTGCAAGTCTTAAAATTCCACCAAGACGCTTTACAATTTTACGTTCTTTTTTATCAAAATCAGAATATATTTCATGCTTTTCTTTATCCGGCAGACTTCCTCTGTGATAACGGCAAATACAAGCTACAAGAGAGGCTTCTTTTGGATTAAACCCATCCAAACCGTATTCAATAACAAGTTTTTGGCTATGTTTGTTGTGATTTTTACAATCTACATAATATCCAATATCATGCAAAAGTGCAGCCGCCTCAAGAAGCCTTCTTTCTAATGACGTCATCCCATAAATCTTACTTGAAGCTTCATCAAAAATCATCATTGCAATTTTTCTGACTTCCAAAGGATGAGCCGTACCGTTTGAAAACTTTTCCAGTAATTCTTCCGCTGATAACCTCATACATAAATTTTAGCAAAAACATGACAACCATTCAAATTTTATGGTATAATATTCTAGGAGAAGGAATTTTTATGGACAATTTTCAGGGGCAGGGTTTCGATCTATCACCGGAACTTCTTGATCAAATACAAGGTAATATAGAAGAAATTATAAAAAGTTTTCCGATTTCAGAGAGTAACAAAAAAGATGTCCTTAAAAAAATCAACTTTATGTACTCTCAAACCAGATATATGTCTGTAACTGATGCCTTGACAGGAATTTTTAACAGAAGACATTTTGAAACAACACTGGACAGAGAATTTTTGAGAGCCAAAAGATATTCAAGCGACCTAAGCCTTGCGGTTTTTGATATTGATTATTTTAAAAAAATAAACGATACGTACGGACACCTTTGCGGGGATTATGTATTAAAAGAGATTGCTTATATTGCGCTTGAGACCTTCAGAAAAACCGACATCATTTTCAGATACGGCGGAGAAGAATTTGTCGTTATCTTAACCGAAACCCCGATTGACAAAGCAATTATTCCGCTTGAACGATTTAGAAAAGCAATAGAATCTTATCCGTTCTTCTATGATAACAAAGGATTTAAAGTTACCGTAAGTATTGGTGTGGAAACTTTAAACCCTGAAATTTATGTATCGTCGGATTTGTTTTCAAATGCAGATAAAGCATTATACAAGGCCAAACAAGACGGCAGAAACCGTATTATAACAAGTTTAAACCTTTAATTTTACTCCTTAAACTGGTCTAAAAGCATATTATGTTCTTCAAGATATTTAAGCCAGGCCTGCTTTTCAGGCGGAACGTCAGCACGGGTTTTACCATCCAGAATTGTTTCATCACCCTCAACCCCGTTTATTTCATCCATAATTTTATCGTGGAAAGTTGTAACATCAATTGACCAGTCCTCACTATCAAAATTCTTGCCTGTTGCTTTTTCAATAATATCAATATAATCCACAATCTGCTGAACAGTCATATTAGCCGTTTTTTCAAATTGTTCTTTTTTATCCGCATTTTCAGGCTTCAACAATTCTCTAAAGTCCGAAGCTTTCATATCACGAACAGCTTGCCACTCAGCCTGGTATTTTGCATAATCTTCCGAAGACATAGCATCTGTCACATCTTTTGGAAGCGCCTTAAATGCTGCCCAAGCAAGCCTGTTTTTGACTTCATAAGCACTGTTTTCATCACCTTCTTGAATTAAGGATTTAAATATAAGAGCACAGGCATTTTTAGGGGCCATAGGCGGTTTTGAAATATCCCCGCCGCAGCAAGAATCTGCCTGCTCAGGAGTTACAAGACGGGTGTAAGCATCAAGATTTAATCTTTCATATAAGGCATTATCCTTAAATAACCATCTGTTTGCCTGAATTTTCATTGCATCATACAAAAGCTGTGTTTCTTCATCAGTTAGCTCTTTTCCAAATTGTTTTTTAATTCCTGCCTTAATTCCGATCATCGGATCTTCATTTTCAATCCAGTGTTTACACCAATCTTCAAAATTATCGCTCTTATAATCAGGAATTTCTTTTAAATTATATTTCTTTGCGAATTGTTCAGGTGTTAAATCACCATCCAAATGTCCTCCGTTATCATTATGATTTTTCCAGATGGCTTCTTCAATATTATTTCTAACCCCGTTACGATCAGCATCAATTCGCATCCATTTATTTACATTACGTTCGGCTTTAAAAATAGCCTCGCTCATTGCATTCAAATCATCTCCGCTATACCCTGCCGCAAGCAATTCTTCATACGAAATTTTTCCGTTCTTGTCTTTGTCAAGCTTCATAAAAAGACTTTCATTTGTCTTTTTTAATTCAGAATTTGTTGTCTGGCGGGCAGAACTGGTTTGAGAATGAGTGCCATTTAGCGAATTAATCTCTGTCATTTTTATACTTCCTCTCTATTTGTTTTATTATACCATTTTTCTTGTTTCATTACCTGCAATATCAAAAATGCTTGTATCCATTGGGATTTCTGGGGTTGAAACCGCTTTGTCAGTCTTTTTGTCTTTAGAATTATCAGTTTCATTAATTCCTGCAGCAGCATTTACGGTACTTCTCTGGTTTTTAGGCAGCAAATTAGTAAAACTTTTACCTTCTCTTTCTGCCACAAAAATAGATAACTGACTTGCAAAACTACCATTATAAGATGCGATATTCGAAAGCGAAACCGTATCACTTCCGTCAAAATCAGTTCTACCGTTCATCAAAGCAATCATATCTTTTGGATTAAATCCCGGAAATTGTCCATAAATATCTCCAACAGTTATTGCCATATATCCTCCTTTAATTTGTGCATATATTTATATAAAGTATTTTGATAACAAAAAATTGCCCACACCACACCACACCACACCACACCACACCACACCACACCACACCACACCACACCACACCACAGAGTATAATTGAATTTTAGCTTATTTTAAACCGACTTCATACATCGTTACATTTAGTTACATTATTAATTCTCAACCTATTTCACATAAACAATAAACTAAACTCATCAATATTTTTTTTGTAGTATAATTTTCTTATAATGTAAACAATTTTAGAGGGATTAATTATGCTAACCGGAAATGAAATTCGTAAATTATATTTGGATTATTTTAAAGATAAACACCAGCACACTGTTGTAGAAAGTTCAAGCCTTGTACCGGACAACCCGACGGTACTTTTGACAACAGCGGGAATGCTGCAGTTTTTGCCTATATTTTTAGGGATTGTAAAATCACCTTATGATCCAGCCAGAGCAACTTCCTGCCAAAAATGCGCAAGAGCAGGCGGAAAAGACAGTGATATAGAAAATGTCGGACGTACTCCAAGACATCACACATTCTTTGAAATGTTAGGGAATTTCTCTTTCGGCGATTATTATAAAAAAGAAATTATCCCTTGGGCTTGGGAATTTGTAACAGAAGTTTTGAAATTGGATAAAGACCGCTTATGGATTACGATATTTGAAACAGATGACGAGGCTTACGAAATCTGGAGAAATGTCGGAGTTCCGGCAGAAAGAATTAAACGTAAAGGCAAAAAAGACAACTTTTGGGGCCCTCCGGGAGCATCAGGTTCTTGCGGTCCTTGCTCTGAAATTCACTACGACCTTGGGGAACAATACAAATGCAACGACCCGAGAGGCTGCGGAATTGACACTTGCGAATGCGACCGCTGGGTTGAAATTTGGAACCTTGTATTCACAGAGCTTTATCAGGACGAAGAAGGCAACCAGTCACCGCTTGAAAGCAAAAACGTTGATACAGGTATGGGATTGGAAAGAATTACAATGGTTTGTCAGGGGGTTGCTTCAACTTTTGAAACTGACCTTTTAAGACCAATTTTAAATAAAGTCTGCGAAATGTCCGGAGTTCCGTATAAAAAATCCGAAAAAACAGATATTTCTTTACGCATAATCACAGACCACGCAAGATGCGTAACTTTCCTTATTTCTGACGGCGTAATCCCTGGAAATGAAGGAAGAAGCTATGTATTAAGAATGATTTTAAGACGAGCTCTAAGACATGGCAAAATCTTAGGAATGGATTTGCCTTTCTTATATAAACTTGTTGATACTGTAATCGAAAATTACGGAGAAGCTTATCCTGATTTAGTCAAAAACAAAGCTAAAATTATTGACACGATTAAAAGAGAAGAAGAACGCTTTAACAAAACTCTTGACAGAGGCTACAAACTTCTTGAAGAATTTATCGCCAATAAAAAGGATATTGACGGAGAAAGTGCTTTCAGACTATACGATACTTTCGGCTTCCCGCTTGAACTAACAAAAGAAATCGCCGAAGAAAACGGCTTAAAGGTAGATGAAGCCGGCTACAAAGCTTCAATGCAGGAGCAAAAAGAACGTGCAAAAGCTGCAACCGCAAAACTTTCGGTAACAGGCGATATGAAATATGCAAAAATAGAAGACGAAGTCGGCTCAACAGAATTTTTAGGCTACAGCGAAAATGAGGCAGATGCTAAAATTCTTGCAACTGTCGAAGGTGACGGATATGTTGATATTATCTTAGACAAAACTCCTTTTTACGCAGAATGCGGCGGACAAACAGGCGACAGCGGTATTATAGAAAATGACAATATGAAAGCCGAAGTTTTGACAACATTTAAAGTCAATAAGCTCTTTGTACACCGTTCAAAACTGATTAACGGTGAAATTACAATCGGCGAACAAGTTAAGGCAAAAATTGACATTCCGCGCCGTGAAGAAATCAGACTTCACCATACATCAGCCCACCTTTTGCAGGCTGCTTTGATAAAAGTTTTAGGCGACGAAGTTCATCAGGCAGGTTCTCAGGTTGAAGAAAACAGAATGCGTTTTGACTTCACCTTCAACCGCGCGATGACTCCTGAAGAAATTTTCAAGGTCGAAGAAATAATGAACAACTGGATTGCAAAAGGTTATGATGTTGTAACAAATGTTATGGACCTTGAAAAAGCCAAACTTACCGGAGCAACAGCACTTTTTGGCGAAAAATACGATGATATAGTAAGAGTTGTTTCAATTACTGACGGCAAAACCTGCATATCAAAAGAATTCTGCGCAGGAACTCACGCCAGAAACATTCGCGACTTAAGACTTGTCAAAATCGTAACAGAAGGTGCAATCGCAGCTGGAACACGCCGTATCGAACTTGTTGTTTCTAAAGCTGCATTTGAATTTATGAATGCAAAAGTCAAAGAAATGGACAAGCTTTCACTTATGTTCAAAGCACACTTTGACGAAGTTGTTGAACGTGTTGAAAAATTAGCGGAAGACAATAAAGAGCTTTCAAAGAAAATCGAAAGATTGGAAGAAGAAAATGCAAGAGCTAAATTTGCAACATTTGCATCAAAAGCCCAAGACATAGAAGGCGGGAAATTGTTTATATCAAAAATTGAAGATATTACACCACTTGGCGCTAAAATCGGGCTTGAATTTCTATCCAACAAGTTTGGCGAAAGTATTATAGTTCTTGCTAACTCAAAAACAGTAATGGCAAAAGTTTCAGAAGGTTTTGTTAAAAAAGGCATAAACGCCGGAAAAATAGTCGGTGAAATTGCAAAAGCCACAGGTGCAAACGGTGGCGGAAGACCAAATTTTGCTCAAGGCGGCATTAAAGACGCTACAAAACTCGATGAAATCCTTTCTAAAATTGAAAATGAGTTAACTAATACAAAAATAGAAGCATAAAAAAAGGCGGGAATTAAAATCCCGCCTTTTTACTTTTTTTAAACCTTAATCTTAAGCTGCCATTAAATCAAGATTTACAGAAACAAAATCTAATGTAATATCTTGCAAATCAAGATTAATTTCAGGCATATCCATATTTATATCAACAAATTGGAAATTAGCTAAGCTGCTATCTATAACATTATTTTTGCATTCACTTTTTACTGCTGTATGTTTAAAGCAACGTTCCAAAAATTCAATTACCCCAACAATTGTAATTTTTTTGTTTAAAAACTCGTTCATAATTTTTACCTCTTTCTCATATGTCTGATGTATATATAAAGTATTTTCAAAATAAATAATTGCTTTTTTTAGGCATTTTGTTACATTACTTTACAATATTAACTAAAATTCAAGCTATAATATGAATATAAGGAGATACAAATGACAGTATTAAAAATAGAACAGCTTCCTAATAATAAAAGCTTGCCTGAATATAAAACTGAAGGAGCCGCAGGAATGGATCTTGCAGCAGCGATTGAAGAGCCTTTAACTCTTAACCCGCTTGAAAGGAAATTAATTCCTACTGGAATTAAAATTGAGCTTGAACACGGATATGAAGCACAAATTAGACCACGCTCAGGGCTTTCAATCAAACACGGAATCACTCTTATCAATTGTGTAGGAACAATCGACGAAGATTATAGAGGTGAAGTTTGTGTACCTGTCGTAAACCTTTCAAACGAAGCTTATACAATAATGCCAGAAGAAAGAATTGCGCAAATGGTTATTGCTAAAGTTGAACGTGCCGAAATTAAAGTTGCGGTTACTCTTAGCTCAACACAAAGAGGCGAAGGCGGATTTGGTTCAACAGGCAAGAATTAAACTCTATTTACTTGACTTAAATACCGACAAATCTTCAAGACCTTTGCCAAAATTTGCCTGTACTATTGTGTCAAAAACATTGTAACTTTCTTGCTTTTCTCCTCTGCCTGCCTGAGATTTCCAGTAATTCTCCGGCAATTCCGGTTTACCTTTGTTGTTTGAATAATCCGAATACAAGTCTGCCATTTTTTATCCTTTATTTATCTATTTTTTAACGGCTTAAAAATTAAAAACTTTATACTTTAAATTATTTTTTTTACAAATTTTAATTATTCTCTTTTTATTGTTAAAAGCATATCGTTTGGAATAAAAAAGTTTTTTATTCCGTAGTTGGCATTAACAAAACAAAATTCAAGAGATTCATTCGGTGCTATATCAATCATATCAAAAGGAATACTCACATCAATTACATTGTTATAACAGTATTTAATTTCTTTTGAAGATTGAAGAACCCACAAATTATTCGGAATTGACTTTATGAGTCGAACAAATTGAATCTTGCCCTTTGACGCAGCAATCTGTAGTTCATTATGAAATTTTTCCTTTGAAATAGGAAGCACACTTTCGGTTTTACTAATCAATCTTACAGGCGAAAGTGATTGTTTTCGATCCGCATTGCGCGTATAAACATAAATTTGGTAAGCTTTATCTGACAATTCCGAATTATTTTGCAGATAATCATTAACACAAAATCTTAAATACAAATTTTCCTGATCATATCCAAAGCAGATTTTATCAAAAAACTTTGCTTCACTAAGCAACGGACCATCAGGAATATCAATACATCCAGCATTTAGCCAAGAATCATCATTTCCTGCAATACCGGTAAGCAAAGGAGTAATTTCTCCTTTCGGATATCTTGAAGGCTTTGCTATTGCTGAAATTAAAGGAGTATTCAAATACGAAGGTGGTGTTAAATTTAAAATAGTATAAATATTCTTCAAATGTTCTCTGAACAAATAATCAAATATATTATCCCGTCCTGAATCGTTTGGCTCTCCATACCACCAGAACCAATCACTTCCTTCACAAATAAAAAGTTCTTTTAGTGCCAAATTTATATTTTTATCGTAAGGATTTTCCTTAACAAATTTTGAAAAATCATCTCTTGTTTGCTTTAAGTAAGTCCAAGCCAAATTTTTCAAAGGTTCATCTATCCAAAACTTGAAATTCCTATTAATCCAAGATCCGGAATGTATTTTTTTCAAAGGTTTGCTGCTTTTTTCTTTTTGCAGGTAATCGCTTATTAATACAGTTTCTAATGACTTATCACTCTCGATTAACTTGTATAAAGTCTTTAAAAACATAAATCCATTTTGAGGATAATTTTCCCAGCAATTTTCCCCATCCATTGCAATAGTAAGCAAATGTTCTTCATCTGGAGATGTAAGCAGCTTACTTTGGATAACTTTTATACGGTCATAAAGATCATTTGCCGCAAGTTCAACTTCATGATTCGGATATTCAAAACTTATCAAATTCGGGATTACAGCATCACGAAAAATCATTTTTAAACCGTTTTTGTACTCATAAGACTTCAAAAGATGATACGGATCTTCCAAATACCCCTTAAAATCTCTCACAAACTCAAATCCAATACTTGAAGAAAGTATGCCTTCATCAGAAATTGACCATTCTACACCAAGTGATTTTAGCATTTCAAGAGTTTTAGGGCTTACACAATGTTCAGATGGCCAAATTCCCTTAGGACGTTTGCCAAAAACATTTTCTATTTTGTCAAGAGCAAGCTCAGTTTGTAATTTTGCATCCAAATTTGCCTTAAAGTCTATTGGCAAATCTTCTGCAAATGTTTTTTTTATTCCGCTAATATCCAACAATATTGGCAATATCGGATGATAATACGGACTTGTTGTAATTTCAATTCTGTTTTTTTGTAAAAACTTCTTATATGTCGGAATAATTTTTCTTATTATATCCCTTTGAATTTCTATAATTTTAACTCTATCTTCTTGAGTATAACCCTTGCCTTTCTTGAAAAGTTTTCTAAGTTCGGGATACTTATTTTTGTAAGATATGTCAAACCAAGCAAGATTAAATAACGCTAACAAATCAGAGTATTCTTGATCATTAAACAAATCTAATGTGTATTCCGAATTGGAAATTCTCTTTTGATAAAGTCTGTTATATTCCTCAAAAGGGAAAATCATTGTTTGATAATTTGCATCAAAAAAGTTATTTAAAACAAACTCTTTATCATCATCGGTTAAATCCTTAACATCTTTTACCGTAATTCTTGAATGCAAATCATGAAAACCTTTTTCGCCATAATCAATCAAAGAATCCAAAAGCACAGGAACAATATTAAAATTTAACTTTATATTTTTAAATTTATCTAAAATATCAACCATTCCAAGATAATCTTTAACCGCATGAAGCCTCACCCACGGCATCAGATAATCTCCTTCGGGAGTAAGCTGGTATACCGGCTGATGCATATGCCAGTAAAAAGCAATTGATAATTTTTTGTTTTGACTCATCATACTTTGGCTTAACTCCGACTGGAATTATTATAACATTGAAATTCGTTTTTGAAAACATAATTTTATTCTCACAAAAGTATTCGAATAATAAATTTTCATAACATATCAAAAAGCACTGTCGAATTTTACGTGAAACAGTGCTTTTTGTTTTTATAAAAGAAAGGTGTGGTATAAATCTTTTAAATATTATGCATATTATCGAAAATCTCTTTTCTTTGAACCCAAATTTCCATTCCAAGATCTTTTCCTGCATTTACAAGAGCTTCTTTAATTTCCTTAAAAGAATATTTGGATTTTTCGATATTTCCGAGCATAAACATAACGAAATGTCCTTGCATAAGAGTTTGTTTTATATCTTCAATATTTACCTCATACTGAGCCATAACAGTCGTAACTTTTGCTACAATTCCGACCTTATCAACGCCTGAAACTGTTACTATTATTTGTTGATCTGACATCCGCCCTCCTCTGCAATTATTGACACTGCTTCCGGTGCAGGCTTCAACCAATCACGGTTAACCCATTTACCAATTTGGTGTCTTATACAATAATCTTTCAAATCTTTCTTAACTTCCGGTGCAAGAATATACATTGCAATAATATTCGGAACTGACATTGCAATCATCATTGCATCAGTTATATTGATTACAGAAGTTACGTTCAAAACAGAACCGATTACAATAAATATGCAGTATAAGAACTGGAATGTCAAAGTTCTTTTCTTACCTTCACCAAAAAGGAAGTTCCAAGATTTCTGACCGTAATAAGCCCAGCTTATAATTGTTGAAAGAGCATAAAGAAGAACAATTCCTGCAAGCAATGTCGGGAAAAACGGCATTACTGATGAAATAGCATCTGATGTCATCTCAATTCCTGAAGTATGTCCAGCATGAGTTTTATATACACCCGTAATTACAATTGCAAAAGCAGTTAATGTACACATAAAACCTGTTAAAAACGGATCTAATAATGCAACAAATCCTTGTGAAAGAGGTTCTTCAGTTCTAACTGTTGCATAAACGATAGGCGCAGAACCTGTTCCGGCCTCATTAGACTGAACAGAACGTCTTAAACCCATAATCATAGCAACAAACATACCGCCATAGATTGATTCGGGACAAAATGCCTCTTTAATAATAATCCATGCAGCATGCGGAATTTGTTTAAAGTTTACAAGAATAACAACCATTGCCGAAAATAAATAAACAAATATTTTTAACGGAACGATTTTTTCAGTAACTTTAACAATATTTTTAATACCGCCAATAACAATTAACCCTACAACAACAGCCATGCCCAAACCAACAATCCAATGAAGATTGTGCATAAATCCGTTTTCTCCGCCGCAAACATTTACAAACTGATTTGCAGCCTGATTTATTTGAATCATATTACCGCCTGTAATACCCCCGCAAATACAAAGTATTGCAAAGATTATTGAAAGCGGCTGACCAAGCCAGCGAAGTTTTTTTCTTGTCAAACCATGAGCCATATAATGCATAGGCCCGCCTGATATTGATCCGTCAAGGTTAAATCTTCTATATTTAACAGCAAGTCCTGCTTCTACAAACTTCAATGACATACCTAAAATTGAACCTACAATAATCCAAAATGCAGCTCCAGGGCCTCCCATTGAAATCGCAATCGCAACACCTGCAATACTTCCAAGTCCGATTGTTCCAGATAACGCTGTCATCAAAGCCTGAAATGAAGAAACTTCTCCTGATCCATCACCTGACTTTTTCGGCTTTACAAGTAAATCTATTGCATGTTTAAATCCCCAAACAGCTATGCCCCTTAAATAAAATGTGAAAAATACCCCGGCAATCAATATCCAGAAAATAATAATCGGAACATCCGCACCAAAAATGTGAACAGGATGGAAAATAACTTTCGCAATAGCATCTGACACAGGTGCAATGTTTTTGTCCATAAAAGCATCTATACTAAATGCTTTTGCTTGTTGAACGCTCAATAAAAGTGTCAAAAGTACAATTAAAAATTTGTTCATTAAATAAATTCCTTTCGGGTAATTCCTTACTGGTTCTGATCCGGCTATGTATTCACAAAGGGCAAATCACCAACCCAAAATTATACTACCAAAAACATGTTAAAACGATGTCAAATCTTTACAAAATCTTAAAAAATGTTGCAAAAGTTCTTTACCAACAATATCCTAAAACTTACTCATACAAATAGTTTTCAGGGATTACAAACTAATTTACATTGTAAAGATTTTCATTACATAATTTACTAAATTACTACAGCAAAGTTTTATTTTTCAGATTTGTAATCAAAGAATAAGAATTTTCTATACAATTTCTTAACTCCTCATCATCAAGAGCTAAAGCTGCAATTTTTTCAATCACAGAGATAGTTTCAGGGGTTGAATTCCTATAAATAAACATATTTAAACCGGCCTTAATCCCTCTTACACAAGCTTCCAAATCTCCGTAAGCCGAAACACCTTTCATAATCATATCATCAGAGATTATTATCCCCTTATAGTTCAAATTATTTCTAAGATACGAAAGCGCATTATTACTTAATGAGCTGGGAATTATTTCCGAATCAAAACAGGTACAATGAAGATGGGCAGCCATAATCATTTCAATCCCATCTTCAACTGCTTTTTTAAAAGGTGCAATATGAAATTTTTCCATTTCCTCAAGCGGCAAATCTATCTGAGGAAGGCTTAAATGACTATCTTTATCCGCATCACCATGCCCGGGGTAATGTTTAACACAAGGAATAATCCCATTTGCTCGATATTCTTTTATGACAATAGTTTGCGCATTTATTACTTCTTGGGGATTATCGGAAAACGAACGCTCTCCGATTATAGGATTTTTGGGATTTGTATTTACATCAACACAAGGCGCAAAGTTCAGATTTAGACCAAAACTTTTCAGTTCAAGTGCAATTTCTTCTGTCTGCTTACGCAAAAAATCCATACCTTTTTCATAGGCAAATCTTGCAGACAAATATTTTTTGCCATTGTGAATATTTTCTGTTCTTTCAACTCTCCCGCCCTCTTGATCTATAGAAAGAAATAACGGGAAAGTGGCTTTTTTCTTAATATCGTTAACTAAAGTCTTAAACTGATCTTTTGACTGAATATCATGCGTAAAAAATATAAGACCGCCTAGAGGATAGAAAAGTGCTTTTTCATATCCTCCGCCATCGGTACCTATTATAAACATTGAATATACTTTATCTTTTATATCCATAAATTACACACTTGCCGACACTGTAAAAAGCTTGTCGTTAAAGGAATAAAGCTTGCTGAAATCGCCATCCTCAACAACTTCCGCAATCTTATCAAGAATAACCTCTTTATCTTTCTCTGAAAGCGAATTTATTTCTTTATTCAATTTTATATCTGCGGCATTCTTAACTTCAGTAAAACCTTTATTTACTTTCAAAAATTCTTCATACTCATCAAGAACTTTTAAAGTCAAATCACTGGGTTTATATTCTTGTCCAAGATAATATTTAACATCTTTTTGGAATTGTTCAAGATATTTTTTTATAAAATCAACTTCACCGACAGTTTCTTCTTCGTTATAATCAGCTCCGCAGCAAAGATTGTTAAGAACAGGCTTATCCATATCTTTTATGCAAGCCGCCCAAAGAATACAACCAAGATAAAATCCTGTATATGATTCAATAAGCTGCAAAATTTTATTATATTGCATTTTAAAGTGCATTTTTTTCTGATTAAAATTTTTGAAGCTGTAAATATTTCTGTAAATATAATCAATACTCGGCACAAAAGCATTCAAATGGATTACAAATCCAGGATCAAACTGTACACCATCCGTAAAATCAAATTTTTCTGTCATTTTTCTCCCCTTTTACATTTATATAATAATTTCTATCATTTATTTTCATCAAGCATTTTTTGTCTGTAAAGACTGTCGTATTGATATCTGTAACCGTTAATTACACTTTCTGTAACCGCTTTAGAAAACTGTTTGCACGCCGACCAATATGAAGTATGTGCAATAAAGAACGGTCTCCAGCTCCATACACTGCTATTGTCATAAACAAACCCTTTCGGATCGGAAAATTTCATTCCGATAATTTTTTCCATCTCTTCGAAAGTTAGATTATTTGAAGAAGGAAATGCAATCGGATCTTCTCTAAAATTTACGGTTAAAAAGAAAAGCCCATTCTCCATCAAATATTTTAGCATATACTTGTTAAAGTATGTAACTTCATAATCTTCATCCGCCAAATCTGAATAAAAAAGCACAAGCGGACTTGCGAAATTTACAATTCCCTTAACTGCACCCTTTGGCGAACAAACTTTTTCTGTTGACTTGTCAATATCAAGATAATGCCCCTCCAAAGATTCCTCACTAGGGTTAAAAACAAGTTTTCCTCCTGAAGTCACAACACCTATTTGCGCATCGGCTAAAGCTGCAATACAAGTATCTTTTCTCGGATTTTCCCGCACAATCTTTTTAAATTCATCGGTTGTTTTAATTGCATTAAAAAATTCTTCTAAATTTATGTAAGGCAAAGTATTCAGTAAATATTCATAAGTAATAAAAGTTCCGGCAGAATAGCCATATAAAACAACTTCATTACCTTTTTTAAATTCTTCCTTAACCGTTTCATTCAAATTTGCAACAATCGGTTTCATATGCTGTGATTTTTGCACCCAAATTGCATCATGCATATATTGCGTTAAAAGTCTTCTTACCTGAAATGCAACCGTAGGGCTGAAATCCTTTGACATATCTAATCTTTTATTCACAAAATCCAAATCATTTTTACTCTTATCACCCCAGAAAAAAATAACCGGATCTTCTGCAATCTCAAAATGTTCGGTTTTTAGCATAAGCTGTTTTATTTGTTCATTTTGCTCAAATTGTTCTTTAATCTCAGGATGAAGCTTATGCACACCTTTTTCAAACCAATTTTTCATTTTTTCATTGTTGTTATTAGAACCGTTTATGTAAACAAAACTAATATCTGAAGCAAAACAAACATTTTGCAACAACAACAATGATAAAAATATCCCCGATAAAATCTTATTCATACACTAAATGTTAACACAAAAAGTACCTTTAACAAATTATGAACACTTGTAAAGTTTTTGCGATATAATAACAAAATAAAATATCACATGTATTAATATCTATAAAAATGAAAATACAACCATTACAAAATTACATTTACGCGAAACCCTATACCCCAAAACAAGTAAATATAACCACCCCGAAATTTGAGGCGAAGAATTACCCAATACAACCGGCAAACAATTATTATTTAATAAACTTTGGCAGCGGTTATACAAACTTCCAAGATAATCTTCTATCACTTGATGGGGTACATTGCCCATGTTGTGGAGAAGAAATGCTTAGTGCTCAAAAAGCCGCAGAAATTATCCGATCTGTCAGAAAAGCTCAAGATCTGCAACAATACAGTAAAGTACTCAGCGAAAATAAAGAATATTTTCATCACAAATTTCATCCGTTTATCAAATCTCTAAACTATTTAGCACAAAATTATCCTGAAAAATCAATAGAAGATGCTCTAAAAATACTTTATACAGGAAGCTCAAAACTTGTAGTAAAAACAATGCACTCACAAGCCCAATACATTAACAAGTTATGTGAGGATTACAATTTTTCAACCTCAGACAAAGAAAAACTTAAATCTTGTGCCGATTATCTTGCCACAAGAGAAGTACTACCGAAAAAAGATGAATACGACAAAATCCTTGACCAAACCTTGCGCCAACTTGACAATGAAAAGAAAAAAGATATTACATTCAAAGTAAATAATAGCATAATGTCAGCATACAATTGTCGCAACATATTATCTTTAATCAATAAACAAGACTCTAAAATTCCAAAACACGAATATATTATAAAAACAATGCTCTTTTATTCCCAAAACAGCCTCGTAAATATATTTGAACCAAAACCTAGTTACCTTAAATACAATGACATGTTAATATGTACAGAATGCAATAAAAGGTACAAAAACTTCAACTACATAAAAAATTCACCGCACGCAGAAGAAAACCTTAAGCTTTACGTTGACGATATTTCAAATGCAATAGCAAACAATCGCCTTGGGAAAAATGATCAGTATTTATACGATTTTATAAAAATAGCAAATTCTAATAAATCATCAAACGTACTTATTAGAAAAACAGATCTAAACGGAACCGTCCAAAGCAGACTTTTTTCACAACGCAAACGAGGATATGTATTTGAACAATATAGTGGAATTCCCTGCGGAAGCTGCGGAACCAAAACAATTACACACAACGAAAAACTAGCTATTTTTAACGATATTAAACAATGCGAAAATCTTCACGAACTTTACGGCACAATAAAAATTAATAAGGAACACATTATTCCTAATTATAAGCTGATTTTCAACAGGTTTGAAAAATTATTAAAAGAAAATCCAAATATAAGTGAAACTGAAATGCTTAACCAACTTCAAATAGCAAATAGAAAAGATTTTGTAAAGCATTTAAACTATATTTGCGAAAAAATTGAGTCTACCGCTAACAAAAGCCAATATAATTTTGTAGAAAAAGAAATAATAAAAGATTTCATTTTTACATTAAAAAATGATTTTATGACAACACCTCCTCAAAAAGAATTTCGCTACGATGACTATAACACAGCAATCGAAAAAACTCTTAGCAAATTACATCATCAAGACAAAGCAAAATTAATATGTATCGCAAAAGAAGATTTAAAAAAATATTATATGCTGGACTACATTGTCCACCCGCCGGAAAATATTATAGCAACTGCAGGTAATGAAATAAAAGCAATGTTTCAAAACATTTTTAAAATGTCAGTAATAACGGTTGATCATATGGATGCCCTTGCGCTAGGCGGAGCTGATGAATACTACAACAAAATCGGATTATGTAAAAGCTGCAACAACGAAAAGGGGCGTCAACCCCTTAAGCAATGGGCAAAACAACACCCTGAAATTAATAGAAATCTTCCAAAACACCTGAAATTTGTAAGTTCTATAATAAAAAGAGAAAATTTAAAAGACATGTTTGATTATCCCGAAAAAGCAGCAAAACAAGCAAACAAGCTGGGACAAGGCAAAATCCATATTCAAACAGACTACGGCCTTAAAGATTAATTTCTATTTTATCAGGATTAGTAAAATTAAAAACAATAGCAGCCGCTGCACCTGCAACCAAATTTGCCGCCATTGTAACAAAAACACATTGCCAGCAAGCAGTATGCATCATACCTAAAGCCATTGCAACAGCAGGATTAAATGCCCCATAGCAAAGAACGCTTCCAACTGCAAAAATCCCGACAGTAACAGTAGAACCAATTGCAAGTCCAAAATATGAATTTCCTCTGTTTTTATTAGTTGTAGCACTCATCAATACAACATAGCAAAGCGCAAAAGTAAACAAAAATTCACCGACAACCATAGGTAAATAATTAAACGCACAAGCATCATAATTTTCAACATGCCCGGAAAAATAATTTACGACTAAAACAGCAGCCGCAGAACCCAACAACTGAGAGATTACATAAGGAATAAACTCTGATGAAGGAAGCGCTTTCCTCATAGTTACAGCAAGAGAAACAGCAGGGTTAAAATGTCCACCGCTTACAGCACCTCCTGCGTAAACCATTATCATTAATGCAAAACCTATCGCTATCGCATTAATAACCCCATCTCCCCCAAGCAATGAAACACATCCCACTGTAAAAACAAGAAAAAATGTTCCGATAAATTCAACAGTATAACATCTTAAATTCATTTTTATCTCCTTTATTATATTTTCAAACTTTGTTAAATTAACACCAATCCATAAATCTTGCTATTGTATGGCAGGATTAAAACTTTTGGTATAAAATAGCTTAGAAAGAAGGGGGACGATTACCAAATTATGTTTTACTTTGAAAAAATTAACGACAAAACCGTTATGAAATCAGATTTGCTAAAAAATGTCGACCATTTTTTTACAACACGCGAAAGCACCATAAAAACAAAAGAAGAAGATTTTAAAGACTTAGCAGAAAAAAACAAAAAAATGTTTTGTGAAGTTTTAAATTTAAAACCTGAAAATTTCATAAATCCTTCTCAAACTCACTCAACAAATATTGAAATTGCATCCATTTCCCAAACATCATACCCCGACTGCGACGGTTTAATACTTACTAATAAAGAACAAGGAATTTTCTTGAATTTTGCAGACTGCACTCCAATAATAATTTATGATGAAAAGCAGAACATAGGCGCAATATCACACGCAGGCTGGCGAGGAACTGCCGGAAAAATTGCATCTAAAACCATCCAAAAACTTATTACGGAATTTAATTCTAACCCCTCGGATTTAAAAGCCTTAATAGGCCCTGCTATTTCAATTTGCTGCTATAACGTAGGAGAAGATGTTCTTGAAAAACTTGTCTCCACTATTAAAAATCCGGAAGGAACATTTGAAAAACGGAATGAAAAATTTTATGTTGATTTAAAAGAAATTAACCGCCGACAAATGGAAGAAGAAGGCGTTTTAAAAATTGATGTATGCCCATATTGCACAGTATGCGATAATGACTTGTTTTTTTCATACAGAAAAGAAAACGGAACAACTAACAGACACAGCGCAATTTTAAAATTGAAGTAATTACAAAAACATGATATAATATTACAAACGAATAGCTTAAATATTTGAAAGGACTATATGAAATCATCAATTTATATATTTTTAACAGTAATTATGCTTTTTGCAGCATATTATATAATCAAAAAACCTCTTCCAGCATCAGCAGCAACAGTGCCTGATTTTATACCCGATAAAGAAATTTTACTTTCTATTGAATATCTTAAAAATAACACTCTTGAATCAGGAAGATTTGTTTATAATTCAAATATTAATCCTGATATAAAATACGATAATACAAAATATAATGCCCTAAGACATGCCGGAACATTATATTCTATGTATTTATGTGAAAGATATTTAAAAAATTACACTTTACAAGAAAAAAGATATTTAGCATCAAAATATTTTATAGAGAATTATATAAAACCTATTAAACCAAACATATATGCAGTAGTATCAAAACCTGAAGAAGAAAAATTAACCTCTCCGGTTGCAAAACTTGGCGGCTCAGGTCTTGCACTAATCGGGCTTTCAAATCTTTATCCTGAAGGAAAAATTGAACTTGAAAAACTTCGTGGTTTAGGTGAATTTATTTTATTTATGCAAAAATCTGACGGAAGTTTCTATTCAAAATACGATATAAATAACAAGGAAAAAAATAAAGAATTTGTATCATTGTATTACCCAGGAGAAGCAGCCCTTGGCCTGTTATACTTAAATGAAGTTGATCCGCAAAAAAAATGGGTAGAATCTGCAAAAAAAACATTATTATATTTGGCAAAATTAAGACAAGAAAATCCTAAAGGAATTCAATTTGATCACTGGGCAATGCTTGCAACAAGAAAACTATTTGAAACTTCTGACAACGGACTTACAGATGAAGAAAAACAAATGCTAAAAGCTCACGCAATACAAATGGCAAATTTAGTTCTTTATAATCAAATAGTAGAAGAAAATAATACTTATAGAGGCGGATTTATCGAGAATTTTAGGCTTTGCAGCATAGGAACAATAATGGAAGGCCTTGTTGCAATTTATTATATAGTTGACGATGAAATACTAAAGCAACAGGTTTTATTTGCACTTAAGCTAGGAACAGAATTTCTAAGCCGCTATCAGGTAAAAGGCGGAGAAAGCAAAGGGGGAATTCCAACAAGTGCATATTGGACATTAATTTATGCTCCGCAATCATCAAAAGTAATTCGAATTGACAATGTTCAACACGTATTATCCGCTTGGATTACATTCAAAGAAATCGTTAAATAAAGGAAAAACAGGGATTTAAAATTATAAATCCCTGTTTTTATTTATAAGTCATAAAAATTCAATTAATTATTCTATTGTTTTTCTTCTGTTTTTTTAGGCTTAGGATTGTTCTTAGTAGGTTCAGAATTATTTTCCGGCGGTAATTTGTGAGCAATCTTACTTTCATTTTGATCAACATTATATTCTACAATAGGAGTTTCTCGTCTTGGGTTTGGCTCATAATCCGGGAATTCTATTTGTTTATATTCAGAACCTTCCGTTCCTGCAAATTTCAAAGTGTCGTTAATATAAGTATGCATTTTAGCGACTTCTTTAGAAGAAATAATTGATTGTTTTGCAAAAACAGTAAGCTCATTTAACAATTGAACTTTCAAGTTATGAGGTGCGTCAGCGGAAACTATTAGATCACGCAGTTCACCAACTCGCTGCATTGTATCAACGGTATGAATTTGAGCGCCATTATTCAACACATCAGAAATTTTATCAGATAAGGCTTGAATTTCTTGAGTTTGTTTAGCTGTTTCTTTATTTACATTGCGAGTTTCGACAGCTTCTTTTCTGACTTCATTACGAGTTTCAGCAGCTTCTTTTCTAACAAGGTTACGAGTTTCAGCAGCTTCGCGTCGGATAGTATTTCTTGTGTAGGCACTTTCACCATGAACTGTATTTCTTGTTTTAACAGCTTCTTCATCAATATTTTTATTAATTTCCTTAGCGTTTTCATTGACCACATGACGTGTTGCAGCACCTTCAGCATCAACGTTTTTATTAATAGCTTCAGCATTATTGTTATCATTTTCGATAATCGCATTTGCCGCTTCAGCAGTCAATTGAGCATTAAGCCCAGCATTTACATTATCATTTGAGATTATTGCATTAGCAACGTTATTAAGCTGAGTAGTAGTACTTTTTTCTCTAGCATTAGAAATTTGCATTAGAGCAACATCTTTCCAATCTTCAAGTTGCTGCTGATAAGTAATAAAACCTTCACGTTTTTTACCGCATTTTTTAGGATCCGGCATTGGTTCAAATGTAATATATACATCAGGAAATTCGTGACGAAGCTGCATATAAGCGACTTTAACATCATTTGCTGCAGTTGTTGTCATACGCATAGCATCATGCTTGTCGTTTCCCTTAAACTTTTCAAAATTCTCAAAATCTTTTCCATACAAATTAAATTCTACAGGTTTTGCATCCTGCGCGGTTTTAGGGAATACAATTTCAACCTCAACAGATCCTGAAACAGTAACTGGAGCTTGCTTTCTAACCTCAAGATAATTTTGAGCACCATTAACATTGTTAACTTCGTTTGCCATTTAGATTCTCCTTTTAAACTTGACACACTACAAGAAAACATTTCGACGCAACAAATATAGAACTTTAACAAAAACGTATTTTTTTTTTACATAAATTAACATCAATAAAAATATAAATCTTGCAAAAAGAAATTTTTATGATACGATAACTTGCGGAGGGAATATACAGATACCCCAAGAGACCAAACGTCTGTTTAGACCCTCTGGATCCAAGCCCTGGTAGCTCAGCTGGATAGAGCAACCGCCTTCTAAGCGGTAGGTCATGCGTTCGAATCGCATCCAGGGTAT
>CALVEG010000020.1 GCA_944326525.1 Candidatus Gastranaerophilales bacterium
GAACCCACAGAAGAAGAAATTGCGCAACGTAAAGCACAATTAAATCTTACAGCAGCAGATGTTGAACGTGCAATTTATAAAGCAAAAGGAATGGATTTTGATGATGTTGTTGCAATTGTAGAACAATACAATCAAACCGAACCGATCAGCGAAACAGGCGAAAGTACAAGTATTGATATTAAGGCTTTAAAAATTGAACTAAGAGCGAACAATTTTTATAGAGGGAACCCTTATATTGATATGGTCGGCACACTTTTGGGACTAACAAGCGAGCAGCTTGACGAGTTTTTTGCAACAAATGATTATACAAAATTGTTGACGGCTGAAAAATAATTAAAAATAAATAGTAAATCTAGTCGCCGAATGACAAAAATGTCATTCGGCGCTATTTTAGTATCCACAAAAGTATGTTAAATATCTTAACCACAAATGCTCCTGTCTTTTTGTTTTTGATACAATTAAAATAACAAGGAGAGAATAAAATGGTTGATATAAGAGAAGAATTTATAGAACAAGCAAAAAGATTAGCACGCGGAGCCGAAGTTTTACCAGGCGGAATTGAAGAATTAGCTGTAAAACTACAACACGCAAAGGATACAAATACCCCATTAAGAGTGAAACTCGGAATGGATCCGACTCGCCCCGATTTACATTTAGGACACACCGTTGTAATGAGAAAATTAAGAGAATTTCAAAAACTCGGACACCAAGTTGTTCTAATTGTTGGAGGTGCAACTGCAATGGTAGGGGATCCTTCAGGTAAATCAGAAACTCGTCCTTCTTTAACAAAAGAACAAGTTGAAGAAAACGCAAAATCATATTTTGAACAGATGTCAAAAGTTGTAGACGTTACAAAAGCCGAAGTTACAAACAATGCTGACTGGTTACACAAAATGAGTTTTACGGATTTACTAAAACTAGCATCTCAAATAACCGTTGCACAAATGATGACAAGGGATGATTTTGCAAAAAGATACGCTGAAGGTCGTCCGATTTCTGTTCATGAATTTTTCTACCCGCTTATGCAGGCATACGATTCTGTAGCAATAGATGCTGATATTGAACTTGGCGGAACAGATCAAAGATTTAATACCCTTTTAGGTCGCCAAATCCAAGAAGCTTACGGCAAAAAATACCCGCAAATGGTTATGCTTCTGCCTCTAATCGAAGGCACCGACGGTGTTGTTAAAATGTCAAAAACATATCCTGAACACTGTATCTCTTTAACCGACAGTGCAAAAGATATGTTCGGTAAATTGATGAGTATCCCTGACACTTTGATTGTAAAATACTTTATGCTTTTAACTGACGTAAGCGAAGAAGAATTGAAAAATATTGAAAATTCTTTAAAAGATCCATCAGTAAACCCACGTGATTTAAAACTAAAACTTGCATACACAATCACCGAAGAATATCACGGAAAAAACGGAGCAGATCAAGCACAGGCAGAATTTATCAATGTTGTATCAAATAAAGGACTTCCGTCAGACATAGAAGAAATCAAAGTAGAGCAAGGTAAAAATATTCTTGACCTTCTTGTAGAATTAAAATTTGTTCAAAGTAAAGGTGAAGCAAAACGCTTAATTCAAGGAGGCGGAGTAAAAATTGACGGAGAAAAGATTGCCGATATGATGTATTCCGTACAATTTGATGAAAGTGTAATATTACAGGCAGGCAAACGTAAGTTTGCAAAACTTGTAAAATAACAACCAATTAAACTTTCACAAAAAACGATCGGAGAAAAATGTTTAAAATAATAAAACGCGGAATTACAAAAGTAAAAGAAGACATCAAAGTTATTTACGACAAAGATCCTGCCGCAAACAACATTTTAGAAGTCATTTTGTGCTACCCAGGGCTTCATGCACTAATTGCATACAGGCTTGCGCACAGATTATACAAATGGCACATTCCGCTTATCCCGAGGATTATTTCTTATATAACAAGGATTATTACAGGAATTGAAATTCATCCTGCGGCAAAAATCGGCAGAAGATTTTTTATCGACCACGGTGAAGGTGTTGTAATCGGTGCAACTACAATAATCGGTGATGACGTGTTGATTTATCAGCAGGTAACTTTAGGCGGTACAGGAAAAGAACAAGGCAAACGCCATCCGACTTTAGGCAATAACGTAATTGTAGGTGCAGGAGCAAAAGTTTTAGGTAATATTACTCTTGGAGATTACGTAAGAGTCGGAGCAGGCTCGGTTGTCGTTGAAGATGTTCCGGAATATTCAACCGTCGTAGGAGTTCCCGGCAGAATTGTTCATAGAAAAATTAAAGATAAAAACGGAGTTTTAATGCACAACAGAATTCCGGATCCTGTAAAATGCGAACTCAACAGATTAAAATATGAAGTACAAGAATTAAGAGAAAAATTTGAAAAAATTTAAAACAGTATAAAATAATACGAAAGGAATTTAATTATGTATCACGTTTACACAGAAAAAAATCGTTCAGAACTTACAAAAACTCTAATTGGAGATTTCAAAGATTACGACGAAGCAATGGATGCAGCAGAAAAAGCAATTGAGGGTAAACCTGAATTAAATTATATCGTAGAAGAAACCGACGGACACTTCAACAGCTACGGAGAACTTGTTGCAGAAGTCATTGCAAGATCTTAAAATTATATTAATGAGGATATAAGATGAAAGCTGTAGTATTTGATAAAGAATTGAAACTTGTAAAAGATTACGAAAAACCGACGCCGAAAAAAGGAGAAGCCTTAATTCGTGTAACTTTAGCCGGAATTTGCAATACAGATTACGAAATCACAAAAGGCTATATGGGCTATAAAGGGATTTTAGGACACGAAGCTGTCGGAATTGTCGAAGATGTAAACGGAGAAGATAAATCTTTAATCGGCAAAAGAGTTGTATCAGAAATCAGCTACGGCTGCAAAGAACCTGATTGTCCTTATTGTGCCGAAAAACTTTACCGTCATTGCCCTAATCGTCATACTTTAGGAATTTGGAGAAAAGACGGATGTTTTGCCGAATATTTTACAATGCCGACAGAAGTTCTTTTTGAAGTACCTGATAATGTTCCAGATGAACAGGCTGTATTTGTAGAACCGCTTGCTGCTGCTTGCGAAATTACTGAACAATTGCACATAAAACCTTTTGAAAAAGTAATCGTACTGGGAGACGGCAAACTTGGACTAATTACAGCATTAACACTTAACGCTCAAAATATAGACGTAACTTTGGTTGGCAAACACCAAAATAAGCTCAATATTGCAAAGGCTCAAGGGGTAAAAACAGCTCTTCTTCAAGACTTTCCGATAGAAAAAAAATATGATGTTGTAGTTGAGGCAACAGGTTCCGTATCAGGATTTGAAACATCAATTGCCCTTACAAAACCCAGAGGAGTTTTGGTTTTGAAAAGCACCGTTGCAACAGGAAAAGAATTAAACCTTGCACCGATTGTAATTGACGAAATTACCGTTCTCGGCTCTCGCTGCGGGCAATTTGGCCCAGCTATAAGACTTCTTAAATCAGGTAAAATTGATTTTACACCGCTTATTTCAGCCAGATACAAAGCCGATGATGCAATCGAAGCTTTTGAAAAAAACAAAGAACGCGAAACTTTGAAGGTTTTGTTGGAATTTTAATTAAGTTTAGGATAAAATAAAATTATGACTGAATCACAAAACAAAATTCAGGTAAAAATGCTTGACTCATACATCTTAAGACAGATAATTGAGATGTTTTTAATGGGAGTTTGCGTATTTACATCAATCATATTTGCCTCAGACACTTTTATAACCCTGATTAAACAAATTTCAATGTATGGAATTCCGTTCAAAGTTGCATTTATGATGATTATTCTGAACCTTCCACAGGTAATTGTAATGACAATTCCGATGGGAGTACTGCTTGCGACTGTTATGACGCTTAACGGTTTAAGTTTAAAATCTGAAATTACGGTTATGAGAGCTTGCGGGATAGGATTGAACAGAATTGCAAAACCAATTTTTATTTTTGCAATCGGAATGTCTATATTCAGCTTTTTTATAAATGAAACAATCGTTCCAGTTATGATGAAACAGTCAAAAGACCTTGCACTATGGGCATTAGGACAAAAAAATATTCCTAACGGAAAACAAAATTTTGTATTTAAAGAGCTTAATGACAATGGAGTTTTAAAAAGACTTTTTTATGTAGGATATTGTGAAGACAAGGTTCTGCATAACATAACTGTTTTAGATTCATCCAAAGAAGGTACCATCCAAATTCTACAAGCCGATGAGGGAAAAACAAGTCCGGAGGGTTGGAACTTCCAAAAAGGTGCTGTTTATACCGTTGGTGACGACGGCAAAATTTTAAATACAGCATTATTTGAAGATTCGATATTCAAATTTGGTATGGACTTAACAAAACAGATGAATAAAGACGTTGCAAAAGAGATGAATTTCCCAAAACTTGTCAAATACATAGGAGAAAAGGGAAACTCTCTTGAAGCAAAACAAAAAAACATCCTTGTAATAGAGCTTTATGACAAACTTGCACTGCCGCTTACTACAATTGCGCTTGTTTTAATCGGTGTACCGCTTGCAATTACACCACCAAGGGTAAGATACAACCGAGGATTTTTATTCAGCATTTTGATAATTTTTACTTATTATCTTATCCGTGCACTTTCAATATCATTTGGAGAAGCAGGTACACTTCCTGCGTTTTTAGCGGCTTGGATGCCTAATATTATTCTTACAATCGCAGGAGCAGCTCTTTATTACAAAAAAGTTTACACAATTGAATAAAAAGGCAAAAAATATTTTTACAGGTTTTTAAGATAGACAACAATGAACGAAAATTTCTTCCAAAACAATAATAAAAGACTTAATGACTACGACTTAAACATCCTGAATGACAAAGCTCTAAAAGAAACGGATGACGAGTCGCTTCGTCTTGAGATTTTAATCCACCAAAAAGAAGATGAACTTGAAAGTATAAATTCAAAAATTAAAGGCAGAGAAGTAATAGGCAAACTTCTTGATGTAATGGAATTAAGAATTAAAGCAAAACAAATTGAAAATGAACTTAATGAATTAAAAGAAGAATTTGCTAAGAATAATTTTAAAATGCGCCTTAAAACTCAAAGACCGAAATCTAAAAAACGCTTGCCAATGATAAAAAGATTTCAAAGATTTATAACCCGCAAAATTTTCCCGATAATTTCAAGAAAATTCCGCTCAATTGCTGATATCGGAGAATCACTTGATACGTTAGAAAGTATTAACGAAAATGTTGATGAACTTATAGCAATGAAAGTTCCATACGGGGAGACCAAAGCTAATTACGAAAAACTTACTGCATACCTCTACAGAGCAAATAGAATTCACTCTGAAATTGCAAAAAAAATGAATAAGCTTTAATATTTGAATTAATACAAAAATATTCTTAAAATTTCGACGAGCAAAATTGTAAACATTTGTTACAAACCATCCTGCATGTTTTAAAGTTTTATGCTTGAAAATCCGTCTTACTATATGAATAATCAGGAAAATTGTTACTAACTTGAAAGGATTTCACGTAAAACAATGGGATTAGCGGCTTCACAAGCGAGATTATTAACAATCACGGCAAGAAAATCTGACTGTGAATACAAAAGCATGTTGCTTTCACACCAGAAAATAGCCTTGTCTCGTGAAATGAGCGAGCTTTCTGCTGAATATGATAATTCTATTCAACAGACCAAATTGATTTACGATTACTACGGACAAACAAGTGAAACGACACCATTAAGCTATGGTTTAATGATGACACCTTCGGCAATGAACAATTATACTCCGCTTCTGGTAACAGACAACGGAGGTCGTGTCGTGCTTGACGGAAGATTGGCAAAAGCCGCAAGAGATGCAGGAATTCCGCAAGAAGGTCTTGACGGACTTCCATCCAGCGATATCCGTAATAAATTTATTGATTCACTTGCATCCACAGGTTATATTTCACAAAATACAGCTGAAAATATCAAGAAAACAACTTACAACCAAATAGCAGGTGTTGGTTCATGTGATTTAGTCAATGTTAATACAACTGAAGGTACATTAACAGACTTAATTGATATGGTATCGACACAATACTTTGATTTTTCAGATGCTATTATAGATGATACAAGTAACCAACTTGCATTTATCAACCAAACAAAACTTTTGGATTACAGTTCAGACTACTCAAGCCATACTGATGCAGCTCATAAACTAACTTTTGCTGACATCTTAAACGGCAATTATGTATATTGGGTTGAAGGTGACATAAACAGAAACAACATGACGACTAAGGGTGGTATTACTGATGCAATATGTAACCTTTCAATCTGGGATGCAATGTTTGAAACATTTGAAGGTCTATTAGATACCGGAGATGAATATACTCAAGCAGCTCTTGCTTATGCAAGAAGAATGATTACGGATATGGTCACAAACCTTGGTGCTGATTGTGAACAGGCAGTAGAACACGCTGATATTGGTAGAGTTCCAGCTTCAGATAAATGGAATTTACATAACGATATAGGTAAAAACATAGTTGACAACTTTGGTGATTTAAGAGCTTTTGGTGATAAAAAACCTAGTGATGGTCCAAGAGATGCTTCTTATGACTCAATTTCAGCCGATGTTGTTGGTATCAACGGTATTTATGCCCACGATGATAATGGTAATAATGATAACGACAGCAAACGTTCATATACAACAATTAACATTTCAACAATGTTTAATGCATACTTAACATACTTTGCACAATATATGGAAGGTATCGGAGATTCAAGTTATGAAGTTAATAAAACAAAAACAAGTTCAAACTTAATTGATGATATGTTCGTATTTACAATGGTTACTGATATTGACACTTCAGGTGATAACCTTCTTATTGCAGCATTCTACGATACATTATTTAACCAGATTTGTGCTAAAGGATGGACAGAAAATGATAAAGTAAATGATAACGAATACTTACAAGAATCACTCAAAAACGGTAATATGTATATTTCAACTCTGGCTGATGATGGTTATTATTATCAGGGCAATTATGCAACCAACCGTTATATCAAAGAAATTACGGATGAGGAAGCTGTTGCACAAGCTGAAGCTAAATACAACAGAGAAAAAGAAAAATTAAGTTACAAAGAAAATATTCTTGATATGAAAATGAAAAACCTTGATACAGAAATATCTTCACTCACAACAGAATACGATACAGTCAAGTCAGTAATTTCTAAGAATATTGAAAAAGGATTCAAACGATATCAAGCATAAACTAAAAGGCACCGAACTAAATTTGCTCGGTGCCTTTTTTATATTATATTTATTTTCCCACTATGCAGTCACCGGAGTTTTAGCTCTTTCAAGCTGAAGTGTGCAAGTCGTAATATCGCACACGCAAGAAGGACCAAAATACTGAATTGCGCCAGGGAATAAATATCTGTCATTCATTGCCCAATCTTCTCTGTGTTCTTCAAGCTGTTTGAATACAGGCCCATCAAGTTCAACAAGAGCTTTCTGAATAACAGGTTTCATTTCACCGTGTCTTCTTTCCATATTCATCATCATAGTAAGAGGAACACCTCCTGCAATCCACTGATCTGCAGGTTGAGTAAGATTTCTTACTGATGAAAGATATCCTGTTAACCCGAAGTTGATTAGAGCAAAGGCATTAAAACCTAATGAATAACAGTAATCAGCATCAAAGTTTGATGGGAATGCACATCTTCCTTCATATCCGAAGAAGTGTGATTGTGCTGAGAATTTACCTATGTATTCGCCTTGAGATTTCAATTCATCAAGTCTTGTCTGAATCATTTCGATTAACAATTTTTCAGTTTCAATTTTTGATACCTGAAC
>CALVEG010000021.1 GCA_944326525.1 Candidatus Gastranaerophilales bacterium
GGAAGTGAATTGTAAACTTTTGCATTAGCTTCATCAAGTCTGTTTTCAACGATATCAAATTTTTCTCTTATAGTTGTAGCGTTAACAAAGTTCGGATCTGTTTCCAAAGCTGCCATTATATCGTTAAGATTAGCAATCATTGATTTCATTTCTGGAATAAATTCAATTAAACCTTCAGGAATAATTGCTATACCGAAGTTTTTACCGTTATTTGCACGTTTTACGATAATATTTGTCATGTAGTTAACTATTTGCTCTAATGACATTTTCTTTTCTTCGACTTCTTCAGAAATCATTGTGATATTAGGCTGAGTTTGCAAAGCAGCTTCCAAAGCTACGTGAGATGCGCTTCTACCCATAATTTTAATAAAGTGCCAGTATTTTTTAGCTGAATTTGCGTCACGTTGAATATTTCCGATTAATTCTGCATAAGTTTTTGTAGCAGTATCAAAACCGAATGAAATTTCGATTTGATCATTTTTTAAGTCACCATCAATAGTTTTCGGACATCCGATAACTTGAATTCCTGCGTTATTTTTAACAAACCACTCAGCCAAAAGTGCAGCGTTTGTATTAGAATCGTCACCGCCAATAATTACAACAGCTTTGATGTTCAATTTTTTACAAACTTCCAAAGATTTTTGGAATTGTTCTTCTGTTTCTAATTTTGTACGTCCTGATCCGATAATATCAAAACCACCGGTATTTCTGTAACTATCAATAAATTCATCTGTAAATTCAACATATTTACCGTCAATAATACCTGATGGGCCGCCTAAAAAGCCATAAAGTTTATTAGCAGAATTTGCTTGTTTCAAAGCATCATAAAGTCCTGCGATAACATTATGTCCGCCAGGAGCCTGACCGCCGGAAAGAATTACACCAACATTTCTAGGTTCTGAAACTGACATTGATATTGAATTTTTAAAAGTTACAACAGGTTTACCGTAAGTATTTTTAAATAAATTTCTGATCTGATCCTGATCTCTTACTGATTGTGTAGCTTCACCTTCAACAAGTTCAAGGCTGTTAATGCCTAGCGCTAAACTTGCCGGAAGTTTCGGCTGATACTTCAATCTTTCAATTTGCAACGGTGAAAGTGTTTTCATTTTCTCTTCCTTTTTGTTTAAAATTGTACTCTTACACACTGACATTCTACTACAAAAATACTTATTAGCAAATTTATTTGAATTAAAACCAATCACTACCCCTGCTAAAAGACATTTTTTCATAACAAAAACCGCTTTAATAAAAAAGCGGCAGGGAATAGTTACGAAATTAGGGAAATTATTATGTTTTAAGCTTTATTGTTTTAATTTACGAGAACACATTGAATGTTTTTTCAACGTTCTTTTCTATTACGTTTTTAACAGAATCATACTCTGTTTGAAGTGCATTATGTTCAGAATCAAGTTTTTGCAGTTCTAGGTCATATTTGTTATCTAACTGCTCAACTTTTTGCAAATCATTTTTGTATTTTTGTTCAACAATTGCAATTTCTCTTTCGTCTTCAACCTCCTGAATATTAGTATCCTCAGATATTGAAGTTGAAACAAATTTCTTTTCCGTTGAAGAATAGTATTCCAATTGCAATTCACCTTTGCGTAACTGTTCTTCAAACCAAGTATTATCTTTAATTGTCATATTCGGATCATCTTCCGTATAATAACCTGTTTGTTGAATTCTTTGGAAAATATTTGTTAAATATTGAATATAGGCATCATTTTCCGGTTTTGCTGCTGTTTTTAAATCTGTAGCTGAATTTGAATCACCATAATAAGCTTCAGTTAAAGCAACTGCATAATCGTAATTCTGACGCTGTTCAGGTGTACTTCCCTCGTAATTCAAAGGAACCGTTACACCATTAAGTGTATAAGTTGCATAACCGTTAAAATAACCTGTTCCTAATGAAGTATACCCGAACTCAAGTCCGTGTTCTTCATCTGTAAATTCAAGACCAACAGAAGTCAAATAAACGTCCCACGCATCGTGAACCTTTTGGCGAGCCAGAACTTTATCTTCGTCGGTATACCCGCCGGTAGTATTTTTAGTAATATCAATATCTGCCATTGAATAACCCAATGACGCCAAAAATTTGTTTAAATCACCATTACCTGATTCATAAGCATTTGCAATTTCATTAGTTACAAGAACTTTACCGTCTTTATTTGTTACCACATACTGTTTGCCTGCTGCAACAGTATTGTAACCTGTCATAAGACTGTATGAAATATCTGTATAAACTTCTTCCGAATCATTAAATCCTGTCAAGACCGTCAATTTTGTCGCATCAAGTGCCGCCAAATAATCCGTATTCAGCTGATCCATCTTATCAGCTAACTGGATTTTAGCATAAGAAATGTCCTGACCTGAATTTTCGTTATCGGTCAGTCGTGCTGTTATGCTTAGCAGTCTGGCTTGTGAAGCTGACATTCCCATAAGTTTTGCGGTCCTTTCTGTTATCGTAACTTATGTTCATGTCTACGGCACAACAAGTAAAAATCTTTAAATTTAAAGATTTAGCCTTTACATTTTGTAACAAATTTTATGATAACTCATCCGGCTCTAAAATTGTAATTGATTCAATGCCGACAAGATTTTCAAATTCTTTATACATAGCCTGAACAGGACGTTTTCTTAAAACATCGGCTGTAAAAGAGATATTTGTACAATTATCAAATTTATTACTTTGTTTTTTATTAATCTCTACAATTTGCGGGAAGTTGTCAATTATAAACTTATAAATATCTTCTACATTTTCACTAACACAAGCAAGCTTAATTCTTACACGCTTCTTATTTTTAGTACTGTGAATAAGTACATCCTTCTCAAAAATTCTAATTGAAACAAGCACAACAATAGTTGCGATAGTTGATATTAATGCAAGCCCGTACATGCCGGTTCCGCAAGCCATACCGATAGCCGCAGACACCCAAAGGGTTGCTGCTGTCGTAAGCCCAAAAACATTTGCGCCATGCCTTAAAACAGTTCCGCCGCCTATAAAACCGATACCTGTAACAACTTGTGCCGCAACACGTGCCGTATCACGAGTTCCAAGTTCATCTCCGGTAACAGACACCTCTGGAAATCCGTAAATTGAAATTATTGTAAATATGCAAGCGCCGACGCATACAAGAATATTTGTGCGTAAACCAGCATACTTGTTTGTCATTTCTCTTTCAAGCCCGACAGCAAATCCTAAAAGTACTGCCGATAAAACTCTTTCTATAATATTAAAATCAAATAACTGTCCAAATATTTCTAACATTATCTAACCTTATTTTTAGGGTCTAGAACATCTCTTATTGTATCACCTATAAGGTTAAAAGCCAATACCGCAACAAAAATTAAAAATCCCGGAGTTAAAAGCCACGGACGTGAGATTATATTTGTAAACTCTTGAGCTTCCTTAAGCATATTACCCCAGCTTGCATCAGGCTGTTGAATACCTAACCCTAAAAAGCTTAAACCTGATTCCGATAAAATATACGAAGGCACCGACAAAGTCATTGCAACAATTACAAAACTGGTCGTCTGAGGCAAAATGTGCTTTATAATAATTCCTAATCTTGACTGACCAATTGAACGGGCTGCTTGAACAAATTCTTGATTTTTAACAGACAAAACCATACCTCTTACAACCCTTGCAAATCCTGCCCAGCCGACAAGTGCTAAGATAATTACAATCAGCATAAATCTTTGAATACTTGTCATCCCAGATGGCAAGACAGATGCTAAAATTATCAAAAGGTAAAAGCTTGGAATTGACATTACAGCTTCTGCAAACCTCATCATAATTGCATCCACTTTCCCGCCAAAGTATCCTGAAATTCCCCCATACAAAAGTCCTATCGGAAACAAAACAAATAATGCCAAAAATCCGATTGTCATTGAAATTCTGCCGCCAAACAATAGTCTTGAAAATACATCACGACCATTAATATCAGCACCTAACAAAAACAATCTGCCATTACTATCGGTTGTGACAAGATGCCTTTTCATTGGGATTAACCCTAAAAATTTATAAGGCTCACCTTGCGCAAAAAATTTCAAATAATGTTTTTGGCTTCTATCAAGTGAATAGACTATTTTCAAATTTTCACCGTCAAAATCCCTGCGATAATTATATGTATAAGGTTTTGAAAGTTTTCCGTTCTCATCTATTGTAAAAATCTTTGAAGGCGGTACGTAAGCCATTGTTCTGTCGGAAAAATCCTTCGTATAAGGTGCTATAAAATCCGCAAAAAACAACGACAAATATATTATGCCAAGAACAATGAGTGCAAGACGAGCAAATTGATCTTTCCAGAGTTGTTTCAGAACCTCTTTTATCATGAAACACCTCCCTTAACCCTTATTCTAGGATCGGTAATTATAAGAAGGATATCCGCTATTAAATTACCTAAAATCAGCATTATAGCACCCATCATTAACGATGCCATAACAAGATTTATGTCAGAACGCAAAACCGCTTCTAATATCAAACGCCCTAATCCGGGGTATTGAAATACGTATTCCGTCAAAGCCGCCCCGCTTAACAATCCCGCAAACTCAAACCCTAACAAAGTAATCATCGGATTTATTGCATTTCTTAGAGCGTGCTTATAAACAACCTTAAATTCTGATAACCCCTTAGCTTTTGCAAATTTTACATAATCGCTATCAAGAACATCAAGCAAATTTGCTCTCATCTGCCTTTGCAATCCTGCAAGAGAAATCGTAAATAAAACTGTTACAGGCAAAACAAGATGATGCGCTAAATCTAAAAATTTTCCACCAAAAGACATCTCTGAAAAATTGGAGGACGTAAGCCCCCCGACAGGAAACCAGCCTGTTTTTACAGCAAACAAAAGAAGTAAAACCGCAAAAAAGAACGACGGAATCGCCATACCAATACTTGTCAGAACCGTCAAAATCCTATCCGTTTTAGATTTCCACCTTAATGCCGCCAATACCCCTAAAGGAACTCCGACAACCCATGTCATAAATATTACGACGACAGCAAGTAGAAGAGTATTTGGAATTCTTTCTTTCAACTTTGTGCTAACCTGCTCTCCGTTTGAAGTTATACCTAAATCCCCTTTTACAAAAGATTTTGCCCATTTGCCGTATTGGACAATAATCGGTTTATCCAATCCTAAACGCTCAGTTTCTTTCTGCAGTGTTTCTTTTGACACTGAAGGATTTAGCCTTAATTCTGCCAAAGGATCAACCGGTGATAACCTTATTATAAAAAAGCTTATCAGTGAAACTATTATCAACAAAGGAATTGACTGCAAAATTCTCTTTAAAATATAAATTAATACTTGCATTATTTTTCCCCTCCGTCAATATAAATTTCCTCAATGTTATAAGTTATTCCTGTCAAACCCGACGGAAATATATTTTTAAATTTCGTTCTGATTGCAGTTATTATAATCGGTGAATAGATGTAAATAAAAGGCTTCTGTTCATAAGCAATTCTCTGGTATTCATCATAATATTTTTTGCGTTCTTCAAATGAAGTTGCAAGTGCTCCTTTTATGTAAACTTCATCAATTTTCTTTTCCCAATCTAAGCGAGAACTGTTTTCATCACCCTCTAATCTTTGATTAAACATATGCAAAGTTCCGTCAGACATCCAAACGTTTTTACCGCCGTTCGGCTCTAAAGGAGATCCGGTCAAGCCCATTATCACCATATCCCAATCAAGAGTGTTTACAAGCTTGTTTACAAGAGTATTAAATTCAATGGGTTTGAAATTAACTTTCATTCCCAAATCTTCCAAATCTTGCTTTACCATAACCCCGATTGCTTCACGCTCCGTGTTTCCGGCATTGGTAA
This sequence comes from Candidatus Gastranaerophilales bacterium, assembly GCA_944326525.1. GTDB lineage: Bacteria > Cyanobacteriota > Vampirovibrionia > Gastranaerophilales > Gastranaerophilaceae > Scatenecus. Next base: position 5,824 of record CALVEG010000021.1, read on the forward strand.
AAAGATTAAATTCAACGTGATTTCCCGCCTTATCTCTTAAGTGCCCCTTCTTATCCCAATAAAATCCTGATTTTCTTAAATATTCTTTTGATTTTTCAAGACTTCTCGGGTAAGCTCGAAGTTTTTTATTCAAAAATATTGAATTTAAGCTTTCTGCCGTATAAAGAGGCTCTCCAAGACCGTTTGCAATATTTAAAACCATATTTTTTCTATCTATCGCATAATCGCAAGCAAGACGGAAATTAACATCCCTGAACCATTTCTGCTTAATCGGGTCGACATAATATTTTCCCTCTTTATTTTTACGGTCATTAAGATTCATTGACAAAAACATAGTGCCCGTACTTGGCCCGAGATTATATATTTTAAAATCTGAATATGCTTCTCTTTCCTTAAATCTTGCAACATTTGCACCTTGAAGATTGATTACATCAAGTTCTCCGCCTTCAAATTTTAAAACTTCATTATTCAAATCCCCGACTATGTAATATACAAGCCTATCAAGATACGGAAGTTTTTCATTGTTTGTGTTTATTATGTAATAATTCGGATTACGTTCAAAAACAACTCTTTGTGCAGGCACGTATTCTTTTAGCTTAAATGCCCCTGAAGTTACGAAACTTTTGGGATCAGTATTTGTTGACAAAAATGTGTAAAAATAATCTTTACCTTTTTTAACCGCAGGCGCAAAAATATGCTTCGGCGCAATTGGAGAAGAGAGCATTCTGATAAATGGCGCAAACGGTTTTATCGTAGAAAATTTGACTGTATATTTGTCAATTTTTTCAACACTTGGCAACTTTCCGTCAATCACAAGTGAATCCCTTGTTGAAGTGTTTCCAAACCCGTCAAAAATAATATTCTGCCAGGTAAAAACAACATCATCTGCCGTAATTTCTTTACCGTCAGACCATTTTGCCCCTTTTCGAAGATGAATTATATAATCATTACCGATTACTTCAAAAGATTTTGCAAGTTTCGGAATCGGTTCTCCAGTCTTTGCATCAGTCGACAAAAGCCCGTCGTACATAACTTCTGACAAAAGAGAAGAAATGTTATCTTTAGAGTTAAATGGATTAAAAGTTTTCGGCCCTTCTCCAATTGTAGAAGCTTTAAGTTCTCCGCCAAACTTGCCCACAGGAGCCTGAGATTGAAGATATTCGACTCCATCAATCGTAACTGTTTTTTGAGATGGCGGAAAATGGACATACTGAACATCATTTTGAACGGTACTTTTCGCCTGCTCTACTTCAGGATAATCTCTATGAACACACGCCTTTAAAAATAAAGTACAAAATACCAAAACTAAAACAACATAAACCCATTTCTTCATAAGTAAAGAATATCATAAAAATAAAGTTTGTTTATAGCCCTGGCGGAGAAAATATAAATCAATCTTCTTGAAATTTAATTCTACGAATCTTGCGCAGAGGCTTTAAAATTAATTCATTTTATTATTCGTATGCAAAACTATTATCGGTGCGTCGTTCCGACGCACCAAAAATAATGATATATTAAAAGTCCTCCGGACGGGGACACTTTTTATGGAAAAAGTGCCTCAAAACCA
>CALVEG010000022.1 GCA_944326525.1 Candidatus Gastranaerophilales bacterium
TTGTATTGAAGTGAGTGTTTTGCGTAGGGCAGATGGTGCGATTATTTTGGGTAATTGGCTTGTGTAGCGGATTTCAGGGGCGGGAAATAATCAAACCATGTGAACCGTAATTACTCTTTTTACTCTTTTTCTACTCGGTGCAGATGGTGTGATTATTTCGGGCAAAAGGATTTTAATCCTCTTTGTGCCTGTGTTTTAGGGTGATTAAGGCTTGGTTCAAATGGTATGATTATTGCGGGCAAGTGAGTCTTTTGAGGTTTTTGAAAATTCTGCTGTTCTGTTCAAATTTTTAATTGATACGAAACCGACACAATGATCGGAAGTGATGTTCCAATTCTTCATCTTCAGAGTTAATGTGTGTGTACCATGAATGAATATATAAATATAAGCAAAGCTTCTAGCTCCTCACTCGTTGAAAAAGCTGGTGCAAGCACCGCTTTTAACTCGTTCATCCCTATTAAAGAAATCGCACAGGCTAAGGGGTTAAAGAGCACTCGTTCAATCCGAATGGAAATCAACAAACCTGAAAGCAAATATATTTCAAGAGAAGTCAAAGTAAATGGCGGAATGTCATACGAAATATTGTTTTCGAGTTTAGAGCCTGAATTACAGCAAAAACTTCGGGAATGCGAAACCAAATCAACGGCAATTGTTCCATTAAATTACAAACCGCCCGTTATTACAGATAAAGCAAGACAGACGGCAAATCACAGAATGAATATTGTTAAAGCCGCACTTGAACACAGAAACAAATATCCAACAATAAAACAAGCTGATGCTGAATTTTTAGACCTGTACAATTCAGGTTTGTATTTACCAAAAGCATACGAATTCCTTGGAAGTATTTCAATCGGAACATTAAGGAGATACATACAAGCCTACAAGAAAACCGGCAACGCTGAATCTCTAATCCCTCAATACAAAATAACAAAGCAGGGTGAGTATAACAGCATTTTAGATGACAATATGAAAAAAGTTCTGCTTGCTCTTTTACTTCATCAGAATAAATTCGGGTACAATACGGCAATCAGGCTTGCAAAACAAGTATTGATTAAAAAAGGATATGATGAAGATGCTCTGCCGAGTAATATAACTTTTAAACGGTTTGCGGAGCATTTCAGAAAAAATAATTATGCGGAATGGGTGTTAAGACGTGAGGGTATGAAAGCCTACCACGATAAGGTTGAACCGTATATTGAAAGGGATATAAGTAAAATAGAAGTTGGAGATGTGTTAATCGCAGACGGACACGTTCTCAATTTTCAAGTAATAAATCCGTTTACAGGAAAACCGACCAGAGCAACTTTGGTCGGTTTTTTAGACTGGAAGTCAACAGCTCTTGTCGGCTATGAAATTATGATGACTGAAAATACTCAGTGCATAGCCTCTGCCCTTAGAAATGCAATTATTAATTTAGGTATTATCCCGAAAGTAGTTTATCAGGATAATGGTAAAGCATTTAAGGCAAAGTATTTTCAATCTTGTGATTTTGACGAGGAGTGTTTTAACGGAGTGTATGCCAATTTAGGTATCCACTCCGTTTTTGCTAAACCATACAATGCACGTGCAAAAGTTATAGAAAGATTTTTCTTAGATTTTCAGGAAGAATTTGAAAAACTTATGCCAAGTTATATCGGCACTTCAATTGAAAACCGTCCTGCGTGGATGAATAGAAATGAAAAACTGCATTTACAACTTCATAATCAACAAACAAAAGGAAATATTCCGACAGTACAAGAGACTATTAAATATATTAATGCCTGGCTTGAATACAGGAATCAAAAAGCCTGTCCTAATGATCGTTCAAAGAGAATTCAAGAGGTATTAAATTCTGTTCGGAAACAAGATATTAATAAATCTGCACTCGATTATTTAATGATGCAAACAGAATCACGAACTATAAATAAACACGGAATAACATTTCTCGGAATGCATTACAGGAGTGACGTTATACTTGGACTTCGGGATAAGGTTTATGTCAGATATAGCTTATTTGATCTTTCAAAGGTTCATGTTTATTCAATGAAAGGTGAATTTTTATGCGTGGCTCACAGGGTACAAAAAGTGCATCCGATGGCAAATATTCTTGGCACAGTTAAAGATATGGAGGAATACAAGCAGCAGTACCAAAAGCAACAGAAAATTAAAAGCAGACTTATCAAACAAATTAAAAAGACATTTACTAAAGATGAACTTCAGGTTTTAGAAATTGAACCGGAACCTGTTTTGGAAATAGAAGAACAACCAAAGCCGAAACGTGAACATAAGCAAACACCTCGTGAACAGCAGATGAACGTGCCGATGTTTAATTCAAATTATGAAAAATATGAATGGTTGATGACAAACGGAACAACAAATCCGCAGGATAGAAAGTGGCTTGCGGATTATATAAAAAGCGATGAATATTACAACTTATATGGAGATTAATCTATGAAGAAAACATTTATTAAAACAAAAAACGTCAAGCGGTTTGTGGCTTTGATGGATGAGTTGCAGAAACTTCCGCCGAACATTCCAAAACTTGCATTAGTTTACGGCGACCATGGGCTTGGAAAATCTCAGACAATCCAGTGGTGGGCAGATAAAAACGATTCTGTATATGTTCGGGCAACGCAAGGGATGACGAGCAGATGGCTTTTATCTGAAATTGCGGAGGAACTTGGAGAAGAACCTTACTGGCATACGCAGGAAACATTTGAACTCATAGAGAATTATTTAAGGCAGAATCCTAAAATAATTATTGTTGATGAGATTGATTATTTGATTGAAAAACATACGGTTGAGACTTTAAGGGATTTGCACGATAGGACAGCTTGTCCGATAGTTCTAGTCGGAATGGGGGCGGCTGACAAAAAACTTGCAAGATATCCGCATCTTGTAGATCGTCTGTATAAAACTTTGAAATTTGAACAATTTAATGCTGAAGATATAACCGAGATTCTTCAACAAATAACCGATTTGGAGTTTACTCCTGATGCAATAAATTACCTTACAACAAGGACAAACCAATTCAGGCAACTGGTTAAGTTGATTAATAAAATAGAAAAACTGTCTGAAACAAACAAAATTGATGAGATAGACGAATATACATTGAAAGGATTATTAAATGAAAGACAGAATCTTAAGGCTTTGCAGAAGGTTGGATAAATTTACACTTGATGAGATTTCAACTATTGCTGAAGATGTTGATGAGGCTGTTTTAGAGTTACTTCTCTTGACATTGGTTAAAGAGGGAAAATTAACTTTAAGAAATGACCTGTATTTTTATAATAAACAGAGTTTTAATAAAAAATATTCCATATTATCTTATTATCCGGCAAAGATTTTGGATATTGTAATACGGTGTTTTTGCCTTTCAATTCCGGCATATAAAGCCAAAGACGTAATTGGTATTGCAGAAAGTTCTACGATGCAATTATATTATATTTTTAGGGAGTTAATTTACGAACGGCAGACAAATAAATTAAAATCACTATATGATAAATCTCCGCAGCAAGGCAGAAACAGAATTTTTTACGATGAGGAATTTTCTTTTTATGTTTACGATAATCAGGTCTTTGTAAGTGAAAAATCATTTCAAAGCCCTGAAGAAAAAGCATTTACAAAACCTGAAATTCAAGAATTCAAAAAGGTTTACAGTTATCTGACGAGATTTACCTCTCACAATTCAAACAAAGTTGACCTGCTGCAAAAACTCGCCGAGGGAATCTGGAGGAGAAACAAGGAATTTGAGGAACTTTATTTTGATTTAAAAGTTAATTTACTTAATATTTCTTCATAAACTTTTCCCCGATTTTTTTAATAGTCCTTATCCTTTTTGTTATCTGATTTTAAAGTAAATATAAAAAATTCGTTCATTTTTTCTGTTCCTGTTATTACTGTTTTTTATTTTCAAAAGTCGGGGAATATTCCCCGCTGTTGAATTTTCGCCTCTTCCATATATAAATAATTTTCATATAATTGAGTTATAGGTTAAAGATTTCCCGGTAGAGCCAGTCATATTGCCTTATTAGGCATTATTCTGCTGTGCAAAAAATACTGGACAGTCGGCTTATAGAAAAATTTTCAAAATCTTATACAGCTTGATTATAGACAACTAACTATATCAAGAGAGGATTGAAAAATATGTCAAATTGTGTTTATTGCAAAAAACAAATTTTAACTAAATTTATTTTTTCCCTTTTGGATCTTAAATCAAAAGAAATTCAGATGGCTTTGAATATTTCCAAAAGTGTAGTAAGCCGCTATTTGACTGGGGAGAGAGGGTGTCCGGAAATTGACCTTTATATTATTGAAAAGATTTTCGGAATAAAAGTAAAGGATTACACAATTAATGAATGAAACCAAGCAAGTAAAATCAAATATTCCGGCTTGGATTTCAATTCAAGAAGCGTGTAATCTTTTGAATGTCAAAGAGAAGACACTCAAAAATCGCTGCTACAAAGGTGATTTTATTTATAAAATTGAAGTAAAAGATAATATAAAACAAATTTTTATTCGTTATTCATCTTTACCTATATCCAAAAAAATTGACAACGAATCTGATAATAAAAAATATTCTGAAGCCCCTTTATGGTCACGCATTCAGGCAGATAAATACATAGATGTTATCCAAAAAAGTCTTTGTTTGAGAGGCAGAGCCTTAAAACTGTTCATCGAAAATTGGAATAAAAATAATCCTGATAACCAAACGTCTTATTCTTCCTTAATTAGAATGAGAAATAGATACTTTGCTTGTGGAATAAATGGTTTACTATCAAGATATGGAAACAATTCAGGCAGATCAATAATAAAAGATTGCTATTTTGATTACTTCAAAAATTTGTATTTGATGGAGGGTGCTCCCTCTTTACAAACCTGTTGGGATTTGACACTTGGCTATGCAATGAGAGAAAACGGAGTTGAAAGAGTCAATTTCCCAAGTTGTTCAACCTTTAAACGCAGGTTAAGACGTGAAGTACCAAAACAAAGTATTTATTTAGCGAGATATGGGGAATC
>CALVEG010000023.1 GCA_944326525.1 Candidatus Gastranaerophilales bacterium
TTTATCCTTTAACTAAGGACGGAAACCCGACAGAAGAAATTTTAAAAATCGTTCAAACCTACTTGAGCGATGACAAAATCCGCCCTTTGACAGATAAAGTTCAAGTTATATCACCCGAACGAATAGAGTTTTCAATAAAAGCAACGATTTGGCTTTATATGGATGCGGATTCTCAGAGCGTTATAAACACGATTGATGCAAAAATGAGGGAATATAAAGTCTCATTATCTGAAAAACTCGGCAAAGATGTTATTAAAACACAAATTATATCCATTTTGAACAGCATTTATGGTGTTTATAAGGTTATACCGGAAACCCCTGAAGATATAGATATCAAGGAATATCAGTGGGCAGATTTGGTTGATTACGATATTACAATCGGAGGGTATGCCGATGAGTAGCGGATTTTGGCAAGAGTGGAGTGAAGCGGAACTCGCCCCTGTGAGAAGCCTGACAGAGCAACGCAATTCGTCAGAATTGCAAAGCGGAGAACAAAGGTTGCGAACAGCCAATAATCCAAGAAGTCTTGCCCCGATTGAAGATATCAATTTAAAAATCTTTGATGAAATATGCGAAGAAAGATTTTCAAATTTAGAACTTGATGTAATTCTTGTTTCAATTATTGATAATTTGCCATCAGATGCTCTGCCTCATTTAGCTGAACAATACCATATAACAGGGAACGAGGGCTGGCTGCAATGCAGAAATGATGATGAAAAAAGAGATTTAATTAAGCGTTCAATCGAAGTTCACAGATACAAAGGTACAAAATATGCCCTGCTGCGTATTTTTGAGATGTTCGGGCTTGAGGGACATATCAAAGAATGGTTTGAAACGGGCGGAGAGCCGTTTACCTTTAGTGTTGATATTAATTTTGTATCAAAAGGACTGGATTTTGATTTAATCGAGCGACTTGAAAATTTAATTAACGAATATAAAAATGTCCGTTCGCATCTTGCAAGCCTGAGTATCGGAATGTCGTCCGACTTAAAGAATTACAAACACAAAATGGCAAGTATAACGGGCGAATGCACTACGATTTACCCATTTCAAAAATCACTTGTATGGGATGAAAGCAACTGGGACGAATGTTACTGGTCAAAACCTGTTGATGAAGACAGAAATCTTCCTGTTTGCACCTGGGATGAATCAGAATTTGACGAGAGTGTGTGGTCTTTTGGCTAATTCAACTTAATGGAGTTTTTATGGATTTTTACACAATACTTACAAACGGCGGAAAAAACGGTATAACAAGAGCCTATGCTAACAGCACGACACTTGAATTGACAACATTTGCAGTGGGTGATGGCGGCGATGGATATTACGATCCCGATGTTAATCAGGAAGAATTAATCAATGAAACTTATCGTGGCCCGATATCTAAAATATACGTTGATACAGAATATGAAAACAGATTAATTGTTGAATGTGCGATTCCCTCTGACAGCGGCGGATATTATATCAGGGAAATCGGTATTTATGATGCAAACAGAAACCTGTTTGCGGTAGGCAGACTTCCTGAAAGTTATAAACCTGTTGAAGAGGAAGGCTCAACAAGAGATTTTTATGTCAAAGTTGTGCTTGAGGTTGAAAACTTAGAAGACAGACAGCTAATTATTGATTCCAATGTGAGTATTGTTTCTTTTGATTATTTGGAAAATATGCACAATCAAGATCCTAATGCTCATTACAGAAAAATTGATGCAGACAAGGTGGACGGCTTTCACGCAGGTAATGATGAAAATAGTGTTCCTGTATCAAATGGAGAAAAAAATATCAATCTCAATGCGGACTTGATTGACGGACACCATGCAGGAAATAGTGCAAATGAGGCTTTGATTTTAGATGATGAGGGACTTGTTCCGGAAGATAATTTAAAACCTTATGCACCCAAAAAGCATACACATCCTATAACGGATATTTTAACCAATGAGAGCATCCACAGCTTTGATAATATGCAGATTCTGAGCGGTTACAACACAGGAACAAACACATATGTATATCCACCGGATGGTTACACAATGGACGATTTACTTGCATTTATCCCCTCTATGAGAACTTTTCATTATTCGGGAGATGTTAATGCAGATGATTCTTCATATTGTTATTGGGCTAAGGAAGCAACAAGGATAAAAGTAACGTGCTATAACACCGAGCAGCGTGCAAATCCGCAGGTTAATTGGCTGGCTATTTGGAGAAAAAACATTCCACAAGAAGTTTAAGGAGTATATATGTCAACTATTGATAAACTAATTGAATTTAAACCAAAGACAAAAGCTGTTTCAAGTGATGTTAACAGTAACTTTGAACAATTAAGAGTCTCAAATAACGAACACGAACAAGCTATAAACGATTTGGATGCAAGGTTTGAGGAATACAAACAAAACCCTGCACAAACTGTTGAGTGCGAGTCAAATATTCTGGAGTTAAGCGGAAATACAAATAATTTCAAAGCCGCAGGTACTTCATCAATAGATACAATTACCGGAAAGACTACCGGCTTTGCATTTATTGAGTTCTTAGATGTAAGAAAACTGATAAGCAGCAATAATTTAAGATTGCAGAATAACACCGACAGAATAACTAAAAGCGGGGACATTGGCATTTATTTGTTTGAAAACGGAACGGTAAAAGAAGTCAATTATTTTACTGCAAAAGAAGAAAGCACAAATTCATATCCTACACAAACAATTTTAAATGCTCCTAAAAATCAATTTGGTAAGGCTGATTTTATTAAAAAAATAGAATTTACCGAAGACATTATGCCGGTAATGGATACTTATGAAAACGAAATTTGTGTCGTTTCATCAAGTTCCGAATACGATACAAAAAGCTATATGGCTTGGAAAGCTTTCCGCCATCATACAAATGATGCTAACGGTTGGCTTACAATTAATGGCGTTACAACAGGGTGGCTGAAGGTTGAATTTAAAAATCTTACTCCCAAGGTCAAGGCATTTGCTATTACTTCAAGGAATTCTGCCGATGCTAATACTCACGCCCCTTGTGATTTTGTTGTTGAGGGAAGTAATAATGACACAGATTGGACACTGCTCGGAGATTACAAAGACAACCTAAACTGGAAACAGAATGAAAAGAGATATTTTGCTCTCACATATTTTGAAAGTTTTAAATATTACAGACTGACTATTACTAAAAATTCTGGCGGAGGAACTTTTAGCGGTTTTGGAGCATTGGAATTATATGAATCTGTAAACGATTTTATGCCAATGGTGGCAAAACTCGATTTTTCAGTTGATAAACCGCTTTTGATTAATACCGGTGTCGGGACTTCAGGTATCGGGAAATTAAATCAATTATCTCAAATAAATGATGCTGTGAGTATTGAAAACCTTTTCAATAATTCTGTTATGTACATCGGGTTTAAAAAGAATAATGAAAACAAGTTTAAACCATTCGTAACCTCTGCACGCCCGACTTACTCAAACTCCCTGCAAAAATATTCAAATAAAAACTCTGTACCGACAATGATTTCATTAACCACAAGTAAGGAGTTTAAATATGGGTATGTAGCAAGCAGCAGCAGTTTTTATGCCCCGACAGGTGCAAGTTATCCTGCGTATTTAGCTTTTAACGGCGTTCGTAATAATAAATGGGTAGCAAATGTGGTCGGGGGCAATCAATGGTTACAATTTGATTTTCCGAATTACAGAAAAATTGCAAGGTTTACCATTGTTGCATCGCATGATGATCCGGGCGGAAGTATCAAAAATGGTTACATTAAGGGCTTTAACGGAGAAGAATGGATTGTTTTAAAAGAAATTACAGACCAAACCGGCTGGGTTGCAAATGAAGTTCGTAATTTTGATGCCGATGTAATTGAAGATTGCATGCAATTTAAACTTGAAATTACAGAAATTCAAAATATGGCAACAAGAGCACAGGTCGCAGAATTTCAAATGTATGAAGTTGCGGATTGTTTTGTTATACCTGAAAACAAATTCTATTCTTTTAACCTTGAGACTCAGGAATTTGAAGAAAAAGAAATAATTTATGTCGGTAGGGTAAAAACTCAAAACAATTTTATCTCAGACGTTTACAGCTATGCCACAGAGAATCAATATATTAGTGAGGAAACAGACCTTGCAATAAACACTTTATATTCATTCTTCCATAATCTCGGATTTGACTACAAAAATTTAAAAGTTTCAGGTTGGATCAAGGATAAAACAACAGGGTTTGTGATGCCATGGTATCCCGATTCAAACTACGATGCAGGAATTGAGTTTAACAACTACGGTTTTCATATTGATGAATGCCAGTTTAATGTGCGAACTCCGTCAACCTTGATGAGATTTAAGGATTGCGACAATGTTGCACGCTCATATAACTCAAATGTTTCGCTAATTTTGCAAGCAGAAAGGATTTTTTAAATGTATTCAGTAATAAGAGACGGAATTTATTTAGAAACAGATACATTGGTTTTCGGGGATCTAAAAGTTCCTAAAAAGCCGCACGAGTATGCAATCTTTCTGAATGGTGAATGGGTGCTTGATACTGATACCTATTTTCAATCTCTGGACAAATCAGAAGCTGAAGATTTTCTAAAAAATACAGCCGAGCAGGTTTCTTTATATAAAGAGGAAAAAGACTTGGGAATAACGACAACTTTGAGCGAGGAAGAATACTTGGATTTAATTGCTAAACGACAAGAAAGGAGAGCAATTTTAAATGACCTCACTATCTAAAATTTGCCTGCATTGGACGGCAGGTTCAAACTCACCATGTGCCGAAGATTTGGCGGCATATCATTATTGCGTGGATAAATACGGCAGAATCTATGCAGGGAAACATAAACCTGAAGATAACCTGAACTGCTATGATGG
>CALVEG010000024.1 GCA_944326525.1 Candidatus Gastranaerophilales bacterium
AGGGATCTGAAGCACCTAAGGGATCTGAAGCACCTAAGGGATCTGAAGCACCTAAGGGATCTGAAGCACCTAAGGGATCTGAAGCACCTAAGGGACCTGAAGCACCTAAGGGATCTGAAGCACCTAAGGGATCTGAAGCACCGACTGAAAAACCCGGTCCAAATGGAACAACAATTAAAAACGGTGAATACATTGATGCTAATGGAGTCAAACTTAAACCTGAATTCGCACGCGGAACAGAAATACAATTTGTAGACGAAAACGGAAACAAAACCGTATCCGTAAGAGTTTGGGAAGGCGGTGAAAAAGTTACATACCGTGATCCAAACGGAAAAGCGATATCAATGAATGATTTTATGAAAAAATATCCTAACGAATATGCGCAAACAGTTATACAACAATTCGTAAACTATGCAGGAGAAGATGTTGCAAAAAACCTCGCATACGATTTTGATCCAGATAAGAACAAAACTCTTGACGGCAAAGTAGAATTTACATATAACGGAAAAACAATAAAAGCAGGTTTGCCAATAAGCGTAAAGAATGTAGCAGATTTATTAGGAATTCAAAAGAAAGCGCCAGAGCCTGCAGAACAAGCCGAAGAAACAAGCTCAAATCAACCGGAACAATCTAATACACCTGCACAACAGCCACCAACAGCTCCGACTGATACAATTCCACCGATTACAGAACCGGCAGATTCTACAAATACCGCACCGGTTAATCCAAACACACCAGAGCAACCTAATGCGCCAGAGCAACCTAATGCGCCAGAACAACCTAATGCGCCGGCAAATCATGCTGAATTACCCGAAGGTGCAACCGAAGTTGCAGGAAAAGATGCTTATGGAGATGACTGCCATATAATAAAAGATAAAGATGGCAGAGAGCTCAAACGTATATATAACAAAGGCCAAGAAAACGAATACAGCGTAACAGTAGAATATGATAATAACGGCAAAAAAACAAAAGAAATAGAAACTCATTGCGGTAATACCAAAACAGATATAATACGCTATTACAAACCTAACGGCAAATTAGAAAAGGTAGAAGACTACATAGAAGACGGCAAAACAATTTGTAGTACGGAAAACTACAAATATAACGAAGACGGTAGTTATACCAAGATTTACAAAAATGGGGACGGTAAAACCTCCAGTATCACCCAGTATGACAAAAAAGATAAAACACTAAAAGCAACTTATTACAAAGACGACAGCACGACCATTGATTATACACAAGAATACCAATATAACGAAGATGGTAGCTATACAAAGACTGAAAAACATGGGGACGGCAAAACCTTCACAATCCACCAACATGACAAAAATGGTCGCATAATAAAATTAACCGAATACAAAGGAGACGGTAAAACCATTGATAATACAATAGAATACAACTATAACGAAGATGGTAGTTATACCAAGATTTACAAAAATGGGGACGGTAAAACCTCCAGTATCACCCAGTATGACAAAAATTATAAACTGCTAAAATATACTTCTTACAAAGAAGACGGCAAAACACCGGATAAAATCATCGAAAATGGCATTGTCCGACTTCAGCATATCAAAAACAAAGATGCTGACGGTAAAGTGGTTGAACATAAATACGAATTCGATGAAAACGGTGTATGCATAAAATCAAGTCTTGCACAAGAATTGTATGATCAGATTTCCCCCGCAAGCTTGAATTCAAATACTATTAAAAAGCTTAAACAACTTAACTCCCAAAACATTATAAAAGTTTTAACAGCATATCAAAAACTTGCAGGAAAAACTCTTCAACAAGCAATTGAAGATGAATGGGGCTCTGACAAAGATGTAATGAGAAAACTTGTCAATGATGCCTTGAACGCAAGATTGAAAGAACTAGACCTTGATCCGGCAAAAGGAAATATCAATGACCCTAAACAGCTTGCCGAAATAGCAAAACTTGACAATAAAAAATCATAATTTTTTACGATTTATAAAAACATTACAGATAAATAATTAAACCGCCCTTAAAAACTGTTTTAGAGGCGGTTTAATTTTAAAATTTATTTTTCAACCGTATTCATTAATTCTTCAAGCTTATTCAAATCATCGCTTTCAAAATAAATTCTCAACAAAGGCTCCGTTCCGCTCGGACGAACAAGAATCCAACTTCTGCCATCATCCAGATAAAGCTTTGCACCATCTTTAAAATCTTTCTTCACAATTTTATAACACCCAATCGTTTCGGAATTTTTGTAAAAATCAATAACCCGCTGGACTTCTTCTCTTGTACTTACCCTTTTGTCAATTCTGTCATTGTAAAACCTGCATCCGACAAAAGTTTCAAGCTCTTTTTGAAGCTCAAAAAGCGGTTTCCCTTCATAAGCCATCGCCTCTAAGATAAGAAGATTTGCAAGAATCCCGTCTTTTTCCGGAATATGCCCCTGAATACTTAAACCTCCGCTTTCTTCTCCACCGATTACTGGATTAAACTTCCGCATCGCTTCTCCGACATGCTTAAAGCCGACTGCCGTTTCAATCACTTTAACCCCGAGTCTTTCCGCCGCTATATCCAGCATAAGACTTGCTCCGACTGTTTTTACAAGCGAGCCTTTAAGATGTTTATTTTCAGTCAAATGCTTCAATAAAATCGCAATAATTTCATTCGGCGTAACGTATTCTCCGTTTTCATTTATAACCCCGAACCTGTCAGCATCCCCGTCGTTTGCAAATCCAATAGAATTAGAACTTGCCTTAACTTTTTCAATAAGTTCTTTTAAATATTTAGGCTTCGGCTCAGGCATTCCGCCGCCAAAATTCGGATCGTGAAATAAATGCAAAGTTTCGTATTTTATTCCAAAAGAATCCAAAAGCTTGTCAAAATACCCGATGCTTGCAGAATAAAGTCCGTCATAAATTATATTTGTTTTCAAAGTTTTTATTTTTTCAAAATCAATTAAAGTTTTAATATGGTTAAAATATTCTTGGCTGAAATCGTATTTTTCGACTTTTCCATCCCCGAATTTTTCAAAATCATCCTCAAGATAAGAAACAATTTCATCGGTAATTTCAGCGGTCGCAGGTCCTGCGTAATCAGGAATAAACTTTATTCCAAGGTACTCAGGAGGATTGTGTGATGCCGTAAACATCAAAGCGCAAGCATTTAAAACTTTTGCGTTATAAGCCAAAACAGGAGTTGGAATAACCTTGTCACTGTAAAGCACTTCAAACCCCATTTCTGCCAAAGTTTCCGCCCCAAGCAAAGATAATTCATCCGCCTTGTTTCTAGGATCATAACCAACAATTATTTTTTTAGTTTCGCCAAAATTTTTATAAACATATTTGCCGGCTGCACGACAAACTTTAATAACATTATCTTCATTAAAATCTTTTCCTACAATCGCTCTCCAGCCGTCAGTTCCAAATTTAATCACACTCATTTTCATTGCCCTTTTATTAACTCTTTGATATAATTATATTGAAAATACGGAGTTAAGTAAACAATGGATTTGTCAGAAATAGGAAGAATAGCCTATTTAGGCCCAAGAGGTTCATTTTCAGAAATGGCAGCCGACGTATTTTGTAACAAGTACAATATGCGCCCTTATCCTGAACCTGTTGGAACAATCCGTGAAGTAATCGAATTTGTGGACGAAAACCCAAAAGTTTTAGGGGTAATTCCTCTTGAAAATTCCAATGAAGGATCCGTTAGAGAAGCTCTCGACCATCTTATGATGACAATAAATCCTAATATCCGTATTTTATCCCAGACAATTATACCAATAAGGCATTGTTTATTATCTAAAACCACAGAATTTTACAGTATAACAGGAATAATTTCACATCCGCAAGCACTTGCGCAATGCCAAAATTTTATACACGGTGAAATGCCTCGTAATATGAATTTTATAGAAGCACCAAGTACAGCAGAAGCAGCAAGAAGTCTTGCAAATTACAATCTGACTTACGCTGCTATCGGAAGTGAAAAAACTGCAGAACTTTATAACTTAAATATTTTAAAAGAAAATATTAACGACGACAAAAACAACCAAACACGCTTTGCTTTAATAGGCGATTTTGAAACCGAAATAACAGGCAACGATAAAACTTCACTTGTTTTTGCAACGGAAAACAAACCTGGAGCATTACTGGAAATTCTTCATATATTTTACGAAAACAATATAAACCTATCATACATAGTTTCAAGACCTTCAAAACTCAAGTTTGGTGACTACAATTTTATCGTAAACTTTGACGGGCACATCAAAAATCCGCAAATATTAAATACCCTAAAAGAAATTAAAGAAAAAACCACCTTTATGAGATTTTTCGGTTCTTACGAAAAATAAAACAGCAACTTGACAGTTTTTCAAAACACGTGATATATTTAATTGTTGCGTCTTATAAATAAATTATGAAAAGTTCGTCAAATTTGTCAGAAAGGCAAATATGACAAATTCTATGATTCCTTATTCATTCACTCCCGGCACAAAAGCGAAAGCTCAGGAAGTGAATGCGAATTTCAATGCACTGGCCGATAAAATTGATAAAAATGATTCGACCGCATTACATTACAACACCAGCGCCACAATAAGCGGTAATATGACTTTTACAAAACCGATAGTATCAACAGCTAATGGAATTGTTACTACAGGGAATATTGTAACCAAACTTGCAAATAAAGAATCAACA
>CALVEG010000025.1 GCA_944326525.1 Candidatus Gastranaerophilales bacterium
CTCAGTAGCTCAATGGCGGAGCAACCGGCTGTTAACCGGTAGGTTGTTGGTTCGAGTCCAACCTGGGGAGTTTTTTAGTACATAAGGGCTTAAATCAGTTTCAAGCCCTTTTTTAGTGCCGTTTTCCAGTTGTAATAAAGTGAGTGCTTTGCGTATGACAGATGGTGCGATTATTTCGGGCAATCGGCTTGTGTAGCGGATTTTAGGGGTAGGAAATAATCAAACTGGGTTTTAATGGGACATTTGAAAAAATATTTTTCTGCCGTCTTTCGGTGCCATTGAACAGACATTGTCGGAATTTGATTTTTTTGAACCAATAGGGCTGTGTTTCAAATATATCTTGATTTTTTTAGTCGGAATTTGCTAAAAATAAGATTCCTGAACTGTCAAAAAAGTCCGATTACTGTCCGTCAATGTCTAAAACAGGACAGTGTCTCAAAACCTTAAATGGCGGGAATTTAGGCACAGTTCAGGAATTTTGGGACAGTTCAGGATTTTTGGGACAGGACAGTGTTGAAAATTTGTTGAAATTTAAGAGGAACTTTTTAAATAAAAATTAAACAAAGTTTAATAAAATTTAATAAAATTTAAATTATATAAGTTGGAAGTTTTTTAAAGAAACTCGGAATCTCATATTTTTCATAAGTAAATTTTATTTGTTATTTGTTTTTTTCTTCAGAGAGTAGATAAATATATTTATTATTCATAAAAAACAATAATTATAATTGATACAAAAGCGACACAATAAGTCGGAAACGGTGTTCCATTTCCAAACTTCCGAGTTATTGTGTGAGTATGGAAAAATACATAAATATAAATGAAGTAGCAAAGATAAAAGGGTTAAATAGTAACCGTTCAATCAGACTTGCAATACAAAAAGGTAAATATATCGCAAGAGAAGTTGAGGTTAGAGGTGGTAAATCCTATGAAATACTTTATTCAAGTTTAGAGGCAGAAGTTCAAGAAAAACTTGAAGATGAAGAAATCAGAGGAACATCTCTTGTTCCAATTTTAAACCAAGAACCAACTTTTATTTCTGAAAAGGCAAAAATGACAGCCTTAGCAAGAGTTGATATTTTACACGCCTTGTTAAATATTCGTGGTAAATATTCAACTAAAAAAGAGGCTGATTCAGTATTCTTGGATTTATATAATTCAGGAATGTTACTTCCTAAAGTATATAATTTTATAGGTTCAATAAGTAAGACAACACTTTATCAATGGCTACATCTATATAAAGAAAATAGTAGTTATAAATCTCTATTGCCGGGTTATAAAGTTAGAAAACAAGGAGAATATAATTCAATATTAAATAATGAAATGAAGGAAGTATTTTTCAAATATCTTATGCATCCTAACAAATTTAGTATTGGAAAAGCAATCAATCTTACAAAGCATATTTTAGAAAAAAGAGGATATGAGAATATTCCTTGTGATTTAACTTTTAGGAGATACGCAGAACATTATAAAAAACATAATTTTGCACAATGGGTTTTATTTAGAGAAGGTGAAAAAGCATACCACGATAAAGTGGAAGCATATATTGAAAGGGATATTTCAAAATTGGAAGTTGGAGATGTACTTATTGCTGATGGGCATACTTTAAACTTTCAAGTAATTAACCCTTTTACAGGAAAGCCGACCAGAGCAACTTTGGTCGGCTTTTTAGATTGGAAATCAACAGCACTGGTTGGATATGAAATTATGATGAGCGAAAACACTCAATGTATAGCTTCGGCATTAAGAAATGCAATCATTAATTTAGGTATGATTCCGAAGGTAGTTTACCAAGATAATGGTAGGGCATTCAAAGCAAAATATTTCCAATCCTGTGATTTTGATGAAGAAGGGTTTAATGGAGTATATGCAAATCTCGGAATAAAATCAGTATTTGCAAAACCATACAATGCAAGAGCAAAAGTAATAGAGAGGTTCTTTAGAGAATTTCAAGAAGAATTTGAAAAAATGATGCCAAGCTACATTGGAACAAGTATTGAAAACAAGCCTGCGTGGATGAAACGAGGAGAGAAACTTCATAGAGAGATGCATAAAAAACTCACTAATAATTACATCCCAACTGTACAAGAATTAATAAAATACATTGATTGTTACCTAGATTTTCACAATTCAAAACCTTGTCCGAACGCTCCTCAAATATCAATTAAACAATGTTTAAACAGTGTTCAACGCCATCAAATCGATAAAAATATTTTAAATGATTTAATGATGAAAACTGAAGTTAGAACTATTAATCGAAATGGAATTACATTTCTTGGACTTCATTACAGAAGCGATTCAATTTTAGGTTTAAGAGATTCTGTTTATATTAGATACAGCTTATTTGATTTAACTAAAATACACGTTTATTCAACTAAAGGCGAGTTTTTATGTGTTGCAAGACAAGTTGAAAAAGTTCACCCAATGGCAAATCATTTAGGCACTGTAAAAGATATGGAGCAATTCAAACAACAAATTCAAAAGCAACAAAGACAATTTAAAAAAGCTCAAAAAGAATTCTTGAAATACTTCCCTAAAGAACAGGCTGAAGTTATTGAGATTGAACCGCAAGAAAGGATTATGACTGAGGAACCAATAATTGAAAAACCAAAACGGGAAAGAAAATTAAGCCCTCGTGAACTTCAGATGTATAGACCTATTTTTAATACAGATTATGAAAAATACGAGTGGTTAATGACAAATGGATGCACTAATCCTGAAGATAGAAAATGGCTTACAAACTACATTCGAAGTGATGAATACTACAATTTATATGGAGATTAAATTATGAAAAAAACTTTTATTAGGACAAAAAATGTCAAACAATTTGTATCGTTGATGGACGAATTACAAAAAGTGCCACCTAATATACCTAAGATGGCATTAGTTTATGGAGAACATGGGCTAGGAAAATCGCAGACGATTCAGTGGTGGGCTGATAAAAACGATTCGGTTTATGTAAGAGCAACACAAGGAATGACAAGCAGATGGCTTTTATCTGAAATCGCAGAAGAACTTGGAGAGGAGGCTTTTTATCATTCCCAAGAAACTTTTACATTAATTGAGAATAATTTAAGGCTTAATAACAAGGTAATTATTGTTGATGAGGTTGATTATTTAATCGATAAAAGTATTATTGAAACCTTAAGAGATTTACACGATAAAACGGGTTGCCCTGTGGTTCTAGTTGGGATGGGAGCAGTAGATAAGAAACTTGCACGTTATCCACATTTAATGGATCGGATTTATAAAAAGCTGAAATTCGAAAAATTTAATTCAGATGATATTAAAGAAATTCTCACAGAGTTAACGGATTTGAAGTTTAAGGATGATGCTATTGAATACCTTGCGACTCGTACAAACCAATTCAGACAATTAGTTAAACTTATCAATAGAATTGAAAAATTAATGAAAACCAATCAAATTGAAGAATTAGACGAATACACAATGAAAGGATTATTAAATGAAAGAACGAATATTAAAACTATGCAAACGTTTAAACAAGTTCTCGTTGGATGAGATTGAGACAATATCAGAGATTGATTCAAGCGAACTTAAGCCAATAATTGATGGTTTAATTCATGAAGAACGGCTAACATATTGTGATGGAACTTATTATTACAATAAAAAAGTTTGTAAAAAACAACAAACAAGTAAACTTCCATTATTTTTTGAATTTCATAAAAAACAAGATATAGAATACATTATCAGAGGATTTTGCACTGATGTTGAAGTCTTAAAAATGATTGATTTATTTGGTTTTACAAAGCACGTTATGAATAATTTTTATGCCTATTTAAGGACTGTAATTTATGATAGACAATACAAGGAACTTTTAAAATACTTTGACAAATGTCCAAAACTACCACAAGAGAGAGTTTATATGAACACTAAAGTTTATCTGTACTTATACAACCATAAATTATATGTATCTCAAAAGTACCTTGCAAATAAGGAAGCTAAAAAACACAAAGAACAAGAACGATTAGAGATTAAAAATATTTATTTGAGGAGTTATAGGAAGGTATTAA
>CALVEG010000026.1 GCA_944326525.1 Candidatus Gastranaerophilales bacterium
TGGTTTTGAGGCACTTTTTCCATAAAAAGTGTCCCCGTCCGGAGGACTTTTAATATATCATTATTTTTGGTGCGTCGTTTTGACGCACCAAAATAAAAAATAAAGCAGCCCGTAAGCCGTGTTCTGTTTATAGATAATCATCTGTCTGGTATTACGGTTACCCGCAATCTCTAGCGATATTTCCGAAGTGGGCGGACAGCCTTTAAAACCTTCGAGTTAATCTTGCATCCTATCGGGGGTTGCCTGGCCGATGCCTCTCGACATCGCCGGTGAGCTCTTACCTCGCCGTTGCACCATCGCTCGTACTAATTAGCCGTTAGCAGTATGTTTTCTGTGGTCCTAATCCACCGGCTCACGCCGTCCGGAGTTTCTCCGGCGATCTGTCCTTGGATGCACGGACTTTCCTCACATTGTCGACCAACTGTATATATACAGTCACTTGTGCTTTATGTTTCCACTTGGCACTGCCGGCGCAATGCGCGATTATCCGGCTGCTTTATTAATTCAGATTATAAAATACTATTTAATCTTTTTCAAGCCGCGCTTTAACTAAATTAAAATGTAAATTTTTATTAATAATGTAGCAAAATAATTTATTTAGATGAGTTAATATACCAACGGATAAGCTATACTCTGGTAAACACGCAGATAATAAATAACACATTAATAAAAGTGTGCGAGGGTAGAAAATATGGTCGATAACAGGTCAGCAGGATTTTTTGGGATTGGCGGCTCTTTCAATTTTAAGAGCGGTGATATTTCAGGCACTGCCGCAAGAACCCAGGATGATAAAATGGGACAAGGCGGAGAATATTTTGCTCAGCAAAAAAGAGAGGAAGAAGAAGAACAGAGTGAATCAGAAAAATACATGGATAGAAGTGCTGTTCTTAGAGCAACTTTAAATTCTCTTGCTATGATGAATGTCGCAAATGTTATAAATGCCAAGAAAAAACAGCTTGTTCTTGATGAAAAAAATAAAAATAATCAACAAAATAAACAAAAAAAAGATGAACACGGGGACGATATTGAGAAATTAAATTCTGCGCAGGAAACGGATAGTCCCGAATAAATTTAAGTTCCGTTTGCGCTGTTAAATCTGTTAATCAAAGACGCTTTTTATTTCTTCGGTTTTTTCACCCTTTTCGGAATTTTGCATTAGCAATTCTCCGTGGTAGAAAGGATTAGAACCGCTTTTATCTTTGCTTGTGCTGTTGCTGAAAATACGGTTAAATGAATGAGCTGTTTGAGTTTGTTGTTGGGCAGGCGCTTCGTTTACAGAAATTGTCATTTTACCTTCGACATTTTTTGCAACAGTTTGTGCGGCTTGTGAGTTTAAGAATTGTATTGCTTTTTGTGCATTTTCACTTAATTGAATTTGTAAACCGCTGTTATTCAATGCGATTTGTTTAGCAATCTGAGTGTCAACATTACCTTTGTACAAATCAACACCCATATCGGTTGCTCTTAAAACACTTCCGAATGAATTGTTTACTTGATATTGGCTATTCTTCGCTTCTGCTCTCTTTAAGATTTCTTGTGATACTTGTTTGAGAACTGAAGTGTCGATGCCAAGTTTGTAGTTTTGATTGTAAACATTCAGAGCCATTGTTTCGTTTCCCTTTTCAACATTTCCTTTATCTATATCGGTGTTTTTGGGGGAAAACTTTAACTTTAGAAAATATTTTCTTAATATTACTTTACAAAACTAAAAAAATAAGGCAATTTTTCGGGAATAATATTTTTAATATATATACGAGATATATAATAGAGAGATAAATTATGGGTTTACCTGAAACAAACTACATATTGAGTAATATTAATGCCATAATCGGCAGTACTGCAGGAGCATTGGCGGATAGAAACAATGGCGTTGATCCGTCTACTGCTGCCATGAATTACTCACGAAATTTGATGAATGGTATTTTTAGGAATACTGTAGCTTATGATATGCGAAGAGTAACAGGAAGCAACTTAGGCTTTATGGTCAATAATTTGACCGGATATGGAAGCGAGGCAGCAAATCAGGCAGGTACTGCGGGCTTGATGAATGCATCTGTAATAAGTTCTATGGCAGGACCTTATGCCGGTTGGTACGGAGGCGGAGTATTCGGGCCTTCTATGTTTGGCGGATGTTTTGCTATGCCGATGCCGACATTCGGATTTTTTGCACCTATGCCTATGGCTCACAGTGTTACTTTTTGTACGCACAGACATTTTATTTGTTAATTAATCAATAAGTATTTGCCATTCTTTTGCGACTTTATCAAGAATTGAGTTGGTATCTGATTTGTTCAGAAGGATTTCTTGAACTGAAGAATTTATAAGGTTATTAATGTCTTTTTGGTTTCTGTTTGAGTGCAGGACGGGTTCTACTTTGTTGATTTGTTTAGCGCTTATTGTGCGGGCTTTTGACATCAAGTCAGAGTTGTCATATTTTGTGTAAAAATCATCATTAAGTGCTGCTTTGTTTACCGCTATTATATTCGTAAGCTTGGCAAGTTCAAGTTGATTTTCTTTATTGGTTAGAAAAATAGCAAATTTTAGAGCTTCTTCTTTATGTTTGGCTCGAAGCGGAATTATGAAATTCATTAAAGAAAAGTCGTTTTGTCCGAGTTCTCCTTTAAGTTGTGGTGCAACATCGGTTTGGGCATAAGTTGAAGGTGCATTTTCTTTTATCATGTTTAAAAAGTTTGCGCCGGCTTGAAAGAGTACAATGTTGCCTGACATGTATTTTTCCAAGGCTTCACGATGAGTTTGAGTTATACTTTCTTTAGGAATCAGGTTTTCTTGATAGAGGTATTTGAACATTTCAAATACTTCTTTGGATTTTTGGGAGTTTATGTTTTCGTAAGAATTTATTCCGTATTTGTTGAGAATTCTTAGCATTGTATCATTTTCGGTTATATTCGGTAGAAAAATGTATGCGTTTGTTTTTTCTCTTACGGTTTTAGCCGAATTTTTAAGATCTTCATAGGTTTCTGGAACTTTTATCCCTGATTTTTCGATTAAGTCTTTATTGTAAATTGTGACAGCAGAAGTTGCATACCAAGGAATAGAGTATAGTTTTCCTTTATATTTAAGCGAGTTTAAAATTCCGCTGTTGAATTGAGAAAGTTTATCTTCCGGAATTTCGTAAAGAGTTCCTTTTTGGGCAAGTGTTGCAGAAAAGTCGGGGTTTAAATTAATTAAATCCGGCGGTGTGTCGCTTAGGACTGAGGCAAGAGTTCTTTTTTCGCCTTCCGAGAATGGAACATCAATCCATTTGATTTTAATGTCAGGGTTTTGAGCTTCAAATTCTTCTATAACTTTGTTCATGTAGTCTGCAAAGTCGCTCATCTGAAGCGTCCAGACAATAACTTCGTTTTCAGATTGGTTTTGATGTTTGAAATTGCTCAAGGGTGCCGTAAGTATCAGCAGAAACACAATTATCAGGATAAGTAAAAATTTTCTCATTAACCGCCCTTTCATTTTGATGTTACAATTATACTATGAATAATCTTTTTACGGAACTCGAAAATCAAAATAAACAGATACCTTTGGCGGAAATTTTGCGCCCGAAAACTATTGAGGAGTTTTTGGGGCAGAGTAATGTTGTATCGCCAAACAGTCCGATTTTGAATTTGTTAAAGACTAACAGATTATTCTCGATTATATTGTGGGGAACCCCAGGGTGTGGTAAGACTACTCTTGCAAGGTTAATCGCAACAAAAACCAATGCAAATTTTATTGAGATTTCTGCGGTAACTTCGGGAGTTAAAGATATAAAAGATGCTGTTGAAAGTGCTAAAAATGCATTGAGAAGCGGAGTTAAAACAATTTTATTTATTGATGAAATTCATAGATATTCTAAAACCCAGCAAGATGCACTTCTTCCTCATCTTGAGAACGGAACATT
>CALVEG010000027.1 GCA_944326525.1 Candidatus Gastranaerophilales bacterium
GCACAATGGGTTTTATTTAGAGAAGGTGAAAAAGCATACCACGATAAAGTGGAAGCATATATTGAAAGGGATATTTCTAAACTTGAAGTGGGAGATGTACTTATTGCTGATGGGCATACATTAAACTTTCAAGTAATTAATCCATTTACCGGAAAACCGACCAGAGCAACTTTGGTCGGTTTTTTAGACTGGAAATCCACAGCATTAGTCGGCTATGAAGTTATGATGAGTGAAAACACTCAATGTATAGCTTCAGCATTAAGAAATGCAATCATTAATTTAGATATGATTCCGAAGGTAGTTTACCAAGATAATGGTAGAGCTTTCAAAGCAAAATATTTTCAATCCTGTGATTTTGACGAAGAAGGGTTTAATGGAGTATATGCAAACCTCGGAATCAAATCAGTATTTGCAAAACCATACAATGCTCGAGCAAAAGTAATAGAGAGGTTCTTTAGAGAATTTCAAGAAGAGTTTGAAAAAATGATGCCAAGCTACATTGGAACAAGTATTGAAAATAAGCCTGCATGGATGAAACGAGGAGAGAAACTTCATCGAGAGATGCACAAAAAACTCACTAATAATTACATTCCAACTGTACAAGAATTAATAAAATACATTGATTGTTGGTTAGATTTTCACAATTCAAAACCTTGTCCGAACGCTCCTCAAATATCAATTAAACAATGTTTAAACAGTGTTCAAAAACAAGAAATCGATAAAAATATCTTAAATGATTTAATGATGAAAACTGAAGTTAGAACTATTAATAAACATGGAATTACATTCCTCGGACTTCATTACAGGAGTGATTCAATTTTAGGTTTAAGAGATTCTGTTTACATTAGATATAGTCTATTTGATTTAACTAAAATACACGTTTATTCAACTAAAGGTGAATTTTTATGTATAGCAAGACAAGTTGAAAAAGTTCACCCAATGGCAAATCATTTAGGAACAGTAAAAGATATGGAACAATTTAAGCAACAAATTCAAAAGCAACAAAGACAATTCAAAAAAGCTAAGAAAGACTTTCTTAAATACTTTCCGAAAGAAGAAGCTGAAGTTATAGAAATTGAAACGCAAGAAAGTCTTATGACGGAGCAACCAATAATTGAAAAACCAAAACGGGAAAGAAAATTAAGCCCTCGTGAACTTCAGATGTATAGACCTATTTTTAATACAGATTATGAAAAATACGAGTGGTTAATGACAAATGGATGCACTAATCCTGAAGATAGAAAATGGCTTACAAACTACATTCGAAGTGATGAATACTACAATTTATATGCGGATTGTGAGCAGAGGGCGGAAAACGGAAACGATGAGTTTTCGTTTGTAGACCCGTTTAATGCGAACAACCAAGAAGGAGATTAAATTATGAAAAAAACTTTTATTAGGACAAAAAATGTCAAACAATTTGTATCGTTGATGGACGAATTACAAAAAGTGCCACCTAATATACCTAAGATGGCATTAGTTTATGGAGAACATGGGCTAGGAAAATCGCAGACGATTCAGTGGTGGGCTGATAAAAACGATTCGGTTTATGTAAGAGCAACACAAGGAATGACAAGCAGATGGCTTTTATCTGAAATCGCAGAAGAACTTGGAGAGGAGGCTTTTTATCATTCCCAAGAAACTTTTACATTAATTGAGAATAATTTAAGGCTTAATAACAAGGTAATTATTGTTGATGAGGTTGATTATTTAATCGATAAAAGTATTATTGAAACCTTAAGAGATTTACACGATAAAACGGGTTGCCCTGTGGTTCTAGTTGGGATGGGAGCAGTAGATAAGAAACTTGCACGTTATCCACATTTAATGGATCGGATTTATAAAAAGCTGAAATTCGAAAAATTTAATTCAGATGATATTAAAGAAATTCTCACAGAGTTAACGGATTTGAAGTTTAAGGATGATGCTATTGAATACCTTGCGACTCGTACAAACCAATTCAGACAATTAGTTAAACTTATCAATAGAATTGAAAAATTAATGAAAACCAATCAAATTGAAGAATTAGA
Organism: Candidatus Gastranaerophilales bacterium; assembly: GCA_944326525.1. Lineage (GTDB taxonomy): Bacteria > Cyanobacteriota > Vampirovibrionia > Gastranaerophilales > Gastranaerophilaceae > Scatenecus. The sequence goes on from CALVEG010000027.1 coordinate 2,031, forward strand.
CGAATACACAATGAAAGGATTATTAAATGAAAGGCGGATTTTGACAAGAGCGGAGTCGAGCGAAGCGAGCGAGCTTGTCCCTGTGAAAAATCTGTCTGAATGGAGATTTGCCGGAGGTAAATCGTAATGAAGTGCAAAGATTTTGAGCCGTCAATAATCCAAGAGAAGCGAATATTAAAACTATGCAAACGTTTAAACAAGTTCTCGTTGGATGAGATTGAGACAATATCAGAGATTGATTCAAGCGAACTTAAGCCAATAATTGATGGTTTAATTCATGAAGAACGGCTAACATATTGTGATGGAACTTATTATTACAATAAAAAAGTTTGTAAAAAACAACAAACAAGTAAATTACCATTATTTTTTGAATTTCATAAAAAACAAGATATAGAATACATTGTCAGAGGATTTTGCACTGATGTTGAAGTCTTAAAAATGATTGATTTATTTGGTTTTACAAAGCGTGTTATGAATAATTTTTATGCTTATTTTAGGACTGTAATTTATGATATACAATACAAGGAACTTTTAAAATACTTTGATAAATCTCCAAAATTACCACAGGAGAGAGTATATATGAACACTAAAGTTTATCTGTACTTATACAATCATAAATTATATGTATCTCAAAAGTATCTTGTAAATATGGAAGCTAAAAAACACAAAGAACAAGAACGATTAGAGATTAAAAATATTTATTTGAGGAGTTATAGGAAGGTATTAA